>CALEMF010000047.1 GCA_937911505.1 uncultured Cytophagales bacterium
AAAGCCAATCAGTGGTTCCTGAAGATTGCGTTGTCCAGTTAGTGCCACCGTTAGTGGTTTTAAGAATCGTTCCATTCTCGCCCGTTATGTAGCCCGTATTAGGATCAGTGAAATAAACAGCAGCGAGTACTTCAGTTGTACCAGAGGACTGTGCCATCCAAGTTGCGCCACCATTGTTGGTTTTAAGAATCGTTCCATTCTCTCCTGTAACGTAGCCTGTATTGGCATCAGTAAAATAAACGGCGCGCAGCGTTTCTGTTGTCCCAGAGGACTGGGGCATCCAACTGGTCTCACCCTCCCTCATACTTGAAACACGCTTGATATCTACCTTCGGAACGTAGGTAGATGGACGTGCGCCACTATACGAAGGAGCTTCCCATTGGGCTTGTACTTTGAAACTAAAGCCAATACAAAATAAAATTAAGAGAAAAAACTGTATGGGGTAAAGGACGATTTTCATAGAATGCTTTTTATTGGATAAATACAGTACTGCCCAAAGCTAAGCAGCTACCATAAAAGAAAATACCCTGTTTTCCGTGAAAATTGTTGATTCTGTACTTGACTGAATAGATCAGTAGAGCGTTTAGTTCTGGCGACCTATTCAATAGAGAAGTGGTGTGCGCCCCATAACCATCCCAGCCACTTTCTAGTTAGTTGGGTAATTTAACCACCATGCTTATGTTTAATTATAGAGTGATTCTTTACATCACACTTCTTCTATTTTTTACGCAATGTAGACGCGCCTACCAAGACGAAAATACTACTACAAGAGGAGCCGATACTACTTCTAAGATTGAGACACCTCAAGTGCCTCGCCCTTATTTTGAAGTAACCATTAAAGGTGGCACGCTAGACGGGAAAACTTTTCGTGCCAACCCACCAGCAGAAGTTACCGAGCAATTTACAGTGAGTGAAGTAATGCCTCCTGCCATTACCTTCACAGATTTTTCGTTAGAAGGAACTCCCTTAAAAGCTGACTTAACACTACTGCTCGAAGGAGACATCGAAGAAGGAGAAAACGTACTGAGAAAAGATAGAAAAGGAAGGGTGGGAAAGCTACTTCTTTATCAAACAACAACCAATACTACCTACGATTTTGAGCAACTAGCTATCCATTTTGAAGAGGGCGTTACGCAAATCAATAAAGTGGGCAAGTGGCAAGAGGGGGTAGGGATAACAGAACGCTTTTTTACAGGAGAAGGGACGATCTCTAAGACAACTGTAGAAAGAAAACCAACGGAAAAAAATACATCTACAGGTACGCCAGTTACCTTACGGCTTCGTTACTATGCAAAGGCTGTTCGGTATTAATCTTACCTCATTATCACGGTGAGTAGCTCGCAGCTATTTATCACTGACTAATTTTGGAGGTAAGTGACAGCTCCTGTACAGTAAATGGCTTATTATTTTTGTCTACTACCTTTAGGGCAACCTCCTCTCTTGTTTGTTTTGCTACTACCTGTACAGTAGTAGTACCCTCTAGGGTATAGTAAGTATTGCCCCACTCGATAAGTCCTATCAATACCTTATAAAGATCTTTTCCTTTTTGTGTAAGTTTATATTCGTCTCTTATCCGCTGTTTTTCGGTCTTGTAAGGATACTTTTTTAGAATACCTTGCGCTAGAAGATACTTCAATTTCTTACTCAAGACTGACTTAGATATAGCTAAGTGGTCTTGAAAGTCTTCAAAGCGTTTGTATCCAAAAAAACACTCTCTGATAATCATCAGAAGCCATTTGTCGCCTAAAACGGCAGCCGTTTTAATCAATGGGCAAAAGTCTCGGTGTATTTTTAGTATATTTTCTTGAGTCATTTTTAAAAATAAAAAAACGAACTGAGTTTTAAAATAATACCTAGGTTTTTATATTTGGGTTCTAAAAAAATACTCAGATATGAAAATCCTTAAATTACTGATCCAAATTATTCAACTCGTGTCTCCCACAGTAGCTGCTAAGAGGGTGTATACCTTGGTATCTCGCCCTAGAATGAGAAAGCCTAAAGCCCATGAAGAAGTAGTATTATCACAAGCCGAACAACAATTTGTAACGTATAAGCATTTTAAATTACGTCAGTACAGTTGGGGAGAAACGACTGACAAAACTGCTTTACTCGTACACGGCTGGGAAGGAAGAACAGGTAACTTTGCAGCATTAATTCCGATCTTACTTCAAAAAGGGTATCAGGTCGTTGCCTTTGATGCGCCAAGTCACGGTAATAGTTCACAAGGAGAGACACACATGTTCGACTTTGCTGATTTTTTAGCGGAAGTACTTAGTCAATTTACGCCTCAAGTAATCATTAGTCATTCATTTGGTAGTGTAAATACTGCTACTGTATTGAGGAAATTACCATCACTGTCTATACGCAATTGGTTTCTGGTAACAACCCCTCATACCTTTTCAAGCTGGATCGAACAAGTATCAAGTTTGCTAAATCTATCGAAGCGCGCCCATAGGGCACTCACCGAGAAGTTTGAGCAAGTAATAGGAGAGAAGGTTAGCAACTTGGATATGGCTGCCTATTGTCGTACAATTCAAAACGTAGAGAAAGCAATCATCATCCATTCGAAAACCGACAAGGTTTTACCTATAGAAGGTGCAAGAAAAGTGCATAACGCTTTTAAGCAGAGCCAAATGATTGAGTTAGACCGTCTTGGACACTATGCAATTTTATGGTCAGAGGAGATGAAGAAAATAGTAGCAGAAAAATTGATTTAGTCTATAAATTATTAAGATATTTATCCTGACTAACAACTTGAACGTTGAGAGTAAGTCATTAGAATAGATTTTATCTTTTTAAACTAACCTGCGTGACACAAAACACCCCTCAAATACATATCATAGGTGCTGGAATAAGTGGCCTGATTGCTGCGCAAGTACTAGAGCAACAGGGCTACGCCCCCACCATCATAGAAGCTACAAATCGAGCAGGAGGACGCGTAAAAACAGACTCAGTAGAAGGCTATCAACTAGATCGTGGTTTTCAGGTATTACTTACTGCCTATCCTTACGCGAAAAAATACCTTGATTTTGAAGCACTATCCCTACAGCCATTTTTACCTGGTGCGGTTATTTTTCGTAATGGAAAACAGATTACCATCGGCGATCCATTGCGTAAGCTTTCACTGTTATTTCCCACGCTGTTTGCTAAAGTGGGTAACTTTTCAGACAAGTTGCGCATTTTACGATTGAACAACGCGCTGAAAACGAAATCCTTAGAGGAGATTTTTACCACACCAGAGACTACTACACAGCAATACTTAGAAGAAAAAGGCTTTTCAGCCCCCATGATTACTGATTTTTTCAAGCCCTTTTATAGTGGTATTTTCCTAGAGACCGCTTTGGCTACATCGAGTCGTATGTTTGAGTTTGTGTACAAAATGTTTGGGAGTGGCTATGCAGCCCTGCCCAAAGCAGGCATCGAGGCGATCAGCCAGCAGTTGGTGAGTCGCCTGCAAAAAACTACTTTTCTATTCAATACACGGGTAGAAAAAGTAGAAGAGGGGCGTATCATTTGTGAAGGGGATAAAATAATCGAAAGTGATTATACAGTCATTGCTACTGCACCCCACAAGCTGCTTCCACAAGCTACTTCAAAAAAAATTGCTTGGAAGCGCTGCGATGCACTGTACTTTGAGATCAATCAGCGAAATATTCAACCGCCTATCATTGGTTTAGTGGCTGATAAGGAGGCACTGATTAATAATGTCTTCTACCATACAAGCCTTGCTATGGCAACAAAGGGAGGGAAAGAATTACTATCCGTAACGGTAGTAAAGCCTCATACATTACCTCTAACCGATCTCATTAAAAAAGTAGAAGAAGAACTGGCACACTATTGTAATATAAAAGGAGGGAGGTTCATCAAGCACTATGCAATCGAGCAAGCACTTCCACAGCTAGAGGGCTTACAAAATGCGCTTCAGCCAGGCGCTACCCAACAGACCGAAACGATCTTTCTAGCGGGCGACTACCTACTCAACGCTTCGCTAAACGCAGCCATGGTGGCTGGAGAACAAGCGGCGTTGGATATAGTAGCTACATTAAAAAAATAGCTATAAAGAATATTCAAAGAAAGTGTATCATTGGCTCTCAAAGGAATTACTACTTTTTAAGCCACTTTACAAAAAAGCTTGTAAATGTTAATAGATACTAAGAGTATGTTTAAATTTCTTCCAACCGCTTTTTTCAAGATTGTTATAAGTGTGTTGGCCTGAAAATCCAGCGAGGAGGCGGGCGGATTTGTGGGCAGAAGCTTTGGATTTTCTTGATTTTTTGGTTCGTTTTTCATCAAGGAAAAATGAACAAAAGGTAAATCGAAGTATACGTGATGAAAATTTCGCAAAATATTAACTATGCAGAATTTAATTTTTAAACATTCTCTAAACTATAATTACCATGCAAATTATGTATTTTATTTTTCTAGTCTCTTTGCTATTCACGACTGCTTGTGGTGGTGGCGATGACAACGACAATGATGATAATAACAATACTAACCCTCAGTTTGATTATTTTATGCAATTCACCATAGGTGGTGTAGAATATACCTATGGCGACGCAAACTTCTTTCAAGTAAGTGATCGCAATGAAACGATCATCTTGGGAGCAGACGGAGAAAGCTTCATCGAAAATGAGGACTTAATGGTTGTAAACATTGGCTTGCCAGATCGCTCTCTTAACACCTACACAGAAGAGAGTCGAGGTGCTCGTATAGGACTAAGCGACGGCGAGGGGGGATTAGATTATGGATTGAGAACAATATTTACTGGAGGTAACAACGCAGAGAAATTCGGTAATTATACGATTAACGTTACTGCGTATAATGAAGCAGCACGTACGATAGAAGGTACTTTCTCGGCTACATTATACAAAGGTGAAAATAGTAATAACCTCAGTGCACCTGATTCGATTATCGTTACAAATGGTCGCTTTGTAGCAGTTGAGTTAGACATATAATTTCAGCTATTTTCTGTTTCGTTTGTTGGTAGCTTTTCCGAACCTTGCGGGTTTTTAAAACCTGTAAGGTTTTTTATGCTATGGCTTCCTACCTACACCTATCTAAATAACTACTTTAAAGAGACCCCTGAAGGTTATATGTAGATTATATAAACATCATATTCGTGCTGTAAAATTATCTTAATGCACAAGCGATGGAATATTGATACCTGAATTACTTTATCAAAGAAATTATTACTTTTTGAGCCACCTTGTAAAAAAAGCTTGTAAATGATGGTAGATACTAAACTATATTTATCATGCGAATTACATACTTTATTTCTTTCATTTCATTGTTGTTTTTAGTTGCCTGTGGTGGCAACGACGATGATGGTGATAACAATCCTACCCCCATTCAGTCTAATAATTTTATACAGTTTACCGTAGATGGGGTAGAATATAACTACAATAATGCGAGCTTCGTTCAGGCAAACCAGTCTGTAGATGATTTAATCTTAAACGCTAGCGGAGAGGGCGTTTTTAGTGAAGACCCCATCCGCGGGTCGATTACCCTCTCGTTACCAGATCGCTCCTTAAATACCTATACACCAGAGACCTATCCTCGTGTTCTTGCTCTCGGCGTAGCGATAGACGATGAAGGTAATGGAGAAGACATACAATATGGACTTTTCACACAACTTAAAGGAGATGGTACAACAGAAACCTTTGGTGACTTTACCATCACAGTAACTGCTTACGACGAGGCGAGCCGCACGATTGAAGGTACTTTTTCGGCTACGCTTTATTCTCTGGAAAACATAAACAATCCAGATGCACCTTTGAGTGACCCGATTACGATTACCAACGGTCGCTTTGTAGCAGTTGAGTTAGACATATAATTTCAGCTATTTTCTGTTTTGTTTGTTGGTAGCTTTTTCCGAACCTTGTGGTTTTTAAAACCTGCAAGGTTTTTTCAATTGCTATTCTTCAAAAAGGTGTATCTTAAGCTCTGAATCTAAACATCACTCACTTGTATGTACGTACGCTTTGTTGTATTATCGCTTCTGCTAGTTGGCCAGTCGCTTTTATCATTGGCACAGTCCAAATATCCTATCATTACAGGTAAGCCAACCGTTTACAGTCCGTCATTACTCAAATGGCCACGAGATTTTACTCCTAAAACGCCCGATTTATCAGAGCCTACCAGTAATCGTATTTACGACTTGCACGCGCAGGTGAATGATTGTAATGCCTTCGATCTGATTGTGTCTACAGGTGGCAATTACCATATGGCGCTCACCGACTTTTGGTACAACTATTTTTTAAAGGAAAACAAGGTGAATAACTGGTACTTCTCAACCAGTCCGCCTATTGCTCCTGAGCAAGCCACCAACAAAGCATTAAGTTTTGGTAATGTAGCGTTGATGTGTACCCCACACGTCGCCATAGGGCCTCAGAGCCTTATGGATGAACTAGCAGAAAATGACTTACTCTTGGGAACACCTACACCACTCTTTACCAACCGAGGAAATGTTTTACTCGTAAAAAAAGGAAATCCCAAACAAATCAAAAGGATAGAGGATTTGGCGAGAGGTGACGTACGGCTTGCTACCCCTAATCCTTCGACTGAAAAAAGAAGCTTTAGCAATTACGCGCGTAGTATTTATCGAATTGTACTTAAAGCCAAAGGTGAGACAGCAGCGAAGGTATTTTTTGATAAGGTCTTTAATGCTGAAACGAGTAAGTGGGTAGTAGGCGAGCGTATTCATCATCGAGAAGTACCCCATTTGCTCTTCGCCGACCAAGCCGATGTGGCATTGTTGTTCTACCATCTGGCCAAGTATGTGCAGCAAACTTTCCCAAATGAGTTTGAGATTGTACCACTAGGCGGTACAGTAGCCCAACCTGATCCGCTACCAGGCAATGTAATAGGTAAATTTTATGTAGCGAAGTTGGACGTATCACTAACACCACAACAGGAGCAAATCCGTACAGCTTTTCTCAAAGCTTTTCTTTCAGAAGCTTTTGACAAGTACCTCAAAAAACATTCTATAGACCCTGCTGACTAGCTGGCTTTTCTAAAAAATTATCAGTAATATACATTTAAAATATTTTATATTATGTCTGACGAAAAAGTAGAAAAGGAAATAGAAGAAGTTTTCTGGGATTGGTTCTTAGAAGAAGAGCAAGATTTTTATTATGATACCAACCGAGAAGAACTGTTCAGTACACTAAGTAGAAAGCTAAAGGCCATTCACCCTAGCCTAAGCTTCCAGTTTAGCCAAGTACAAGATGGTGGAAAGAAAGAGTTTATTATCACTGCCAATGGAGATATAGAGGCTTTTTCTTATGTAACTAACTTAGTAGAGCGTGCTCCAAATGCTTCAAGATGGCAATTCATTGCCTTTAAACCACGTGTATAAAGCGATAATCTTGTCATTGAGATGGAGGTAGTAAAAATAGGTTATAACGATATCTACTTTACCTACAATGACAGAGGGCCATCTCTACAACTCACACTTCATATTCGTGCCTTTAAACATACCCAAATAGAAAAAAACGCATTGTATATCCTGCTAGATAGCTTACTTGGTGAATATGATGCCATTAACCAGATAGATCGTATTGACTGGCAAACTTTAGATGAAACCCAGACCACTACCTTATTGCCCTTTGTACAGTTGAGGGATATTGTAGATCGTAGAAAAGATAAAAGATAGCTATTTAATCCTTTTGCCTTACTTATGTGGAGGCTGATCTTCGTAAAAATAGCCTTCCTCAAATGTTTTGTTAGAGGCTTTCCCGTTGATAAGGATACTTAGTACCATCCAAATCAGTAAGAAAGGAGAAAGTACAAACATAAAAGCCGTCACTTGAAAAGAAATACCCAAGTAGGGGCTAATGATGTAAAGCGCTAAATAGAGAGAAGTAACTAATATAGCATTTCTGCAGCCTTTCATATTGAAATAATCTAAGTTGAGTGAATTTTTTGTTTAACAGATCAACCAAAAAAGTTAAACAAATGTTTAGGCTCAACCCAAAAGAAGTTCATTGCCAGCTAAGTTGATAGTGTAGTTCCCCTTTAAACGGGGTTGAAGAGATAGTGGCAGCGTTTATTGAGAAATAGCTACCACTCTATTTTTTGACTTGTACACACGTTTAGATCAAATAGAATACAAATACACAATATTCCCAAGTACTTTTTATTTAAGCTTGTCTTATGCCTTATACATAAGAATCCTGCTAATGATAGCATAAAATTCAAGGCAGCATTTTCACATTCCTCCAAAAAGTATTAAATTAAATATGAGACATTTATAAGCTTTTATCTGGTATAATAGGTTATGAGGGGTCTTTAAGTAAACTTTCAAAAAACGAGCACAATCATGAAAAAAATAATCATTGTATTGATCCTCATTGCTGGAATAACCATAGAAAATAAAGCACAGGTTTCTTTTAAGGATGAAAAAGGAAATACACAAGTTACAATGAATGAGAAAGGAGAAATCTTTTTTCAAGGTGAACTAGGAGCACGTGTTGAAGAGTACGGTAAAAATGGAAAGCACGGACAAAATGTTCGCTTTTATGGGAAAGATGGTCAGCAAGTAGCCAACTACGTTGCCAAAAAGAAAACCCTGTTTGGGAAAGAAAAAGAAGTCCTTGCCACTGTGACTGATACGGGCTTGAAAGACGAAGCCTCAGGTAAAACCATGCGATGGTCGGAGGAGGGCGTACTCATGACCGATGCCAAGAAGATGAACCTTTTTCTTGATCCTAACGACGAGCTAATCAAAGACCGTACTTTGATGATTGCTTACTTGATAGTAATGGGCGCTGAGATAACGCTACCATCAGGAAACTAAGAGGTCGGCTTAAGTTAAGCATGGGCACTTTTAAAAAGATGTTGTAGCCTTACAAGGCAATAAAATCATAAATTTGTCGTGAACTAGACAAACTGGAATGAAGTTTTCTTTGTAGGTTGTGAGACGAAGCAACAAATTGTATCTTCGATCGTTTATTACCATGTTCAACTAAAAATATATTGCATTGACGATGAAAAAAAGTCTTTTTATAATTCTACTTATAAGCGTGTGGGGATGGGAAGCTACTGCACAGCGCGTGATTACCCCTAAGGAGAAAAAAAGTCCTTTGGCAATGGCTATCTTAAAGAAAAATAATAACTACCTGAAAGTAACTTATGGCCAACCTTACAAGCGAGATAGAGAGGTATTTGGGAAGCTCGTTCCCTATGATGAAGTGTGGAGAACAGGCGCTAATGAAGCAACAGAGTTTACCACTATTAGAGATATCAAGTTTGGCGATAAAACGCTTAAAGCAGGTACATACACCATCTTTACCATTCCTTCTGAAGAAAAGTGGACCGTTATACTCAATGGTGAGTTAGGACAATGGGGCAACTACTCTTACGATAAAGTCAAAGAAAAAGATGTACTAAAAATAGAGGCTCCCGCTAGTGAAATTAAAGACGAATACGAGGCCTTTACCATTAAGTTTTTCGAGAAAGAAAATGGCGCCGATATGCAGCTTGTATGGGCACAAACCCAAGTAGATGTACCCATTACATTTATTAGATAATTTGCTGTAAATCCTTTTTATAAAGCCTCTTGAAGTACTTAACTGCGAGAGGCTTTGTTGTACAAGATAATTCATTTTTTACCGCTCTTCATGAAATCAATCCGACTACGTAGCTACCAGCTTAGTTGTATCTGCTTGCTGATCGTCAGTGGCCTGTCGCTGCACTTACAAGCCCAAAACAAAGAAAAGCTTTACACAAAGGGAATCCGGTACTTTGAGAAAGGGCGCTTCGAGAAGGGGCACACACAGATGCAGGCGCTTCTCCGTATCGATAAAACTCATCGTGATGCGCTCTATGCAGAAGCCTTTTATTACCTTGTAGCGGGAAAGTATAACCAAGCACTGGCTTCATTCAACACACTTCTGGGGCATCACGCCCAAGACTACGCCGCCTATATAGGAAGAGCCAAAACTTGGATGCAACTCGACTCGCTGGCTGCAGCAGAAGAAGATTTGATAGATGCTTATCAGCTTGATAGTACCCAAGCAGAAATTTATACAGCCTTTGGGCAACTCTATACCTTGGCTAGCCTTCACAATGATGCCAATGTGTTTCTGGACAGAGCGCTTGCCATAGACCCACAAAACGCAGAAGCCTACCAGTGGCTTGCCTTCAATTATTGGCTACAAGAAGATGAAGAAGCGGCACTGGCTTATATCAATAAGAGCCTCGAGCAAGACCCTGATCAAGTGCAAGCACAGAAGATAAAAGCCTATTTAAAACTGGTAAAAGGCGATTACAAAGAAGTAGATCGGATTTATCAAAACATCCTCGACCGTACCCCTGATGTACTTACTGAGCAAGACTTTTATACTTGGGGAACCGCCTATTATTTCCTAAAAGCGTACTCTAAAGCGCTTTATCTGCTTCGTACGCCAGAGGCAACCGAAAACCCAGCCATTGCGTACAGTTTAGCCCGCACCTATTTTGCAATTAAAGAATATCCCACTGCTTTTCATAAAATAGACACCGCCATTGCCATTACTCGAGAATTAGCGCTACCTACTGCTACACTTTATTACGATAGAGCCGTGATGTATGCGAAGACAGGCCGCTACAAAAAGGCTAAAAAAGATTTCTTTGAAGCCATTACCCAAGCCCCCGAACTGATCGCACAAACAGATGAGAAAGGAAAAACCATCCCCCTGCTGGGAGATGCCACTTATTTACTGAGAAAATACATTTCACCACAAGAAAAAGACAGTATTCAAACGGTGGGCTGGCAAGAGCGTGCGTACAACCTCGGTTTGGCAGACGAACTAAGCGCTGCGCAGGTGGCTATACAAAAAGCTTACTCGCTCGATTCCCTCAATGCGAGGACGGTGACTATTCAAGCCTTAATTGCAGCACTTGACGAAGACTATGAGCGCGCTTTAGTATTATTTGAAGAAGCAGAAGGGCTTCCCAATGCCCAAGATAAAGAGTTGATTTATTATCTACGTGCTATGACTTGGGTAGAGATGGAACAGTACAGCAAGGCACTCGCTTCTTTGGATAAAGCTCTTGTAGAAAACCCTAAAGAAGCTACCTATTATTATGAAAAAGCAAGTATTCAACATACTTTAGGGCAATTAGAAGAAGCTTTGACGCTCATTAATCAGGCTTTATTGTTGACTGCTGATCCAACCTACCAGCTAGAAAAAGCCTTTTATCTCTATGAGTTGGATCGGTATGCAGCGGCACTCAATATTTGTAATGCCCTTCTTGAAAAAGATGTAATGTATACAGAGGTCTATTACTATCGCGCCTTGATTTACCAAGCGCAAGAGGAGTACGAGAAAGCGCTACAGGATGTAGCGCATGCGTTGCGTTACTATCCAGACGACGAAGAACTACAAGCTTTACAAGAAGAGTTGGCAAGTAAATAAATATCGTTAATGAAGCGTGTAAGGTTAGAAGTAGAAGGAGTAATACCCTTTTCTTCCGCTTGCCGAGATGCCTTCCATTACTACACGGCCACCTTGCTTTTCATACTGTTCTAGTGTGGTGACTACATCTTCTGGTTTTTCCATCATTTGTCCGTTGATTTTCGTGATGATAAATCCTTCGTTTACACCCATACGGCTAAAAAATCCTCTCCTTAATTTGGCAATGCGGATACCATTATTCAGATTGAGCTTATCTCTTTCTACTTTAGAAATGGCTTCTAGTTCTACCCCCAAACGGTTGGCTGAGAAAATCTTCCTTTTAATTACACCAGTAGTACCTTCTCGGTTGGTGAGCGTCGCTTGTTTCTCAAGTAGAGCACCTTTTTTTCTGTAAGCAATATTTACCTTATCGCCTGGTTTCAGATAGCTAAGCTGCTCATCGTACTCAGCTCGTGCATTAATTTCTTCTTCGTTCACTTTTAGAATGACGTCTCCTTCTACCAGACCGATTTTATCAGCAGCGCTTCCTTCTAGTACCCCTGTAATGACTACCCCATCTAGTTTAGCAAGGTTGTACTCTTCGGCTATATCGGTGTTAATATCTTTTACCTCAGCCCCCAGAAAAGCTTTTTGTACTTCACCAAACTGGATCAGGTCGTTTACAATCTTCGCTACAATATCTACTGGTACAGCAAATCCATAGCCTGTGTAAGTACCCGTACGAGATAAAATAGCTGTATTGATACCGATAAGTTCTCCTGATAAATTTACCAAAGCTCCCCCGCTATTGCCCGGATTGATGGCTGCATCTGTCTGGATAAACGATTCTATTGGAAATTGTCCTCCTAGTAAATTGATGTTACGTCCTTTGGCACTTACGATGCCTGCTGTTACGGTAGAGGTGAGATTAAAAGGGTTTCCAACCGCCAATACCCACTCTCCTACTTGTACATTACGAGAGCGCCCTAGCTTAATATTAGGAAGGTTTTTCGCCTTTATTTTCAGAATAGCCAAGTCAGAAGAAGGGTCTGTTCCGATGATTTCTGCTTCAAAAGTTTGCTTATTATGGATCACTTCTACCTCCTCTGCATCTTCGATCACGTGGTTGTTTGTAACGATGTAGCCATCACTGGTGAAGATTACACCAGAACCAGAACTCAATACTCTGTCAGAACGCCAGCCATCTCCAAAATAAAGATCGAATAAATCCATAGATTGCCGAGAGCGTGCCACTGTTTTGATGTATACAACACTTGGTGTACTGATGGCAGAAGCTTCCACAAAGTCTTCGTTTAGCAGGACACGCGTACCGTGGCGCGCTAAATGGGTTTGGGAAGCGGTATTTTGTAGTTCTGCGGTGGGTTGCTCTTTGAAAGGAGCTTTAGTAAAATACAGTAAGAGGTACAAAATAGCGGCCCCTACAAAGCCCCCTGACATGCCAATGGTAAAGTATCGAAGAAGATTTTTCATAGCGAGAAGTAAAAAATTTGTATAAGCATATACCCTGTTTCAATGGGAATTGTTCCTTGTCTACCTGAGATTTTCAAATGCTTACTAGTAGTACTTACTCGAAAATACCAAATAGCTAGACAATATACAATTTCCTAAGGTGATGATACCTGTTGCTAGCGATAAGAAACTAGCGCTCAGAAGAGTAACACACTCGATGACTTTCTGGGAATAAACCAAGGTTTTTATGAACAAAAACTACGCTTGCAGGTAGTATACACATAAACAGGTATTAAATGAATTAGGTGAGGGTTATGTTAGAGCAAGAAAAGTTACAGGGGCGATTAAGCAGGCTGAAAAATGCTTCAGAAGGTCTATTTTACCCAAGCGATGTCGACGAGCCCTTCACTGTATTCAATTGGAAAGTAAGAGATGAACCTCCTTTGGAAAAAGAACGTGTCAGAGAAATTCTTCAGCTATCTGCGCACGATCCTATTCAAGTAAAAAAACTAGACGACCTCTTTGGCCGCCTTACTACACCTCAAGAGTGGCATACAGACGAAGACTTGGATACCGTAGAGCAATTCCAAGAATTGACCCATATATTACGTAAGAACCTCAAGAAAATACAGGTGTTCTATGTTGGCACTACTGAGAAGGTCATCTATTTGGTAGGAAAAACACCTGAAAAATACTGGGCGGGACTCAAAACAAGAATTGTTGATTGAAGACTTTTGGGGCAAGTATACCTACTTCTTTTACCAAGGCCACATAATGTATAAGTGTAGTGAGGCTATTGGTAATCGTAAAAATAGGCAATACACTACTTCTAAGTAAATCGCCTTCTTTTTTATCTTTTGAAAGATTCTGTAGACTATCAACATATATATATTATATAACAGTGAAAAAAAGATTGTTCCAAGTAAGAGGAAACCAATCCAATCGGCGTGTCTGTCAAAGAAAAATACTTTTAACAATCACAGTACAATCACTAAATTGATTACAGTGATGGCGGGTTTTCTAAATGTGCTACTAACAGTATTCATATTATTAGGGGATAAACAAAGTAAATGCGCGCAGGAATCTTTCAATAAATTACTATCTCCAAGCGAATACTTATCTGCATTTTAAACGAACTTATCCTTTTTTTAGTCTACTTCGTCATTTTATACTTTTCTGCCTTTAAAAGATTCTACAACTTGGGTGTATTAAATAATTAAAACATAAAAAATAATGTGTGTATGAAGACGATGTGCTTTTTTGTGACAGTGGCTCTTTTGGTATTAGGTAGCCGAACAAAGGTAAGGCAAGACTTTGTCTACCCCTCTGAAATTATAAAAAACTTGAAGGGACAGGAGGTGAAGGTGGAAGACTTGGAATCATTTTTAGAAGCTCAGATGAGGCTCTTGGAAGTACCAGGGGTATCACTCGCCATTATCAATGATGGAAAAGTGGTATACCATACAGTAAAGGGATACGCGGAAATAAAGAATAAAAAGGAAGTGACTAACAATACTATTTTTGAAGGCGCTTCCCTTTCTAAGCCTGTTTTCGCCTATTTGGTGATGAAACTCGTAGAAGAGGGCAAGTTAGCATTAGATAAGCCGTTGCATCTTTATTTGCCTTATGAAGACATCGCCTACGACGAACGATATAAGAAAATTACCGCTAGAATGGTACTTTCTCATACTACGGGCTTTCCCAACTGGCGCCCCGATAATGGAAAAGGTAAATTAGTCATTCAGTTTGAACCAGGTACTTCCTTTGGATATTCTGGTGAGGGATACCAATATTTGGCCAAAGTAGTGGCGCACCTATTGCACACCGATGATGCAGGGTTGGAGGCTTTCTACCAAGAGGTAGTGGCAAAACCTTTACAGTTGAAGTATACCAAGTACCTACAGGACGAGCATAACAAAAAAAATAAGGCGGTAGGTTATGAAGGAACAATACCACTCAAGGGAGAAGACGATCCTACCGTGTTTGGGGCGGCGTATTCGATCCATTCGGAGGCCCTCGATTTTTCCAAATGGATAATCGCTATTTTACGTCAAGAGGGATTAAGTAAGGAAAGTTACCTCGAGTTATTTCGATCGCAGGTCAAGATTCCTGAAGACTCACCAGAAGGACAGCTAGGTGTAACAGACTGGACGTTGGGTTTTGCTAAAGCGCAACTTCCCTTTGGTACTGTGTATGCTCATGGAGGCAATAACGAAGGATACACAAGCCTTTTTGCGCTCAATAGGGAAAAGCAATGGGGGTTTGTTATTTTTACAAATGCTGACCAGTCATCGCTGCCTCTGGAGGTACTAGCTTATATAAACAAAGAATAGACAACTTCTTTATCTAAAAAAATTAATTGAAGAGAATAAGCCTAAATAAATCTGATTATAAACTTATCGGTGTTTATCTGTTAATCGTCACTACTTGGTTGATTTACCGATTTACGGTAGAGGCCTATACCCGGCTTGAGTTTATGATCGATATCCCCGTAGCGTTGTTGCAGGTAGTTGTATTACTCTCAGTTTTAAAAGGGTTAGTAGAATACTATTTCCTTAATAACGGTCACGTTGTTGTATTCATACTACTGGGTTTTGTTAGTCTTTGGGTGGTAGGCTTCATTACTATGCTCTCTGGTGATTTCACACTTTATCGAAGCATTCCTTGGGAGCGATATACGCCCATTGGTAATCTTATCATCAATAATGTAAGTAATTCAATCTATAATATCGCGATCCCAGTATTATTACTTTCTGGTAAAAAGTATCACGAATATCGGCTTAATGAAGTCAAGCTAATCAACGCTCAAAAAGAACTTGAAGTGAAGCTATTGCGTGCTCAGTACGATCCTCATTTCCTCTACAATAGTTTAAATACCATTGACGCCCTGATTGACTATTCATCAAAGGAAAAAGTAAAGACTTATATCGCTCACTTATCAGCGCTTTATAGATACCTGATTCATACAATAGATGAAGAAGTAGTTTCTTTGGAAAAAGAGCTTCAGCTAGCTAACAACTATATTTACCTTATCGATACCCAGTTTGAAAACGATTATGAATTCAAGATTATAGGCGAAGCAACCAAAGACAACTATTTACCTAACGGAACGCTTCTGGCAGTACTCGAAAATGTAGTGAAACATAATAAAGCTATCCAAGGGAAAGCAATCATTACTGAAGTTCATGTCAATGAACATTCGGTTGTAGTAACCAATACAAAAATGGAGAGCACTACCAAAAGCGATAGACAAGGCACTGGCCTGCAGAATTTAGATAAACGCTATCGTCTGGTGAGCGATTCGAAAATTAAAATAGAGGAGACTGTAGGTAGATTCACCATTCACCTACCGTTGCTAAAAGTGATAAAATAAATTGAATCCCATGCGTATCTTAATTCTAGAAGATGAAGCACCCGCAAAAAGAAAACTAATAGGCTACTTGTCTGATTTTCTTGAAGTGCCCTTCACACAAGACAGTGCTAGAACAGTTGTGAAAGGGATAGAACTACTACACGATGATCGTTATGACTTGATACTGGCAGATATTAAATTATTGGATGGAACCTCTTTTGAGATTTTTCAAAAAGTGGAGACAACCACGCCCATTATCTTCTGTACAGCTTATGAAGAACACTTGCTAGAAGCCTTTCAAACCAATGGTATTGCTTACGTGATCAAACCTTATTCAAGAAATGATCTTGAGAGTGCCTTAAAAAAGTTTCAAGGGCTTTTTGAGAATATTACACTTAACAAAGAGGTGTTAATACAGCTCCAACTTGCACTTGATATGAAGAACGAAACGTATAAAAAACGTTTTGTAATTAGAAAAAGAGAAGGAATAAAGCTCTTAAATACTTCCGAAATTTCCTTGATACAAGCCAGTGGAGACTTCTGTAAAATAGTTGATAGGAAAGGACATCTTCACATGATTTCCAAAAGTATTGGGATGTTGGAGCAGCAACTAAATCCGAAAGACTTTTTTAGAATAAATCGTAGCCAATTGGTGGGTATTGAAAGCATTCAAAAAATAGAACCCTACACAAAAAACAGATTGGTGCTAAAAATAGAAGGAGTAGTAGAACCCGTCAAAACGAGCTCCTCTGCAACCAAAGCATTCAGAATATGGCTAGAGAGCTAAGAGGCTAAGAAGACTATTATTGAGGCAAGAATATTTTTACGGTGATTCTCGCTATTAGTTTACCTTGAAAGAAGTAAGAATTTGCTCGCTCACCGCGCTGTAACTTTTAACTTCTGTCTGCTCTGCAGTGAAAGTGAGCACATAAGCAGCTCCATTTTTTACTCTACTGTGTTGCTCCCAATGTAATAAAAATTTACCAAACTTTCCCTCAAAATGCATTACCTGATAGGCATCTATGCCTTTTCCTACGGTTTCTGATGACAGTATGGTACAATCTACTATGGTAGCCTTTAAGCTCTCTTCTGCAGAGGCTACGAAAGCTTCCAGCGTTGCGTCATCAGGAACGGCTTGTACCATGAGATTAATGTTTTCACTAAAGGCATCGGAAGAAGAGTTAAGCGGCGAAAACAAAAGTAAGGAAGTGTTCATGTTTCCTGACTGGTCGACTCTCCAATTACTAGGATAATCGATCGAAAAGTTTTCTTGCTTAAGAGATTGCCAAGTAATGGTACTATCTTGAGCCCATACGTAAGCAGGAAGGCTGACAAATGAAAATACATACAAGCACTTTACTAGAAAATGTTTCATAAATAATTTTTACATAGTGAAGTCGTGTAGCTTTTTCCAGTTCCTGAAAATAAAAAAGCTACACGACTTCAGTTATTAGTTATTTCAATAATTGCTCTGCCTCCTCAAACATGCGGCTCGCTTGGCGATATACCTTATCATCTTGATACCAAATTTTATAGAACCCTTCATTCCCCCAAATAGTCTTGGCCATGTAGGCTTTGACGTGCCCTTTAAGCATTTGCTCAGAACGTTTGAAAGCCTCCTTGTCATAGGCAATGTCATTGGCCTCACCTAGCTGGATAATCTGCGCGATCATAGCCTCATCTACCTTGAAAGTACTAATGAACTCGCTGAGCTCCATAGCATCCAAGGATTTCTTATGTGTATTGTAGTAATCAATGGCAAACTCCCTAGGAATATTCTTTTCGTGCAGCTTATTGGCATAGGTCGTGTTGGCGTTGGTATCGAGTGGTACAAAATAGTCGGGCATAATCCCGCCACCCCCATAGACAGTTCTCCCTTTTTCAGTTTTATAAGCCAGAGAGTCATTAAACTGAATACTATCCGCATGGAACATTTCTCCGTGTTCAAAACGCTTAAGGAGGTCAGTAGCGTAGTCTTCGTTACTTTTGTAGCCCTTTTGTATAGAGCGGCCACTAGGGGTGTAATAACGCGAAATAGTAAGCCTTAATTCCGAACCATCCGAAAGCTGTATAGGCATCTGTACTAATCCTTTTCCATAAGAGCGTCGTCCCACGATTAAAGCGCGGTCGTTGTCTTGTAAAGCGCCCGAGAGAATCTCAGAAGCAGAGGCGCTCCCTTCATTGATGAGTACTACAATAGGGCCTTTTTCAAATAGCCCTCTTTTATCTGCACGCTCCTCTGAATCAAAGAGATTGCCTTTGCCGTCAGTATAAACGATCATTGCATCACCCGCAATCAACTCGTCGGCAATTTTAACAGCATCATCCATATAGCCGCCTGGATTATCCCGTAAGTCAATCATAAGCTGCTTTGCGCCTCGTTGCTTCATATCCTTCAAGGCTACAATAAACTCCTCGTAGGTATTGCGTGCAAAACGCGTGATCTTAATAAAACCTGTTTTTTCGTTTAGCATATAACTATACACAGAGATGCTAGGGATTTCATCGCGGGTGACAGTATACGTAAGTACTTCATTGCTATGTTGTCTTACAATGCCCAACTGTACCTTAGAGCCCTTTTCACCACGCAAGCGTTTGAATACCCCTGCGTTGTCTATTTTTATAGTAGCTACATCTTCATCATTAATGCTGATAATCTTATCGCCTGCCCGAAGACCAGCCGTTTCTGAGGGACCATTCGGAATAGGAGCCACCACGTAAATGGTATCTTTATAGATATTGAACTCAATCCCAATACCTTCATAGTTGCCTTCTAAGTGTGTATTGGCCAAGCTTACCTCTTCAGTAGGGATATAAGTTGTATGCGGATCAAGCTTTTCTAGCATTTTGCTAATGGAAAAGTCTACCAATTCATCTATGTTGACGGTGTCCACATACTTTTGATCAATATGTGTGAGCACTTCGCGGTACTTGTTGTAATTCAGAAATATCTCTTTCATACCGCTGTTGGAGCCAAACATGGTAGCACCCAGCAGTATGCCCAATGTAAAGGAGACACCTATAAAAATAGGAAGGCGTACGTACAATTGACGGTAACGCTGTTTAGGTTCTTGTTTTTCGTTCGATTCATTCATGTTAAAAATAGCATTTAAGCAGCCAAACAAGTTAATAAAGTTTCTTAAATGATACTATCTCTAGTATAAGGTTTTTACACCTATTTATACTATAAACCTGCTAATTATCATTTCTTTTTGTGAAACATTTTTCTATATTTGTTATTTAACATCATGATGATCTGACGAGTTTATGAATCACCTAGAAAGTATACCCATTAAGCATTTAGTGACTGAGCATTTAGACTACGCCGCTGTATTACATCGGTTGGGTATCCCTTTCTATCACTATGAAGAATACACACTAGGTGAGGTTTGTAAAGAGCAAGGCTTAAATGTAGGGTATATTGTGAGAAGCTTACAGCAAACAGAAAAAATGGTATCTATACAGGATAAAAAGCTCCTGAAAGAATGCCCCGTCGATATGATTATCGCTTACCTGAAGTACGCACACCAGCGTTATATCAAGCAGCAACTACCTTACTTTGCCGCACTCATTAAAAACTTAAGTCCTAAAAAAATACGACGAAAAAATCTGATAGAAGATTTACAGTGGGTATTTCCTCTTTTTGTCGAAGATTTCATTCACCACATTCACGAAGAAGAAGATACCTTTTTCCATTACACTCTTCTCTTACAACACACACTACATAAAGCGATTCCTAATACTGAAATCTATCGTCATATGGAGCGTTTTTCTATACAGGCTTTCGCCCTCGATCACGATACACACGACGATGAGATGGAAGGGATTCGCCAGATTACCAACAATTATGATCTAGGTGATAACCCTAGCCTACATTTGCAAGTACTCTTCACCGAGTTGAAAACCTTCGAAAAAGATCTTAGCTTACACGCACAAATAGAAAACGAAGTGCTCTTTCCTAAAGCATTGGCCATAGAAGAAAAAGTAAAAGTAAAGCTGAAAGGGCTAGCACGCTGGAACTAGGGCGGCTTTATTCCTAGAGGGCACGTACAAATGGTACGGTAAATACCTAATGCCGAGTACAACGTGAGCATACGCAGTAATGAACTACTTTACGAACATCCTTTAGATACTTATGTGCCAATTTACTACGCTTCTTCCTAAGTTGCTTTTACCATTATGTCTGTTGCTTACACAGTCGAGCTTTGCCCAAGTCGAGCAGGGTTTTCCTCCTCAAAATCCCTTTTTGGCAGATTCTCCTTGGGCTACTTATCACAAAGATAGTTACAGACAAGCAGCTACCCCCTTAAAAGGCCCTACCGCTACCGACCAGATCAAAGTTAAAACGATTGAAGGAATTCAAGGCGGTACTTCTCCTTGGACGTACCTCTCTGAAAAGTACCCCAATGGGCAAAGGATATTGTTACAGTCCAATGCCACTCACGTGTATAAAATTGCGGATGACGACAAGGGCTTTAGGATAGTCGCAAAACGTAAAATAGATAGCGATTGGCTCAAGTCCTTTGGGTGGAATTTCCTGCAAACGAAAGACCATATTTGGTATACGTATGATCCCAAATATAATCCTAAAAAGAAGGAGTACACACGTTTATTTAAGTTAACAGATGCCGTCAAAGGTGATCCGTATGCTGACATTAAGTTAGTAAATACTTTTAATTTTGGAGACTATGGCATTCATAAGGTACAGCACTTTGGTATCAACTATGCGGGGCAAATTGTCTTTGCCAGTGATAATGACAAAGGGGCGTCAGACTGTATCGTAGGAGTAATCTCTAGTGATTTCCAACTACTCGATACCCTAAGAATCAAGACAAAACCCAATGAAATTTTTGGGCATAATGCCTTCCCGATAGATGAAAACAATCGTTTCTATTTGGTAACTACCCAACGCCTTATTGCCGTACAATGGGAGGATAATAAACTACAAGTAGCCTTTGAGGCAGCTTACGACTTTGTTGGGGATGGCCCTACAGGACGCTACGCCGAAGGAAGCGGTACAACCCCTACACTAATGGGCTTTGGAGAAGGGAATGACCAGCTTATTATTGTAGCCGATGGGCACGAGAAAAACAATTTAGTAGCCTTTTGGCGGGTAATTCCCGAAGGGTGGCAAGGTAAGCAGGGATACGATAAACGAGTAGCAGGGGTAATGCAGCTTCCAGCCGCAGAGCGTTTCAGTAATCTTTTCCAATCTATTGAAAACTCTCCCACCGTTTTTGGTTATGAGGTGGCGGTGGCACAATTCAACGGCTTTTTGGGTCAAGGCAATAAACCCCGAAAAGGCGTACAAAAGCTCCGCTGGAATACCCAAAAAGATCAGTTTGAGCTAGTTTGGGTCAACAGAGAGGTCAATATCAATGGTGTTTTGACCTACAGTAAAGGGAGTAACTTGGTATATGGTAGTGGGCGTGAAGACGATTGTAAGTACTACTACTATGGCCTCGATTGGGAGACAGGAAAAGTAGCCTTCAAGCAATTTTTAGGAAAATCCTGCAAAAAACTTAAAAACCCCTACGATGATGGTGGATGCAACAACATCATTGATGAAGAGGGAAACATATACTTTGCTGGAGGTGCCTCGCTCGTGAAACTAGAAAAGCAGTAGGTTACAGCCTTGCCTATTAAAGACTATTTGTAGCCAATTGTAGTACATATTTCCCAACCTTAAAATTACTTTTATCACCTAGTCTGGAAGATAGTAAAGTCTTTTACTAAAATGCCAATCCTGGATAGTAGGCTACCTCACCCAATTCTTCTTCAATACGTAAAAGCTGGTTATATTTAGCCATACGATCAGAGCGAGAGGCAGAACCCGTCTTAATTTGCCCTGTATTAAGCGCTACCGCTAGATCAGCAATGGTACTGTCGGCTGTTTCTCCTGAGCGATGCGACATCACATTTTTGTAGGCGTGGCGTGTAGCCATTTGCACAGTCTCCATTGTTTCGGTAAGCGAGCCAATTTGATTCACCTTGATCAAAATGGCATTGGCAATATTCTCCTGAATACCTTTTTGTAAACGCTCCACATTAGTAACAAACAGGTCGTCGCCTACCAACTGCACTTTATTACTAACGAGATCAGTAAGCGCTTTCCAACCTGCCCAATCATCTTCGTGCATGCCATCCTCGATAGATAAAATAGGATATTTGTTGACCCACTCTTTCCAGTAGTCAGCCATTTGTGTAGAGGTAAGTTTATCATTGGTAGATTTCTTAAAGTGGTATACTTTCTCTTCTTCATCATAAAACTCAGAACTAGCTGCGTCCAAGGCGATAAAAATATCTTCGCCAGGTTTATAGCCTGCCTTTTCAATGGCTTCTAGTACTACCTCGATGGCTTCTGTATTAGAAGAAAGATTCGGCGCAAAGCCTCCTTCATCGCCTACATTGGTAGAAAGCCCTTTCCCTTTTAGTACTTTCTTAAGGGTATGAAAAACCTCCGTCCCCATACGTAAAGCCTGAGAAAAGGAATTTGCTTTTACTGGCATAATCATAAACTCCTGTATATCAATAGCGTTATCGGCGTGGCTACCACCATTCAGAATATTCATCATAGGTACTGGTAAGGTGTGCGCATTGGCACCACCAATATACCTAAAAAGTGATAAGCCTGCTTCTTTCGCTGCTGCCTTGGCTACTGCCAAAGAAACGCCCAAAATGGCATTGGCTCCTAGTTTTGCCTTGTTAGCCGTCCCATCTAGCTCTATCATTATCTGGTCAACAAGATTTTGTCTGAATACACTATAGCCAATCAGCTCAGGGGTAATCACTTCATTGACGTTCTGTACGGCTTTTAGGACTCCCTTTCCTAAAAACTGGCTGGCATCTTCATCGCGTAGTTCAATGGCCTCGTACTTACCTGTAGAAGCACCAGAGGGAACAGCCGCTCTGCCTACATAGCCATTTTCTGTAGTGACATCTACCTCCACAGTAGGATTACCGCGAGAATCAAGAATTTGACGTGCATGAATATGTTCTATATAACTCATGAGAATAGTATTTTTTATAAAAATTAGGAGAAGCAAAAATAAAGAAAGATTATGAATAGAAAATTTAAAATGAAAAAGATTCTTGTGTAGTATTCGTACGAAGTATTCACTTGCTTTTGCCAAATATTCTTCACAATTTTACGAATTGTTTTTAAAGTAGTATGCAAATACTTTGAGCGTAGATTTTGATGGAGAACATAGATCAATTAAAACAATTCCTCAATAGCCCGAAGAAAATCGTCATTACGACACACTGCAAACCAGACGCTGACGCACTCGGTTCTTCTTTAGCTTGGGCAGGCTACCTAAAGAAATATCATCACCAAGTAACGGTCATTACCCCAACAGATTACCCTAGGTTTCTGCATTGGATGGAAGGAAACGAAGAAGTGTTGATTTACAGCCACAAAACACGTACACGTGTACAGCAACACTTTGACGAGGCTGACCTTGTGTGTTGTTTGGACTTCTCTGCTTGTGGCCGTGTAGAAGATATGGAAGACATTTTAAAAGCCTCAGAGAAGCCTACCTTACTGGTAGATCACCACATAGACCCTTCTATTACCCCTACTTATAATTATTGGGATGTAGAGGCAGCCGCTACTGCACAGTTGATTTTTAAACTGATTGTGGCACTTGGCGACAAAGCACTTATAGACGTAGGTATGGGAGAAGCTATTTACGCAGGTATTCTTACAGATACAGGCTCCTTTAAGCATCCTTCTACAAGCAAAGAGGTACATCAAATTGCAGGTGAACTGATAGAAATTGGGGTCGACACCTCTAAAACACACCACTTGATCTATGATAATAATACAGAAGAGCGCTTACGCTTTCTAGGTTATTTACTCAGCGAAAAGCTGACTGTATTACCAGAACAGCACACTGCTTACTTTGTGGTAACAAAAGAAGAGTTGAGACGCTTTCACTCGCAAACAGGCGATACAGAAGGGGTAGTCAATTATGCCCTTTCCGTAGAAGGAGTTGTGTTTGCCGCTATCATTATTGATCGGGGAGAAAAAGTAAAGTTATCTTTCCGTTCTGTGGGAGACTTCTCTGTCAATGAGTTTGCCAACCAGTACTTTGAGGGAGGAGGCCACAAGAATGCTGCTGGAGGTGTTTCTTACCTTAATTTAAATCAAACTGTTGAAAAGTTTTTACAGGCTTTGTCTGAACATAAACAACAATTAACCCTAGTTCACTAAACAATCATGAGAAAAAAATACCTCCTATGGATAGTCGGTCTATGTACTATACTCGCAGGCTGTGATGGGCAGCAAGAAGGAAAGGGAAAAATTCAATCTACAGAGAGTGGTATCAAATACCAGTTTTATAAGGAAAACCCAAAGAATAAAAAAATAGAAGTAGGCGACTTCGTATCTTACAACTTTATGGTGAAGAACCACAAAGACTCCGTGCTTACCAGTACCTATGATATGGGTAGTCCTATTCCAGATCAACAAGTACAAGGGGCTACTGCAGGTACGCTCGAAGAAGCGATCCTACTCATGCACGAAGGAGATAGCCTCAGCGTATGGGTCAGTGTCGACTCGCTCCAAAAACAAAAAGGCGGGCAGCTTCCTCCTTTCTTAGAGCTAGGAACAGACTTACATTACATATTTAAGATAGAAAAAGTAAGAACAGCCGCCCAAATGGAAGAAGAGAGGGAGCGTACACAGAAAGAGATGCTAGAGGCTGCAGAAAAGCAATTTGAAGAAGATGGTAAGCAAATAGAGGCCTACTTAAAAGAAAATAATATAGCTACAGAAAAAACAGAGTCCAATTTATATTACAATATAACCGAGACCACCGACAATGAAAAGCCACAAGCGGGTGATAGCGTAGTAGTACATTATGTAGGAAAACTACTTAATGGAAAAGTATTTGATAGCTCCTACAGTAGAGGAGAACCCTATGAATTTGTATTAGGAAAAGGAATGGTGATTAAAGGATGGGACATCGGCATCGGTCTGCTCAGAAAAGGAGAAAAAGCTACCCTCTATATTCCTTCTCCTCTAGGGTATGGCCCTATGGCACAGGGTGATCTAATTCCTGCCAACGCCATTTTAGTATTTGATGTAGAACTTGTAGACTTTTGAGAATGACGCGTAAAAGATTATTGATACTTAGCCCAATATACCTGCTACTTGTTTGCTTAGGCTTGCTATCTTGTGAAGAAGAGGATGCAGACGCCATTTTTTTACAAGAGCGATTAATCGAAAATGAAAACATCATCAATGCGTATATTGCGGAGAATAACTTGTCTATGCAAACGGATGAATCTGGCCTACGATTTAGCATAAGAGAACCTGCAGGTGGCGCGGGGGCAAGGCCAGATACTACCTTTCGGCAAATGAGCATCCAGTATGAAGTACGCCTGCTTCCCTCTGAAACAATCATAGATACAGTCTATCAATTGTCAAGAACGCGTATCTTTGAATTTCCGCTAGGCGCGGACCTCATGTTGACAGGTGTTGAACAAGCCTTGCTTGAAATGGGCGAGGGCGCGGAAGCCACCCTATTGCTCCCTTATACATTGGCCTATGGGGCAACAGGTAATCCTTTCTTACCTCCCTTCTCACCCGTACGAGTAGATGTTCGCTTAATCGATGCGCAGTCAGACGAAGAACTAATAGAAGAATACCTCGAAGAGAATGAACTGGAGCGGACAAGCATTAATGAGGGCGTCTACTTTATAAGCCAAGAAGAAGGTAATCTCACACGGCCTGTTGTAGATAGCGCTACAGTCACCGTCAAATACGTAGGTAGATTCCTAGATGGAAAAGTATTTGATAGTTCCAATAGCTTTGAGATTCTCCCAGCAGGTAGTACTACCAGCTCTCAATCTCTTATTGACTTCGAAGATGTCATTCAAGGCTGGCAAATTGGGCTGCCACTCTTAAATGAAGGCGGGAAAGCGATATTAGGCGTTCCTTCAAGACTTGCTTATGGTCTACAGGGGCAGGGAACAATCCCACCTTATGAACCCCTTATTTTTGAAATAGAGGTAATAAGCGTAGAAAATGACTGATGAAAATCTGTTTTGCCACTAATAATACGTACAAAATCAAAGAGATACAAAGCTTACTAGGTGATAGCTTTGAGATTAGGAGCCTAGCCGAGATCGGTTGTGAAGAGACACTGCCAGAGACACAACCCACAATCGGGGGAAACTCCTTACAAAAAGCACAGTACGTATGGGAGCACTACCAGGTAGATTGCTTTGCTGATGATACAGGGTTAGAAGTAGAAGCCCTTAACCAAGCACCAGGTGTCTATTCTGGACGCTACGCGGGTGAGCCACGTAGTGATGAGCGAAACCTTCAGCTACTTTTGAAAAACCTCTCTACTGCTACGCATCGAAAAGCAAGATTTATCACTTGGATTACACTCATAATAGCAGGGCAGGTACACCAATTTGAAGGGGTTGTAAATGGTGAAATTACTCAATCCCCTAAGG
This sequence comes from uncultured Cytophagales bacterium, assembly GCA_937911505.1. Classification (GTDB taxonomy): domain Bacteria; phylum Bacteroidota; class Bacteroidia; order Cytophagales; family Thermonemataceae; genus CALEMF01. The sequence goes on from CALEMF010000047.1 coordinate 26,671, forward strand.
GAGAAGAGGGCTTTGGGTATGATCCTGTTTTTCAACCTTTAGGTTTCGATAAGACCTTCGGAGAAATGACCCTACAGGAAAAGAACAAGGTAAGTCATCGTGCCCGCGCTTTTCAAAAACTGATCGAATTTCTGCGTAAATCAATGTAAAATCCCTATTTTTGGTTCCGTGATGGATAAGCCTTACATCGTTGGTATTACAGGAGGAAGTGCCTCTGGGAAGACTTCTTTTCTAAAAAAGCTTCTTGCCTCCTTCCAAGAAAGTGAAGTGTGTTTGGTATCGCAAGACAATTACTATAAGCCTCGTCATCAACAGCCCATCGATGAGAATGGTATAGAAAATTTTGATACCCCTGCTTCCATCGACTTTCAAAAGTACGCTACTGACCTCAATAGACTTAAGCAAGGTGAAACCATCCTCCTACCAGAGTATACTTATAATAATCCACAGGCCGTCGCCAAGACACTGGCCTTTAAGCCAGCTCCTATTATTGTAGTAGAAGGTATCTTTGTATTCTATTATACAGAAATTGCGCAGCAGCTTGATCTCAAAATCTTTATCGATGCCAAAGAGCATATCAAATTAAAACGAAGGATCATTAGAGACAAAGAGGAGCGAGGGTATGATTTAGAAGATGTACTGTACCGTTATGAGCGCCACGTAGCTCCTACTTACGAAAAATACATTGAACCCTTTAAGCACAATGCTGACTTAATTGTACCCAATAACGTAGGCTTTGAAAAATCATTAGACATAATAGTACACTATCTACGTAATAAAATTCTTTCTCCAAATCGGTAATATATGATTAGTAAATTTGCAGTAATTGGCCTAGGGCAATTTGGTACTTCTATTGCGCGCACGCTCGCCAAGAGAGGAGCAGAGGTGTTAGCCATCGACAATCATCCAGAAAATGTAGAGAATATAAAGGATGAGGTGGCTTTTGCGGTAACCCTGGATGCCACCGATGCCAAAGCCCTAAAAGCACAAAATATAGAAGACATGGACGCTGTCGTAGTAGCCATTGGAGAGGACTTCGAAGCGTTGCTCCTTAGCACGGTAATGCTCCTAGAGCTACGTGTAAAGCGTATTATTGCGCGAGCAGCCAATACCCAACAGCGCAAAATTTTAGAAAAAGTAGGCGTAGAAGAGATTCTATCACCCGAAGATGAAGTAGCCAAAACGGTGGCAGAGACGCTGCTCAATCCTAACGTACATTCTTACTTACCCTTACCAGACAATTACGAGATTGTAGAAGTATACACACCTCGTAAGGTAGCTAACCGCACCATTGGCGAGATTCAGCTTCGTGAAAAATACAATCTTAATCTTATTACTGTCAAGAGAGAATACGAGGAAGAGATCAACGGTGAAGTAAAGAAAGTGGAGCATATTGTAGGCGTGCCCCGTCCTGATACGATCCTATACGAAAATGATGTAGTCATTTTAATGGGTAAGGTACAAGATGTAGAGAAGTTTATACAAATCAATAACTAAAGGATTTCTACAAGATAAAACTTGATATTCAATAGGGTTTTATCTAATTTTGCCCTCCTGAATCAATACACATAAACGTGTCAAAGAAAGCTGTATATCATTCTTTACTCCTTACCCTCCTATCATTGTTCTGTTTGGCCAATGTGGGGAGTCCTTATTGGCGTAAAGCAACAGCTACAGAGGAAAAGTCTACACAGCAAACGACTGGAAAAGAAAAAAAAGACACACAAAAAAAAGAAAAACAACCTCAAGAAACTACCTTAGAACCCTTGAGTTTTCAGGCAGTTATTCCTGTCATAGATGATGCTGCCTTTGAAAATACGTATGGTATCTTTGAAGTAGATTTACCTCTTTTGACCACCTTGCTAGCGAGGAACTATCACTTCATTCCTCCCTGTATTTATCAGCAGGTACATCTAGCCCACTGTATTGTTATTAATGCGCCCTGACCGTAGCCAATACAATCGCTAACCTGTGCCTACTTTCAGGTACACCTTATCTAATTTATATTCATTACACAAAAGTTATTTAGTCAATAAAACCCATATTCTCATGAAAGGAAAAAGTGGTATCATTACACTCACCGCCATTATCTCGGTGTTATGTCTATACTATTTGTCCTTTACCTTTGTGGCAAGAAATGTACAAAGTGAAGCGGCTACCTTTGCTACCGATAGCAAGGGCAATGTAGACTTTGCCAAGAAGCAAAAATACTTAGATTCTATGTGGACAGAGCCAGTGTATAACCTAGGCTTTGCTACTTATACCTACGAAGACGTAAAAAAGAATGAACTTGCCCTTGGGCTAGACCTTCAAGGTGGTATGCACGTTGTGTTGGAAGTTTCTCCAGGAGAAATTGTCAAAGCGATGGCAGGTAGTAAGTCCAAAAATCCACAGTTTCAAAAAGCCGTAGAGCTAGCCAAAGAAAAACAAAAAAATAGCCAAGCTTCTTTTGCTGAGCTGTTTGCGGAAGCTTTTGAAGAGCTTAACCCACAAGTAAAACTGGCGCAATTCTTTGCTAATATTAATTACAAAGAACTGAATAGTAACTCTTCTAACGACGAGGTAGTAGCCACCATAGAACAAGAGATGGCAGGCGCAGTAGATCGGTCTTTCCAAGTATTAAGAGCAAGGATTGATAAGTTCGGAGTAGCCAATCCTAATATTCAAAAGCTCCCTACTTCTGGACGTATTCAAGTAGAGCTTCCCGGTGTAGACAATCCTGAACGTGCTAGAAAACTCCTTTCTGGTGCAGCTAAGTTGGAGTTTTTCCAAGTGTACGAGCTAGATGAGCTTACCAATAGTCTAATCCAGTTGAAAACCTTCGTAGATAGTACAGAAGCCAAGGCAAGTACCAAAAAGGAAAACACGGACCTCTTTAAGCAAAACGATGGAGTAAAAGATACAGAGGAAGCACAACCCTTCCAAACGGAGGATGATACTGCTCAATCAGAAGAAGCGCAGCCCTTCCAAACGGAGAATGATACCGCTCAGCCAGAAGAGGCGCAACCTTTCCAAACAGAAACGGATACCACGCCAGAAGTAACACAGCCTTTCCAAAATACAGATACTACACAAGCCAATACAACAGATTCAGCAACAACTTTGAACCAAGATACTGCTGAAAAAGCGACCATTCCAGTAGACTCTGTCCAAAGTGATAGCGCCAATAACTTGTTACAAGGCTCGGCTTTTCAAGAAATATTTTTAGTAGCAGGAAGAAGTTTCAATATCCGTATAAAGGATACTGCACGCGTCAATCGTATTTTAGCTAAAGAAGAAGTACAGGCAATGTTTCCACAAAATGTAGCCATTATGTGGGCAGTGAAGCCTTTTCAAGATAAAAAATCTGAGACTAATCCGCTTAACGGTACGTTAGAGCTGTATTTTATTAAAAAATCTGGGAGAGAAGGTAAGCCTTTACTCGAAGGAAGTGTAATTAGCAGTGCACGGGCGAGCCGTGACGAGAAGGGGCAGCCTGCCGTATCGATGACGATGAACATTGCAGGAGCTAAAAAGTGGGCGAAGATTACAGAAGAAAACAAAGATAAGCGTATTGCGATTGTGCTTGACGATGTAGTATACTCAGCGCCTAACGTAATGGGTAAGATATCAGGAGGACAATCAAGCATCACAGGAGACTTCACAGTGGAAGAATCTCAGGATTTAGCCAATATCTTAAAATCAGGAAAACTTCCTGCACCGCTTAGAATTGTAGAAGAAGCCATTGTAGGACCCTCTCTGGGTGAAGAGTCTATTTCACAAGGGCTTTGGTCAATTGTGGTGGGTATTGGTTTAGTGATCGTCTTTATGGGCTTCTACTATAGCTCCAGTGGATTGGTAGCTAACCTAGCACTTATACTCAATGTATTCTTTATTTTTGGGGTGCTTGTGCCGCTCGGAGCCGTGTTGACTTTACCCGGTATTGCGGGGATCGTACTGACCATTGGTATGGCTGTAGATGCCAACGTACTTATTTTTGAACGAATACGGGAAGAGCTCCGCAATGGTTTGCAACTCAAACAGGCCATTAGCTTGGGGTATGGGAAAGCGCTCAGTTCTATTATAGATGCCAACGTAACCACCTTCTTAACCGGTTTGATTCTCTTCGTCTTTGGTTCTGGTGCTGTAAAAGGCTTTGCTACCGTATTGATGGTAGGGATTGCCTGCTCCCTTTTCTCCGCGGTGGTTAACTCGCGTATCGTTGTTGAAACGCTGGCCAAAGATGTGAACAAGCCTAAAGTAAGTTTTAAGTCTGCTTTAACAAAAGCAGTGAGAGGCTTCTTTGAAGAAAATAACTTCCAGTTTATCAAGCATAGAAAGAAAGCCTATGTTTTCTCTGCCTTGATGATTGCCTTAGGTATTACCAGTATCGTTTTGCAAGGTGGAATGAACTTGGGAGTAGACTTTAGTGGTGGACGTTCCTACGTAGTGGAATTCAATAGTCCTATGGCAGCCAATGAGGTGAGAAATACCCTAGAAAGCAGCTTTGAGAACAAGGGGACAGAAGTAAAAACCTTTGGCGCTAACAACAAGCTGAAAATCACAACGAGTTATTTGATCAACGAGGAATCACAAGAAGCTGATGAGCAAGTGAGAAAAGCACTTTCAACTGGGTTGGAAAAATACAGTAAAGAAGAACCTGAGGTCTTAAGTTCTACGAAAGTAGGGGCTACCGTAGCTGACGACATCCGTAACTCTTCCTTATTAGCGGGTATCTTCTCTGTGATTGTGATTTTCATTTATATTCTAGTGAGGTTTAGACAGTGGCAATATGGCTTGGGTGCGATTGCCGCTTTGGTACACGACATACTAATGGTGCTTTCGCTCTATTCTATTGCTAACTTACTGGGTCTCTCCTTAGAAGTAGACCAAGTATTTGTAGCAGCCGTGCTTACCATTATTGGTTACTCTATCAACGATACAGTGGTAGTTTTTGACCGTATTCGGGAGTTTTCAGGGCGCTTTTCTAAGCAAGACTTAAGTATTACACTCAACAACGCCTTGAACCAAACCTTGAGTAGAACCATCATCACTGCCGTGACAACCTTCATTGTAGTAGTCGTATTACTACTCGCGGGTGGAGAGGTATTGAGAGGCTTCTCGTTTGCCTTGTTCATTGGGGTGATCTTTGGTACTTACTCTTCCCTCTTTGTCGCTTCTCCTATTGTATTAGATTTAGCTAAAAAGCAATTAGAGAAAGCACAAAAAGGTGCGGCACAAAAAGCGAAAGCTTCTGAGAAGAAGATAGAATTAGAAAAGTCATAGAGAAGTTGTAAGACTTTCAGCTATTTAAAAGCCCTGTTGGTAGCTACCAACAGGGCTTTTATTAGATAAATCTACAGTGAAAATACAAAAAGATTACGAAAGGTGCTCGTAAGCAGGAAGCGTAAGGAACTCCTCAAAGGCTTCATCGTTGACCAATTGATTGAAAAGCTGAGCAGCTTTTTCCAAGTTACCCGTCTGTACACGTTCTGTACCTAGTAGCGCCCTGATTTTTGCGAGTTCTTCTTCAAGAAGTTGGTTGTACAAGGTAGCGTCTAAAGTGCGACCATCTGCCAAGGTTACCCCTTTTTTGAGCCACTGCCATACTTGTGCGCGAGAAATTTCTGCGGTAGCGGCATCCTCCATCAAATTGTACAGCGCAGCAGCACCCACTCCGTGTAGCCAAGATTCGATGTACAAAATACCTACGTTAATATTCATCCTTACACCCGCTTCCGTGATTTCCCCGCCTTCTATTTGGAAGTTACGAAGGTCTTCAGCCGTTACGGTAAGGTCTTCACGCATCACTTCTTTCTGATGTACTTTCCCTTGTAGTACGTCATTGAAAGCTTCCATCGCCACAGGAACCAAATCGGGATGGGCTACCCAAGTACCATCGTAGCCTGTACGTGCTTCCAGCTCTTTATCAGCTTTTACTTTGGCAAAAGCATTTTTATTTACTTCTTCATCCTTTCTACTTGGAATGAAAGCAGACATACCGCCAATGGCGTGTGCACCTCTTCTGTGGCAAACCTTTACCAGCATTTGCGCATAAGCACGCATAAAAGGAACGGTCATCGTTACTTGTCCTCGGTCAGGAAATACCACTTCGTGGTTTCTAAACTTCTTAATAGCGCTGAAAATATAATCCCATCTACCTGCATTGAGGCCAGCGAGGTGTTCTTTAAGCTCATAAATGATCTCTTCCATCTCATAAGCCCCTAAGATCGTTTCTATCAAGACCGTTACTTTGATAGTACCCACAGGTATGCCTAGCTTTTGCTGAGCCTCTTTAAAAACATCGTTCCAGAGGCGTGCTTCCTGATGGCTTTCTAGTTTAGGAAGGTAAAAATAAGGGCCAGAACCTTTTTCTATTAAGGTCTTGGCGTTGTGAAAAAAGTAGAGCCCAAAGTCGAAGAGGGAAGCAGAGATAGGAGCACCATCTACCAGCATATGTTTTTCTACCAAGTGCCAACCACGAGGGCGTACTTTTAGGACAGCCGTTTGTGCTTTGAGGGCATATTGCTTCCCATTATCAGCGGTAAAGTCAACTTGTCGGCGTATGGCATCTCTTAGATTGATCTGCCCTTCTACGCAGTTTTCCCAAGTAGGCGCGTTCGCATCTTCAAAGTCGGCCATAAATACTTTTGCGCCAGAGTTAAGGGCATTGATCACCATTTTTCGGTCTACAGGCCCTGTAATTTCCGCGCGACGGTCTTGTAAATCTTCAGGGATAGGATTTACTTGCCAATCGCCTTCTCTTACAGAGGCCATTTCGGGTAGGAAAGTAGGCATCTCTCCTTGATTAATACGTTGGAAACGTGCTGTTCTTTCTTCTAATAGCGAGAGACGTGTAGGATTAAATTTCCTGTGTAGGTCAGCGACAAACTGTAGCGCCTCAGGGGTGAGAATTTCTTCGTAAGCAGGTGTAAGCGTACCCTTTATATTGATACCGTTGGTTATAGAACTCATGAAGGTTTAATTTTGAAAGTTTATGAATGATTGAATCGTCAATAAATTGATAATAGCGTTAATGGCCACAGGGTTTTGTTTTCTGTATAATCAAATTTATTGTGGCGAAAAGGATATATCAAGCGAAATTTCGCTAAATTTGTATTTGGGGGTAAAAATCTTAGCTAAGTACAAGGAAAAGATTGTAATATCCAACTTACTCATTTTTTAATTGCTCATGGATGGCTATACACAAAGAGAACATTAAGCTTACCTTCGGTTTAAAAGTAAAGCAACTTCGTTTGGATCAGCGGCTTTCCCTGTCAGAATTGGCGCATAAATCGGGCATTTCTATCTCTTATCTTAACGAAATAGAGAAAGGAAAAAAATACCCTCAAACGGAGAAGATTATGCGACTGGCCGAAGCGCTGCAAGTAAGCTACGACTGGCTGGTATCTTTGAAGCTACACAGAAAACTAGCCCCCTTGGCAGATGTACTCAAATCTAATCTTTTACAAGACCTGCCGCTAGAAGTATTTGGCGTAGAGCCAGCCCAATTGCTTCACTTGCTTTCTAATGCTCCGACCAAACTGAGCGCGTTTATCAGTACGCTCATAGAGATTAGTCGTAATTACGATATGAGTGTCGAGCAGTTCTATTTTTCCGTGCTTCGCTCTTATCAAGAGCTACACGACAACTACTTTGAAGAACTAGAAGAAGAGGTACAGCGTTTTAGGCAAACTTTCCAAGCGCCTGAAGAGATTACTGCTGTATGGCTTACGCAGCAGCTAGAAGAAACCTATCAGTATACCATTCGTGCGAATAGTTTTGTGCCAGCTTTGGCTAATTTACGCTCTGCTTTGATAGACAAGGAACTGCTGATCAACGAACACTTAAATGAGATTCAAAAACGTTTTGTATTGGCAAGGGAATTAGGCTATCAGTTTATGCAATTACAGGAAAGGGCGTACACCTTTTCTTGGGTAGAGATTAACTCTTTTGAAGAGGTATTGAACAACTTCAAAGCTTCTTATTTTGCCAGCGCCTTATTGATGGATAAAGAGGCTTTTAAAGCAGACTTAACAACCTTCCTTTCCTTCGATACTTGGCAGCCAATATTTCTTAATCAACTGCTGGTAAAATACCAAGTAACACCAGAGATGTTACTGCACAGAATGACCAACCTACTTCCGAAGTTTTTTCAACTTCCGCAGCTCTTTTTCTTACGCTTTAGCCATCAAGCAGGACGCTTTGCACTCACAAAAGAGATGCATCTCGCGGGCCTGCACAACCCACATGGTTCTGCCTTAGGAGAGCATTACTGTCGGCGTTGGGTATCGCTTACCCTTTTACAAGAGCTAGAAGAGGCTATCGAAAAGCAGCATTATGAAGCCCCACTGGTAGACGCTCAAATTTCTAATTATTATGATTCAGCCAATGAGTACTTGGTGTTTTCCATTGCACGCCCCATGACGCCTACACCCTCTCTCAGTAATAGCGTTTCCATTGGAATTTTACTGACACAAGAGGTAAAAGAACGCATTGGTTTCTTAGAGAGCTTACCCGTCCGTAAAGTGGGAGAAACCTGTGAGCGCTGTAGTGCAACAGACTGTGAGGTGCGTATGGCTCATCCTGTTGTACTACATAAACAAGCCGAAGCCTCGGCGAGAAAGGAGGCACTCACGGCACTCTTCAAACAATAGAGATTTAGTGTATTATTGCTTAGTGGTAAATGTGTTTTAATGAGAGTAAACATAGTAGCCCAACTAAGCAGTTTCTACAGGTAAGTTGTCTACTACTTTTACTTTTACCACGCTTCCTTCTTGGCTTACTACCACGATAGGCATTTGTGCTTCTATAAAGCTGTGTATAGAAGTAGCATCATAAATTTTATCCTCTATGAGTACTTTTCCGCTGGGACGAAGTACGGTGTACGCTGTACCTGTTTTACCGATCAGTAGTATGTCATTTTCTCCTACAGAAGAGTACCCATCTTTGGTATCTAAGGTATTTTGTAACGTGAGTCGCCGAAAAGCTTTACTTTTGATAAGCCTCGGGGCAAAGATAAAGAGCAACGCTCCACCACCAAACAAGCCAGCCGTGGTAACGAATAGAGAAGTATATAACTTACTGGTAGGAATGCCTTCAAAGTTAAAACCTTCATTGCCGAGCATCATTAAACCCAAGGAACCAAAAATGGCAACGAGCCCACCAACACCTGCTACCCCGAAGCCAGGTATTACAAAGATTTCTGCGGCGAGTAGTCCTATTCCAATAAAAAATACGATCAACTCCCAATTTTCCGCTAGCCCAGAAAGATAATAGGGGACGAAATAGAGCACTAAGGCAGTGATAGCCGCAGCGAGCGGAAAACCTACGCCTGGCGTTTGCAACTCGAAGTAAATACCACCTATAATTACTAAAATTAATAGGCTACTAATAAAAGGATTCAGAAACCAACTGATGACTTGATCTATCGTAGAAGGCGTATACTTAATGAGTGCATAGTCTTGTGCTTCGTAATGGGAGAGAATCGCTTCTACAGATTCAAATTTACCTTCACAGTAGTCAATCGCGATGGCTTCTTCAGTGGTTAGGGTTAGGATTTTCCCTTCGGGCTTTAAACTATCCAAATCAACGCGTTCATCTACCATTGCTTCTGCAATGCGTGGCTCTCGGCCATTTTGTGAAGCAGTAGAGCGCATAATGGAGCGCATATATGATTGGTACTTATCGGTAGCAGGCGTGCCCTGTTGGTCTACTACAGTAGCTGCCCCCATACTAGCCCCACCCGCCATGTAAATACTATCGCAGGCAATAGAGATGAGTGCCCCTGCCGAAGCAGCATTTTTATTAATAAAAGCCCAGACAGGTTTCGGATGATTCAAGATGGCTTGTCGGATTTCGTCAGCATCATCTAATAAGCCGCCAAAGGTGTTGATTTCAAAAATGATTAAAGAAGCTTCCTCATCTGTTGCGCGACGAAGTACACTTTTTACGGTGCGCGTCATAGAAGGATTAACTTCATCTTGTAACTGTGCTACATATATCTTATATTTTTTTTCTGCAGGTGTATCTTGCGAGAAAGCTGCCGTAACACTTGCAAAAAAAAGAAGTAGGAAGATAGAACTGACTACTAAACTATTGCCACTGTAATGAACCCGTTGCATTTTTATGAGGTTTAAAGGAGGCTTACCTTATATTCTGATAAGCATTACTAAAATACGAACAAAACCCTTGTATCAAAAATTTCCCATACACTTTGTCTTTCATACTACCCAGCCTATTTGGCGTGTATGGCTCGATGAAAAGACGGAACACTGGGTAATTGAGCACCGCAATGCCACACAGAAAACTTCACTCTTTTCTGTAGGACAAGTACAAAATAAAAAAGTACTTGTGCAGGAAGAAAGTTTAGGGTTAGACTGGTGGGCTAGCATCGCTGCCGTATGGGATAACCATCTAATTTGGACCTTATACCAAGACCATCATAATCCTTTACAGCAAGGTTTTATGGTGTACAACACCACTCAAGAGCAAATTATCTGGGAAAAAGGAGGGCATACTTTTTACCAACTTTACAGGCAACCTACTCAGGTGGTAGGGTATTCGAATCGGTTGGAACCTATCCAATTGATACACTGGGACCTAGTGACAGGTCTAGAACAACCTGCTGCAAAAGAAGAGGACTTTAAAACCCAGCAGCTTTTCCCGGCCAGGTATAGTGCTAAGCAACCCCACTTTGACACAGTAGCTACTTATGTAAAACAAGCTGTAGGGGAAGACGTACATCAACAGATTGACTACTTGGAAATACCCCATTGTATATTGATAGGCTACTATGATGCTGCACTTTTCTATAAGCTTTTGGCGATAGACTTATCTGGCAAAATACTTGCGAAAGAGTCGGTATACCAAGCGACCAATGGGATAGCTATTGGGAATTTCTTCGTATTTAAAAATTTGATATTTATTGTAAAAAATAAAATAGAATTAGTAACTTACAGCCTAAATGAGCTTTTAGGAGGTGTTTAAGCTATTTTTTGTTAAAATTTAACCATTCAATTCAATCTTATTAGAATATGCTTTTTAGATACTTTATAGGGGTGTGTTTACTATCTTTGCTCTCTTTTGGGGCACATTCAGCCAAAGCTGAAATTCAAGACTCTATTCGTCTAGAAATCTCTGAAGATGGTAAAAAAGCTTGGATTATCCACAAGGTAGAGCCTAAAGAAACCCTATTTGGACTAGCAAAGCGTTATAAGATTACACAAGAAGAGATCATTGCTGAAAACCCTAAGGCAAAAGAGCTGAAAATTAACGATATTTTGCGTATCCCTTATAAGGATTATCAACAACATAATGTTTATACAGCACCTAAAAATGGAAAGACGCACGTCGTAGAAGCGGGTGAAAACCTGTATCGTATTTCCTTAAAGTACAAAGTGAGTGTAAAAGATCTTCAACAATGGAACAATATGGGTGAAGATACGGACGTAAAGGTGGGACAGAAGCTTTACGTAGTCGATCCAGCCGCCGCCGATAGAAATGTACAAACCTCTAGGAATACAGCAGGTAAGAAGATCATACATACAGTAGAAGAAGATGAATATCTTTACGTAATTGCTAAAAAATACGACGTTAAGATTGCAGAGATTATGAAGTGGAACAACCTCTCTTCTGATAAGCTTTCTATTGGACAAGAGCTAGCAATTTACCCTGCGGGTTATACACAAGAGAATACCACCACTACTACTACGAATAATACAACTACCAATACTACCACTCAGGATAATAATAACGTAGAGCCAGACAACAACGGAGAAGAAAGTACAAAAACAGTGAATATTAGTGGTTACCAAAAGGTAGTACAGAAAGGTTTTGGTGAAATGATAGAAGACGAAAACACGCCTAATTATGTAGGGTTGCATAAAGATGCGCCTGTAGGAACAATCGTTTCCGTGAGAAATGAAAGTAACGGTGAAAGTGTTTTTGTACGTATCATTGGAAAGTTACCAAGCATTGGTGCCAACGATAAGATTCTCATAAAAGTATCCAAGAACGTGTACAAGGCGCTTAACGCCAAGGGTATGCGCTTCCCTGTGGAAGTATCTTATATTCCTTAGTGATATAACTCAAGAGAAGGTAGCAACGAAAGTATACAGCCTTCTGATTCATATTCCATTTACGTTTTAACTTATTAAGTAAAGAATGCCACTCAGTATATCGAACCAAAAAGCATTCTACATCTACCTTGCTTTACGTTTCGTACTACTGGTGGCAGTCACTACATTTGTTCTTTACTTTCTCTTGCATCGCTGGCTAAATCTACAAGTTGGGAATTGGCTTCCACTTACTGGACAATGGCTGTTTCCTATACTAGTATTAGATATTATCTTTACACCCACTTACTTTGCTATTGATCAAGAAGATAAAATCATTAAGGTGACCTACTCCCTGCGACCTTACTCTCATTTGCTACTTTGGTGGGCTAGAAAAAAACCTACTGTTGTGCTTTCAATTCCGTTTGAAGAATTCAATGGTTATGAAATTGGCTTTAAGCTGAAAGGGCTAAAAAAATACCTTATTTTATACAAGAATACAGAAGGTGTCATCTTAAAAAGCGCTTCTATCCCGTTGCCTTTACTTTCTATAAAAAGCTATACCCATCTCATTATACAGTTGGATAAACTGACGCACCAGATTAAGATTATGTAAATGAAAACTTCTGTTTATCAACTAAAAACTTTTTTGGACGAAAAAGTCATCCAGTTCAATCAACCCACATTCATTACCAACGATCCCATTTGCATTCCTCATCAGTTTACCAAGCTCCAGGATGTTGAGATTGCTGGTTTTTTTGCGGCTATTTTCGCTTGGGGGCAGCGCACCACTATTATCAAGAAATGCAAGACCTTACTACAACTTATGGATAACACACCACATGATTTTATCTGTAATCACCAAGAGCAAGATTTAAAACGCTTTCTAGGCTTTAAGCATCGCACTTTTAATGATACTGACACATTATACTTCATCCATTTTCTTCAGCACTACTATCAACAACACACATCTCTAGAAGATGCCTTTGCCCGGTATCTCTCACCAACAGACGAAACAACAGAAAAGGCACTGGTAGGTTTTCATCAACTATTCTTCAGCTTGGAAGAGGCTCCGCAAAGAACACAGAAACATATTGCTACACCTGCGCGTAAATCAGCCTGCAAGCGAATCAACATGTTTTTACGCTGGATGGTCAGAAAGGACGATAAAGGAGTAGATTTGGGGTGTTGGTCGGCTATCCAACCTAAGCAACTCGTCTGTCCTTGTGATGTACACGTAAGCAGAGTAGCCAGAAATTTAGGATTAATTACCCGCCCACAAACCGACTGGCAAACAGCTTTAGCACTGACCAATAACTTGAGGCAGCTTGATCCAAATGATCCTGTGAAGTATGATTTTGCGCTCTTTGGGTTAGGAGTAGAAGAAAAATTTGCCCAATAAAAAGTATTACTACAACAAGAAACACAATTATAGGCTGTCTCTGTTCTATGGAATAGGCAATACAGGCGACTTCTTAAAGGTAGAAAGTACTACCATCGACTGCATATTTTCTATTTCTTCTATTTCACTAACCTGCTCTAGCATAAGCTTTTGGTAAGAGGTAATGTCTTCTGCAGTAATTTTGATCAGAAAGTCTGCCGCACCCGTCATATGATAACATTCAATCACATTGTCAATTTTATTAATCTTTTCTACAAAAGAGTCAATTACTGCCTTTTTGTGGCTAGTGAGCGAGACCTGCACAAAGGTATTGACACCCAAGCCTGCCTTCTCTGTATCAAGCACCGCATGGTAACTTTTAATGAGTCCTGCATTTTCTAGTTTTTTTACACGCTCTAGTGTAGGGGCAGGAGAGAGGCCTATCTCTTTTGAAAGCTGTGCATTGGTTATTTTAGCATTTTGCTGTAGAATTTGTAAGATTTTACGATCTATTTTGTCTAATTTTGGTTTCTTTTCTAGCATACGATAGGTAATTTTTAAAACGAATTTCTGTAAAAATAAAGTTTTCCCCAATATCTTTCTGTAAAAATATTTTTTTATAAATAATCGCCACAGCTTTCTTCTACAATGAAAATAAAGAGATACTTGCTTTTAATCATACTAGCCTTATGGAATCTTATTTCTGTAAAAGCGCAAAATCCCATAGCGGCTCATTTTAAAGATAAACTGGAAAAGTACTTAGTAAAGCATCCTCAAGTAAGAGATCATATCGTCGTTAATGATCGTGGGGTATATATGTTTGCTTCCTTACAAGAAAAACGTGCCAACAAGCCAGAGTATGTTTTTAGCTGGCAACAAGTAACACTATTTAAACAATTATGTAGTCGTGCTCCTCAAGTAGCGCGTCAATTATACCTGAAAAACGTACCCTTTAATCTACCAGACTCACTCAAAAAAACTGTAAGATCGCATCCTACACCGCTGGATACATTACCGCTGCGAGGTGTACGTATTGCCATTGATCCTGGGCATTTTGCTGGTGACGAGAAAACAGCCCGTATGGAAGGGAGGTACATTGACATAACCTTGGCAAATGGTACACGGGTGCTATTTTATGAATCAGTACTCGCTTGGGGGACGGCAAAGGTATTGGAGAAGAAGCTAGAGGCTGCGGGCGCCAAGGTACTGATTACGCGTCAAAAAGCGAACCTAACCGCCCTTGATATGACTTTTCAGCAATGGTATGCGCGCTACGTACGCGCCCAAACAAGCAGAGGAAAGCGCTATCTTTCTCCCAAGCAAGCCTTCCGACAAGTATTGAGAGCACAGGATTTTAAAGCACGCGTGCTGAAAATCAATGCTTTTCAGCCTGATCTGACCCTGATTATCCATTATAATGTAGATGCCACTAACAGCCCTTGGCAACAACCTACCAATAAAAATTTTGCGATGGCTTTTGTAGGGGGCGCTTTTTACCAAGAGGAGTTAAATACACCAGAGAAGCGTTTTCAGTTGCTACGTCTGCTGATTACAGAGGATGTAGAAAAAAGTGTTCGGCTGAGTGGGCACATCTTACAGGAGCATCGACGTGTTTTACAAGTACCTACTATTGAAGAACCCAATCAACAGTCTTATCTGGACAAATACTGCCTCTATACAGGTACAAAGGGCGTTTATACACGTAACTTATCACTATCACGAGAAATATTTGGGGCACTTTGCTACGGAGAAAGCCTCCTACAAGATAATATACAAGAAATACAACAACTCAATCAGAAATCTTTTGTCATAGACAAATGGTATTTTCCGGCGCGTGTCAATCAAGTAGCGGAAGCGTACTATAGAGGTATCAAAAACTATTGGTTGTCTACAAATAGATAAACTACTTTGACTAGTAAAGTCAAATAAAAAGCTATTTACTATGCTCTTACTCATATCTCAAGTAAACCACTGGGTCGATACGAATGGTACGCCAGAGTTGTTGGGCTATGACCATCAAGGCTACTATAAGTGTAATGCCTGTTTCTAGAGGGATAATCCAAAACAAATTCGTCAAATTAAGTGCGTAGATAAACCCACTTGTCCAATAATCACCTAGAAAATAAATGAGCGGAATAGCCAGTAGATTGCCAAGGAGAACCCATATGAAAACTCTACAAGTAAGTAGCCAGAGGAGATGTACCAATTCTGCGCCCAGTACCTTTCGAATGGCCACTTCTTTCACTCTTGCCTGAATCGTAAAGCTAGTAAGTGCTAAGAGACCCAACAGCGAGATAATAAAAGCTACAAAGGTAGCATAAGTAATAATCTTTTCGGTTCTGAGCTCAGCCTTGTAGAGATAGTTAAATTGCTGATCTAAAAAATAATAGTCTAAGGTATAGAGCGGATCAATCTGTTGAAGCGTTTGCGCTATGTATTGTAAGGTTTCTTCTGCTTCGGCTGTATTGAGCTTTATGGCCAATACTAACTCATAAGGGGTTTCGATATTAATGACCAGTGGTTCCACCTGAGAGTGCATAGAGGTGAAATGGAAATCTTTGACAACGCCTACAACTTCTCCTTTTCTATCGCCCATCTCCAAAACGGCACCAATCGGGTCTTCTTCTTTTTCAAATAGCTTTCGATAAGCTGTTTCATTGAGCACAAAAGCAGTTTTACCTTCTGCTAAAAGACGAGAAGGATCAGCCCCAAATCCATCCCCTTTTACCAATTGTAAACCGAAAGTATTTAAGTAACCATCTATTGCTCTAATGTGATTAATGGAAATACTATTTTCTATCGGATCACCTAATTTTCTGATAGACTGCCCGCTGACACCACCACCAGGCTCTCCCTGCGCACCTGCTACTGTTTGTATGGTAGGATGTGCTAGTAAAGTATTTTTGAGTGTAGCGTATACTTGAATAAAATCCTCTCCCAGACTACGAATAACGACCACTTGTGCATCATTAAACCCTTTGGGTTGTTCTTGGATGAGTCGCATCTGGGCCTGAATAAGAAAGACGGCAGAGAGCAAACAGGCAGTAACAAAGAACTGACCTACAACTAAACCAATAGTAGCCTTACCAAGCTTGAGGCCTTTCAATGAGCTTTGATGCGAATAGCCGATTTTAAAAAGCTGTAAAGCAGGCGCTAAACCTGCCAGCGCTCCCAGCGCAAGTAAGAAGCTAATATAGATACACCAATACAGCAATGGCCAATCCGTAAGTGAGAGAAGTGCAACGCCAAAGAGCTGTTTGCCTTCTATTTTATAAAAAAGTATCACAAGCACAAGTGCTAGCACGCCCGAAATAACTACCTGTAGCATAGAAGTAAGAAGGCTTTGGTAAATCAAATCTTTTTTACGTGCACCCATTATTCTGCGAATGCGTATTTCAGTCTGTCTAGTGTGGTCACTAGCAATCTGCAGGTTAAAGTAGTTGATAAGCGCCAGTAGTAGAATAATAACAGCAATGGCTGTGACCAGCCATAAAAGTGGCTTACTCCCATTGCCCATGCGGTTATGAACTTCGTGGAAATAAACTTCCTTGAGTGGTATCCAATAGCTACTGGATTGATACTCATTAAATGCACGTTCTACTAACTGATCGTAGTAGTTAGCCAATACCTTGAGAGAAGCATTGTTATTTTGTGATGCTGCCAATACAGCAAATACCTCAAACTCAAAACCACCTTGTATTAATTCTTCCCCATCAGCAAGCGCTTCTAATGGAAGGAGTATATCAAATTGAAAGCGTGTAGAAGGAGAGACATCAATGATTTCCACTACCTCAAATTTTTTATCTTGGTAGGTGAGCGTTTGTCCCAGTGGATTAATACCAGGGAATATACGCATGGCAGCTTGCCTACTAAGTACGACCTGATGTGGTGCTTTAAACTGCCCTCTATACCCTTCAAAATCAAATATATCTAAGAAAAAATAGTCTACATAAGCTGCTTCAAATTGCTTAAAGCGTTGCTGTTTTACCTCTATGTTTACCTCTCCCAACGTATAGAGTAAACTACTTTTCTCTACAAAAGGGTACTGCTGCGGTAATTGCTCAGCGATACTGCCTAAAGAGATACCAAAGCTTTCTACCTCTCCTTGGTGGCTAGTAAGGCGACTAATGAGCTTGTAGGTTCTATCTGCTTGTTTGTGGTGATGATCGTAGCGAAAGGCGATCAATACATATGAGATAAGTATAATAAAAACAGCCAGACCAATAGTAAGTCCAGTAAGGTTAGTGAGGGTGAAGAATTTATTCGATAAAAATCTTCTTACAATGTATTTGATAGAAGTAAACATGTGCAACAGGAAAATAAGTGGTAAAAACAAACAACCAAAAGCCCTGCCTTTGTGTCAAGCGTTTGATTTACAGTATACTAGAAAGAAAACTTAGAAAGTGGCTGTACGTGTTCGAGCAATAAGTGTTTCAAGATGAAAAGCTTCCTAAAAAGCTTCACGGTAGGTAAAGTACAAGCCTGTTTGCCCATCACTTCCAAAGCCAAAATCGCCTCTTACATTTACTTTTTGTGAAGGGAGTACTTGTAGCCTCAGTCCTACCCCAAAAGCATATTTTAAGTCATTTTCGCCAAAACGATCCCAGTCAGGGAAAACCTTCCCTACACCTGCAAAAGCAACTGCCCCAAATCGCCAGAAAAGATCC
Source organism: uncultured Cytophagales bacterium (assembly GCA_937911505.1). Lineage (GTDB taxonomy): Bacteria > Bacteroidota > Bacteroidia > Cytophagales > Thermonemataceae > CALEMF01. The sequence continues at coordinate 44,754 of CALEMF010000047.1, forward strand.
CGTCTATATTCGGTCTGTAAATAGGCAGCTTGGCGATCAATATATCTGTTCTCAAAAATACCTCTTAAAGCACGCTGCCCGCCAATACGTGGAAGTCTGTAGAAAGGAATATCTTCGTTGCTGGTAAGGTCAAGAAAAAGCTGCGTACCGATGATGTTTTTTTCGCTACCAATAGAGAAAAACTGCCTAAGATCGAGGCTGTAGTTGATGTATTGATAATCACCATTATAAAACAGCACTTCTAGGGCATATAAACCTCCTCGAGAAGGGTAAACTGCATGGTTACGATTATCAAAGCGAAGAGATGGCCCAATGCCCCACAGCCAACCTCCTTCCTGTCCTAAGGGGTTTTGTTGTAATAATAAACCCTCTTCTTCAAAGTCAGAGAGTTGTGCATTTTCTACGTCGAATACTACCCCGTAGAAAAAACGTTGGTCGTAGGTTTTAGAGAGCCGTCCATTCACTCTAAACAGTTGCCTTGTAAATGTCTCCTGATCTTCTCCTTCTGTGTTAGACCCTAAGCCAAAGTAAAACTCTGGATAGATGTAGTAGCGAAAAAAGGAATAGAGATTCCAGCCTTTTTTAAAGAAGAACTCAGACTCAGTACCAAAGAGCAACTGATTATTAAGGGTGTACAATATAAACGGGTTGATGGTAGAAGGTCGCTGAAAGCCACTGCTATCTGTAAGGGTACTATTGAAGCCAATAGAGCCTAAACCACCCAACTGCAAGCTTGTTTCTGGAGAGAAGCCTACTGCTGGAAACACACTTATAGCTACTTTCTTCTCTTTGGTAGCAGTAGTGTCTTGTGCCCAGACTGTACCAATACACAGGTTGAACAATGCAACGATGATAGTAAAGAATAACTTCATAAGTACCTGATAGATTAAGTAGTAATTGTCAAGATTTACATAAGCTCCGAAAAAAAATAAGCCTATTCAAGATTTACGCATAAAAAAACTCATCCTAAAGAGGATGAGTTGAAGTACATAATTGTATTGAATAGTCAGCAGTGGTAGCCTAAGAAGCTTGTAAGTACTTGGTTTCTTTGACAAGGCGTATGCTCAACCCTACATTGACGCTGGGATGAATACCCAAAAAAGTAGCTAAGTAGTTTTGATTACGTAGCGCCTCCAGAAGCTGCTCTGGATCGAGCCGCTTGCCAATAACGGCGTTAGACTGCTCTCTAGGAAAGTCAGCATTTTTTGCTCTGTAGACTTCTATTGCTTTTCCTTCTTCAATCGCTACCCTACACAAACCTCTTATGTAAAGTTTATTGAACTCGCCGTCTGCTAGTAGCTCACAAGCATTTTTTGGTACTTTTACTTCTATGAAAGCGCCACTTCTATGGCGGCGTTTTTCTTTTCTTTTCATGAGACCCGTTTGTGCAAGCTCTCTAGCCAGTGTCTTTTCATCGCCCGATTCGCAAGCTTGGCGAAGTAAGAGTAAATACTTGTTAATACCTAAGTTAGTAAGACGTGCGCTGTAGTACACTTTTGCATTCATCATGTCATACACCAGCTCTTCTAACATATACTTTCTAGTCGTTTTGTCGAGATGAAATAATTGCAAAGCCATAGTTATTATTTACTTTAGTATTTGAGTTATATCTTATTCAAAGATCGTAAGTTAGTGCGTAAAATAAATGAGCAGCAGAATTTGATTTTTAAAATCTGATTATCAGTAACTTATATGGATTTAGAGACCTTCAGAGTGCAGGCACACAAGTTGGTAGATTGGATGGCAGACTACCTAGAAAAAGTGGAAGAATATCCTGTAAAATCACAGGTACAACCCAAAGAAATCTACAGGCAAATTCCCACACAGGCTCCTAAACTGGGAGAGCCTATGGAGGCGATTTGGGAGGATTTTCAAAAGATTATTTTAAAGGGTATTACGCATTGGCAAAGTCCTAACTTTTATGCCTATTTCCCCGCCAATAATAGCTATCCTTCTATACTAGCAGAAATGCTGATGGCTACCATGGGCGCGCAATGTATGGTGTGGGAAACTTCGCCTGCCGCTGCAGAACTGGAGGAAAGAATGATGGAGTGGCTCAGTGATGCACTAGGACTCCCCCAACACTGGCAAGGGGTGATTCAGGATACTGCCTCTACTGCTACGCTTTGTGCGTTACTTTCTGCTAGAGAGCAGTTTACCGATTATCAAGTGAATGAGCAGGGCGCACAGCACGCGCCTACACTACGTATATACGCCTCTTCTCAAACCCACTCTTCTATTGAAAAAGCTGTAAAAATAGCAGGCCTAGGCAGGCAAAACTTAGTATACATTGCCACAGACGAACAGTTTGCCTTACAACCAACAGCGCTACAAGAAGCCATCGAGGCCGACTTGGCGGCGGGTTATCAACCTATGTGTGTAGTAGCCACCATAGGTACTACCAGTTCGACAGCCATTGACCCTTTACCAGCTATGGCTTCCATTTGTGAGCAATACGGGCTTTGGCTACATGTAGACGCTGCCTATGCGGGTACAGCTACTATTTTACCAGCTTACAGATGGATGATTGAAGGGCTGGAAAAAGCAGATAGCTATGTTTTTAATCCACATAAATGGATGTTTGTGAACTTTGACTGTACAGCCTACTTCGTAAAAGATACTGAAAAGCTGGTGCGTACTTTTGAGATTCTTCCAGAGTACTTAAAAACTGCTGCTGACGAGCAAGTCAATAATTACCGTGACTGGGGAATTCCCTTGGGGAGGCGTTTCAGAGCACTGAAGCTCTGGTTTGTGTTGAGAAGTTTTGGTATAGAAGGCATTCAAGAGAAAGTCAGTAAACACATCGCTTTGGCAGAGTGGTTAGGAGAGCAAGTAGTACAGCATCCTCAATTTGAGCTACTAGCACCTGTACAGCTAGGACTAGTATGTTTTAGGTATAAGCCGAAGAACCTTTCAGCTACGCAAATCAACCAGTTGAATGAACAATTACTTAGGGAAATTAATGCTAGCGGAAAAATCTACTTAACGCATACTAAATTAAATGATCAATATACACTAAGAATGGTGACTGCACAGACGCAAGTGACTGAAATACACGTAAAAGCAGCTTGGCAGTTGATTGTCTCAGTGGCCGAGAAGTTACTTTCGTAAAGCGAAACGAGGCTTCTATAAAGTCACAGCAGGAGTGAGGGTGATTTTTTTGTATCTTCCCGTCTTATGAGTATCACTCAATTATTGTCTATAAGTATTTTATGTGTAGCATTTCAGAATAACTCTCCAGTGATTTTGCCTGTGGTAGAGCATAAAATATCGTTTACACTGATTAATAATACGCCTCAAGAGCAAAGCATCTATACAGGAAGGAGTGTGGTTGTGATGGCCAAAGGCGCTGCTTATAGATTCGAGAAAAAACTAGGTACAAAAATGTACATGCAAAAGGAGGGTACAATTTATAGATTCCTTTTTCAAGTGAATACGCAAATGCACGATAAGAAAATCTACCTAAGAGATTATCTTTAAATTTCTTCCTTGTTTCCTTTACTTTCTATACAAAGTTCTCTTTCTTAATGCGTGTAAGAAGCCTCTAATTAAGACGTTTCTTAAAAATTTACTGAGATTAAATGAAGGCTTTCTTTATTATTAAATAATTCTTATAAAAATTATGAATATTCTAAGTGAATTCCGATATTTAAGCCTTTCAATAAACCTATTTTTTACAACTTAAATAGCCAACCTCTATGATCAATCATGAAGAAGAAGGCAAGAAATTTCTCGACACAGTGATGTATTATTACGAGAAAGCTGCCAAACACACTGGCCTACCCGAAGGTATGCTGGAGCAAATCAAAATTTGCAATAGTGTATACAAGGTGAGCTTTCCAGTGGAAATAGATGGAGAGGTAAAAACTTTCGAGGGAATTCGTGTACAACACAGCCATCACAAAATGCCCACTAAGGGGGGTATTCGTTACAGCGTTTATGTGTCTGAAGACGAGGTAAAAGCCCTCGCCACACTGATGACTTTTAAGTGTGCCGTGGTGAATGTTCCTTTCGGTGGAGCAAAAGGGGGAATGAAAATCAGTCCCAGAAACTCTTCTCCCAAACTACTTGAGAAGGTAACGCGTCGTTTTGCTACCGAGCTTATCAAGAAAAACTTAATCGGCCCTTCGCTCGATGTACCTGCGCCAGATTATGGTACAGGCGCCAAAGAGATGGCTTGGATCGCCGATACTTACATGACCTTCAACTATGGTAACACTGATGCACAAGGTTGTGTGACGGGAAAACCAGTTGGCTTGGGAGGTATTAGAGGCCGTACTGAAGCGACAGGTTTGGGTACTTACTTCGGCATTCGCGAATGTGTATCTTTTAAGGAAGATATGACAAAAATAGGCTTAGAAGCAGGTGTTGCGGGAAAAAAAGTGATTATACAGGGATTTGGAAATGTAGGCTATCATAGTGCTAAGTTTTTAGAAGAAGATGGGGCTATTATTATAGGAGTAGCCGAATATGAGGGAGGTACTTATAATGAGAACGGGCTTAATGTAGAAGAACTACTCAAGTACAGAACTGAAAATAGAACTGTGTTAGATTTTCCAGGTGGTCAAAATGTAGAAGACTCTATCTCTATGCTCGAAATGCCCTGCGATATTCTTGTTCCTGCTGCCCTAGAAAATCAGATTCAAGAGCATAATGCCGATAAAATTCAGGCTAAAATTATTGCAGAAGCAGCCAATGGCCCTATCACACAGAAAGCAGAAGAGATTCTTCTCAAAAAGAACAAACTCATCATCCCAGACTTATACCTTAACGCAGGTGGGGTAACTGTTTCTTACTTTGAGTGGCTCAAAAACTTATCAAATGTACGTTTTGGACGTATGGGTAAAAGAGCCGAAGAAAAGAGTTACAACCGTATTGTCGATTTTGTAGAAAGAATTACAGAAAAGAAGCTGGATACAAGAGAGCGGACTATTATTACACAAGGTGCTGACGAAGAAGATATTGTGCGCTCTGGATTGGAAGATACTATGATTTTAGCTTACCGAGAGATCAGAGAAGCCATGATGCAAAATCCTGATATTACCGATCTCAGAACAGCCGCCTTTTACGTGGCGATTCGTAAAATTGCTTTGAGCTACGAAATGATGGGTATATTCCCTTAGAAGAGACGCTAAAGCACTCATATGACCTTGTGGTAGAAAATAATGACTATCACAAGGTTTTTTATGGCCCATAGGTAAGTAAATCATTGTTTATGATAGCCGAAAAAATACTTGCTGAGAAATCGGTTGCTGTCGAAAATTCATATCAATAGTTTTACTAAAAAAATATTAATATGAATTTCAAAGAACAGCATTACCAAAAAACGCCACTCCTCATCGCCAATGTATGGAATGTAGAAAGTGCTAAAATAGCCCAAGAGTTCGCTTTTGAGGCAATTGGAACTTCAAGCAGTGCAATCGCCTCTATGCTGGGTTATAACGATGGAGAGGAAATGAGCTTTCAGGAGTTGATTTACTTAGTTAAAAGGATAACAGAGTCGGTTAGTTTGCCCTTAACTGTAGATATAGAAGCAGGGCATGACCGTAATCCCATAAAAATTATAGAAAACATAAAGGAGCTATCAGATTATGGAGTAGTAGGCATAAACATTGAAGATAGTCTGGTAAATGGCGTGAGACAAATTACTGACGTGGATACTTTCAGTAAAATGCTCGAAACTATTTGCTCTACTTTGGTTCAAGACAAACAAGATATCTTCATCAATGTACGAACAGACACCTTCTTACTGAATGTTCCAAATAAAATTGAAGCAACTATCAAAAGAGCTACACGATATCGTGATGCAGGCGGACAAGGCTTATTTGTACCCTGTATTGAAGAAGTAAAAGATATTAGATCGGTAATACAAAATATAGACTTACCACTGAATGTAATGTGTATGCCCAACTTACCTGATTTTACTACATTGAGAAAATTAGGTGTAAAGAGAATCTCTATGGGAAACTTTCTATATAAGAGGGTGTACGGAGCGCTAAGTAATTTACTAAGAGATGTGATTAAAGATGATTCATTTTCAAACTTAGTTAATTTATGAAGATTGATAACCTAGCAGAAATTGAAGAGTATTACCAAGCACTACTAAATAGAGATCCTAATTACATAGGGATTTTTTATGTAGCTGTAAAAACTACTTCCGTATTTTGTATTTCAACTTGTAGAGCAAGAAAACCCAAAAAAGAAAATGTGGTTTTCTATAAAACCTACTCAGAAGCATTAACACAGGGCTTCAGGCCTTGTAAAATATGTTGCCCAACAGAAAATTCACATCAAATACCCAAGCAAATTAAAGCAGCTATAAAAATTGTTAAAGAAAACGCCAAAAAACGCATATCAGATGCGCAACTAAGAGATAACCAAATCAGCCCTGATCTAGTAAGACGCTGGTTTAAGAAGAATTATGGCATTACCTTTCATACCTTCCAACGTATGTATAGAATCAACAATGCTTACAAGGAATTGAGGGATGGAAAAACTGCCACTGAAGTAGCTTTTGAGATGGGATATGAGTCTTTAAGTGGTTTTGGATACACGTACAAGAAAATACTCGGTAACTCACCTTCTAATGTTAACTACAAGGAAACCATTTTAATCAATAGGCTGGCTACCCCAATAGGGCCTATGTTTGTTTGCGCAACAAAGAAAGGGATATGCCTACTAGAGTTTACAAACCGAAAGAAGCTTGAAGCAGAATTCGCAGCGCTACAAAAAGTACTTAACGCAAAAATTATAGTTGGTGAAAACAAACATATTATTCAGTTGAGAAAAGAGATAGAAGAGTATTTCCAAAAGAAAAGAGTAACGTTTGAAGTACCTTTGCACACACCGGGAACAAGTTTTCAAAACGAAGTTTGGAATGCTGTAAAGAATATATCTTTTGGTACTACAGTTACTTATCAATCAGTTGCCCAGAAAATAAATAGCCCCAAGGCAGTAAGAGCGGTAGCAAATGCCAACGGACATAATAGAATCGCAATAGTGATCCCCTGTCATCGTATTATCAGAAAAAGTGGAAACCTAGGAGGTTATGGAGGTGGGTTGAAAAGAAAACAATGGCTCATTGCATTTGAGAAAGCACAATAACGCTCTTTTCGATAAATACTAATTGATATTGCTCATCAAAGGAGCATCAAGCACGCTGTGTAGTTTCTAATTGTTTAAGTGTTTGAATAGTAGCCATTGGATCCTCTGAGCGAAAAATAAAACTACCCGCTACAAGTATATCAGCACCTTGCCTGAGTAATTCGGGGGCATTTTCACTATTAACGCCTCCATCTATTTCTATCAAGGTAGGTGCTTGCTTGGCAGTTATGAGCTGGCGGAGCTTCCTTATCTTTTCAAATGTTTGTGCAATGAATTTTTGCCCACCGAAGCCCGGATTGACAGACATCATACATACCACTTCTATTTCTTGAATAACATCTTCTAGCACCTGTACAGGCGTATGTGGGTTTATCGCCACGCCTGCCTTACAGCCTAGCGCCTTTATTTTTTGTAGCGTGCTGTGCAGATGAGGACAAGCCTCATAATGTACTGAAATAACAGAAGCACCTACCTTTTGAAAAGCTTCTAGATAGTGTTCAGGTTGCGTAATCATCAAGTGCACGTCTAAAGGTTTTGTAGCGTGCCGTTGAATGGCTTGACAGACGGGTAAACCAAAAGAAATATTAGGAACAAAAACACCATCCATAATATCAATATGAAGCCAGTCAGCAGCACTTTCGTTAAGCATTTTTACATCTCTTTCTAGATTAGCAAAGTCGGCAGCCAGTAAAGATGGGGCAATGATAGGCGTCATATCTCGTCAGAAAAATTATATAGGTTAGCATAACAAAGGTACAACTAATCTCTCTTTTCTGGAAAAAAGACATTTTATTTTAAAAAATGATACGTTTACAGTTAATGACTGCACTATTATTGAGAAAATAATATATAAAAAAATAGTTTAGGTATAAATAACAAAATTTTATTCTATGACGTGTAAGAAAAATCCACAATTGGATACCTTCAGAAAAACCCATCTTTTCTTCTTGGTAGGACTTATCTTATCACTGAGCTTAGTAATTACGGCTTTTGAATGGCGTACACTACTAGTAACCCCTATTGTGATAGAGTCTGTAGAAGACAATACGATATTTGAAGAAGTAACCCCCGTACAGTACCGTACTGAACAGCCAGAAGTGCAAGCACCTGCCCCTCGGCAAGAGACTGACCGCTGGATTGTAAAAGAAGACTACGAGCCACCCCGAGAGAAAGAACGAAAAGAAACGCAACAGCCTACTGCAGACGAGCCTTCACCTCATCCCTTAACAGAAATAAATGCCACAAAACCCTCTCACAAACCCATAGAGATGGTAAAAGAACCAGTAGTGTTAGTACCTGATGTACAAGCAAAGCCTGAAGGAGGTTATGAGGCTTTTTATCAATACATTCGAAAAAATGTAGAATATCCTAACGAAGATAAACGAATAGGTCGTTCAGGAACTGTGTACCTGACTTTTGTGGTAGAAACAGACGGTACTTTGACAGATATAGAGATAGTAAGAGGGGTGAGTAATAGCATAGATGCCGCTGCTTTAGAGACCCTAAAGAAATGTCCTATTAAATGGCAGCCGGGCGTGTATCGTCATCAGCCGGTAAGAGTAAGGATGACCATCCCGATTAGGTTCGCCCTACAACGATAAAGAAACATAACTTGGTAATTATTGTTAAAAGTTCAGTTATCTTTATGGCTGAACTTTTATTGTGTCATTGTTCTCTACTGCTATATGAATATGCGTAGTATCATAGGTATTATCTTCTTTTATTGCTTGGTAGGTACACTACAAGCACAAGACATGCAGCGTGTCAAGCGTGTGCTCGATACGCTCTGCTCTCCTGAAATGGCCGGCAGAGGATACCTTGAAGCAGGAGATAAGAAAGCTGCCAGCTACATTGCGCAGCAATTTAAAGAAATTGGCTTGCAATCATTCAATGAAGATTACTTCCAGTTTTTTCAGCTTTCCGTCAATACTTTTCCTAAAAAAATACGCCTGCGCCTCGATCGAAAAAAGCTTACTTTAGGTGACGATTATATTGTCAACGCTGTTTCTTCCACTGCAAGAGGAGGAGGGCGTATCTATTATCTCGATACATTGATTTTTACAGACCAAACTGCCAGAGAGACTTTTCTAAATACAGACGTAGATAACAAAGTACTCGTCTATCACCGCAAAGATTATGAGCGACTGGCTGAACTACCAGTTAATGTCGTAAAGAAAGTCTATGAAGCCAAAGCAGTTATCGAGTTGCAAGACAAACTGACTGCTGCTGTTTCTACCAAGGCTATAGAGACGGCTATTTTTGAGGTAGACAGTAGTTTATTTGCGGAACGTCCCACCAGAGCTAGGTTCAGAATAACTAACGAGTTTATAGAAAAATATACCTCACAAAATGTAATAGGGTACGTAGAAGGCACTACCTATCCTAGTAAATTTTTGGTTATTACAGCCCATTACGATCACCTTGGGAAGATGGACAATATTTATTTCCCTGGGGCCAACGATAACGCTAGCGGTATTTCTATGTTGTTAGAATTGGCGAGGCATTATAAAAAAAATAGACCTGCTTACTCTATAGTATTTATGGCTTTTGGTGCAGAAGAGGTAGGCTTGATCGGTTCTCAGTACTACACAGAGCACCCCTTGTTTCCACTCGACCAAATACGCTTTCTCATCAATATAGATTTGGTAGGTACCGGCGATGATGGGATTACAGTGGTCAACGGAAGTGTGTTTGAGAGAGGTTTTAAGCTATTACAGGAGATTAATGAGCAAAACCAATACATAAAGCGTATTAACAAACGAGGTGCTGCCCCCAATTCTGACCACTATTTCTTTTATAGAAAGAAAGTACCTAGTTTTTTCATTTATACCTTAGGTGGTATTAAGGCGTACCACGATGTAAATGATAAAGCTGCTACGCTGCCCCTTACCAGCTATAAAGAAGTATTTGCTTTGCTTACTGAATTTTTTGATCAAATATAGCTATGAACGCTACTCAAGAGCCTATTTCGATCAAATTACCTCTAGGTAAGCAAGTTTTTTTTGCTTCTGACTTCCACTTGGGTGTACCTAACGAAGCGGCTAGCCGCGCACGAGAACGAAAAATAGTACATTGGCTCGATACAATTGCCCCACAAGCACATACCATTTTTTTACTTGGCGATCTCTTCGATTTCTGGTTCGAGTATAAGCATGTCATTCCTAAAGGTTTTATTCGTTTTCAAGGAAAGCTCGCCGAACTGGTAGACGCAGGCATCCATATTATATTTTTTACAGGCAATCACGACTTGTGGCTATTCGATTATTTCCCCAAAGAGTTGGGTATACCTGTTTATCGCTCTCCTCATACTGTACTTATCAATGATTTTCGCCTTTATGTAGGCCATGGAGATGGTTTAGGCAAAGGCGATAAGACGTACAAAGTGTTGAAAAAGCTATTTCAAAGTCGGTTTCTACAGTGGCTCTTTACACAGGTTCATCCAGATCGAGGAATTGGATTTGCCAACTGGTGGTCACGTAAAAGTCGTGCAGCGAATGTACAAAAAGACGAAGAGTTTTTGGGAGAAGAAGAGTGGCTTTGGGCTTACAGTAAAGAAGTAGAGAAGCGCCACCACCATGATGGATATGTTTTTGGACACAGACACCTTCCCTTGAATCTAGAAGTAGGTGAGGCAAGCAGGTACATTAATCTAGGAGAATGGTTTAAATGTTGTACTTATGCGCGTTGTGATGGACAAACAATTGAATTACTAAAATTTACATGAAAGTAAGTCTCTACATCTGGTGGTTAGGTATGTTATGGATGCAGCAAGTTACTGCCCAATCGTTCACGTTTCAACGAACAGTAAGGATTCCACTCGCGCAGCAAGTCTCCGTGGATCGCTATAAAAATATCTATCTTGCTGACCAAAAAGGGAATGTCATCCAGTACAATGTACAAGGAGATAGCCTGCGTACTTTCTCTCCACAAAAGTTAGGAGATATCTCTTGGCTAGAAGCATGGCCTACAGTACGTATCTTTGTATTCTACAAAGATTTTCAAGAGTACCTATACCTTAACCGCTTCTTAACCCCTAGCGAACGCATAGCTATCGACGAGCGTTATGTGGGCTTTGCGCGTGTAGCTACTTTATCGCCAGACAATGGTATTTGGGCCTTTGATGATACAGACTTCAGCCTAAAGAAGTACAATCCTCAGCTACAAACGCTACAAGTAAATACTCCTTGCGATCTCTTACTCAATGCACAAGATTATAACTTGCAGTTTATCAAGGAGTACCAAAATCAAGTGTTCTTATGCGATCAAAATTCAGGTATCTTGATATTTGATAACTTAGGAAATTTTAAGAAAAAATTGTATCTTCGACCTTCTACAAATATAGGTTTTTGGAATGATTGGATCTATTTTGTAGATGAGCAAAAGAAATTATCTTTACAACATATATACAGTACTGAATTAAAACAAATCGACTTGCCTATTGAGCAATCTTACAACCAAGTGATATTTATGGGAGATACAGTGGTACTTTTGGATAAATCCAAAATGCACCTTTATCATATGAAATAATTATCAAAAAAGTGGATGCTTTGGCAAGGTTTTAGAATAGGCAAACGGAAGAAAGGAAAAGACGTCTATGAAGAAAACCCATACACACAAAAAACTTCTATTGAGTATTGTAGCCGTGCTAGCTCTTTGGATAAGTACTCCTACAACTATACAAGCACAAATGAGGAGTGAGAATAACGCACAGATACAGGGAGGCAATATAGATTTTGAAGTGAAGCCCTCTGGTAATAGAAGGTTTACAATCTACTTTAATAACAGTAATAATACTTTGGTGCAGGTAAGGATATACGATGTTATTGGTAATATGGTGAAAGAGGAAGTAGTAAGCGCCAAAGGGAAGTTTAGTAAAGAGTATGATATGTCTCAAAATAAATCTGAGGTATTCATCGTAGAAGTAGGCAACACAAAATACAGTACAACCAAACGGGTATTTTTACAATAATAATATTTGCATTCGTTAGCATAAGGAGCTACCTTTTTAGTAAAGGGTAGCTTTTTTGTATATGATATACCAGAAAATCATAAAGCCTACAGCAGATAGAGTAGTAGCCATTATTCTGTTATTGGTCTGTAGTCCCATATTGATCATTCTAATTATGATACAAGCCCTCGCCTATAGAGGTAATATCTTTTATCGACAAGCGCGCGTAGGATACCATCAGCAGCCTTTCCTTATATTTAAGTTTACTACCATGCGACCCGCTCACCCTCAATCTGGCGTGAGGCTCACGGACAAAGCGCGTATTACAAAACTAGGAGAAGTTTTAAGGAAAACACACTTAGATGAATTACCACAACTCTATAATATCCTGAGGGGAGAAATGAGCTTTGTTGGCCCACGTCCACTACTGCCTGCTTACTTAGCGCATTACACTTTTACAGAACAACAAAGGCATGATGTAACCGCTGGTCTTACAGGCCTAGCACAAATTAATGGAGGGCAATCACTAGCCTGGTCTAAAAAAATGGCTTGGGATGTTTGGTATGTACGGCATCAAAGCTTTCGGTTAGATATGTATATTTTATGGAAAACAGCACAGAAGCTCCTACGGCCTGATCCTCAGGAAGTGTTTCATCATGAAACAAATTATACGTTCAAATCGAAACAATTAAAATAAGGGCTTGTTGTTAAGTAATTGACCATCAGTAATTTGTGAAAAAGGAACGATTTTGGGCAATGAATTAATAAATACTAACCAATAGGATATGATACGGCTCGAACACATTGAAAAATTCTACAAAAACGGCACACAAAAAGTGTACGTGCTACGAGACATTAACTTACAGATAGACGAAGGAGCGTTCGTCACCTTTATGGGACCTAGCGGTGTAGGTAAGTCCACCTTACTTAACATCATTGGTGGGCTAGAGGCACCCAATAACGGTACTTATCATTTTTACGATGAAGCAGTACACACACTCAATGAACGTAAAAGAACGACACTACATCAAAAATACATGGGTTTTGTATTTCAAGCCTATCATCTTATAGATGAAATGACAGTCTATGAAAATATAGAAATGCCCTTGCTGTATAGAAACGTAAAAGAAAAAGAACGTAAAAGCATTGTAGCAGAAATTTTAGATCGCTTCCAGATAGTTGCGAAGAAAAACCTCTTTCCAGAGCAGCTATCAGGCGGACAGCAACAACTTGTAGGCGTTGCGAGAGCCATTGTGGGAAAACCTAAATTACTCTTAGCCGACGAGCCTACAGGGAATTTACATTCAAAGCAAAGTGAAGAAATTATGCAGCTTTTTGTAGAGCTCAATAAAGAGGGAACAACCATCATTCAAGTGACCCACGCAGCGCAAAATGCCGCCTACGGTAATCGTATCATTACGCTAGAAGATGGCTGGATTAAATCAGATGAGAAAAATACCTCAGCCACAAGTCGTCAAGTAGCAGGAAGTTAGTCAAATTCGTATTCGTAGAAGGTAATCTCTAGAATAGCCAAAGCCAAAAGCCACTTTTCCTCTGCAGGAGTTGGTGTATCTTTCATCATAAGGAGCGGTACACTTAAATCGCTTTTACCTCTGTAAAACTCACTATCTGCATAGTCTTGTGCGATCCAACTATCGGCTAAGTGTCTTTGATGTAGTGTGATCGGATAGTAATAGATGCCAGTAGCATATTCGAATTTATTTCCTCTGTCTGTGGGTCGGTCTATTCGACCAACGACTCTACCTTGCGCATCCACCAAACTGTTATCACTTGCTACAGTTCCCAAGCGCTGACCATCGAATTGGATGGTAAAAGTACGCTCTTTTATTTCATAAAATAAGTCGAAGTCAGTAGAAGAGGCAAATATATAACCCTCATTACGCCAGGCGCTTTCTACTCTATTAAAAGCAATAATAGACGCACCCGCAGGCGAATTAATAGTTCCTCTCAACCTACGAGAAGCCCCCGCCCAATATTTATAAGAGAGATCGGCGGTGATATCTTCATAAGTATGGCTTTTCCAAGTAGCCAGCTTTAATTTCATTTCAGCTACCTCGTTGGCTGCTTTTTATTGTTCTTCTTGTATTTGAGCTGCACTTTTGGATTGCGTTCCCTTTCCAACAACGCGGACAATCAGAATAACAGTGCCTGCTATAAAAGCAAAAGCCAATAAAGCGAACAAAGCAAAGAGTAGATATAACGACATAGAATAGAAAGTATAGTTGTATAATCAATAGATAAGCTTTACCTGAATCACTTTTAAAGCTTACAAGTTACATCGGTAATGTATTGTAGAAGCAAGCCTAGCCTACTTCACCCGTTCCATGTATTCTCCTGTTTGTGTATTCACCCGAATCATTTCGCCTATATCTACAAAAAGAGGAATACTGACTTCAGCGCCAGTCTCTAGTGTAGCAGGCTTAAGGGTTTTAGTGGCAGTATCTCCTTTTACGCCAGGTTCTGTATAGGTAACTTCCAGCTCTACAGACATAGGAAGTTCTGCCATAATAGGTGTGTTGTCCTCATCAAAGCTAATGGTTACATTAAAACCTTCTTTTAAAAATTTAAGCCCTTCCCCAAAAAGTGTTTCATCAATATAAATCTGCTCGAAAGTTTCATTGTCCATGCAGACCAAGTTACTACCATCTCTGTAGGAATACATCAAGTCGCGTGTTTCTACTCGAATGAGTTCGATGGACTCTCCAGAACGGAAACGATTTTCAGCAAGCTTACCTGTATTGACGTTACGCATTTTTACCTGATAAAAAGCACGTAAATTACCTGGGGTACGATGTTCGTATTCTAATACTTGCATCAGTTCTCCATTGTAGCGTATAAAAGCGCCTCTTGATAAGTCAGACGTCGTAGCCATAGCTATGATTGTATTTAAAGTTTTTGTAAATCTAGTAAAATGCCCTAAAAGAAGCAAAAAGCCCTTTTATTCAGGTTGGTACGATTTGAACAAACTGCTAATCTTGATTTGGATAACGCCCCAAAAGGCTTCTTTAAAAATCTTAAAAGACATCTTAGATTTTCCTTTGGTGCGGTCTGTGAAAATAATGGGTACTTCTTTAAGCTTAAATCCGTACTTCCAAGCTTGAAACTTCATCTCTATTTGAAAAGCATAGCCAATAAAGCGAATACGATCGAGTGGAATAGTTTCGAGTACCTTGCGACGGTAACACTTAAAACCTGCCGTAGCATCAGAGATGGGCATACCTGTGACAAAGCGTACGTAATAACTAGCAAAGAAAGACATCAAAACCCGACGCATAGGCCAATTGACAACATTTACACCTGTCACGTAACGAGAGCCAATCGCTACATCAAAACCCTCCAAAGCACAAGCCTCATAGAGTTTTACAAGGTCGTCAGGATTGTGCGAAAAGTCTGCGTCCATCTCAAACATATAATCATATGTTTTTGCAATACCCCAATGAAAGCCATGAATATAGGCAGTACCTAAGCCTAGCTTTCCTGCTCTTTTCTCTATAAAAAGCCGGTCGGGAAATTGTTCTTGTAATGTTTCCACTACTTCCGCGGTGCCATCGGGCGAGTTATCATCTACAATAAGTAAATCAAAGGCCTTAGGGAGCGACAAGACCCGCTTTACGATAGAAGCTATATTTTCTATCTCATTATAGGTAGGAATAATGACTAATGCGTCTTTCAAGATTAAGAATTGTTTAGGGCTACAAAAATACAAAAAAAAAAAAGCTCACCTAACGGTCAGTCAGATTTAACGCTTTTTAAGAAAGGCCATTGTGCCCCAATAATTTTATAATTATATTAACCAAAAACAGTACAACCTAAACCAATGCCTGTCAACGCCCGTCATGTAGAAAACTCTAAAATAACTTTGACCGAACTGATGATTCCTAGCTACGCCAACTTTGGTGGTAAAATTCATGGAGGTATCTTACTATCGCTTATGGATAAAGTAGCGTACGCTTGTGCCTCTAAGCACTCAGGAAATTATTGCGTAACAGTAAATATTGATAATGTAGACTTCCTGAATCCTGTAGAAGTAGGAGATTTAGTATCTTTGAAGGCTTCTGTCAATTATGTAGGAAAAACCTCGTTAGTGGTAGGAATTAGGGTAACGGCAGAGAATGTAAAAACAGGAGAGGTACGACATACCAACACTTCCTACTTTACAATGGTGGCAAAAGATGAAGCTAATAACCCTACGATAGTACCCGAACTGGTTTTGGAAAAAAAAGTAGAAGTAAGGCGTTTCTTAGAAGCGCTTAAGAGAAGAGAACTCAAGAAAGAGTACGAAGCAGGTTTTTCAAATCTAAAGAAACATACTAATCCAGAAAAAGAATTATCTCAATTAGAAAATGAAAGATGCCAATTGGCTTTAGCATAAGAATTAAATTATACAACGCATGACCATAGATTTACGTAGCGATACCATTACCAAGCCTACCCCTGAGATGCTAACAGCGATGTGTGAAGCTGAAGTAGGCGATGACGTATGGGGCGACGATCCAACTGTAAAGGCCCTAGAAGCCAAAGCAGCCGAACAGTTTGGGGTAGAAGCTGCCTTATTTTGTGCTTCTGGTACGATGACCAACCAAATTGCGATTAGAGCACTTACCCAACCCAACGACCAAGTAATTTGTGACCAACTAGCACATATCTATAATTACGAAGGGGGAGGAATCGCCTCCAATGCGCTGCTTTCGGTAAGGCTTGTTACAGGCGAGCGTGGTAAAATAGCGCCTCAACAAGTAGTAGAAAATATTAATCCCGATGATATTCATTTTCCTGTGACACGCTTGGTAGCTTTAGAGAACACTGTTAACAAGGGTGGTGGAAATTATTATACCATCAAGGAAATTGAAGCCATTTGGGAGGTATGCCAGCAGCATCAACTCAAGCTACATCTCGATGGCGCAAGGCTATTCAACGCTTTGGTAGAAACAGGTGATAGTCCCAAAGATTACGGAAAGTACTTCGATACTATTTCTCTTTGCTTGTCCAAAGGGCTAGGTTGCCCTGTAGGTTCTGTATTATTGGGTACTGATGAGACCATCAAAAAGGCCAGACGCATTCGGAAAGTAATGGGCGGTGGTTGGCGACAAGCAGGATTTCTAGCGGCAGCAGGAATCTATGCCTTAGATCATCACGTTACACGCCTTAAAGAAGATCACCAAAGAGCAAAAGAAGTGGGGAAGCTTTTACAAGCTACTAGTTTCATAAAAAAGGTCTTTCCAGTAGATACTAACATTGTAGTGGGTGAGGTAGTAGAGGATTTACAGATACCTGAGGTAGTAGCCACGCTAGCTGCGCAAGATATTAAAGTCTCTACCTTCGGGAGGCGCTATATCCGACTGGTTACCCACTTACACTTCGACGATGAGGCATTGACTACACTCGCTACACGACTTAAAAAGCTTACCTTACCAGTTGCTTCCTGAGAGGCTGCTAGTGATTGAAAAGTTATGTTTATAGAACCCCATTTTAATCAGTCTAGAGGTGGCTGGATAGAGATTATCTGCGGCTGCATGTTTTCTGGGAAAACAGAAGAGCTGATACGTAGGCTCAATAGAGCTACTATTGCCCGCCAAAAAGTAGAAATATTCAAACCCGCTGTAGACCAACGCTATCACGAAGAGGATGTAGTTTCGCACAATGCTACTTCCATTCGCTCTACACCCGTACATAATGCAGAAGAAATTTTATTACTATCTGCGGACAGCAATATTATTGGTATCGATGAAGCACAGTTTTTTGATGAAAGCATTGTAGAGGTCTGTAACACTTTGGCTAATCAAGGAAAGCGGGTGGTAATTGCAGGGTTAGATATGGATTACCAAGAAAATCCTTTTGGGGTAATGCCTAAGTTATTAGCCATTGCTGAGTTCATTACGAAAGTACATGCCATTTGTATGGTTTGCGGGAGTGTTGCTTCCTACTCTTATCGACTTGTAGCTTCAGAAGAGAAGGTATTACTAGGCGAGGCTGATGAGTATGAAGCACGCTGTAGAAAATGCTTTCAAGAGGGCTTAGAGGTGCAAGACAAGGCTACTCGTTAAATTAGAAAAGATTCTTAGCTTCTTCTTGATAAAAGGCTGTAGCTACGGCTGCGTAGCTGAACTGTAGCTTACGACTTTGGCTTCCCCAAGGAAAAGCTTTTACAGATTGCCAGTACTCTATGGTCTTTTTTTCAGCAAAACCTCTATTATAAAGTGCTGCCAAAAATCCGACAGAAGGCTGAGGAAGCTTGTACATAATTTTAGCTACCTCATAAAAAGCTGCTAAGTACGCTAGCTGCCATTGTAAGTTACTAAGTCGTTCGATACGCTCCTTACGGATCAAGGAAGGAGTTGTACTGGAAAAAACGATAAGCTGCTGAAAAGAAGATAGTTGATATTGTTGTATAAGCTGCTCTAACTGTTCTACCCAAGAAGGCTTCATCTGGCAATACCCAATTGAAAAATCAGCGTAAGTGGCGCCATAAGTAACGTACAAGCGTTCTAGGGCGTTTGTCTCTGCATAATCACGCCAAATACTATAGCGGGCAACTTCAGGAAAAACTACACTCACTAAGCGGGCGGCATTTTTCCCAAGTTTTTTTTTGAGAAGCGCCTGCTGTGCTTTGACCCAAGAAAGCCCTGAAGCATAATCTTTTGGATAAACCTGCTGAAAGCTTAATGCTGCTTGGGCTACGCTCGAAAAAGATGTAGCAGCGAAAGAAAAAAATAATATAAGGGTGGTAAGGTAGATTTTCATCCTAAGTACACATAAAAAATCCCACAACCTTGCTTGATCGTGGGATTTACCAAATATATTATAGAAGACTAAGCCAACGTAAATAAGTCGCCACCCTCTTGTTGTTTGTTACCGGGTACATTTTGATGACGTACTTCGTTAAATAGGAAGACGTAGACGATCTTTGTATCGATTTCTAACTTACCCGACATCATTTCTACAGGGTATACATGTTCGGTTTGGTCAATTACCTTACCGTTCACATTTTGCGTAAAGGATTTATAACTCAATTGGAACTTACGTTCTTTCAAGTCGATAATATTTGCATAGTCTGTCTCAATGAAAACATCTACCATCTTACCTTCTAGTTCTTCACGATCATAACCGAAACGCTCTAGAATATGGTTATTGACTTTCGTAATGATAAACTTCTCGTTGGTAAGGATAATTCCTTCGTATACACGATTGATGATAGTTTGGTAAACGTGGGCTTCTTCTGCCACGGCATCCAGTTTCTCTTCAAACTGTTTCACCCAACTTTCGTAATGATCGATCTGGCGCTTCAGTTCTGCTTCTTTCAACTTCAATTTTTCTGCAAATTCTTTGGAAGCTGCCAAGAGTTTTGCGTTCTGCTCGTTCGCCTTTACAGCCGCTACTGTAGTAGCAATTCTTACAGAAAGCCTTTCTATAAACTCAATTTCGTAGGGTTGGTAATCTTTGAAAGAAATTAATTCGATGACCCCTTCAATGTTGTTATCGTCCTTAATAGGTACCAATAAAATACATTTTGGCTTGGCCTTCCCTAATCCTGAGGTAATATTGGTATAGTCTTCAGGAATATCTGTGATAAGTAGGGTATCTTCTTCGCGCCAAACGGTACCTACTAACCCTTCACCATAAGCCACGCTACGCTTCAAAAACTTCTGGCGCTCGTAGGCATAGGCTGCTTTCAAGTCTAGCGCTGGTTCAGCTTGCTCATCATTAACAATAAAGATAGCTCCTTGATGACTGTCGGTGTATCGCACAAGCGTAGCAATAATTTCATAAGACTGTCGCTCAAGGTTATCATTATTTTTTCTAAGGATTTCTCCAAAGATAGAAAGTCCCTCGGCTGCCCAGTTACGCTTGGCCTCTTCTCTAGCAAACTCTTCTAATTGTGTGTTACGCTCTTCAGCCTCCGCCATACTAGACTTTAGCTTAGTGATCATCACCTTAAAGTTCTTGGCCAAGTTGCCTACTTCATCATTAGAGTCGATATGATCGAGTAACTCCTCCTGATTACGTAATCCTTTCACTACGGATTGTGTAATTCTGTCTAGTTTTTCGATAGGTGCAGAAACACGTCTGGAGAAGTAATAAGCCAATATAGCAGCAACAAGTAGCATAACAACGATAGAGGCCAACACAACAAGCTGCGCTTGCTCAATAAGGTTATCTGTATGCTTAGATACTATGGTATTAATTTTATCGATTTCTTTTCCAGTGTTTTGGATCTGCGTCCGTAGTTGTCCTCTTAGGCCATCAGCTTTTTCTAGACCGATTTCCTTTTCTACACTTACCAACTTGTCAAACTGCTTTACATACTTATTTACTAGACCGATGAGTATCGTTTGATTAGCGAGACTGTCAGGAATAGTATTAGTAAGAATAGTAGCTGTTTGGTGTAGCTTGGTAACGTAATTAGGATCTTTACGGATGATAAAGTCTTTCTCATGACGGCGAAGCTGTAAAACCAAGTTATCGAAAACTTCTTCATCTTCTACGAAAGAAGAGATTTGCTCTAAGTCGTGGGCGTGTCTACGCATCTCTCCTTCAATACCTGTACCCTTAAAACCGCGAAGTTGTACCTTATTTTCTAGTACGTCGAAAGTTTGGTGATAAGTCTGATTGTATTCTTTGACTTTTTGTAGCCGACTAGCAAAACCAAAAGTACCCGTAATAGGGTCTTTCGCAATTTGGCTGATCAGCGCGTCCATTTCTTTTTTGGTAAAGTCTAGCTCAGAGGTAGCTTGGCTCTTCCCTAAGCGCATATAATCGGTGCTTTTCGCATCTATAGCAAGAAAATCTTTCTGTAGACTTTTAGACTCTAGGGAGAGTCTTGAAAGTTTATCTACTTTCTCTCGGTAAGTCTGGTAACTAGTAATCTGTTGAAGATACACGTAAGAGATACCACCAATTACTCCTGCTGACAAAATCAGGAATAAGAAAGCTAAGATAAGCTTTGTTTTGATTTTATACGTGTTGAGTATCATGGTTCAAATAGATATTTAATGAATCTAAATTTCTTCTTCTAAACTAAACGAATATAAAGTATGATCGAGTTTCAACTTTCCAGATTTATATGAAGGAACAAAACGACTGATCATTTCTGATGTGATTTGAGGGGCGTTTAAGTAGACATCTAATACGACCACCTCTTCCGATTCTTCTGTCACTTCTACCTGCTCTTGTACTTTTATTTGCCCACTCGCCTCTAATTCGGCAATAAGCTCAGCTCTCTGCTCATCGAGCTGTGTATTATTTCCCTCTAAACTATCCCAACCCGCATAGTCAGGATTTTGTTGCTGTAATTGCTCATCGGCCATTTCGAAGAGTAAGCTCGCGTAGTGAAGATATAAGGTACATATAGTGGTATCGAACAAGACTTCTTTTCCCCTTAGTAGACCCACAAAAAATATGTGTACAAACTCACTGTTATGCTCTACCTCCGAATTGTAAATCCAGCCCTTCCCGTCGGCTTGTATCAGTTTCTTAATATTACTAATACTTTGATTTACAGAGTTGTTGATGGACTTTTCCACGCCTAAATATACATGAAATTTAAAGTAAATACAAATGTCAGAATATATATTTCCATAGACATTTACGTGTATTTATGAGACAAGTTTACGAAAGATGTTGTGCCTACCAAATAATTTTTTCTTGATTCAAAAAAGCGGCGATTCCTCTGCGGCAGTCGTCACTTTCTCTGGTACGTGCATTCTGCTTGGCGGCATACTCTAGGGCTTCTACTAAGTCCATTTCTTGTATATGAGCCATAAGAAGTTTCGTAGCAGCCATCGCTTCGGCAGAATTCTTCTCACACAATATTTTTGCATAACGATCTACTTCTTCAGAGAGAGTAGCCGCTTCAACTATAAAGTTGATTAAGTGATCTTTGGCAGCTTGTGCAGCAGTGATGAGCTCACCAGAGAGTAATAATTCTTTTGCTTTGGCTTCTCCAATTTTACGAATCAAAAATAAGCTTACAATGGCAGGAATAAAGCCAATGCGCACTTCTGTATAACCAAAGCGTGCTTCTGGTACGGCAAATACCACATCACAGACAGTAGCTAGGCCGCAGCCCCCTGCGATGGCGTGGCCTTGTACGGCTGCAATGACTACTTTTGGATGGGTGTAAATTTGATAAAAAAGCTCTTTAAGGTGAGAAGAGTCAGCTAGGTTTTCTTCAAAAGTATTTTCTTGTAAGTGTTGTATGTAGGCGAGGTCAGCACCTGCGCAGAAGGCTTTTCCTTTGGCATTAAGCACAATTACTTTTACTTGCTTGTCTTCCTCGGCGTTTTTAAAGGCAGTTTTCAGTTCAGTAACCACCTGATGATTGAGGGCATTGCGTTTTTCAGGACGATTCAGGGTAATGTAAGCGGTACGCTCTTGAAGAGTATATTGAATAAATTCTAGCTTCATGTAGTTGTGAGAATGATTTGAAATAGAGAACTTAAATTTCTAAATGATGTTTCTGGTTTTTTTGGATATTCTGTGTATTCCAGATTACCTTCTGTCGAAAGGCACTTTGGCGCTTTACGCAATTCTTTAGTGCGCATATTTGGCAAGAAGCAGGTGGTAAACAGGGATCCATATGAATAAATATTTCTGTATCAGGAATATACTGATTAATGATGTCTTCTATGGCTTTAATTTCTCGATGGCTTTCTTGCAAGGTATAATAAAAAGGTAAGGTTACGTGGCAGTCAATATGTAGCTTAGCGCCGTATTGTATAATTCGTAAATTATGTACATCAATCCAACTAGCTCGTCTCGCTTCTTTGAATATTTGAGAGACCTGTTCGATCAGTTGGTCATCTGTTTCGTCCATTACGCCCTTCGCCGCTTTTTTCAACAACTGAAAGCCTTGAAAACAGATAAAAGAACCGAAGAAAATGGCAATGAGGTTATCGAGCCAATACAAACGGGTTACATAAATAACAACGAGCCCAAGCAAAAGCGCTAAGCTAGAGTAGGCGTCTGCTTGTAAATGCTTGCCATCGGCGGTAAGTGTGAGTGATTGATGTTGCTTGCCTTGCTTTTCTAAATACCAACCAAGTACATAGTTTATAATACCCGTTACAATAATGAGGTACATACCTGTAGTGATACGGAGGAGTACAGTAGGATAAAATAGGGCATAGATGGATTTACAAACGATAGCAATACCCGCTAGGCAAATCAGTAAACCTTCCAAACCAGCCGATAAAAACTCTATTTTTCCGTGCCCGTAAGGATGGTTAGGGTCTTTGGGCTTTTCAGCTAGCCACACACTGTAGAGCGCAAAGCTGCCTGCTAAAATATTCACTATCGACTCTAGCGCATCTGTAAGAATAGCATTAGAAGCGGTAATTCGATAAGCCACTAACTTAATGACCATTAGTAGTAGGCTTATGAATAAAGCGGTAAGTAGTAGTTTAAACTTAAAAGAGTATTTGATACTTGCTCTCTCCATCCAACATAATTGTTCACTTATACCCCTATTTTATCTTTTTTCTTCTGGTCAGTAGCATCAATGTTATTTTCGATGTACTGTATGATCTTGGCGGCTACATCTATACCCGTCGCTTTCTCTATACCTTCTAAGCCTGGTGATGAATTGACTTCTATGACTAACGGCCCTCGTGCAGATTGTAACATATCTACCCCTGCAATACGCAGTCCTAAGGCTTTGGCTGCATTGACGGCGGCAGCTTTTTCTGCGCGGGTAAGCTTCAGCACTGCTCCTGTACCACCACGATGTAGGTTAGAACGAAACTCTCCTCTAGTACCCTGCCTTTTCATGGCAGCTACTACTTTACCATCAATGACAAACGCTCTTACATCTGCCCCTTTGGATTCCTCAATGTATTCTTGCACCAAAATGTTAGCATTTAGGTTATAAAAGGCTTCTAAAACCGACTTAGCGGCTGTCTTATTTTCTGCTAGTACTACACCTAATCCTTGTGTACCTTCTAGTAATTTAATGATAAGTGGCGCACCTCCTACTTGTTCTATCAGATTGTTGATATTGCTTGGATATTTGGCAAAGGCTGTTTTGGGGATGCCTACGCCTGCTTTAGTAAGAATCTGCATGCTTCTTAGTTTGTCTCTAGAGCGAATGAGCGCTAAAGAGCTAGTAGTAGTGAATACTTTTTGCATTTCAAATTGACGAATGATAGCACTTCCATAGAAGGTAACTGAAGCCCCAATTCTAGGAATGATGGCATCTACTTCGGCAATGGTCTGGTCGCCAACATATACAACAGGCTGGCCTTTTTCCATACTCATATAACACTTGGTATGGTTGATAACCTGTGCTTGATGGCCACGCTTTTGGGCAGCTTCCAACAAACGACTGGTAGAGTATAGGGTGGCTTTGCGAGAGAGAATAGTTATGTTCATAATGAAAGGCAATTAAGAAGAACGACGCTTATTTTTAAATGATAAGTTACTTTTATCTACATCAACTAAGAAATTATTCTTGAGTAATTTTCTCCCTAAGAGGAGCGGATAACGCATCGACTTTCGGTCTGCTAACGAAAACTCTGTTTTGTAAGACTCTCCAAAAATTTGGATACGCGTAACGATGATATAACGATAAATCACTTCGCCGAAAGAGCTTTTGATAGCAGCCCTTCTAAATTTTTTTGTGCTAAAAGTGAGATCGTTGTAGGCATTGTGGGAAGGGTCGAGCAGGCGAAATGATAATGCTTGCGCCCCTTCTTGGTCGGTGTAGAGTTGAATTTCCCTACAATGAATGGCAGAGGTATAGGCGCCAGTATCTATTTTACAGGGAATATCGAAAATTTCTAATTCTGGTAAGTCGATGATATCACGCCTACCAATAACCTTATGTATCTTCTTCTTCTTCATTGTCTGGGTGCTCTATCAATGTGTCTTTATCTACAAGCGGTAATGTAAATATAAAGGTAGTTCCTTTGCCTTCCTCACTTTCTACCCAGATTTTACCCTCGTTTTTTTCTACAAACTCTTTACAGAGAATAAGTCCCAGACCAGTACCTGTCTCGTTGGCAGTACCTTTTGTGCTAATGCGCTTATCGAGTTGGAATATCCTTTCTTGTACTTTTTTACTCATTCCTAGACCGTTGTCTTCAATGGTCACCTCCACACAAGGGGGAGTTACTCTAGCGTTTACCTGCACTTTTCCATCTACAGAAGTAAATTTGATAGCATTGGAAATAAGGTTGCGGAATACAGTATTGATAGAGTTTACATCTACATATACAACGATCGTCTCATCTACATGATTAAACAGGTCGATCCCCTTGTTATGGGCGCTCACTTCCAAAAGTTGTAGCGCATCATCGACGATTTTTTTGAGTGGTATAGGTGCAAAAGCGTATTCTAGCACACCCATTTGAGAACGCGACCAAGAGAGTACATTCTCTAAGAGCGAGTAAAGGTTTTTAACTGACTTGTTTAGACTACTACTCATAAACTGTACGTCTTCTTGACTCATTTCTTCTGAGTGCTTCGACATGATATCTAAGAAAGCAGTGAGTGAGTTAAGTGGCCCCTTGATGTCATGCGCTAGAATAGAAAAAAACTTGTCCTTGGTGGCGTTGAGTGCTTCTAGGTTGGTGCGTTGTTCTTGTATCTCTACCTGCTGTCTTTTGAGCTCTTCATTTTGAACCAATAAATCAGCTTTGGCTTGTGTAACGGCTTCCTCCAGCTCCTTTTTTTGTTGCTCTATGATAGTAAGCCTCCATCGAATCGTCAAGAATAAAAGTAAAACAATAAGAACGATTAGAAGGATTTTAAAAACGACAGTCTTCCAAAAAGGGGGAAGAATTTCGAAACGATAAATAGTAGGTTGGCTTGTCCAGATACCATCGCTATTGCTTGCTATAATTTTGAAAGTATACTTACCTGGAGGGAGGTTAGGATAAACAGCTTCGTTTTTATAGGTAGCGGGAGTCCATTCTTTGTCTACATTTTCTAACATCCATTTATACCGAATACCTTCGGGAACACTATACTGTAGCCCTTCGAAATCGAAAGACACGTGATTGAGATGATAGGGTAGTTTTAAGACTTTTGGAAGTTTGCTCCAAGCTTGTAGTCCTTCGTGGTATTGCTTGTAAGGAGATTTCGTCCAGCGTACTTCTTTGAAGAAGAGGCGTAGGTGCGTAATATTGACAATAGGAGTACGTGAGATACCGTTTTCAAGGACAGGTGCATAGCGAATAGCGCCCTTCACAGTACCAAACCAGATGTTATTTTGGGCATCTTGAAAGATAGCATTGCTATTATTTTCTATGCCTGTAAACCCTTCATAAATACCATAGGTTTTCACGCGAGATAGACGGTATTTCTCGTCTAGAGAAAGCTTAGCAATCCCCTTTTGTGTCCCTGCCCATATCTCTTTTTGTTTGGTAAAAATAAGAGAATAAATGGAATTAGAAGGGAGTCCATCTTCAGTAGTATAGGTGGTAAATACTTTCCCATCAAAACGGGTGACTCCGCCAAATGTGGCCATCCAAATATTGCCCTTGTTATCTTTATCTAAATGAATTACATAGTCACTCAACATGCCTTCATTTCTGCCAAAGTTTTGTATGGCTTTACCATTCCACTTACTTACTCCATACTGCGTAGCAATCCAAATATTGCCTTTATTATCTTCTATAATATCTCTTACTAAATTACTAACGACATTCTTTTTCTGTGTATTGAATAAGGTAATATCTCCTGACTGATAGCTGATAGCCCCATACCCAATAGTGCCAAACCAGAGATCGCCGGCGCGTGTCTCACAAATGGAAGATACCTGTGCACCTAGTGGAATGCCATAGCGGCTATTTACTTTAGTAAAATTACCATTGCTGTATTGCCATAAGCCTTCGTAGGTGGCGATTAGTAGTGCCCCACTAGGAAGTTCGTGTATATCTTTGACGCGCTTTAGGTTATTGGCCCTGCCTTGGCCTACTTTGGTCACTTGCTTGCCATCGTACTTACATAAACCGCCTATGCCTCTATCGCCACTGGTACCAAACCAGATGTTATCTTGGGAGTCTTGGAAGATGGTCCAAACAAAATCTGAGTCGAGCCCATCTTTTTCATCGAAGTTAATGAATTGCTCGCCAACGTATTTAACGAGCCCTGCGCCACTGGTACCAAACCACATATTCTCTTCGGAGTCTTGGTAAATACTAACAATCATGTCGCTTGGCAGGCCATTATTTTTATTGAAATACTGGCGTGAAAGATCATCGGTAAATCTGACCATGCCATAATCGTCAAAAGAGAGCCAAATACCTTTTGTCTTATCTTCATAAATAGTTAAATAGTTATTTGGCTCTATCTTTTCTTCGTCGAGTGTGATTGTTGTAAGTTGTTTGTTTTTGTAATAAGCGAGTTGGGTATTGATGCCCATATCATATAAAAGCCAAAGGCGATCTTGGCTATCTTTTAAAAGGGGAACGATTCGCTTACCTGCCAGCTCGTCTTTTTTATTCAGGGGAGAGAGTGAGAGCTGATCTCCATCAAACTCGTAAAGGCCTTTTTGTGTACCGATTAGGAGTTTGCCTCCTTCAGTTAATAGGATGTCTTCAATCTGATTATTTTTGATAAGGGGTAAGTATTGGGCAGAGAAGTCAACAAATTGATTATTTTGAAAGTATAAGATTTTACTTACACTCATCTCTTGCTTAACAACCACCCACAATTTGCCTTGAGGATCCTCTACCATTCGGAATTTACTACCACTCGTAAAGCCTTCTTTTTCGGTAAAAGTAGTAATAGAATGACCGTTGTAACGGTTAATTCCTCTCTCCGTAATAAACCAGAGGTGTCCTTTGCTATCTTCAAAGAGCTTCTTTACTTTATTATTAGTAAGTCCTTTCTTTTGATTAACTACTTGAAAACTACGCCCATTGAAACGACACACTCCTCCTCCGTTAGTAGCTAACCAGATAGCACCTCGCTGATCTTGTAGAATATCGTGTACTTCCGATTGGGGCAAACCATCGTCTAGAGAGTATACCCGAAAATTGTATTGCTGAGCTGCTAGCTGAAGGTATGCTCCTAAAATGCACAGTAGAAGGAGTATGAGTTTCCGCAATAACATCAAAAAACGGTGTGGAATGTATTAATATTAATTCGTTAAGATAAGAAAAAAAATGAAAGAAGCTATTACATCAATAAGTATAAAGAAAAAAAGAAAGTTTACCCCGAAGTACCTTTATCTAAATAAACCGCCTCCACTTTTAAACTACCAGTAAAACCCAAACCAGTACGATTACCCATAGTTTACTTCTATCTACTTTAATGAAGCATAAAAAGTATCTACTCTTGCTAATATTTAGGAAGGCTCACTTCAAGGCTCCATCGCATTCTTAGCATTCAAAAAATTATTTTCTACCATTTAGGTTTGTACGAATCAAGCCACCTTTATACTTGGCTTGAAAATCAAATCGATGTACTTTAGGGGTGTTAGGAAAGTGAAGTTGCATAGGATACCACTTCCTCTCAAAGTGTACAAAATGTTGGCTAGTGCATTGTCGAAGTAGTCAATTTTTACTTATCATAGTCGCTTGCGTAAAGTAGCGCGCCAGACTTGGTCGTCGAAGCGCCGAGGAAAGGGCAGAAAAAGATGCTTTTCTTTGAAAGGTTCGGTTTGCTGCATGGTATTGTAACCACAGGCAGTAATGATTTTCTGTACCTGAGTGAAAAGTAAGTGAGCAGGGTAAAAAGCAAATTGTTGATCAACCACTGTGTTGGAAATTTGTGAGGGGCTTACCAATACCCAATAAGGTTTTACCTGCTCTAGCTGAGCTATTTCTTTCGCATAGGCTACTAGAGAGGCGATCTCGTCAGGAGGGCTAGAGTGTACAACAAGCCAACTGTTTACAGGCAAAGTAGGAAGGGGAGAAGAAGCTTTTTGAGGATATATTAACGATAAGTGATGCCGAGCAGCAGCATGCTGTTCAAGATAAGTCTGCTGTGAATCAGGTAGCAGTTCTAATGAAAAGGCTGTATGAAAGTGAATTGGGTGGAGAAAAGGTAAGTAGGCTTGCCAAAGTAGAGTACGTGCAAGGTAAATGAGCCGTAAGCTAGGAAAAGCTTGTAAGAAGTTCCACTCTCCTATAATACCCGTGGGAAAAGTATCCATAATCAATGTCTCTACTTTATGGCTTTTTAGAAGATGTTTTAGCCAATTTCTGTAGGGATCAATTTGCTGCTGGAAGTCATCAGGGACTTTTAAAAGGGTAGTACCTTCAGGAAAAGCCACTTGGGCAGCAGCCGAGGAAGAATAAAGGACAAGTACTGGCTGCTGTTTTTGAATAAATGCTTGTCTTCGAAGCGTGTAGATGGCAGCGGAAGCACGCACTACGTGCCCCCAACCACCACCTACTGCATAGTAAAGGATCACTGCGTTACAGTCCTCTTGCAAGCAGCTCAGCCATCAATACATATTTTTCTTCGGCAGGGATTTCGTCAATAACCATCAAGGCAAAGGCATAGGAGTTTTGATCGGTAGCAATGGTAAAAGCCTCTTCTTCTGCTTTCTTTATTTTTACTTTCCCTTCAGAAAGCTGCACACTGCCCAGTTCTTTACCTTGGTATTTTACCTTGATTTTTCCTTCGTCGTTTTGTTTCAACTCAAATGGATTCTCTCCTTCCTCATTATTACTGATTTTTATTTTACTACCGCTTATTTTAAGTTTCCAGAGCATACGCCCATCATTGGTATTGAGCTTCATTTTTTGAGGCTCCTTAGACTTTATTTCTAGAATCGTAAAGTCTGTATCGTCCTTGTATTTGCGCTTTTCTCCTTTTGCTTCTCCTGTTAGAGACATTCCTCCAAAACTTACCTGAACGGTAGAAGGATCAACGACTTGTACCTTTACCATTTCTTGATTATTGGCTGCGTCTTTTACAATGATCGCTTCCGTTCGCGCTGAAGAGATTTTGATAGCGGTGGCGTCAGACTCGTCTTCTTCCGTTTCGTCTTCTATCACTTCTTCGGTAGGTTCAGTGTCTTCTATTTCTTCGGTTTCTTGTGTCTCAGCCCCACAAGCAGTTAAGAATAGCCACGTAAAAGCCAGCAGATAAGTAAATAAACGATGATTGTTGCACATAAAAATAAATTTTAAAGATGAATGTATATAAGAAATGGGTTAGTCGAAAAGCTTAGCTGCTTGTATAATGTCCTCATCTACACGAAAAAACTCTTTGTGTATGTTGTAAGGGATGTCGTTTTCTTCAAGCAGACACTTTGCATAGGAGCCATCTTCTTGAAGGATGTATGCATTTACATTGTCCTTAAGGTTATAAGTTAAAATATTAATGCACTGTTTACGTAAAAGCTTATCAGTTACTAAAAAAAGCGACTCTACCCGGCGATCAAAGCTGCGTACCATCATGTCAGCACTCCCTCCATAGATGAGTGGCGTACCGGTCGCGTGGAAATAGTAAAGGCGTGTATGTTCTAGGTAGTCGCCTACAATAGAGCGAACGGTAATGTTCTCACTCAGTCCTTTTCTTTGCGGGCGTAAGCAGCATATTCCTCTTACAATAAGATTTATTTTTACACCTGCTTGTGAGGCACGATAAAATTCATCGATAATCTGCCGATCCTCCAGCGAGTTAACCTTAATCATAATACCTGAGGGCAGCCCTTTTTGTGCATTGAGCGCCTCTTGGCGAATTAACGTAATCAGGTGGTCGCGCATGTCTCGCGGAGAGGTCATGAGGTACTCGTAAGAGTCGGGCATAGAATGACCCGTAATTACATTAAAAAACTCCGATACATCCTCCGCGTAAATTTCGTTGGTGGTCATTAGGCCAATATCTGTGTAAAGGCGGGAAGTATCCTCATTGTAATTACCAGTAGAAAGATGCACGTAGCGCACGACTTGTTTTTCTTCTTTCCGTACAATGAGCAGCAGCTTAGTATGTGTTTTGAGACTTCCTAAGCCGTAGACAACGTAGCAACCTGCCTTTTGTAGGCGTTGGGCTTCGCGGATATTATTTTCCTCGTCAAAGCGAGCTTTTAATTCAAACAAAACCGATACGTGCTTGCCATTCTCTGCAGCTTTATGAAGCGCATCTGTAATGCGTGAACGCTTAGCCAAGCGGTAAATAGTAATTTTAATAGCCAATACATTAGGGTCTTCAGCGGCCTGTTCTAGAAGCTCTAAGAGAGGTTCGATGGAATTATAAGGATGGTGTAATAATAGATCATTTTCCTTGAGGTAGTCAAACATTTCTACCTCTCCCGAAACACCATGCATACTGACGGGCGCTACTGGAGAAGGCAAAGCGGGCATCCCTTCCTTAAACTCAGGATTCTTGATGATTTCCCAGAGCGAAGTAAAGTCGAGTAGTCTGTCTACTATAAATATATTGTCTTCGTCTATTTCCCAGCGTTCTTTCAGAAGGCGCATCAACCAATCAGAGTAGCGTGAGAGAATCTCTAGGCGTACTACCCTGCCTGTACGGCGCGACTTGATCTTGCTGCGCATCTCATTGATGAAATCAGTTTCCATGTCGTCACTTTCATCGAGCGTAAAATCACCATTACGCGTAATTCTGAAAAGGTCTACCGACATGATTTTCACGTTACGATACAGCCGATTGATTTGCCAGCGAATGATAACTTCAATCGGTACGAAGAGCATTTGGTCTTCTTTTTCCCGATCAATGGCAAAGAAACGAGGAAGGTTTTGAGGAATTTGAATGAAAGAGGCTTTTTTAGTTGTCTTACCTTTGTCTTCACTCTGTGTTACTACCCCAAATATAAGCACTTGATTGCGCAATATAGGGAAGGCATGGTGGCTGTCGTATACCATAGGGGTGAGCATAGGAAAGATCGTTTTCTTAAAGTAACGTTCTACTTGCTCTTTCTCTACATCACGCAGATCGCGAATCTGTACTATTCTAAAGCCGTGGTCAATAAATTGTTCTTCTAGCTCTTGGTAGGTTTGGTATTGTGTTTCTACAAACTGATTTACCCGATCGAGCAAGGTTTTACGAAAAGGGTAGGCACGCAATCCTGAATAATCTATTCGTTCTTTTTGATAATCGATGTAATTGTACAAACTTCCTACACGAATCGTGAAAAATTCATCTAAGTTGGAGGCGGTAATAGCTAAAAACTTGAGCTTTTCAAAGAGAGTTCGGTGTTCGTGTTGGGCTTGGTCTAGTACACGAAAGTTGAATTTCAACCAGCTTAAATCACGGCTGATGTAATCACTTTGTTCAATGGTATTGATAACTTTTTCCTTTACCAACATAGCCATGCAGATAGGTTTTAAATGATGAAAAAATAATAGAAAGGGTTGTTTTCTCTTGAGAGAATCCTATAAGTGCTAAATTAAGAAAAATAAGGAAACGATCGTTGAAAAAGGATAAGAAGTCCTTTGTAATTAAAAGAGTAGGCTGAGATTTTTAGAGGAAAGTGCTTATATTTGTGCCGTTTTACTAAATAGACAGAAGCTTTTTTGGAAGAGACAGAAAAAGAAGCAAAAGGAAGACCCTTTGGGGAAGTATTACTAGTAGGCTTTATTTTACACGCCATAGTTCCTGTACTGATTACTGCAGCGCTTTATAATATAACAGGTTTGGGCATTACAGCCACAGGTTTTATTATGTGTATAGTAGTCATGGCGCTTTTTGTTTTTATGATGCGCGTCTGGGTCGTTATTTATATTATAAAATGGCTACTTATGCTGATTCCTCGTGTATTAGGGTTTATTTTTCGGAGAGGCAGAAAAAAGCGTCAACAAGAAGAAGATTTAGAAGCACACTTTATAAAGCGTTACTACTTGCCCACTCATCTATTTTGTTCTTTGCTAGTTTTCTTCGTAACCAGTCGTTGGCTACTGGGAGGAACTTGGCAGCAAGTGGGTGTATTTGCAGGATTTGCCATAGCGTATTCTCTGCTAATTTATTGGGGGCAGCGCCAAGGGTATTTGGATTATATGGATATGGAATAGCGCTAAATTGAGCATAAGCAAAATAACTTGATAAGAAGCGATTTTTAGGCTACAACAAATTACTATAAGTAGTGTTATGCGTATATGAAACATACCATTCGCTTTGAGGAGATTCATAACTACACTACAAAAGTAGGCGTCGACTTACCACATTACCATAACGATTTTTTTATTTTCTCATATGAGTAAGTCGCTGCTACAACCAACTTCGCTCTTCAGGCTTACAGAAACCACTTTTTTGAGATTACGTTGGATGTTGACTCTTATTGTGATTTTAAAGTGGACCAATTTCACTATAAGCACTCACAAAGTATACAAAAGCTCTGCTTTATAAGCCCCTACAGGTTGCAATCGGTCTCTCTGGCCGAAGAAGTAGTGGTTTCTTCTAATAGGTGTTATAGCCTGTTTTTCAAACCTTATTTCTTAGATCATTTTACTTCAGGTAGTACACTTATCGAGAAGTTTCCTTTTTTTGACCCTACCATAGCACCTGTACTATACCTTAGCGACCAACAGTTGGCTACTATTCAAGAGCTCTTTCTAAAAATGCACCAAGTGTATAATCAATACTACACTGACAGCGAGGAAATGATCAAGCACTATCTTTATATACTATTGCTCCTTATTAAGAGAAGCTTTCAACCAGCTCAAATTACTGCTGGTTACAGTCAGCGGAGGTACGAAATTTACTACCAATTTGAGGCGCTATTACAGCGCCAAGTCAATAAACTCAATACCGTAGCCGATTTTGCCGATCACTTGGCCCTAAGCACTAAACATCTCTCGGAGACGGTGAAAGAGGTGAGTGGTAAAACTGCTCTACAGCTCATCAACGAGAAAAAACTACAGGAGGCTAAGTCTTTACTGTACCAAACAGAATGGAACATTACAGAGATTGCCCAAGCGCTTAACTTCGAGAATGCTAACTATTTTACTACCTTCTTCAAAAGGATGACGGGATGTACGCCTACACAATTCCGTCATATTTAAAGTTTTTCCCGTATTTTCCTTATCAACGTTAAGCCATTTGAATAGGATATTTGCTTCAAATAAAAATTATTAAAAATGAAGCGAATACCCCTATTAATTATCTTTTTGATAAGCCTAAGTCAACATTCAGAAGCGCAATTACCCGTGCAGGTATTTGCTGGGCACGAAAGTATCGAGTACAACTTTCTATGGTTTAAAGATGTAGATCAGCAAGGAAGAATCTCCCTATTTAATTTCACTTTTTTTGATGTGAATTATGAAGACGAGGCAGCCAACTTTAGTGAAATTTACCAAGTAGGTACTTACAATTTCAATAAAAACTGGGGGATAGCAGCAGGAGGGCGATACACAGGGGGCAGGTTCGTCCCGTTGGTAGCGCTTTCCTTTCAGGTGCAAACAGAAAGCCTCTACTTTAATATCTTTCCCTCTTTGCAGTATGCTTCTGCAGCCGATGAACTTCAGTACGCGCTATTTGGCCTCTTATTTTATACTCCTAAAATTAATGACAATTGGCATTTGTTTAGTCAACTAGCGTTTGAGCCCATATTCAACGATCAGCAACACCTGTTTACCTATCAACAGCTCAGGTTAGGGTTGGAATATAAAAAGTTAATTCAGTTTGGGATAGGAGCCAATCTACAGCAAATTGGCATCGGTGACGACTTCACCTTTGTGGAAAATTACGGCCTCTTCATTAGAAAAGAACTCTATTGAGTGTTAACACTAGAACGAAGGGAGTACTTATTCCTTAAACGGCTGCCAGTTCCCTTGCCAATCGTATACTTCTAAGGCGTTGAACCCTTTTTTATAATCATAAAAAGAAGCCCCTTCGTGGGCATAGCCTAAATATAAGTACTCTTTTTGAAGCTTAAGCGCATATTGAATCTCCACAAGCAAAGTATAAATACCAGGGCTAAGCGCCCCATAGGTAGGATCAAAAATAGCATAGACACTAGAAACGGCTTTCTGGCCTACATCGAGAAAGCTAACTGCATAGAGCTCGTCTTGCTCGTACAAGCAACACTCTACCATATGCGTGGGCAGTAGTGCTGGCTGAGGCGATAGAAAATCGTACAGGCTATCAGGCACGTTATCTTTAAAACGTTGTTTATGTTTATGAAATAAGGCGTGCTTGGTAGCATCTATGCATACCTCCCTGATGACCACACGGCTATGACTATTCTTTTTAATGATCTTTTTTTGACTTTTCTTGAAGGTGAAATCCGCGAGGCGTATTCGAAGTGGAAGCACCCGCACCATTTTTCCTTGATAACTATTTAGCTGATCTCTAAAGAAACAGTGTCCAAAGTGGCGCCATCCATCTGCCAAAAGCTGATCCAGCAGGATAGGCGGAACCCATTGGTAGTGAGCGGTGTGCCAAGGAGTATCGTCAGGAGGTGTATTCATATGTATTACTACTATTGTAAAAACTACAGCTTACAAGTCAATAAGGTTCATCTACCCTTCTTTAATCCAACGTCTTCATCGTTTATATACTACATTTCAGCGGGTTATATGGCTAGTTGATGCGTATTAAATTGATTTAAAATAAATTTCTTTTAAAATTTTACAGAAAAAATACAGAGAGGCAACCCTTTCACCCCTTCATTTGTCTACCTCTAAAAAACGCAGACAAATGCTTTAAGCTATTGTATATGGCACACGCATTAGAAAAAGAAATAGTAGAAGGATGCAAAGCGCAAAAAGCGCATTACCAGAAGAGGTTATATAAAACCTATTATGGTAAAATGTTAAGCATCTGCCTGCGCTATAGTAGAAATCAAGAAGAAGCAAAAGATATATTGCAAGAAGGTTTTATAAAGATTTTTATGAATATTAGTCGATTTAAACAAGAAGGCTCTTTAGAAGGATGGATCAGGAGAATTATGATCAATACTGCTGTCAATCATTATCATAAAAATAAGCGAATGTACAGCATGAGTGAGTTGTCTCAAGAAAGACAAACAACTATCCACCTCGAAAGTAATGGTATGGTAGTTAGTGAAGACGCGATCAGTAAGCTAGAATACGAAGCCTTGATGGAGCTAGTACAAAACCTAACACCCGCATACCGATTAGTATTTAACTTATATGTTATCGAAGGGTTCACACATAGAGAAATTGCGGCCATGTTACAAATAAGTGAAGGGACTTCTAAGTCTAACTTAGCGAAAGCACGTGCCAAACTACAAAAGCAAGTGGTAGCACTTATGGAAGAGCGTAAAGAAACATCTGCATGTCTAAAAAACTAAACATAGATGCCCTTTTTAAGCAACGGCTTACAGACAAGGAAGCCCCTTTTCAGGAGGCAGACTGGGAGGCACTTTTCGAAGAGCTCGAAGGGAAGCAGCTTACAGACGGTCAGTTTCCTGAGGGCACAAATGAAGTGGCCGACACTACTTCTCAATTATTAGAAGGAGGTAGCCAGTTGGTTAATAATACAGCGGCCTCCCTATGGACAAAAGCTTCGCTACTCATTACCAAAGTAGCAGTAGTAGCGAGTGTAGCTACACTACCCGCTACCAACAATTTGACAAAAACTACTGAAGCGATACAACCTGTGATAGAGGTGAAGTCTACAAAGCCTACACAGAACGATATATCCATTTCAGCAGATAGTCTTTCTGCTGAGCCAGTTACTACTACTGATACGGAACAACCATTACCCAACCAGCCAATAGAGACCTCAGGGGAAGTAGTCCCTTACCAGTCGACACTCCCTGAGCCGGTCTCTATAGTAAAAGATAGCCTATCAGAAACTAGTGGTAAAAGACAAGAAGAGATTAAAACCCTGCCTGCCTTGAAAGAGCAGCTACCTACACAAACTACCCTCTCTGAGCTACAAAAGCTCCCCATCGCAACAGAAGAAGGAGGGGAGGATAAGGAGAAGAAACTTAAGCAAAAAAATAAAAAGGTATATGAAGAGCCAGAGGTGCTTTTTGGTAATAAGAAACGAAAAAAGAAAGAAAATAACCCGTAAACTAAAGTTTGGCTTTATCTGCGTTAAGCCGAATAATTAACAAAGTTGGGTGTGGTTTCGCACCCAGCTTTTTCCAAAGAGCATTTAATTTAACAATAACATAACCATTGGTGATCATGAAAACCCGTAAATTTGTTGAGTAAAACATTAATTACTATTAACCCTATGAAGTTTCCTAGAATAAGACATGTATCGAACTCGCTATTAAGACCTAATATCTGGAGAAACCTGAAGCAGAAAAGCTACTTGAATGGCTTTCAACGCGCACTTCTCGCTTTGGCAGAAGTAGATAGTAATAACAAGTAAGATGAATGTATAACCCAAAAGAGCTTCCTACTTACACTTTTTAAACAAGTAGGCTAGAATCTCTTACCATAACCCAACCAACCAACTCTATGAGAAAAATATGCTTATGGGCGAGCCTATTACTGTGCTTGCACAGTAACCTTTTTGCACAAGAAAAATTTACCATCAGCGGGCGTATCCAAGCAGCTAGTAGTGGCGAAGACCTTATTGGCGCTACTGTAATGGTAAAAGAACTGCAAACGGGCGCATTGGCCAATGAATACGGTTTCTACTCCCTTACTTTACCAAAAGGGACTT
This sequence comes from uncultured Cytophagales bacterium, assembly GCA_937911505.1. Lineage (GTDB taxonomy): Bacteria > Bacteroidota > Bacteroidia > Cytophagales > Thermonemataceae > CALEMF01. Next base: position 82,327 of record CALEMF010000047.1, read on the forward strand.
ACACACTTACCTACAGTTTTGTATCGTATACGAGCAAACAAGAAACCATTGTGCTAGAAGCTAACCAAACCCTTAACGTAAGCCTAGCGGATGAGCAACTAGAAACGGTAGTAATTACAGAGGATGCCGCCGACCAAAATATAGATGGAATCGAGATGGGTACGACACGCCTCGATATCGCTACCCTCAAAAAAATGCCTGCTTTCTTAGGTGAAGTCGATGTGATAAGAAGTATTCAGATGGTGCCAGGGGTAAGCACGGTAGGAGAAGGAGCGACTGGCTTCAATGTAAGAGGGGGTGGCGTAGACCAAAACCTAATCTTACTCGATGAGGGTATTATCTACAATAGCTCTCATCTTCTTGGCTTTTTCTCTGTTTTCAATCCAGATGCTGTAAAAGATGTAAAATTGGTAAAAGGGGGAGTGCCTGCACAATATGGTGGGCGGCTTTCTTCGCTGCTAGATGTACGCCTTAAAGAAGGGAATTCAAAAAGATTTGCTGGCTCAGGCGGGATTGGTTCTGTCTCAAGTAGGCTTACGCTAGAAGCACCCATCAACGAGGGAAAAGGCTCTTTTATTGTAGCAGGAAGACGCTCTTATGCCGACTTATTTCTAAGGCTTTCTCCAGATGAAGATTTAAACAGTAATACGCTCTTCTTCTACGATCTTTCGGCTAAAGCGAACTATGAGATTAACGAAAAGAACCGTGTTTTTCTATCAGGCTATTTGGGGAGAGATGTATTTGAGTTTGGACAAGGAACAGGCTTTAATATCAATTGGGGGAATGCCACTGCCACCCTACGCTGGAATCATACTTTCAACCCTAAGTTGTTTGTAAACTTTACAGGCGTATACAGCAACTACGACTATAGCCTTGGAATTCCAGAAGGGGTACAGAATTTTGAATGGCGTTCAGACATTGTAAGCTACAATGCTAAAGCAGACTTTGGTTACTACATTAACCCCAACCATACCCTTAATTTTGGCGCTAATGCCATTTTCTATACTTTTCAGCCAGGTGAGATCGATGCTTCTGAAGAATCTATTTTTAACGATGTGACCTTAGACGAGCAAAACGCCATAGAATGGGCCGCTTATGTAGATCACGAATATAAGATTAATTCGCGTCTTTTTGCCCAGTATGGACTACGACTCTCTTCTTATACTTACTTAGGAGAGGCTACCGTTTACGACTATGTAGGCGAAGTAGGCGAACGTAGAGAACGTACGAATCCACAAGAGTTTGGAGCAGGAGAGCCTATCGTTACCTATACCAATCTAGAACCGCGCATTTCGATGCGGTACCGTCTCAATGAAGTAAGTTCGATTAAAGCTACTTATAACCGCATGGCGCAGTACGTACACCTTATCTCTAGTACCACGGCCGCTTCTCCTACAGATGTATGGTCGCCTTCTACTAAAAATATCCAACCACAGCTCGCCGATCAGGTGGCGTTGGGCTACTTTAGGAACTTTAAGGACAATATGTTCGAGGCTTCAATCGAAGCCTACTATAAAGATATGTCCAATCAAATCGACTACGTAGATGGTGCACAAGTATTGCTCAATGATGATCTGGAAGGTGAATTACTCTATGGGCAAGGGCGCTCTTACGGGGTAGAACTATTCATCAGAAAAGCAAAAGGACGCCTTAATGGTTGGGTAAGTTACACGCTTTCACGCTCAGAAAGACAAATTGATGGAATCAATCAAAACGATTGGTATCCAGCGAAGTATGATCGTACCCATAATCTCTCGGTGGTGAGTCTGTTTGACCTTAACCAAAACTGGACGCTGGGTGCTAATTTTACCTATACCACAGGGGTAGCCACTACTTTCCCAAATGCACGCTATGAAGTAGATGGGCTCATTGTTCCCCATAACACAGAGAATTCACGTAACAACTACCGGGTACCTGATTATCATCGTTTGGACTTTTCAGCTACCTATAACAATAGGATTAAAAACGAAAGCAGAAAATGGAAAAGTAGTTGGGCCTTTTCGATTTACAATGTATACGGCCGTCGTAATCCCTTTACTGTGTACTTTCAGCAAAATGAAGATAACCCTGTACAGACAGAAGCAGTACGTTTGTCTATTTTTGCTTCTATTATTCCTTCTGTCACTTATAACTTTGAATTTTAAAATAATCCTCTATGAAATCTGCATATAAAGTTATCCTTTTTTCACTTTGTGGCCTACTCATTCTCACAAGTTGTGAAGATGTAATTGATGTAGACCTAGACCAGGGAGAAGTCTTATTGGCTGTAGACGGGGTGATTACAGACCAACCCTTACCGCAACGTGTTCGTCTTACGACTACTGCGCCATATTTTGAAAACGAATCAGCCCCAGTGGTTACCAACGCTACGGTAGTACTTACCGATAGTGAAGGAAACACGGAAACCCTTACTAACATGGGAGATGGCAACTATGAGATTCGTACTATACAAGGAATAGTAGGTAATAGCTACTTCTTGACGATCAACTACGAAGGAGAAACCTACGAAGCATCTACTGCGATTCGGCCTGTACCGCCTATCGACTCAGTACTGGTAGAAGATGATGAGATAGCCGATGAAGATGAAGAAGGGCTGTATATATTTTACTATGGTCAGGAGCTCCCTACAGAAAACGATCATTACCGTATAAAACTGTATAGAGATGACGAACTGCTCAATACACCCGAAGACCTTATCTACATCAGAGATGAGTTTGTAGATGGTAACTACATACAAGATATACAACTCAACGATGAACCCTTTCAATCAGGCGAAAATGTGAGGGTAGAATTTCTCTCTATTACCGAAGATAATTATGAGTTTTACGTAGAACTTGATAATCAAATCAACAATGGGGGGCTTTTTGCCAACCCACCTGCCAATGTAAAAACCAATATAAGGAATGTAAATCCAGAAGGAAGGCCAGCAGTAGGTTATTTTGGGGGTTCTGCCATTAGCAGCCTAGAAGGTGTCCTTACAGAAAATGGCCAAGTAATAAAGTAAGCCTTACGAGGAATTAAGCTTTCTAAAGCTTTTAAAAAAGCAATAGAAAGCTTAAATTGAATTATCCAAATGATAACCATTTCCTATGCATTGGCTTGTCTCTCTTTTATTGATATTAATAACCGTAGAAGGCTTTGCTCAGAAAGCCGCTATGGAAGAAGAGCCTAAGGTTGAAATCGCCCTCAACAAAAATAAGCGAGTAAAAGTAACTGGCTACGGCTTTCTTCAAATAAATCCTACTGGTGTAGATGATGAGGGCACTGCTTTTCTAGATTTAGGAGGAGGCGTATTATTTGATGGTCGCTACTTTGTAGGTATGCGTATTTCTAATATGGCGGGTACCATTACAAGAGAAGTAGCGGGTATTCCTGATCTTACGCTGGGGGCCTCTTATGCTGGCTTCCAGTTTAATTACTTTCACAAGCCACATAAACTTGTACATCCTATGGTAGGGGCTAGCGTTGCTTGGGGAACGGTAGGTTGGCAACAAAATCTCCAACTTTTTAATAATGAGATTTTTGTACAAGATGTTTTTCTATATACAGTAGATGGAGGCGTCGAGTTAAACTTAGCTGAGTACATCCGCTTAACTGTCACGGGTGGTTATCGCTGGATGGAAAATTTAGACATACAAGGACTTAATGATGATGCTTTCAATAATTTTTTCATTGGGTTGGGTATCAAAATGGGTAAGTTCTAAGCAACTACCCAGGGAGCAAGAAGGGCATTTACCTCCTCCCAGTCGCTTTTTGTCACGCCTATAGTGAGATGGCAACGTGCCGTAAAGCTTTGTTGTAAAATTACCAATCCTCGTTTTTCTATCAAAGGCATCACTTCAGCAGTGGCTTCATAAGGATAGGTTACTTGTAAAGAAAGATAAATCGTTTTCTCGGTAATCGTCGCTTGCTGAAGAGCAAGAGAGGTCGCTTTTTTATAGGCATTGATCAATCCACCTACACCTAATTTTGTACCTCCAAAATAACGTACGACTACCACCAAAGTATTCGTGAGTTGGTGAGAACGGATTTGCCCTAAGATAGGGTCACCGGCTGAATGGCGTGGTTCTCCGTCATCATTGGCCCTGTACTGTGTAGACTCACTACCCAAAATATAAGCATAACAGTGATGACGCGCATCGTAATATTGCTTTTTCAGCTTTTTTAAGCAAGATTTTACTTCTTCTTCTGTTTGGACAGGAAAAGCGTGCGCCAAAAACTTACTTCCTTTTTCTTTATAAGTAGCTTGAGTAGGGGCTAGAATGGTTCGGAAAGTATCTGCCATAGTAGGAAATTACTGAAAATAAGCAAAAATAGCACGATAAGAGAGCAGGAAAATAGCAACCACAGACAAGGCGATGCCCCAACGGTTGATGGCTAACAGCTTTTCTTGAAAGATAAACTTAGCTGCCAAAGCAGAAAGGACGATAATACCAATATTAAAATTAGGGTAAACAAAGGCTCCATTATTCTCAAATACATCTAAGGCTTTCAAGACGTAGTATACAGAAAAGTAATTGCAGATACCCAGCAGCGCGCCTCCTACGATACTTTTACGTTGTATTGCTGGGCGACGGATCAATAATATCAAAACCCCAATGATAAAAGCTACTGAAAAAATAAGGATTGGAAAAAAGGCTTGTAAGGTAGTACTTTCCGCGTACTGACCCAAGGCTACATTTACTACATTGAGTAGGGTATCGATGGTACCACTGGCTGCAAATACAATAAAGGGCAATACAATCGCTTGCCAACCTACTAGCTTCTTGGTTGTAGTAGTATCACTGGGTCGAAAAGAAGCGAATACAATGGCTACAAATACTAGCGAAAGTCCTAAGTAATTCCAACCATCAAAGGTACGGTCAGCGTTACCTTGTAACCACCACAAGCTGATCGTTACGGGTATAATAAGCGAAATTTTAGTAGCCATAGAAGCGGCTGCTACACTGACCCTCTGTGCTGTAATGGCCATTAGGTAAAAAGTCCCAATGAACAATACACCCAAGAAAAGACCTGTGTAAACCCATGGGGCTTGCCAAGAAATGGTAGTCAAAGGGGTAAAGTCACCAATGAATAATAGCCCTGTAAGAATACAAAAGAAATAATTGGTTACAATGGCCTGGAAGGTATCAATCTTCAGTACAGCGAAGGCTTTAAAAGCAATGAAAATGCCTACAGAAAAAAGTATACCTACAATAAAATAGAACATCACTTATCTTTTTGAAAGCACGAAGATAAAAAAAGTGAGGTAAATTTTTAATAGGTAAAAGCTGTAAAACGAGGCGTGAAAGACTGGCTTCACTAGTAGTAACTTACTGGATGGGAGGAGTAGCTATAAAAGTACTGTATTGACAAAACGCTAGTGACTCCTTCTTAGCCCAGCTTAGCATCACCAAGAAGGAGTGTAACTTCTCTATTGTTCAATAGTGTTGGGTAATTTCTCAATACCCAAATTATACAGGGTAAATGCCCATATGTCGGCCCACTCAGCAATTTGTTTAGAGATAGGCTTGCCAGCCCCGTGGCCAGCATCTACATCAATACGAATAAGTACAGGTGTTTTTCCTGTATGCTTCTCCTGTAGCGTAGCAATAAACTTGAAAGAATGCGCAGGCACTACACGGTCGTCGTGATCGGCAGTGTAAACCAAAGTAGCAGGGTAGTCTGCCTCTGTTACATTATGTAGTGGAGAGTATTTTTTTAAATAATTGAACTGCGCTTTGTCATCACTAGAGCCGTACTCGTTGACCCAGGCCCAACCGATGGTAAATTTGTGGAAGCGGAGCATATCGAGTACGCCTACCCCGGGTAGTGCTACCGCAAAAAGATCGGGACGTTGTGTCATACAAGCGCCTACTAGTAAACCACCATTAGAACGCCCTGCAATAGATAGTTTCTCTTTCGAGGTATATTTCTCCTTAATCAGGTATTCAGCAGCCCCAATAAAATCATCAAAAACATTCTGCTTATTTTCTAGCATACCGTCTTTATGCCATTCTTCTCCATATTCGCTCCCACCTCGTAAGTTGGCTACAGCATAAATACCGCCCTGCTCTAAGAAAGGCAAAACACGGGTATCAAAACTAGGATTAATACTGATGTTGAAACCACCATATCCATACAAGTAAGTGGGATTGCTACCGTCGAGCTTTAATCCTTTTTTGTGTGTGATAAACATATGTACTTTTGTACCATCTTTACTAGGGTAGAAGACTTCTTTGGTTTCATAGCCATCAGTACTAAAATCAATGTTGGGTTTAAAGTATTCGGTAGAAGTATTGGTAGCGATATCGTACTTATAAATAGTAGGTGGATAAAGATAAGAAGTAAAGTAGTAGTAGGTCTCCTTGGCGTCCTCTTCTCCTCCAAAGCCACCGACTGTACCAAGGGTTGGTAGTTGTATGTCATTGAGTTTTTTACCTGTAATGTCATAAGTGCTGACCAAATGCGAAGCATCTTTCATAAAGGTGACGAAAAACCTACCGCCTGCATAAGAAACACCACTTAACGGGTATTGCCCTTCAGGAATGATGTCTTTCCAGTTGTCAGGGGTAGGGTTGGCTAGGTCTACCTCTACGAGGCGTCTTTTTGGCGCCTTGTGGTTCGTAATGATATACACTTTGCGATTAACAGTGGTAATAATGCCATTTTCTGCTTCTTTCGTGGCGATAATGGGTTGGAGGTCTCCTTCGGTGGCTAAATCCTTAAAGTAAAGTGCATTGCCGCCAGTACCGTCGGGCATGTATATATACATGATATCTTCCTTCTCTTCTACACTTACATAAAAGCTTTGTAACGGTGTTTCTTTATCTTCGTGAATCAACGCATCTTCGCTTTGCGATGTGCCTATTTTATGGTAGTAAATTTTATGAAACTCGTTTTTAGATTCAAGTTCTTTCCCTTTCTCTGGCTGATCGTAGCGACCATAGAAAAATCCATCCTTATACCAAGAAATACCCGAAAACTTTACCCACTCGATGGGGTCACCTACAAGCTTTTTGGTAGCCAAGTCCATTACCTGAATCCTTTGCCAGTCAGAGCCTCCCTCTGAGATAGCGTAACCAAAGTATTTTTCGTCGTCCGAAACAGACCAGCCCGATACGGCTACTGTACCCTCTTTAGAAAGTTGGTTAGGATCTATAAGTACTTCTTCTTTTCCCTCTTCACCTTCTTTTATATAGTAAATACTTTGATTTTGCAAGCCGTCATTTTTCGTATAGATGTGATACTTCTCTGTGACGTAGGGAATGCCTTGCTTCGGATAGTTCCAAAGGGTAGTGAGGCGCTTATTGAGCGCTTCTCGATAAGGAATTTGCGCTAAGTAGTCAAATGTAACCGTATTTTGCGCCTCGATCCAGTCGCGTACAGCACTAGAATCTGATACTTCTAGCCAGCGATAGGGGTCTGCCACTTCAGTACCGTGGTAGTCATCTACTTGTGCTACTTTGGCTGTGACAGGGTAATCAATATTTTGCATGGTTGCGTCTTTTTGAGTGGAAGGGTTGCAAGCGACAATGCTTACGCCTAAAATCCCTCCAAGCCAGGTATTATATCTAAACATATCCAATTAAGTTAGTGGGTAAAAAAAATTACTGAGAAGTTGTATGAGGTTCTAAAAGTGAACATTGATAGCTTAAAGGTAAACTTCAGACAGCCTCTTAACTTGTACTCATTAATATAATGGCTTTTCTGGAGAAAATAGTATATTCTTATTTGATAAAATTATCAGCTTACCTCTTTCTTACCTATGACCATCTTATCAGAAATTGATCAAAAACTACTCAGGTACAATGAAAACTTGGTAAAAGAAAGACTATAAAAAGCTACTCCTCTACAAGGGCAAAAAATTGTTCTTCTATAAGTACACCTTTCTGTATTGGCCCCTTATCTGCAAGATATTTATATACAAAGCGCCCTATGAGGGTATAAGGTGTATTTTTAAATTTTACTTTAAAGTGATTTTCTTCAAGGAGGAGATAATAAGCAAAGGTACGCTCTTCTTTTCCTGCAGTAAGCAGCACTGTTTCGTAGATTACACGTGGCTTTTGTGAGAGATGTGAAAAGATAAGGTAAGTTATTTTTTCATAAGTATTGTCTGAAAATTGTACCTGCATATACTTCCCCTCGTAAGCTTGCTGATCTTCATCTAGCCAATCTTGATAAGGAGTGGGCTGTTGTGCAACAGCCCACTGTATACTGCCAATCAACACATTACTGGTCAACCACATAATGCATTTCGATATTCTATTCATACATTTTAAGTAATGTTGGACGCGTTTCAGATGAATAAAGTTTCAAATTGGTATATTCCATTTTTTCTTTGTATTGACCCAACGTTTTTTAATCGGAAATAATGATTACTTCTTGATGTAAGAAGCATTTTTTGTTGTAGTCAAGCTAAATTAATACCATTAGTATTTGTAGCCATCATGAAAAGCGAAAGATTGTATAGTCACGCTACCCATAAAATACTTACGCTCTGTTTACTGCTGCTCATACTGGAAGCCTGTAAAGAAGAAAAGAGCAGGAGCCCTCAGTACAAAGCGCTTACAGAAGCGGTGTATGCCTCAGGCAATATTATTCCAAGAAACGAATACAAGGTATTTGCGACTACTGAAGGTTATTTGAGTAAGAAAGCTGTCACAGAGGGAGAAGCAGTGAAGAAGAATCAAATCCTCTTTATACTTGAAAACACCCAACAAGATATTCGCACGAATGATGCGAGAGACGCCTACCAAATGGCTGTAAAAAGCTATGGAAGTAACTCTCCAGTGCTTGATGAACTAGAAGAAGGTTTGCGTACTGCTCGCTTGAGCTACCACAATGATTCTGTTAATTACGTACGTTACCGTAATTTGTGGCAACAGCAGGCTACTACAAAGGTAGCCTATGATCAGGCAGTGCTCAAGTACGAATCTTCTCTCAATAATTACCAAGCGCAGCGCGCACGCTATCGAAAAACAAAGGACGATTTACTACGCGCTTTACAAAATACCCGTAGCCAATATGCCTTACAGCAAGAGCAAAATACCGATTACCAACTCAAGAGTGAGATTGATGGGTTAGTGTATGAGATTTACAAAGAAGAAGGTGAACTGATACAACGTAATGAACCAATTGCCTTGCTAGGGGCAGCCAACGAGGTATATTTAGAACTTAGTGTGGATGAACAAGATATTGATAAGGTAAAGATAGGACAAGAAATACTCGTAAAAATAGATGTGTACCCAACGCGCGTCTTTAAGGCAAAAGTAAGTAAAATTTACCAGATGCTCGATCGACAAACGCAGTCTTTTAGAGTAGATGCGCTATTTACTGAACAGTATCCAGGAGAGTTTGCTGGACTCACTGTAGAGGCCAACATCATTACCCAATACAAGCCTAAGGCATTAGTAATTCCTAAAGCTTTTGTGGTAGGAGACGATAGCCTCTGGATTATACAAAATGGGAAAGAGAAGAAAATTCGCTTTCAAAAAGGAATAGAAAACTACGACTGGGTAGAAGTACAAGCAGGCGTAGATACTACTACTAGAGTCATTCTAAAGTAGCACAAGTAAAAAATGTTTAGACTTTCTTTTCAAATTGCCAAAACGCAGATGCTAGAGCGCCCTAAACAGACGCTCATTGCTACCCTAGGGGTTACCTTTGGTATAGGAATGTTTGTCTTTATGGTAAGTTTTATGACAGGCGTGAATGTATTGCTAGAAGAAACAATGCTAGCGGCAACCCCTCACATACGGATTTATAACGAAGCGATCGCTGCTAAGACTTCCGTTTTAGACGAATACAAAGCTGGGGAGGCGTTTGTCAATGTAGTCCATAATATTAAACCAAAAGAGGAGAAACAAAACATCAAAAATGCCTTCCAAATGGTAGATTACCTACGTGCAGATGAACGTGTATTGGGGGTATCGCCACAGTTGACTTCGCAGGTGTTTTACAATTTTGGACCTATACAGATCAATGGCACTTTGGTAGGGGTAGATATTTTTGAAGAGGATAAACTTTTCGATTTAGAAAGTAAGATACAAACAGGGAGGTTGGAAAATCTACTTACCTCAAGTAATGCTATCATCATGGGGGCTGATTTGGCTGAGAGGCTTAATATGCAAGTAAACGATAAAGTAACCGTCTCGACACCAGATGGTACCCTTAAACTGCTAAAAGTAGTGGGTACTTTCCGATTTGGCGTAGGCGCCATCGACGATAGTAAAAGCTATACTAGTATTGCCACCGTACAGAAAATTTTGAAAGAAGATACACGCTACATCACCGACATCAACGTGAAGTTAAAAGACTATTACCAGGCGGGCCAAATAGCACGAGAGTACGATAGAAAGTTTGATTATACCATAGAAGACTGGGAGGCAGCGAATGCCAGCACACTGTCGACTTTTCTTTTAAGAGATATTATTACCTACGCGGTATCTATTACCTTATTGGTAGTGGCAGGTTTTGGTATATATAATATCATGAACATGACAATCTACGAAAAGATGAAAGACATTGCCATTCTGAAAGCCATGGGATTTGCCGGGAGAGATGTCCTCTCTATTTTCTTAATTCAAGCAATCTCTATTGGTCTGATGGGGGCTGCTTCTGGATTACTCATTGGCTTTTTACTTTCCTTGTGGATAGATGGCATTCCCTTCGAGACGGGAGGAGTCCTATCAGTGGACACCTTTCCTGTCAATTATGATATAAAGTATTACTTAATCGGGTTGGTTTTCGGGTTACTTACCACGGGTCTAGCAGGTTATTTTCCAGCACGTAAAGCAGCGAAAATCGACCCTGTTGAAATTATAAGAAGTTAATTATGAGTGCACTAGAAGCTGTAGGAATTAGTAAGTACTTTTACGAACCTGTGAAGTTTCAAGTACTGAAAAGCTTAGACTTTAAAATAGAAAAAGGAGAGTTTTTGGCCCTCATGGGAAAATCGGGTAGTGGGAAGTCTACATTGTTGTATGTGCTTTCTACAATGGATACAGATTACCAAGGTACCTTGTACATCAATGAGGAGCAAGTAACAGGCAAATCACAAAACTTTTTGGCACATTTTAGAAATGAGCACATTGGTTTTGTATTTCAGTTTCATTACCTGCTTCAAGAATTTACGGCGCTACAAAATGTCATGTTACCGGCATTAAAGCTAGGAAAGTATGCTAAAAGTGAGCTTGAAGATAGGGCCTATGAGAAATTGAAAATATTGGATATACAAGAGCAGGCAGGTAAAAAAACCAACAAGCTGTCTGGTGGGCAACAGCAGCGTGTGGCTATTGCTAGGGCACTCATTAACGATCCAGCTATTATTATGGGAGATGAGCCTACAGGCAACCTTGATTCAGCCAATACAAGTATCGTATTTGAGATTTTCAAAGAGTTAACTGAAAAACATCAACAAACGATTATTGCAGTAACACACGACGATGAGTTTGCCAAGAGGGCAGACCGTATTATAGAAATGAAAGATGGGATGATCATATGAAAAACATCGTAGCTTACGTACAGCATTATTTATACAGCAGGCGCTATGTCTTGCTAGTGATCTTTTTACTTACTGTCTGTAGGTTTATTGTATTACAGTTGATATACAAGCAATATCCACTCTCAACACACCTTATTTTAAGTGTAGTGAGCTTCTTTTCCATGATAGCCATTTGGGAAGACTTGGCTTTTTTCAACCAGTTTTTAGATAAGAAGATGCCCTTTGAAGGAGGGGTAGTGAGGCGTATCATCATACAATCGTTGCTAGGCTTTACAAGCGTTTTTATCATTACAATGCCTTCTCTGTACCTTGCCGATTGGCTTGGAGTAGAGATCGAGGGGTGGGAGAAAACTGTCGGGATTATACAGGCAATCATCTTGGTGACTGCCATCTCTTTGGGGTATTTTGGCTATCACTTTTTACTACAGTGGAAACGAAAACTACTAGAAGCAGAGCGGCTGCAAAACGAAAAGCTACAAATAGAAAAAGAGTTTGCGCAGATGCAGTACATCAATCTGCAAAACCACCTGAATCCCCACTTTTTATTCAATAGCATCACTTCAGTGAATAGCCTTGTTTATGAAAACCAAGAGCTGGCCTCTGATTTCCTAAAACAACTTGCCAAAGTGTATCGGTACGTATTACAACACAAAAATAAAGACTTAGTGAGCTTACGTACTGAACTCAACTTTATCCAGAACTACCTTTTCTTATTGAAAACGCGTTTTCAAGATGCTTTTTGTTGCTTGATCAATGTAAGTAAGGAAGCCTTAGCCAAGCAGATAGTACCTGTTACCTTACAAGTACTGGTCGAAAATGCTATTAAACACAATATTATGACGCCCGAGCAAACATTATATATCCATATCTATGATGAGAAGGGCTATCTATGGATACAAAATAATCTACAGAAGAAAAATATTGTAGAGTACTCTAATCGGATTGGTCTAGAAAATTTAAAAGCGCTTTATGGTTACCTCTCAGATTGCCCCCTTATGATCAATGAAACCAAAGAACGCTTTACCATCCAACTACCCTTAATTGACTAAACTATGCTAAATGTTGTAATTGTAGAAGATGAACAACTTATTGCCAAAGATTTGGCGAAGCTATTACGACAAATAGCACCAGAAATCAACGTAGAAGCGATTTTGCCAGGGGTAAAAAAAGCCAAGCAGTGGTTCGAGCAAAACCCTGAACCTGACCTTCTTTTTCTAGATATACAACTCTCTGATGGTGTAAGCTTCGATATTCTTGAGCAAAGTACCATTGAGTGTCCTGTTATTTTCACTACTGCCTATAACGAGTATGCCATCGAGGCTTTTAAGGTAAATAGTATAGACTATCTACTAAAACCCATAGAGAAAGAAGAACTGGCCAGAGCCCTTCAAAAGTTTAAAAAATTACGAGAAAGTGGCATCGAGTTCAAAACACAACTGAAAGAACTGATGCAAGGCTTTTCTAATCAAGAGGCAGCACCTCAATACAAAAAACGTTTTCTGGTACACCAAAGGAACCTACTAGTACCCATTCTGACCACACAAATCGCCTACTTTGTAAAGGATGAAATTATTTTTATCCATACATTCGACGACCAAAAGTACGTGTGCGATCACAACACGATGGATGAGGTAATGGATGTATTAGACCCTAAAGTTTTCTACAGAGCCAATCGACAACACATTATCCATATAGATTCGGTGCATCATGTACGCACCACACACAAGGGGCTTACCATTAAACTCAAACCACCACTTAATATTGGGATAGACATTAGTAGAGAGAAAGCTACCGACTTCAAACATTGGCTAAGTTGAAACAAACCACCGACGATATTTTTTAATCAAGCGACAATCAACTATCTTGTTATAGGAACTTCAACGTAAAAGTATGGTACGCTTACTAGAAGCCGCTTTTCATGAAAGTGTAGTACCTATCGTGTGCAGTAATGAACATCAGTTTATCTTCTGGAACAACGCTTTCTCTGAATTAACGGGTTATACAGAAAAACAACTTGCTGCTAGCTCATTCAACGAGCTTTTTGTGAGAGATACAGGCGATAATGTGCATCAAGCTATTTACCAAAAAACCATCGATAAAGGGTTTTTTGAGGTGATAGAAGGTAAAATTATGGTGCAGAATAAAGAAATTATAGATACCATTGTGCACACAACTGCCTTCCCACACGAGAGGGAGACGTTTCTACTTTCCTACGTGAGAGATAGGCGACTTATTACCCTACAAGAACAGTTGGCGTATGAAAACACACAACGACTAAAGATGGCCATTCAAGCTACCAAGCAGGGCTTATGGGACTGGAATAGCCAGACCGATGCTACTTATTATAGCGACGAGTACTTTTTAATGCTGGGCTATCAGCCTAATGAGTTCACCCCCTCGTATGACAAGTGGGTAAGCTTACTCCATCCAGATGACAGAGGCATTGCTATTGCTTCACAAAATTTGTATCTAGAAGATAAAAAAGATAGTTACCGTATAGAGTTTCGGCTCAAAAAGAAAGATGGCTCCTATTTGTGGACCCATACAGAGGCTAGAATTGTAGAACGCAACGAAGCTGGTAAAGCAGTGCGCATCATCGGTATAGTGGTCAATATTGATGAGAAGAAAAAACTAGAGTTACAACTTAAACGACAAAACCAGAAGCTGATTGACTATTCTTTTTTTAACTCTCATCGCCTAAGAAGCCCTATTGCAACGCTTTCAGGTATGTTACAACTCTTGAAAGAAGAGTATGATCCTAGCTACCTTAATCACTTACAAGTTTGCGTCAATCAACTAGATAGCATTACCAAAGAAATTAATGAAATTCTAAATGAACAAGAAGAAGAGCAAGCCATAGAGGGGCTAAAAAATCCAGTTAAAAAGATAAGCTTAATTGATGATGACCGTATTTTTCATATTGTCTACAAAAAAACGCTTGAAAGATATGACAATACCCTCGTGACAGATGCCTACGAAAAAGCCAGAGTAGTGCTAGAGAAAATTAGGCAGCACACCCTAGAAACTGATATGATTTTGTTAGATATCAATATGAAAGGCATGTCAGGATGGGAATTTCTAGAAGAATTTCAAAAATTAAAGAGTAAAGTACCTGTATACATTCTCACAAGCTCTACAGATATTCATGATATTCAGAAGGCTAAAGAGTACTCTGTTGTGAAAGGCTTTATTATGAAACCCCTTACCCAGCAGATACTAGCCGATATATTACCTAATGGCTCTCAGCAGGCTTAAAGTAACAAAGAGGCAGCCCACAAGGGACTACCTCTTATCTCTCCATTATAACAAACCGATTTATTTTATGGCTGTACTACCAACTTACGTTGTGCTACTTGTCCATTATACTGTATTTGAATCACATACAAGCCTTTCTCCAAAGAAGAGGTCTCAATCGCTTGCTTATGATTACCTGCTGTGAAATACTGTGTATGGCTCCACACGATATTACCACGTACATCTACCAAACGGATGATTACTTCTTGTGCAGTTTCTGTATGGAAAGTGGCAGTTGTGGCAGCAATGGCTGGGTTAGGAAATACTTCTACACCTGCAAGTGCTTCTCCCTCTAGTGCTTCTGCTGTGGAAGCTACTTCTTCAACAGTGGCTACTCTTGCACTACCACCCGATACATTTACAACATAATCTTCTACTTCACCATAATTGAAAGTGCTACAAGCACCTTGGTCGGAGTCACTCATAGAAATACGCATTTTGGTTTGACCTGAAGCAGCACTGCTTGGTACAGAAAAGTTAGAAGTAAGCGTACCATCACTTGAAGATACCTGACTCCCCACCAACTCACCAGCATCGTCAAAGTCACCATCTTGGTTCCAGTCAATCCATATTTTCCAGTATTCTGTGTAAGCACTACTACTAAAAGCAGCACTGTAAGCGATCGTATAATTATAACCTGCAGTTAAATTAGCAGCATCGTTGTTATTAATATAGCCGTCATCATTTCCTGAGCTTCTATTAATGCCACTCAGCGTCACTTGGTCTATCCATTCATAGGTACTATTACTCCCCTGTGTACTACAGTAGGTAGGAGCAGTAGGCGGGGTAGGAGGCGTTGGGGGTGTAGGTGTAGAAGATCCTGTACCGATATTAACTGTATAGTCTTCCACTTCACCATAAGAGAACGCTTCGCAAGCAGTTGCGGCACCGTTGTATTTCATGGCAATACGTAGCCGTGTAGTACCATTGGTAGCACTGCTTGGTAATTGGAAGCTGCCCGTCACAGTATTTGAAGAAAGATTACCCGCATCAAATACTAGCTCGCCCGCATCATCAAAATCTTGGTCTTGGTTTAAGTCTACCCAAATGCGCCAATACTCATTATAAGCACTTCCTGCAAAACCAGGGCTAAGGCTTACACTGTAATTTGTACCTTTATTGAGGTTGATGGTAGAAGAGGTAAAGTCTGCATAGCCTCCGTCAGCTCCTGAGTTTCTATTGTATGTACCAATCGTAATCGACTGAATCCACTCATCGGCCACACTGTTGCCTTGTGCACTACAATATGCCACAGGATCAGGTCCTGGACCGGGAGGTGTACCACCACCGCCACTGAAACCCCAAGCACGCGCGACTAACTCAGGATAATCTACATAAGGGTTTCTACTGCCTTGGTATTGCTCAATAGCCTCGTTGCGGGCTTGTTCTGCTGCATCTACGGGGTCTTGTAAGTGCCATTGATAAAATACATCTAAGTCGCCGATACGGCTGATGTCGCCTGCTTGCGTAGGATACATGGTGTAGAAATAAAAAATAGCTCTTGCTACGTTTCCTTTATGATCTTCTCTAGGCTCAAAGACACTACCTGAAGATTCGCTGTACTCGTCTATACTACTAGAAGGAATATTACTTTGGTCGCTCGTACCACGCATCCACTTGGTAGTTTGGCTATCATTGATCTCTCCAAAAGGATGATTAGAGCGCGTAGAGTTCCAGTTCTGATAGGTTGGGAAAAGGTGATGAATATCCGACCTCATCGGGCTGGCTTCGTTAAAGAAGCTCTGTGGTACGGTATGCTCACAATTAATAGGGCTAGGATTGGTGCCCGTTCCACCGAAGTCCCAAGACTTCACATAACCAGAATATACGCATACAATGGTATTATTCTTATTGTCAATAAAATTGTAGATGTAGCGACGTGCGGTAGAGTAGCTCAGCGTTTGGTGTTTGCCATCATAGTAGTTCGCTTTTAGCCAATTTTTAAGGCTCTCACCTGTAAGGTTGCTAGGCGGAACAGACTGCCCATAAAAATCTTGATGTGCTAGCAAAAAAAATACTAGCGCAATAGTAGTAAATACGCTTCTCATGCAATGAAAGATTAAGTTGAAAAAAGATTAAGTGTATTAAGTATAATTAGACTCAAAAAGCGCCTGAATTTATAAGCTTCAAAGGGGATACGCAAGCCACAAAAACTTATTTAACAGAGAGTTAAAACAAAATTCTTGTATTAGTAACAATTTAGTAATATTGCTCCTGATTCACCGAATAAGTAATCAAAAA
Organism: uncultured Cytophagales bacterium; assembly: GCA_937911505.1. Lineage (GTDB taxonomy): Bacteria > Bacteroidota > Bacteroidia > Cytophagales > Thermonemataceae > CALEMF01. The sequence continues at coordinate 99,347 of CALEMF010000047.1, forward strand.
AAGTGGGTAACTAGTTGATAGAAAGTGATATATGAACTATTGGTGCTGTGTGGATGCTATGGGTTATGAAGCTTGGTTGAAGGATTTTGAGGTAAATCTATGCATCAATCACCTCAACCACCACTGTGAAATAGTCTACCTGTTCCTTATCAAAAACGAGGTAAGCTTTTCCTTCGGCATCCTCTTTCTCGCCCGAGCCATACATAGTAATTGAAATAGCGGCCCCGTCATACTTATCTTGCAAAGGACTAGACTGTAAGGAGCCAGTCTGACCGCTTTCCCATCCACAGCAAGCCCATCTGAGCGCACGCATTCCGTAATGTTTCACTAAAAAATCTTCTACTTTTTGTGCATCCTTTCCAGGTACCTGATATACCATACGTATTACCAATTGTGGAGAAGCCCTATCTTCTTCACAACGTACAAAATCGAGTAGGGGTGGCTTCTGGGCGTACTTTTCCAAAAGGTCTTCACAAGAAGGAGAGGACTGGGCAAGACTGCTGCCAAAATTAAATAGGTACATAAAAACAGCCCAGTAGAGTGTGTATACTATCTTCATAAGAGGTGCGTAAAGCGCTTGTCAGCCGCTTTGGTATAGTTGATGAATACGTATAAAATAAAAAATTATAGTAAAATACACTACTCTTTTTATAATCTTATAACCACTCGTACTGTTGTTTTAGTTTCTGCGCTTGCGTTGGGTTTACCATATGAATAAACGCCCAGTAACCTTGTGCGTAACTTTTGGCATCTTTCCCTAGCTGCTCACTCATTACTTTTTCACCTTTGGTGGTCAATTGATGCAAGAAAGCCCTGAATTTACGGAAGTCTCGCCTTGAAATACGGTTTTCCGCATTATTCACGACAATGCCCGTAACCGCTTGCCGCTGATGAGGGCGCATCACCGTTGTTTTATCAGGGTGAACGGTAAAATCTTCTGACTTTACAATGTAGGTAACAAGTTTAATCATCTTACCCACGTCAGCGTCTGGTTGGTTGGTAGAGAAGGTAAGGTCATCCGCATAGCGGGTATATTGCCAGCCAGCTTTTTCAGCTAACTGATGGAGACGAACATCCAGATGGCGACAGATCATATTGGTAATGGCTGGAGAAGTGCAAGCGCCTTGTGGCAGAAAACGCTCTCCTAATGCTACGTAATAAGCTTTTCCTTTAAGCTTGGCTGTTACGCGGTACGCATCTGTACAAACGAGCGCCAGCAGGGTAGCGATACCCTCGTTGTAGCCCATCTTTTTAAAGAGCCCTTTCACCCTTGGAAATTTAATAGAGGGGAAGAAGTCTTTCAAGTCCATTTTCAAGACAACTGCTTTATTAAGATGTACCTGCGCGTTGTCTTGAATCGATTTTCCTTTGGTAAAGGCCAGTGCTTTTTCGTGAATAGGTAACTTAGAAAGTATATTAACTAATAACCAGCCTTGTGCTTGGCGTAAAGTTTTCTTAGGGGCAGCAATCTCTCTAAAACCTCCTTTTTTCTTGGGAATTTGAAAACGGGTGTAGTGATCTACTTCGGCTGCCCTACGATGGTAAGAAAGCCAAATCCATTGCGAAGCAGTAAGTTTACTTTGTTCGGCCAGTTCATCCACATTTTGCAAGAGAGGTAAGTTGTTTTTTTGCAACAAAGTGGCCTCACTATCAGTAAATTTTAGCCCTTTAGAAACGCCTTCTCCTAAATAATAGGGTGTTTTACGTTTTTTTTCTGCTACCTGTCGCTTGTGTGCCTCTTGTAAGGCTTTTTTCTCTATTTTTTTTAGTACACGGGCTGCCTTCACTCTTTCAATACGCTTACGGCGAATTTCTTTTAGCAACGGTGTTACATCTTGTACTCCCTGTAACTCCTTATTGAGCTTTTGTAACTCCTTATTGATACGAACAATCTCTTTGTAGCCCTTTTCTAAAACGTTGAGTTGTTCTTGTGGGATGTTGACGAAGCCTAGTCGCATCATCTCCTCAATCTCAAAGTACTGTTTACCTAAAGTACGCAGGCGCTCACGCCAATCTTTCAGTTGGGTATTCATAGTTTTATAAAAGTGTTATGATGATAAAGAAGAAGATTGACCTATTTTCATGATAGTAGCCATCAGATGCATACAAGGACCTTTACGGAGTTTATTACTTCTAAAGAAGCCACAGGTACAAGTGGCCCGCTTTACCTTACCATCTGTATCTAATTGAATGACAGGCTTAAAGAGATTTTTTCCTTGTACTTCTGCGTGATAAGTGGTCAATTGTTCTTCTTCCGAGAAGCTTTGAGAAATAATGGTTACTTTTTTCTCTTTTAATAAGGTCAAAGCATAACCAAGGCGCTCGTCTTCTTCTGTATCCGTAAGGGTAATATCTTGTTTCAATAATTGACGCCAGCGATATTGACCAGAAAGGTGGTCGTACATCGCTTGTCCGTTCTGGCAGAGCGTTTGGAGTGCTGTCGTAGCCTTTGCCGTAGAGAGCTGTAGGGTAGTGGCCACCTCTTTAGGAGTAAGTGCAAGTCGCTCAATCAATATTTTCTCTACTTTTTCTACAGTTTTCTCATCCGTTTTTTCAGTAGATGCTAGTAAGTCAAAGTTTCCTTTCTTGGCCCAGTCGTTGGCCGTCCAGCCTGAAAGCCCTATGTCGAAGCGATGCCCTTCTAAAAAGATGCTCCAGTAAGAAGGCATCCCCGTTCCGAGTAGTTTTACGTGTACCTCGTCCGTGTAAGGAAGTAGTTCTTTCAATACGCTGAGACGCCGACGTCCCCAAAGGCGTATCTCGCCCTCGAAGTCTCCTGTGTAGGTGAGCGTATCTTCAATGGTGATCTCCCAAGGGTCGATGACGATTTTAACAGGTTGTCCGGTTGCCAATTGGAAACGCAAGGAGCGAGGACTTACCTTTTCTTTACGCTGTTCAAGTATAGACAAGACTTGACTAAGTGTTTGTGAATGTAACGTCAAGTCGATGCCCTCTAGAGAAGAAGCTGACTGTACCTGTAAAAAACCACGTACCCAACTTTCTGGCAAATCAATTTTCTTTTCTACAGAAGCCCCAATATCTGTAGAAAGTGCCACCTGTTCAAAGGCTACTTTTAGCCAAGCAGGTCGATAGCTCCGTACGCGGTACAGCTCATTGGCAAGCGCCATACTAAAGTCGATGTTGGTAGTTCCATAGTCTACATCGCCAAAAGTCTCTAGTTGCTCAGAGGCAACAGATACGCGCCCATAAGCAGATTCGGCTTGAGAGTAGTCTTCAATAATTACTGCTTCTTGATGTACGATAATTACCGGATCGAGCAGCATCCACTTGTCCCGATCATTTCGATAAAGCCAATCATAGTACTTATAGCGTGCCTTGGTAAAGGCACTTTGTATAGGATAAATATCTTTTTGGATTTGCTTTTTGAGCGTGGTGAGCTTTTCCCTTTCTTGCAACATCTTGGCCTTCTCGGCATCCATATTTTTCAGGTGATCGGGAAGCTCCTTCAGGTATTGCTCCGTGACCCACGCTTGGTAAGCGGTATGATCTTTTTGTTTACCACGCCAATCGCCAATGACTACTTGCCGTAGCGCTAGCATAATGCGCGCGTAAGAAAGGCTATTTTTAATAAGTGCATCTAAGCGTACAGGTGGGCGTGAAAGCTCTGGAGAAAAATTAAACTGCATCCCTTCTGTAGAGCTGGTAGCGTGGCTAGGTGTAGCGTAAGATTGTGTAACTTGCATATGAGTGAATGTTTTTGTGCGTATTTGATAAATGATGATGCGTAAAAAGGAAAGCGAACTACTCTAGGGTAAACCCTTCAATATTTTCGCCAGCAAGACTCATTTTTGTAAGTTGAAGAATGGCCCATTCTGCATCTTTCTTATTTTTTCCATTGGCGAGTTCCAATAACACAGCCGGTGAAACAGCCAACGATGTAGCGAGGCGCGTTTTTACTTTTTCTTTGGCAGGGCGGCTCCTATTTTTCATTCTGAGCATCTCTTGGTCGAAGCGTTCTACAAAAGGTTGATCTGCTGCCTTGTCGAGTAGCGCCGCTGCTACTGCCTCTTGGATGGTACTGTCGGCGTGCTCAGAAAGATAGACCCAGATTTCCTCTTCTTGCATCAGAAGTTGGTCTTTTCGAGCTTTTAAATACGAAAGTCCAAAGTCTCTTACGGGTTTCTGCGGGCTGTCACACAGCGCAAGAATTGCCTCAAACTCCTTAATAGTACTCTTTTCTATTTGGGTAAAGTAGTTTTGGGCAATCGTAGTACTCTCAGGCAGTCCTGACTCCATTAGTCGCAAGGCAAAAGGCAGATCAATATCCCACTTGTCAATTTGCTGTAAGGCCCACGTACGTAGTTGCGGGAGCTTATGCGTACAGAGCTGATAGAAAAGGCCCGCATCTTCTTTGAATAAATTTTGGTGTTTTAAGAGCCATTCGTACAAAATATCTTCAAAGATAGGATGGTTGATCTGAAGAATCTCAGGGTCGTTTTGTGCCAAAAATAGAGCCAGGAAGGCTTCATCTTCTAACAGACGACGATAGAGCTGCTCGCTTTGCGCTTCTCCCATCATTTGCTCAAATACGCTTTTCCAGAAACTTCCTTGTGCCTCTAAGTGCGTAAGTCTTTCAAGAACAGGTGCTTTAAACTGTTCCCATTCATTGTCTGCGGTTGTAACAATGAGCTGTAGCAAATCTTTTAAAGAGAGTGCCTTAAAAAGAATAGTACGCAGCTCATCATTCACTTGGGCAGCAATACGAGGTTGCTGAACGAAGAGCTCGCGCAACGCTTGTAAGAGGTGATCCTTGACAGGTGAAGGCGCCTTCAATACATAGTCGATCATAGGGGTAGGAGGCTCCTTCTCTGCAAATACTTGCTCAAGTACATTACGAGCAGCGTGGATATCAAACATACTGTTTTCAATAATTTGAAAGAGCGCTTGCCATACCCACGTAGCGTCTTCAGGAATAGCAAAAAGCCTGTGAAGCCCCCAACGGTATTCAAAAAGGCGGCTGTTTTTAAACTTAGCTATCTTATTGCGTAATATCCTATTCCTTTCCTGTTCTGGAAGCGCCATCAATCGAGGTAAGATTGTCAAGGGATCTTTACTGAAATTCTCCGCTAAATACTTTGTAAGAAACTTTACAATATCTTGATGACCATACTGTATAACAAGGCTGAGCGTATAGACAGGAATATTATCAAGTTGATAGTTGTTTTTTTGATAGTTTTTAATAAAAGCTTTCACCCCTTCTGTAGAGGTAACACTGTACAGCAGCGGTTTGAATTCCTCATCTTCTGCCTTGAAGTCCCTTTTATAAATATGCAGTACACTCCGCCATAAATAGTTGAGGTAGTAATCATTTCGTAAAGAGCGGTTCGCTATTTTCCAACCGAAGTCTACTATGTCAAATCGTGGCTGTCTAACAAATGGCAGGAGTGAGTCATAGTTGAGTCGTTTATTTTTGAGGGTATTTTCACAGATAGCAAGCAACTGCTGTAAAGTAGCAGGATCTGTATCTTTGGCGCTCTCCACCCATCTTCCCAAGCTTTTCATATCAGCTTTGGCTGCACCAGCGAGTGCCAAGTTGGTCAGTTGTGGATGCGAAGCATTGAAGAGCAATGGTGACATCTTAAAAATAGCTTCTTCAGAAACAAAGGTAGAGAGTGAACGAGCGACTAACAAAAGCGCCTTCTTCTCTTTTTGCTGAAAGTGCTTGCGCTCGCCTAACTGGCGGGTAACGTAGGTAAGCAAGAGCGTAGTAAACTCTTGCTGCCAAGGTCTAGATTGCTGGATAATGTGTTGTTCGTCAAGGCGTGCTCGCTCAGTGGCATTACTATGTCTCACTACCCCAGCCCAACACTTATGCGAGAAGGTTTCGCCTGTAGCTAACCGCTGAAGCGTTTGTTGCTTGGCGATCCAATGGAGCCAAAGCGAGGGCGCCTCAAAGCAATTCTCTAAAACTACGGGTGCTAAGGTAGGAATGGCTTGTTCCTGTTGTAACAAGGTTTTGACTGCAAACGCTTGTACTTGCCAAGGATAGATGTCTTCTAATAGACTTCTAACGAAAGGAAGTTGATTTTCCCAGACTTGTGGCTTACGTGCCTCTTTACGATGTAGCTGGTAGTGCATTCCTTCAAACAAGACAGCACCATAGCCGTGGCTTTTGTGTACTACTCTTGTAGAATTACCCAAAATAATATCGAAAAGAATCCACTGATTATTAGCATCGAGCGCCTTTTTCCCTTTTTGTTTCAAAAGAAGCTGCTGAGTAATAGTGAGGTAGAGCGCGTCGTCTGTAAGGTTTTTTAAAAATCTTCTTGCCCGGCGTTTCATATAGCGCAGTGCTCGCCGAGAAGGATAGCGCCCCTGAATTTTTTCAATGCGTGCTTCATCAAATTTATGAATCAAGGCTATTAAGAGGTCGGTGTGGGGATGAACTTCGTAGTATTTATAGAGTGCTTTGAGTACTTTCCAGTAATCAATGCTTAGAGGGGCTTGCTCAACAAAATGAACCAATTGTTGGAGGTGTTGCTCCTCTTGTGTACCTATGTAGGAGAGAAATTGAAGCGGGTTTTTCATAGAAACCTTTTTGTAGTAGATGGTAACCTGACACGAAGAAAGGAAGTTACTCCGTAATATAGTTGCGATTTGAAAGTAACGTAGTATTTATTTTATGAAAAAAATCAGGAAAAGAGAAATCTGCGTATAAAAAAATTAGGACTCAGCACAACGTGCCGAGCCCTATTGATAGTAAAAGTTCGAAGATAGCGTAAGTATTACTCTTCCTCCGCCTCTCCTTCTGTAGATTTTTCCCCGTTTTTATATTCTGAATTGAGGGCTTTAATTACCTGATTGGTTACATCTAAACGTTCATCTGCATACCAAATGGTAACTCCCTGCTTATAGCCCAGAATCATTTTGTAATTATTCTTCTTAGCGTAACGCGTCATAAAGTCGTCTAAATTTTCTGTAATCTTATCGAGTGCCTTCTTCTCATCATCCAAGTACTGCTTTTGTAGGCTTTGGTTGTACTGGGCAATTTGCTTTTCTTTAGCGGCGAGTCGCTGCTCGGTATCCTTAGCGGTTTGTATAGTCATTGTATTAACACTACGCTTGTATTGCTCTACCTCGTTCTGAAAAGCCGAGGCCCTTTGTTTCAAATCATTAGAAAATTGCTTCTCTTTGGCTTCTAATTCCTTCTTAGATTTCTTGTAAAGCTCATAGTTGAAAAGTACACTATCAGAATTTACATATACAATGGAACGATCAACTGACGATGTGTTGTCGTCCGCTGTGATTTCTTGCGTAGTGGTGGTATCAGTGGTGGCGTCTGCCTTCTTGTCTTTTGTGTTGTTACATGCAAGGGCGATCAACATCCACACGCTCATCATTATAAAGGTTTTTCTCACTATTAGGTTAAATTTTATCAAACATCCAATATTCCATCAAATATAAATAAAAAGAAGTTGTAGAAAGCAAGATTACAAGCTAAAAATTCAAAAGTTAGTTGGCTAGCCAGTATTTTCTTTATGAAAAAAGAGAATAATAATTTAAAGAAAAGATCACTTGTAAATTGTAGAAAAAAATATAATTTCAGCCACAAGCGTAGCTTCTAAATTAAAATGGGCGAAGAGATTCATTATACTGAAAAGAAACTCATACATGAACAATGGGCTTACAAGTATTTTTTAAAACTTCGTCAGAAGGTAGCGGTGCAGGAAACCTCCGATGCTTTCCATATCTTAACCCCTCATGAGATCAAGGCGATTCGGCGCATTGAGCGTACCGCTTATGCCATTGCAGCGTTCTATGGCGTACTGGGGGTTATACTACTGTATATACCTTACTGGGCATACCCAACTTTTTTCCCAAGCTGGACGCTTCAGGTACCTGCTTTGGGCAGTAGCCCCGTACAAGTGCCTTGGGGCTTTATGTTATATGGTTTTATACTGGTATTTATTGAGCTAGCCGCACTCACCTTACTAAATCTCTGGGTTGTGCATAAAATTGCTCATATCTGCCGCTTCCCTTCTATGAACGATCCTAACTATAATACGCATATGGAGGCGCTCTTTATTGTGGGAATGGAAAAAGAAAGTAAGCGGGTACTGGCCTTTGGCATTAATCCACTTGCTGGTGTTTCTAAGTTAAGGATGACCCTCTACACGGCGCTATTTTTATTCAAGGCTACGATTAGCAATCTTTTCATGAAGTTTATTTTACGTAAACTTACGGGACGGCTGGCGATTCGCGCCTATGTAGATTTAATAGGGATTCCTGTTTTTGCC
>CALEMF010000048.1 GCA_937911505.1 uncultured Cytophagales bacterium
CCCACAGCGCCGATGATAGTGGAGTCACATTTGCTAAAGTAGGTCGCCGCCCAATAATAATTAGATTAATAACTAATAAGTTAGTAACTAAGCGCATCTATAACAGATGCGCTTTTTTTATGATTGAACAGATAATCTAACGAATGATCCAATGAATAATAGACCATAAAAGAATTAAATTGTAGCTAAAAAGCCTGAAGAATGCTCTTCAGGCTTTTTGGTTATAAAAGGGGTAGTAAACAGAAGTATCGTCCATTTACAAGCGTGTAAATAATGCTCGCATGCTTTCCAAATGCTTATCGAGTGTATATGTCTTTAAAAAAGTATCACGCCCTCTCTGTCCCATATTTCGCGCAATATCAGGATTTTGTATTAAAAATTCTATTTTCTCTGCCAAAGACGCTGCATCTTTTGGCTCTGCTAATAGACCAGTGACTTGCTCTTCCACTATGTCAGGAATGGCGCGCCACTTTGTGGTTACTATCGGTAATTCAAACATCATGGCTTCTAGTGATACGTTACCGAAAGATTCTGCCTCAAAAAAGGTAGGAAAGCATAGTGCATCTGCTTTTACAAAATAATCCCATTTATCACTGCCTGTTTTAACACCTGCCAAGTTGATATATTGCCCTAGTTTTTCTTGTTTACAGTATTTTTTAAATGTCTCTTCAAATTCTTCAGAAATAAAATCACCTACCAAGTCTAGGTGAATTTTGTATCCCTGTATCAATAGCTTTTTTATAGCCTTTAGCAATACTAATACTCCTTTACTTTCTCTAAGAAGCCCAATGTATAGTATATTAAAAACCTCATTTTTAGAGCGTTTAATGGGTAAATAGGAAATCGCAGCGTCTTCTAATCCATTTCTGATAACAACAATTTCTTTGGATTGAAAGTATTTTCCATCCGCGGGATTCAATGCTGAAAGTTGGATAGATACACTTGGTTTCCTATAGATGAAAAAAGCGAGCTTTCTAAAAGCAAAAGAACATTTCTGCAAATATTCTGAAATACCTGCCGCCCTGAAGTGATAGACAGTATGCCTAAAAAAAGGACGAATAACGGCTAAAATTAATAAATCGCGAATAATGGGACTCAGATTAGGCCCTGCAGGTGGATAGTAGAGTACATTAATCTTGTATTTGAATTTATATAAAATAGCTTTGTAGATGATGTGAAAGACATGAAAGAATTTAGCAATACTGGGTTTCCCAATGGATTTGGCGCTTTTAGAGAAAGACATGCGAACATGATAAATTTTTACATCTTCAAAGTTAGCATTCACTAAGCGAGCTATCATCAAAGCTTGTCCGTGATAGGGGGGAGGTATTTGTCCTATAACAAGGATCTTTTTCATGCTTACTTCTTAAGAAATAATATTATAAGAAGTGCCTGTTAAGATATAGGCAAAAGAATAGTTAGCGTACTTATAGGTTACGTTACACTCACTTCTCCATTTTTTCAAAATCTTTTTTTCCGCCCCTCGATTGGCATCGTCTAAAAAAACAGCGTAACTACTATTCAAGTGTTTTTGCATAAAAGGTAAGGCTGGGTAGCGCTTCATCTTCCCATCGGCAATAGGACCGTCTATAAACACAAAGTCAAAGTTTTCTTGTTGCTCTATAATCGTTTTGATTGTAGTTGTGTTATACCAAGTCAAATTGGGTAAGTATTCATCAGAGGTTTGTAATTCGCTATGAATGAAAGTAACGTAATCTGTTAGCCCCTCAAGTGCTAAGGAAGTTTTAAGTAAGGCAATCCACTGAGCATCGTGCTCTACAGAATACAAATGTGTATCGGTTAAATTATTTCTTTTTATCAATCGGGCAATTACAACCGTAGAAACACCCGCCCCAAACTCAATCAGGTTTTTACGTTGATTGATAAGAATATCATTGATCATAAAATATAAGGAATGTGGGCGAATAGCAGAAGTGCTAATAGGTATTATACTGGGTGTATCTAGTAGGGTTTGTAATGCCGTAAGTGCATAAACATCATTACTTTTTTTACGTCTCAAGAACCTATAATAAATATTTCTAAGTTCTTCCTTCATATTAATCTTATTTTAGTTATTTCAATAAAGAGGCTATTTTAGGTATACTTTTGATTTGTAAGAAAGCCATATTTCGAACAAATAACAAGTCACCCAAAAACCCAACAAAAGCATAAGAAATGACGGAGGCAAAGGCTGCTCCTTTTGCTCCGTAGTTTGGTATAAGCCAAAGATTGAGTGTAATATTGATACCTACCGCTAGAACCGCTTTGTATAAAGTGACAAAGGTCTTATTTTCTAAGGCCAGGTATCGATTGGTAATGTAACTGGTATTGGCGAATAAATTTGTAAATATATATATCTGCAAAATAACTACTGTCGGTGCGTAACGTTGTCCAAAACTATTCATTACTATAAAATCTGCAAAAAATAATATACCCGAAAGCATGAATATACTGAACCATATGAGCGCTGAGTACAAGGTTTGAATATTTTGTAGGTACTTCTCTTGTGATATTTGCCTTGCTTCTATAACCTTTGGGAAAAATACTATAGCTACTACGTGAGGAATGTGAAAAAGTGCTTCAGATATTTTTACGCCTGCCGAATAATACCCTAAGACAGATTCATCTACAAAGTTCTTGAGCATAATTTGGTCTATGCGAAGATGAATGAGCATAGAAACATTCGAGAGCATAAAGAATAAACCATCTTTAAGTAGCGTATCTGCAACCGATTTTTTAAAGGTAAAGGTTTTGATTTTTTCTTTCTTAGGGTGCTTTTGATAAAAAATCAAGAAAAATAACGCAGTGGCTACAAACTCTAACAGGTGCAAAACCCCAAAGAAAAGAATAGAATACTGAAATACTAAAGCATACAGCTTGACAACAAAAACAAAGATAAAACCAAAAAAGCGTGCAAAAGTAACTTGCTTTAGGTCGTTGATTGCTTGAAAAAAATAATCGAATACATCAAAAGACTGAAAAATAAACATAAACGACCAAATCAGACAGAGGTTAAAAACTATGTCTAAGTCGATGTTGAGTAAATGTAGTGTCAATAGAAGGATTAGCATTAACACAACGGCAAAAACAATACGTAAAATAATAGCAGTACCCAATATTTTACTTGCGGGGAGTTGTTTTTTTACCAGCTCTCTTACCACAATTACATCTAAACCAAGTGGTGCAAAAGCACTAAAAATAGTAACAATAGCCAAAGCATAACTCCAAGCGCCGAATAGCTCAGGCTGTAAATAACGAGCAAGCCAAACAACAAAAATTAAGTTTCCACCAAGCCTCAAGAACTTATCTAAAAATAACCAAAGAATATTTTTTAGGTTTTTTCGTCTATTTTCCATCAAGTTTATACAGAGGTATTGTTAAGTTTTTATTGGAATAGAGTTAGATTAGTTTTTGGCTAATAAGGCTTGTTTAAAATCAGCGTTATTTCTGAATCTTCTTCAATCATTTATGTCGGATGTATCGTAGCCTATTGTCATTATTTACCTTTTACTATCAGGGTAAATACCATCAATACTTTATGCACAAAATTTAAGAGCACAAAGGTAAGTGCTTTTCTCTAAACGAAGAATAACTCTATCAAGTATTTTGACTCACTGTGAAGATGGCAATGCTTTACTAGTATATTTTGGAAACCTATACCAACTACAAACATAAAGCCTGAGTATTTACTCAGGCTTTCGCTATTTTAATATAAAATGAAATATACTTATTTATTATAAGCAGAGAGCATCCAAGTCGTTTTCTCTTGGGTTTGGATGTATTCAGTCATAAGGTCAACTGTACCTTCGTCGTTGGCGTCGCTAGCTACTTCTAATATTTTTCTTTCCTTTGAGATAAGTGTACTAAGGTTCTGTATCGTAGTTTCTACGGTACCTTTGGCATCTTTAATGTTTTTAGCCTCTTTTATTTCAGACTTTTCCATAAAATCAGAAAAAGCATGGAGCGGTGTATGCCCTAGGGTAAGGATACGCTCTGCTACCTCGTCAATACTTTCGTTGGCTTGATTGTAAAGCTCTTCAAATTTAGCGTGTAACTCAAAAAAGCTATTACCGGTAATGTTCCAATGAAAGCCTCTAAGGTTTTGATAAAAAATTTCGTAGTTAGCTAAAAGGTCATTAAGGTGTTCTGCTAAGGCTGCTGCCTTGTTGGATTCAATACCTATCAGATTTTCCATGTGTTTAATGTAGGTTTAGGTTGATGAATGTGTTTACTTAAAAATACAAGATAGTTTTTGATAATTCAAACGACTATTATGCTTCTGAGAAAATGTTTTTCTACGCTATTTATAGTGGTAAGAAAAGAAGAAATATAAGTAAAGCCATAGTATATCGACAAAGTGCCAATAAATAGTAACAAGCTTTAAGCGTAATTGATTGGGAGGGTTTACAGCATAAATAAAAGCATCTACGTACCTACTTTTGCGTATAGAATGCATAAAGACTAAAAGTAGTGCAATAATGCCTCCTACCAAGTGTAGTATATGTAAACCAGAGATCACATATAAGAAGCTTCCAGATATTTTCCCGTTTTCAAAAAAGAAACCTTTATTTTTGAGTTCGCGCCAGCCTACATATTGTGTAATAATAAAAAAAACACCTAAAATAAGCGTAGTCCCTATCAAATACCTAAAAGCAAAAAAGTCTTCCTTTGAAAAAGCTTGATTGGCGTGATGTAACGTAAAACTACTAGCTAGCATAAAGAAGGTACTGATACCAAATACCTTTGGCAAATAGAAGTTTTCCCAATCTGCTCCCTCCTTACGTGCTACATACACGATGGTAAGTATAAGAAATGTAAAACTAATTCCTAAAAGACCACACCAAAGCATAAACTCCTGTGGCTCTCTTCGCTTCAACTTCAGCATGTATATAGGTTAATGGTTATGCTTTTCGCATGTAAACGGCTGGTCGGAGACCATTGTTTTAATACATAAGCCAGCAGCCTTTTAGGAACCGCTAGTCAATAAGAACGTACATACGTATTTAAGCAATATTTTGTAAGTCCCTTACTAGTTCTTTGATTACTTCTTTATTATCAGGATCATAGCGCCAATTATTATCGAAGGCGTTTGTCACTTCTAAGTTTATTCTGTTGGCAATAGTAAGGCTATGAAACTGCGTATCTTTCTGTTGCTCTTGTTTCATATGTTTTACGACATCTTCACGAATATCAAACATTACAAAATCAGATACTACCAACACGTCTGCTTCTTTATAATCATTAGTTTGTAATATGTTGATTGCTTCTATCAATGCAGGCGCTACGTCTGTACCTCCGTGAAAAGACATCGTCAGAAAGCGAATCAACTGATCCATAGAGTTGGTCAAGTCTAACAAATTGATCGTTTTGATGCCTATAGAAAAGTTGATCAAGAAAGCCTTTCTGTGTTCTTTTGCTGCCATTTTTAGAATAGCAAAACAGAGCGCTTTGGCTATTTGCTCAGGTGTACCTTCCATAGAGCCACTTGTATCGATACAGACGATAAAAGGCCCTTTCTCCTTTCGCTTTATTTTTTGCTGTCTTATATGGTTGATCTTATTGCTGGTTACAAGGCTTTTTCCTTGATACTGAAAACTCAGCAGATTTTTATCAGCATACTTTTTTAAGAATACACTCTCTGTTTCGGGCAACCCCAAATAGGCAATCTCAGAGGGAAGTACATTAGGGAGGTAATTGTCTGCATGTACGCCGCCAATCTCAGTTTTCTTATCATAGTCGGTCACCCAAGCTTTATGTGTAATGATATTTTCATAGATTTCTTCCTCTATTTCGGTTTCTGCTTGGCGCATTTTTCCTAACGTGTCTGCTAGTGCTTGGATACTTTTTTCATTTTTAAGTACTTCTGCGTATTTCTTTAAGATATCAAAACCTGCCTCTTTCCAGTCACCACTCGAGATGTCCCAGAAGCGTCCAGTATCGTTGGTAAAAGGAGAAATGATAGAAACGAGCTTTTGAAACTCTTCTACCTTCGAGGAGAGCATTTCGCCAAAGCTTTCTTTCTCTTTATTAAGCTGTTCTAGCTCATACCGAAGGCGTTTGGCCGTTAGTAATGAGCGCCACAAGGCTAGTAAATCTTCTATGATGATCTCTAGTTGGGCTAGTTCTTCTTCATAAGCTTTTTCTTTGCGCTCCAATGCCTGTGCGTCGATAGGTTGAATGATGGTTTCAAACTTTTCCACGTAGAAGTCAAAAGGAATTTCTGAGGAATCATACACCTCTCGTAGATAATTAATAAGGTGATACCAACTCCTTACCCAAAGAAAAGTAGGTTTGCCTATCCAGCGATTAATCTCTTTGATCTCTTCTTCGTAGGGGTTTTCTTTCTGGATCTTATCGTGCGTATCTCGCAGCCACTTAATAACATCTTCTAAAATTTGGTTACCTAAAGTGCTGTATTCTTGTGCTGTAGAAAGTACCTTGGGGGTTTCAAAAAGCTGATCCAGTGCTTCCTGTAAGTAGCTAAACTCTACGGATAGCTCTTGCTCTGTGAAGTCCTGTAGGTAAGTGTTTTGGTAACTTGGATTGATTTTTTGTTTAAGATAGTATACTAAGTAGCCTCGTGTAACTCTATCGAAGATGCTTCCAAATTCAATAAACTGGATAAAACTATCTTCTAAATGCATATTTACTGGTTAAGGTGAAAACGGTTCTAGTATCTTAACCAGTATCATTAAGCAGGTGTTTAAGTCAAATAAAAACTGTTAGTTATTAGTACATTGTAGCTGGGCAAGCTCTTCTTCTGTAAAGATGTACTTTTTTAAAATGTGCCCTTCAATATTACAGTAGGTTACCGAAATGGCCTCAACTCTACCTACTTCAAAAGACTTTTCGCACAAAAAGAGCGGTGCTTGAGGGGAGCCAATATTGGTAATATAACGATACTTGAATGGGATGATTATGCCTTTCTGGTTGCTAAATACTCCAGAGACCTCTCCGGTACGTCCTTGAAAGATTATTTCCTCGTTTGGGGAAGCAGTATCAGGAGATTTAATAAACTGTATGTCATCAAAAGTAATATTTAAAGCGGTGCTGTCTGACATATTTAAATGCTTAAACATCCAGTTACCTTCTTTTTGTACCAAGACTACTTCATCCTTCCAAGGAATAATTTGCTGATAATCAAACGGTAAAATTTCTTCTTGATCAAGGTTGATCAGTCCTATGCTACCTTCTTTGATTACTTTAAAGACTTGAGCATCTTCTCTAGTACAGGGTTGAGGTATTTGGTCGAAAGAAGGCGCTATAAGGGTAGCCGTTTTGGGTTCGTATAAGCCAAACTGCTGTTTATATAAAATAGGCACATAGCCTTTTGTAAGCTCTCCTATACCATCGTACTTAGCGGGGAGTAATTTTTTACCAAGGCTATCAACAAGCCCAAACTTCCCTTTTGCACCTATGGCAATAAGGTTATCCTGTAATACGTGGATGGATTCATAGTAAGGCTTCACAATAAGTTTTCCTTGTTGGTTGTACAAGCCTTTCTTACCTATGGTATTCTCTACTAAGAGAAAATACTGCTCACTTTGCTTATTACCTTGCTCAATGGCTACTTTGGGAAAACCTTTTAGCGCTACTTCTGTACCGTTGCGAAATTTTCCTGTTACTTTACGACCCTTAAAAAACAGCGTAACATCCTTGAACAAAGCGATTGAATCATAAGCAAAAGGGGCTTTCTCTCTTCCTTGCCAATCAAATAAGCCCCACTTTTCTTCTTCTTTGGCAGCAAAGTGTTGATCATTGGCAATAACGTATTGAAAGTTTTGCTGGATTAAGGGCGTTCCTGTGCTGCGATAAACACGCCAGTCATTCTCTTCTCGTGTAATCCATCCCTTGTAGGTCGCTTGAATTTGATCGAAAGAGACAGGTAAAATAGTGCGCTTATTCTGCGACAGAATGCCGTACTTACCTTTAGAGGCTACTTTCACGTAGTGGTTCCCCAACCATTGTATATCGTCATAAACAGCATTGATAGAGATTGTTCGAGATTGTTTGAGGCGGTTAATTAATGTAGTGTTATCTGAAAACGTATAAAGACTATCTTGTTGGAAGATGATAAAACTTTTCCCTTGTAGTGAGATATCATCGTAGCGACAAGGAACCACCTGATAGTTATGTAAGTTCATAAGCCCCCATTTTCCTCTTTGTTTTACCTTTACAAACAAGTTATTAAGCGGCTCGATATCCTCAAAGATAGGCGGAAGCACATTAAAACCCTCTACGTGCAGTAGCCCATAACGGATATTCATACGAACAAGCATGAGATGGTTATTATAGGCTTCTACCTCATCATACTGAGCGGGAGATATTTTCTCGCCTGTCTTATCAATAATACCCAACTTACCCTCTTTAATAAAGGAAAGCCAAGGGGTTGTAATGGGCTCACATTTGTAAGGAGGCAGTATAGAATCGTACTGGCAAGGGATTTTTCTTACACTTAGTAAGTCGGAAAATCCGTACAAGTCATTATGAAAAACAGGTATAATAAGATTATTACTTGCCTCAAGGTATTTTTCTTTATAGTGGCTTATGTCAAGGTGAGCATATTTCTTGAAGAAAGTAGCGGATTTCCCTTTGGCCGCAGATAAGTGATACAACCAAGCAAGAGCACGCTTTACCGCGGTACTCTGAGGAAAACGCCGTATGAAACGTTCGTAGCTCTCAATGGTATGATCGGTTGTAGTAATTTCAAAAATACGCCTCTGGGCTACGTTAACAGCTTGCGAGTTAGGATATTGTAGTAAGAATCGCTCGTAGCTTCGTAGTGTCTTCTCTTTTGTAAGACTGTCGAATACAAATAAATCATAGTAATACTGTGCATTTTGCGCCTGCTTAGAGTCGGGGTAGTTTTTTAAAAAGGTCTCAAAACTTTCTATAGAATTAGTGCGCTGTGCTGCTTGAAAAGCAAGGCTATCTCTCACTTCTGTAGCCTTTTTTACATAAGGAGAGGTTGCGTAAGTATCGATAAAGTGCTGGTGTTGTTGAAGATCATTTTGATCGTGCAACGTTGAATAGGCAGCTACTTCTAATTGACTTTTTAATGATAAAGCGCTATCAAGGTCTATACCGATACGTTTATAGAGCTTTTCTGCTTTGCTGAGGCTTTCATATTGGTGAATGGAACGAGTAAGATGTAAGTAAGCGGAGTCTATAGAATACTGCTGTAGAGAGTCATTTGAAAAATAAACGGCATACAAAAAATGCAAGGCTGGATTATCATCGTCATCAACCGAATACTGATCTAAGAGAACCTTTGCTGCTTCGTAGTTACCTTGTTGTAGTTGCTTAAATGCTTTACCAATACCATCAGCCCATAGCCAAGAAGATAGTAGGCAAATAATACTCCAGCTCCAAAACACGTTTTTCATAATAGGAATATAAGTGATGAAAGCACAAGATAATGTTAAAAAGATTGATAAGTAAACTATCTAAATCAATTCTATCACAATTATCAAGGTTGTTAATAAGTACGCATGAGGCTTAGATAGGTTCGCTAAGAACATACATACAAAAATCAAACGGCATAAAAGCCGCCATCACTTTCTCTATCCAAGTATCGTCGTTGATGTAGAAATTTAGAAAACTATCGTATCGTTCCTGTAATGTACCATTGGGGAAAAGTTTATCTTTCAGGTTTAGTAACTGATTAATACTCGTCTCTTGGTTACGTTCTTCGGCTTTCACCAGCCTTTTTTCTAGGTTCTCCACAATTTTAAGGGCTTTTTGTGCTTCAGCACCTACTGCCTTTCCCATAGACTGATCAACTGCTAAAGCCTTTTGCTCTATTTGTTCAAACACTTTGACAAGTTGTTCTTTATTGGTACTCAGGTCAAGCTGATGGGCTGCATTCTTGGCAATCCATTGTTTTCTTAGTTGTACCTCGTCAAGAAACAGCTCCTCAGGTGTAAGCCCCAGTTTTGTAAATTTAGATTGATTGGGGTTATTTAAGATTAACGCCATGTTGCGAAGCATCAACGCAGGAAACATTATATCTGCATCGTACTTTTTGAAATGATCAAAGGTAGATTGAAGTTCGAACCAATACGCCAATTCTCCCGCACCGCCAATGTAAGCCAAGTTTGGTAAAATAGCCTCTTGGTATACAGGACGAAGCAAAGCATTTGGGCTAAACTTCTCTGGTGATTGCTCTAACAAATGAAGAATATCTTCTTCGTTAAAGCTGAGAGGAGTATTGAGTACTTTATAAGTATTATCTTCCTCAACGAGCCGTTCTCTGATGCCTTCATCTAAGTAAAACAAGTTAATTTCTCTTGGGTTGGCTTGGATATCATAGCTTTGTTCAATAAGCGCGTCGATTTGTTCTTGCACTAATCGAGAAGTAGGCTGGTCAGTCAGCTCTTCTTTCATTATGGGGACAAAGAGGCGCTTCAATGCGGGGTCGTCTCCATCTAAACAGATCAGTCCATACTGCTCAAACAAGTGATTGACAAGATATCTAGTAGCATTGGTGAGGTTGGCTTGCTGAAGATACGCTTGCTCAAACAAAGGTAGTTTTTCAGGAAGTGCCTCTATAATTTCTTCAATGCCTTCAAGGTGCATTCTTCCTACTGCACCAGTTTGTGTTGATTGCCAAGTGTAGGCTTTCCCAAATAAGTGGAAGGTGGCAATCTCTTCAAAGTCGTGGTCTTCGCTCGCCATCCAAAAAATAGGAACAAAGTTGTAGGCAGGGTATTTTGCTTGGAGCAACTGGGTAGCCTTGATGGTGGAAACAATTTTATAAATGAAGAACAAGGGACCTCCAAAAAGACTCAGTTGATGTCCAGTTGTAACTGTAAAGGTGTTGTCTAATGCTAGTTTATCAATACTGTCTTTCACACGCTCGTGTAAATCGAGATGGCTGTACTGCTTGGTAAGTGCTTGGGTCAGTACCTTGCGCTTCTCAGAAGAAAACGATTGCTCTTGTAGTATCTTCTCGAAGTTATCAAGGCTAGGAAAGTGTTTGTAAAAAGGTTGAATAGTAGTTTGCTGATCCAGATAGTCGAGGATAATATCCTTGAGCAAGTTGATTTCTCGAAAGGCAATTTTATTAATCTGGTAAGTAGAGGTTAATGTATCCATTTGGAGGCGTTTTATAAACGATGGTTGTGTAAAGGTAATTTACATAAAATTGTGCTAGGGCTATTTATTGAATTCAAGTGACCGAAAAGAAGCTATATAAGCTTGCCCTAAATCAAAAAAGCCAAAGTTATTTTGGTAGGTTTTAAATAAAAAGTGGGTGTTGCGATCATTAAGCTCGGCCAAGGCCATGAGCATTTTACTTTTAATGTCTTTATTGGCCTGAAAAATTTCCAAAATATTGACTTGAGGTATCACATAGATTCTAGCCTCTTCAGAAGCAACAATTGTGTTGAAATGACGCTTCGTCCTCTCTAAAAGCGCATTATTGCCTACTGAAGTGTACTTACGTACATAAGCTAATGTCTCAAATGAATCTTTTACATCAAGGGTAAGTTCTAACCTGCCATCTTTAATGATATAAAGCGCTTGGCTAGGGTCATTTCTAAAGAAGATGGCTTCATTTTTTTGGTAAGTCCTGAGATGCAGATAGGGTGAAAACTCATCCAGTTCGTCATTGGTAAGGTCTTTAAAGAGATAGACCTTTGAGAAAAAACGAAAAGTAGCTAATTGCTTTTGTGTGAAAGTTTTGCGAAAAGGGTTAGTAAGCTTCAGTTTCATGGCCATAGTATCTGCTATTTTACAAAAATAGTAGAAGTTTTCACAATGCGCCTCGTAGAGAAGCTAATGTTTTTCTATTATTAGCACCTTATCTGTCTGTCCTGTTATTTTAAAACGATCATCGATACGCCAACCGATGACCCACACAATCTGCTTTTTGGCGGTTAGTACCCAGACATTTTGCTTTAGATTACGGGGGATTTTTAAATCGGTAAGAAAGTCGCTCACTTTCTTGCGACCCTTCAAACCTAGGGGGTAAAACCAATCTCCTTCTTGCCAAGACCGTACCTCTAAGGGCATCACAATCTTGTCAGCATCAAGGCAGGCCAAGTGTGCGGCAGTAGGTATTTGAAAATTTGTTGTGAGGGAGAGCTCTTGCCAAGATAAATAGATGTGTTCATTCTTAAACACCTCTTCTTCCAGTGAAATAGCATAGGTTTGCATAGTAGTTGTTTGTTTGGGGGTGATGATAAGATAGTTGCGATCCTTTACAAGTAAATGTGTTTCGCTTACAAATTGTTTCCCTGCTTGTCCGTCAAGTTGCTTGAGGAGTTCTTTCGTTTGTGTAAAATTAAAATTAAAAGTACGAAGTAACTCATAAAGCAACACAATCCTAGAACCATCCGAGGGAATCTCTTGAATAGCCAAACGTATTACTTGTTGATCATATTGTAATTTCTGTTTCAAATTTTCTAGCGTGGTAGAGAAAATAACTTCTACCCCTCTTATTTTTTCCAAGGTTTCTTGAAAAGTACGCTCAAAGCTTGGGTTGATCTGCTTTAATTGTGGTACTACCTCGTTGCGAATGAGATTGCGCGCATACTTATTTATTTGATTGGAGGCATCTTCACGCCAAGAGAGTTGTTGTGCTATGGCGTAATGCTCAATGCTGTTTTTATCTGCAAACAACAAGGGACGCACAAGCTGATGTTGTTTAGGTAAGATCCCATGTAGGCCAGCGAGTCCTGTACCTTTTGTTAGATTAAACAACACCGTTTCAATACTATCGTTGAGGTGATGCGCAGTAGCGATAAAATCAAGGGCTTGCGCTTCAAGTAATTCGTTGAACCATTGGTAGCGCAGTGCTCTGGCCATCATTTGGATAGACTGTCGTTTTTCTTTTGCTAAGGTACGTGTATTAAAACGCTTTACGTAGCAAGGTACGCCATAGTTCTGGGCTAATTGCCTCACAAATTGCTCATCAGCATCGGCTTCTTTTCCTCTAAGCCCAAAATTACAATGAGCCACAGCAAAAGTATAGCCACTACTTGCCAAAAGGTGAGCCAGTACTACTGAGTCTACCCCTCCGCTAACGGCAAGCAGAATTTTATTTTCTTTGGAGAAAAGGCTATTTTTGGTAATAAATTCAAGGAATGAGGCTTCCATACACTAAAAACACATTCACCTTTAAAGAAACATAAAAACTCAACAAACTGCTAATAAAACTTATGATAACACACGAGACCCAGCTAAGGGTACGTTACGCCGAAACTGACCAAATGAAATATGTGTATTATGGTAACTATGCCACTTACTATGAAGTAGCAAGGGTAGAGTGCCTGCGAATGTTGGGGGTCAGCTATAAACGCATAGAAGAAGATGGTATTATGCTTCCAGTGGTAGAGAGCCATATTAAATATGTAAAACCGGCTGTGTATGACGACCTACTTACCATAAAAGTGACGATAGAGAAGATGCCTACTGCCAAAATTACCTTTGACTATGAGATTTATAACGAAGCAGGGGTATTTCTTAATGCAGGACAGACTATACTAGTATTTATTGATATGCTAACTAATAGACCAATGCGCTGTCCAGAAGAGTTAAAAAACATATTTGTAAAGTATTTTTAGTATGGAAAATAACACATCTACTTGTGCCGTAATAGGCGCGGGTATTGCAGGCATTGCAGCCGCTATTAGGCTAGCCAATAAAGGGTACAAGGTAACTGTTTTTGAGGCGAACAACTACACAGGAGGAAAGCTTACACAAATAGAGAAGTCGGGTTTTCGTTTCGATGCAGGCCCTTCACTTTTTACGATGCCTCATTTTGTAGAAGAGCTTTTTCAACTCTCAGGGAAGGATACTAAGCAGTATTTCCAGTACGAGAAACTCGATACGGTCTGTCATTATTTTTACGAAGATGGTACGGTGATCCGCGCCTATGCTGATAAGGAAAAGTTTGCAGAAGAAGTAGCCCAAAAAACGACTGAAAACAAGGAAACGATTCTACACTTTTTAGAAAAAAGTGCTAAAAAGTATGCCCTCACCGCTAATCTATTTTTGTTTAGCTCTTTACATAAGATGGGCACTTACTTGACTAAAGAAACCCTCAAAGGTGTATTGGGGCTTCCTACCTTGGGTGTATTCAAAACAATGAATCGCGCCAACGAACAAACCTTTAAGGATGAGCGAGTGACACAGCTATTTAACCGCTTTGCTACTTATAATGGCTCTAACCCTTACGAAACACCAGCCACCCTCAATATTATCCCTCACTTGGAACACAACATAGGCGCTTTTATGCCTAAAGGGGGGATGCATAGTATCAGCCAGAGTCTTTATAAACTTGCGCAAGATATAGGGGTGAGGTTTGTCTTAAATAGCCCTGTAGAAGAAATTGTAGTAGAAAAAGGTAAAGTAAAAGGTGTGAAAGTAAAGGGTGAGTTTTATCCTTTTCAGTTGATAGTAAGTAATATGGATGTTGTGGGGACTTATAAAAGACTACTCAAACAACAAAAACAACCTAAAAAGTTACTTAATCAACCTAAATCAAGCTCCGCGCTTATTTTCTATTGGGGTATTCGGAAGCAATTCGATCAACTGGCCACGCACAATATTTTCTTTAGTAAAGATTATAAGAGCGAGTTCGAGCATATCTTTCAGAAAAAAACTATTTATGAGGATCCAACGGTATACATTAACATCACTTCACGGTACTGTCCTGAAGATGCACCGGCTGGTTGCGATAACTGGTTTACTATGATTAACACCCCTAATAATGTAGGGCAAAACTGGGAACAGTTGATTGAAAGGGCCCGCCAGTCGATTATAGAGAAACTGAGCAGAATGCTCAATACCGATGTCGCTTCATTAATTGCCTGTGAGGAGATTCTAGAGCCACGCACCATAGAGAGCCGTACCTCTAGCAGCTTAGGCGCTTTGTATGGCAATAGCTCTAATAACCGCTACGCAGCTTTTCTACGTCACGCGAATTTCTCTTCCAAGATAAAGAACCTTTACTTCTGTGGAGGAAGTGTGCATCCAGGTGGAGGTATCCCGCTTTGTCTTTCTTCTGCTAAGATTGTAGGAGACTTAGTGCCAACAGCATAGGCTTCTTAAATAAGTTTTTCAAAGATACGCTTCATTGAGACTGCTTCGCTTAGTTTGTTGTGTAAATCTGTGATAGCAACTCTTTCTTGCGTCGTCGTATCTCTGTGGCGAAGCGTGACGGTTTCGTCTTCTAATGTTTGATGATCTACGGTAATACAGAAGGGAACACCAATCATATCCATACGGGTATAGTTTTTACCAATGGCGCCCCGTTCTTCATAAATAGTAGCCATGTCATACCGAAGCATTTCGAATACCTCTTTGGCTTTTGTTGGAAGATTTTGCTTTCTAAGTAAAGGTAGAACCGCCACTTTTACGGGAGCAATAGCAGGATGTATTTTGAGATAGGTACGTACTTTTTCGTTTCCTTTGGCATCAACACCATAATCTTCTGTATAGGCATTTGATAAGATGGCCAAGAAAAGCCTGTCGGCTCCAATGGAAGTTTCAACTACGTAAGGTAAATAGCGCTGCTTATCTTTTTCTTCTACCTCTTGGTCGAAGTAGTTTAAGTTCTTCTTTACATAGGCTTGATGCTGTTTTAAGTCGAAATCCGTACGTGAGTGTATTCCTTCTAGCTCTCTAAAACCAAAAGGAAAATCGTATTCAATATCGAAAGCAGCATCAGCGTAGTGGGCAGGCTTTTCGTGTTCGTGAAAACGTAATTTCTCTTTAGGTAGCCCTAGTGCCAGTAAAAACTGATAGCGTTTTTCCTTCCAGTACTCAAACCATTCTTTTTGTGTACCAGGTCGCACAAAAAACTGCATTTCCATTTGTTCAAATTCACGCATACGGAAAATGAATTGTCGTGCTACGATTTCATTTCTAAAGGCTTTCCCAATTTGGGCAATACCAAAAGGGACTTTCTGGCGGCTGGTCTGTTGTACATTTTGAAAGTTAGTAAAAATCCCTTGCGCCGTTTCAGGGCGTAAATAAACCGTGTTGGATTCCTCAGCCACAGAACCTATTTGGGTGGCAAACATTAAGTTGAACTGGCGTACTTCTGTCCAGTTGTTAGTTTTAGCAATAGGACATACAATTCCTTCTTCTATCAGAAGTTGTCGTAAGCCTTCTAGGTTTTCGTCGGTAAGTAGTTGATTCATGCGCGCAATAAGTGCCTGCGCCTCATCTTCTTTTCCTTCTTCTGAGTAAGCGGCTGCTTTTGCTTCAAAAAGATGATCTACCCGATAACGTTTTTTAGAATCTTTGTTATCTACCATCGGGTCATTAAAGCTGTCTACGTGTCCAGAGGCTTTCCAAACAGTAGGGTGCATAAAGATGGCAGCATCTATACCGACCACATTATCGTGAAGCATTGTCATCGCTTTCCACCAAGCCTCTTTAAGATTATTTTTAAGCTCAACGCCATTTTGCCCATAGTCATATACGGCTTGCAAACCATCATAAATATCACTAGAGGGAAACACAAAGCCATATTCTTTGGCGTGTGAAATAATTTTTTGAAGACTGGCTTCTTCTAAGGTCAGATTTTTCTTATTTTTTGACATGACGTTATATCACTTAGAGCCTGTTTAAAAATTAAATTTATGTATAATTAATATTTTACGAAATTTTAACCATTTATTCCTCAATCTACCTTTCGTTCATTTTTTAGCTGCGCTGAACTCCACTTCGTTCCGGTTCTTGATGAACCGAGCCTCTGGCGAGCTCGGCGTAGCCCAAAACGAACCAAAAACCGAGCTGGCGAGCTCGACGAAGTCAAATCCAAAGCTTCTACCCACAAGCCAACTCGCCTCCCCGCTGGATTTTCAGGCCAATGCACCTGTATTGATCTTAAAAACAGATAGTTAAAAAAACTAAACATACTCTTAATAAATAATGGCTCACAAATACGTTACGAAAGTAGGTAGTTTTTGAACCAATTAAAAGTACAGATTTAGGAGAATTCAAAAGACTAGATATTTTTGCTATGACTACATAATACACCTCCTTTGTACGGAGTGCAAGTATTATATTGCCCTACAAGATTTATTGATACACTATGGAATATAGAAATTTACAAGAAGCACTTCAAACACCTATAATTTCTAAAGTAACTACACTAGATTTATCTAACAAAGGATTGGAGACTTTACCCGAAGAAATTGGAAAGCTTACTAGCTTATGTGTACTGCGCTTAACTAATAATCGTCTCAAAATACTGCCCAAAGCCATCGGAAAGCTGGTAAACCTCTCCACACTAGACCTCAGTGAGAATCTATTGGAGGTACTACCTACCTCTTTAAAAAAGCTTGTAAAGCTACAAAGGCTCTATTTACAACAGAATAAGCTAACAGCCCTACCAGACGTATTTACTGACATGGAAAAGCTACGCATCTTATATGCGTCCGAAAATCAGCTAAGTGAACTACCTGCTTCCATAAGCGATTTGTTAGCATTACGGGTATTTCATTTAGAAAAAAACCATTTTACCCAAATGCCAACCGTACTATACGAGTTACCTTTACTACAAGAAATAAGAGGCTTTCAGTTGGTACGTGAGATCTCACCAGGAGTACTTCAAAAGTTTAGGAAAGATTATAAAGAACAAGCCCTTTCTAAAGAACAGCAGAAATTATTTCTACAAATATTGGTAGGTAATACAAAAGCAGTAAAGAAAGCCTCACTGACAGACCTTTTGAGTGCTGTATTGTTTACGCATAGCCATGTGGCTATTCAAGCAAAAGATTATTTGTTAAAACGATACGAACAAGCTTATCAAACTAATCCTATTACTAGTACATCCGTTGTGGCTACTTGGGGAAAAACAGGCCTTAAAAAGACAGAGATAAAAGAAAAACTACAGACCTTAGGGGCTACCTATAGCCCAACTATTACCAATGAAGTAACCCACATTGTAGTAGGAAAACCGTCTAAAAAAGCAAAGGTCAACTTTAGTAAACAGGCCATTCTTTCAGAAACGCAATTGGTAGATGCCTCTAACCAAATAGCCCCTCCTTTTCTACTGGAAGCCGATACGCCCAAAGAAAGCAAGGCACACGCAGTAGAGATGCTATTGAGTACAGACGAAAGAAATGTTGCGATAGGGCTAGCTTTTTTTAAAGCAGGAGGTGTTCCTAAAGATGTTATCACGGAATTATACCTCGTTTATAAGATTTCCCAAGACAAGAAAAATAAAGCGGAGGCAAAGAAATTATTAGAAATACATGCGCCTAAAGATGTTCATAAGGTTATGAAAGACCAGTCTCGTTTGGTATCCTCTGCTTACAATGGTAAAAAGAAGCTATACAAGGTGCAAACAAGATACGCGCAACTGTCTCAATCAATTGACTGGCTTCGGGTAGGATTTTATCTTTACAAACGTTTTGGGAAAGGGCTACGATTTGTATTGGATCACACAACACCTAATACTCCCTTTAAGATAGAAGTGTTACAAGCTTTAATTGAAGATAACCATTTTGATTATCATAAGGGCTACGCCACCTACATGCCCGATTACCAAAGCCATTACACATACGAGCACTATACTTTTGCCCCTTTCCCCAAAGAAGTCTATCAATTTACACAACTGCAAGGGATAAGTATAAAAGGATGTCGTATTGCTGAAATCCCTGCAGGGATACATCAATTGACCGCTTTAGAAGTACTCGATCTAAGTGGTAACTTCCTAAAGGCGCTTCCTGAAGATATTACACAACTGAAAAATCTAAGAAAGATAGATATCTCTAACAATGAGTTTGATGCGTTCCCTTTGCTATTGACTCAGCTACCTTCCTTGGAGGAAATTAAGATAACCTACAACCGAAAGAGGTGGGAACATAATCCTTTAACTATACCCGATGGGGTATACGAAGCACTTCCTAACTGCTCAATACAGACGCGATAGGATAAACTGATGTGATTTTTTACTTTTTGAGACCATTATCAGGCTCAATAACGGTACTATTCTCAAAGTCGAAAAGCGTCAGTAGGCGAATGGTGTAATAAGCGCTCCAAATATTCTTTAAGTTGCTTAAGTAATTGTATTTGGCCTCCTCTCTGTCGTTCTGGGCTATATTAAGCTCAGTAATACCGATTTTACCTGATAGATAGCGCTCTTTGGCTATTTCAAAGCGTTTTTGCGCAATTTCATCTGCTTTTACAGCACTCTGCAACTGCTGTCGATAGATATTCCACTGCTTTACCTGTAAATAGATTTCTTGTTCAAACTCTCTTTCTGCCAGCTCTGCTTCTGCCTCTACGAGTTCCTGATTGGAGAGGGCAGTTTTAATGGCTGACTTGGAGCGCCCCCAGTCCAGAATAGGAATTTCAAAACTCAGTTGAAAACGCTGTTGATCCTGCAAGGTTCTATAAACCTCAGTAAAAGTACTAGCGCTTTGGGTGTAACCAAATGAGAAGTTAATATCCATATTGAATCCAGAGTTCCCTTTAGCGAAGGCAATTTCTTTTTCGGCTTCTAGCAATCTTCTTTGTATAGTAATAACCTTTGCTCGGTTCTTTCTGGCCTCAGCCAAAGCTTTCTGTTCATCTATGTAGATTTGTGGGATCTCGTCAGGAGGAATAAGCATAATATTAAGCGTGTCTTCCAGGCTCAAAAACGACTTAAGCTGTAGTGTATATATCTCATTGTCTAGCTTTGCGCGTTCTCTCGCTTGCTGTGCGTTAAGATAGTTAAGTTCTACTTGCAATAATTCACTCTCTGCAATTTTTCCAATTTCATATTTCTTAATGGCTAGTTTGTAGATTGTATCGTTGTTAATGGCATTTTTCTCACTGATTTCTAGGTTGATTTGAGACAACAGTAAGTTAAAGAACAGGTTGGTAGATTTTACCGAAATGGCCTCTAAGTCTTCTGTGAAAATACGCTTGGCTTCTTCATACTTTTTAGGCTCTATTCTGGCATCCCAACGGAGTGGATTGAAACCAAAAACGGGTTGCCGAATACCAACTACTACAGGATAAGATAAGTAAGAAGTACTAGATTCGTTGCCCAGAATGTCTAAACGATTTAGCTGAGAGGTAGCAAAGAAAGTACCTCCCGTAGGAGCAATATTTTGTGTAAGCGATAAGTCAACTGAGGAGTTGGCAAGGCTACGCTCTCTAAAAGCTTCCAAACCACTGTTTTGAGTAACTGGAATAATTGTTCTGCTGATATCGGGTGCGTCTATATTAAGCGTAAGCTGCGGCTTATAACGAGAGAGATGATTCCTATACTGCCAGTAGCTATTATTGAGTTGATTTTTGGCTCTTTGGTAATCAGGAGACTGGGTTTGTGCTAGTGATATAACTTGCTTGAGGGTAAACTCGTAGGCGCCATCCCTAAACTGCGCTGAAACAGGGTAAAAAGGTAATAGGCAAAGCATTTGAAGAAGTAAAACAAATATCTTTTTACAAAACATAGATGATATGGCTGGTAAAAGCTCAGTCAATTTAGCTAATTTCGTAAAGGATAAAAAAATAAATAGCCTTATAGAATTTTAAATTCTACACGTCTGTTCAAGGCACGTCCCTCATCAGTAGCATTATCAGCAATCGGTTGTGTTTTTCCGTAGCCGGCAGTTACCAAACGACTTACGGGTGTTCCTTTTTCCTCTAAAAAGGTTTTAACAGTCAAAGCTCTCTGACGAGAGAGTTGTAGGTTATAATCGTTGGTACCTACATTATCGGTGTGCCCACTTATCTCAACACGTATATCTTTATTTTTCTTTAGAATTTCTGCTAAAATATTGAGTTCAAAAAAAGAGGCTGGTTTTAGGGTAGCCTTATTGAAGTCAAAATAGATATTTTTTAAGATGATGGTTTTACCTGATTTCAACGGGGTCATCTTTGTGGGTAATGGAAGAGGTTTATTACCAACAGGTTGAAAATCAACTGTAATAATAGGATAATACCCTTCTGCTTCAATTTCAATATTATACGTGTAGCAGTCTTCTAAGGAGATATCGTATATACCTTCTTCTAATGAGCTTACTTGCTCAGTTTCTGTATCTTGGTTGTAGTATTTTACTACTCCCTTCAGTGGGGCTTGGGTGTCTTCATCCATTACTTTACCAGTATATTGGTATTCATTGGGGCAATCTGATATAGGAATTACGAATATATCATCTATAAAATAGTAAGCCGAGTTGTTGAAGGCCTGCGGGCGTACTTTTACTTTACACTCCGCTTGATTGTAAAACATCCCCAAGGTTAAATGGGTATATTGGTCATCTGCTAAAAACTCACCTTGTACGAGCTTCCAAGCACTATCCGTATTAATTATACTATCTGATTTTACGTGTGCTTTGCCAGCTTGAGGACTGCTTACAGGCTGATTAGTAAAGAGTATACCTAAGTTGCTTACCGCTAAACCGGAGTAGGTTTGTGCTAATAATGCTTTAAAACCTACCTTATACCTTCTTCCTTTTTGCAAGGGTTTTTTGAGAGCTACACCAATAATCTCATTAGGGACGTTTTTATGAAAACAGGCTACCCCAACAAAATGCCCCCCTGTAGGCGGCTCAGCATAACCAAAGAAGTTTTTCGGAATTTTAATTGCCTTATTACCAGTACAACTCCCAAAATAATCAGGAGAGCCTTGGTATTTCTGCCACGGAGTAGCCCGGTCCACCTGATCATACTCGGTTGGGCAGACGCTGAATTTTTCAAAACTAGGATTTGGTACAAGGTTTTGCCCGTGTACTGAACCACTCAGTATCACTAAGAAGATTATCAGGCGTGTAGTAGCGCGTAGAGGAATTATCAACTTCATCATACAAAAAATTAAATAGTAAAGGCTGGCGCTAACTTCTTTTACTTTGTGTAAGTGCTTGTTCACTAACAATAGTTCCATCAAGTAAGTAAACGGCACGCTGTGCATAAGCCGCGTCATAAGTAGAGTGTGTTACCATGAGTATCGTAGTGCCTTGTTTATTGAGTTGTGTAAGCAAGTACATCACATCTTCCCCGTTCTTCGAGTCCAAGTTACCCGTAGGCTCATCTGCCAGAATAAGCTTCGGATTCGTTATAATAGCTCTTGCAATGGCTACCTTTTGTTGTTGCCCTCCAGAAAGCTGCTGTGGAAAGTGATCTCTACGATGCTTAATACGTAATTGCTCCATAAGCGCTTCTACTTGTCTCTTTCTTTGCTTACTAGATATTTTCAAATAGGCTAGTGGCAATTCAATATTTTCAAATACTGTTAGCTCGTCTATTAAGTTAAAGCTTTGAAAGATGAATCCAATGTTCCGCTTGCGTATCTCTGCTCTTTTTTTCTCTGATGTACGGGTTACTTCTTTCTCTAAAAAATGTATACTACCAGCACTAGGTGTATCTAATAAGCCTATCAAATTAAGTAAAGTAGACTTACCACAACCCGAAGGCCCCATAATAGCTACAAACTCACCTTCGGTTACTTGCAAAGTAACCCCGTTCAAGGCCAGTGTCTCTACTTCTTCAGTAGTGTAATGCTTTTTTAAGTTATCGATTTTTAAGAGCATGTTTTGTGACAAAAAGATACAAGGCATTGTACGTGAGCGTACAATTTACTATTTTGGATTTCAATCAAAACTACTGGTAAGTGCCCAATAAAACTAATTTTATTTTGGTATGGTATTTTAAATGTACCTGACGTTAGACATACCATTACGCTTCTTACATACTATATAGACAATCACTATGGGCGAAAAAATAGAGAAGGTACTCATTATTGATGATGATGAGGACATCTTATTGGCAGCTAAAATGTTTCTGAAGAAACATGTGAAACAGGTTATCATTGAGCAAAATCCACAAAAAATTCCTTTTCTCCTGAATAATGACACTTACGATGTCATTCTTTTAGACATGAACTTTAGCGAAGATACTACTAGTGGTAAAGAAGGGTTTCATTGGCTGGGAGAGATATTAAGCCGCGAGCCCAAAGCGGTCGTCATTATGATTACTGCCTTCGGTGATGTAGAAACAGCCGTAAAAGCATTAAAGGAAGGAGCAACAGATTTTGTACTAAAGCCTTGGCAAAACGAGAAACTGCTGGCTACTATTTCGTCAGCGGCTAAACTAAGTGCCTCCTACGAAGAGGTAAAAAAGCTTAAAAAGACAAATAGGCAACTATTAGATGATATATCGGGCCATACTGATTATGATATGTTGGGAGAGAGCGCCGGTATCAAAAATGTAAGGAGTATCATTGATAAAGTAGCACAAACTGACGCCAATGTACTTATTTTAGGTGAAAATGGTACTGGAAAAGAGCTAGTAGCACGTGCTATACATCGAAATTCTATGCGAAGCGATAAGGTTTTTGTAGGGGTAGATATGGGAGCTATTAGCGAAACGCTTTTTGAGAGTGAGCTTTTCGGTCATAAAAAAGGAGCCTTTACAGATGCTAAAGAAGATCGTACTGGGCGTTTTGAAGTAGCCAATGGAGGAACATTATTTCTAGACGAAATCGGAAACCTACCACTGACTCATCAAGCAAAGCTTTTGGCCGTGCTACAAAATAGAGAAATTGTGCAGCTTGGTTCTAATAAAGTAGTACCTATTGATATTCGATTGATTTGCGCTACGAATATGCCACTCTACGAAATGGTAGAAGATAATCAATTTCGTCAAGATTTATTGTATAGAATCAATACGGTTGAGATTCACATCCCTCCACTGAGAGAAAGATTAGGGGATGTACCTGCCTTAGCGAAGTTTTTTGTGGGGAAATATGCAAAGAAATATAAAAAAACAGGCTTTAAAATTTCTAGTGATGCTATTGGCCGCTTGCAAATGCACCACTGGCCTGGAAATATTCGAGAATTACAACATGCCATAGAGCGTGTCGTCATTATGAATGAATCAGATACAGTACAGGCAAACGATTTCTTCTTCCTTTCTACTAAAAAAGCAGACCAGACGATAAGTGTACAGGGCACAAACCTTAATCTAGATGAAATGGAGAAAGTAGCCATAGAAAAAGCAATTCAAAAGCATAATGGTAATATCTCTAAGGCGGCGAAGGAGTTGGGTCTTACGAGGGCTTCTTTATACAGAAGACTAGAAAAATATGGTATTTAAGCGATTCAGATGGGTGGTTTTTCTGTTTATTGGGGCGTTTTTTTTAACGCTTCTACTACTGGTTTGGCTCCTATTGCAGACCAGTTACTATGCTACAATCGTAGTGATATTACTATTACTGATAGCGCAAGTATACAGCTTTATAAAGTACATAGAAAAAACCAACGTAGAAATTACACGTTTCTTGAATGGTATCCATTATGATGACTTCTCCGCTACTTACCCTACTAATAGTCGCGGTAAAACTTTTAAAGAACTACACCGCGAGCTGAATAGAGTAGTGAGTAAATTCCAAGAGATTCGTGCAGAAAAAGAGGCACAATACCATTACTTGAGGTCTATTGTACAACATATTAATATAGGCTTGATTGCCATAGATGAGTACCAAAAAGTACAACTTATCAACAACGCAGCGAAAAGATTATTGGGTATCAACCATTTAGATACATTACAGATGCTGCAAGAAAACTTTCCAGAATTGGTAGCAAGTATAGAGGCGCTTCATTCAGAAGAAAAAAAGGTACTCAAATTTCAGGTCAATGAAGAAATAGCCCAAATTACCTTGAGTGCTACTTCTATCAAACTGTTGGGCAAGACTTACAAGCTGGTATCTCTGCAGGATATTCATACGGAGCTAGAAGAGAAAGAAATGGAAGCCTGGCAGAATCTCACCCGCGTGCTTACCCACGAGATTATTAATTCTGTTACACCCATCACCTCCCTAGCTTCTACGCTAGCACAAGAACTAGATGAACAAGTAGATGATAACGGAGGGTATGAGTTTATAGAGTCAGAAGAAATTAAGGATGCCCATAAAGCCATTCAAGTAATTGAAAAACGATCTGCAGCCTTAGTAGACTTTGTAACTGACTTTAGAAACTTTACAAAGATACCTTCTCCTAAATTTCAACTTTTTGAAATAGAAGAGCTATTTAAGGGCATAGAGATTTTGATGAAAGATGACTTTAAAAAAGTTGATATTACCTTTCACTACGAGGTGCAACCAGCACATCTACAGCTATCGGCAGACCCCGCTTTAATCGAACAGATTCTTATAAATCTAATTACTAATTCGATGCAAGCTTTGCATAATATAGCAGAAGCACGTATCGTACTTTCTGCACAAGTAGACGAAAACAGTAAGGTAATCATGAAAGTAAGTGATAATGGAGCAGGGATCAGCGAAGAGGCTCGTAAACACATTTTTGTGCCTTTTTTCACTACGAAACGAACAGGTTCTGGTATTGGGCTGAGTCTCTCACGGCAAATTATGCGGATGCACGGGGGAAGTATTACAGTTAACTCTGTACCCAAGCAAGAAACAACCTTTACCTTAAAGTTTGCTTAGTTGTATGCGCATATGTTCAATGTTTTGTTGTTTTAAGGGTGATAAAATGTTTTTACCATACACTGAATGATAAGTGTGTTGCTGGAAAAAATCAATATTCTGCTGGAGCCACTCCTTATCTGTATAATGCTTATTTAATACGAGTTGCCATTCTCGTCGTAATCGCTCAGCATCTTCCTGAAAGTGTGTAGATCACAGTTGTCTCCATAACAATAAAAAAAAAACAGCTTCTAATGAATTCTGAGGAGTTTGAGGCATCTTTGTAGCACCAATACAATCAATAATCTGCTGTAGTACATTCGTTTCATATGCCTGAACTTTTAAAAAATGCCAAGCGATTTCTTGACTAACTGCTTCATGACCCTCAAATACTTGTGTATGCCCTGTATCGTGAAACCAAGCAGCAAGCAGTATAATTTCTTTGCTTTGTGAGGAAATCTCCATTGCACTAGCTATTTTTTCTACTGCTTGTACTACCGTTCGTGTATGTTGTAAATTATGATAAATCCTATTGGAAGGAAGCGCTTCAGTAAGTAAGGTTTCTACATAATGTTGAGCAAGCGCAATAGACATATATAAAAGTAAGAAAGTAATGGGTATATCACTGATCTACTGTAAGTAGTGGAGGAAGATGAAGCTTTATTTAAACATTTTACCTAATTTCTGCTTCCCTCCCTGCATTTTATTCATCTTCTTCATCATCTTTTTCATCTCACTAAATTGCTTAATCAAGTTATTCACTTGTTGTACAGAAGTGCCGCTGCCCTTTGCAATGCGTTTTCTACGACTACCACTAGAAGTACCTCCTAGGAGTAGAT
Organism: uncultured Cytophagales bacterium; assembly: GCA_937911505.1. GTDB lineage: Bacteria > Bacteroidota > Bacteroidia > Cytophagales > Thermonemataceae > CALEMF01. Next base: position 26,218 of record CALEMF010000048.1, read on the forward strand.
CGGGATTTTCTCGCTCTTTTTTTGTCATGGATTGGATTACGGCCTCAATAGGTACAAAGGCATCATCGTCCAGATCAACATCTTTAATCATTTTACCCATCCCTGGAATCATCCCTACTAGATCTTTCAGATTTCCCATCTTTTTAATTTGCTGTAACTGTGAGTAGAAGTCCTCAAAGTTAAACTGGTTTTGTCGTATCTTTTTATTGATACGCTCCGCTTCCTTCTCGTCGAATACCTGTTGCGCTTTCTCAACCAAAGATACCACATCACCCATACCCAAGATACGACTGGCCATTCTATCAGGATAGAAGATGTCCATCGCATCCATTTTCTCGCCTGTTCCTACAAACTTAATGGGTTTTTCTACTACTGAGCGTATAGAGAGCGCTGCTCCGCCTCGGGTATCACCATCTAGTTTGGTGAGCACAACGCCTGTGAAGTCGAGCTGGTCGTTGAAGGCTTTCGCTATATTAACAGCATCTTGTCCCGTCATCGCATCTACCACAAACAGAATCTCGTCAGGATTGATTGCTTTCTTCACTTCCGTAATCTCGGTCATCATTTGCTCATCTATTGCCAAACGACCGGCGGTATCTACTACAACGATCTGCTTTTTCTGCTCTTTCGCGTAAGCGAGGGCATTTTTAGCTACTTGTACAGCATTTTTATTCTCGGGTTCTGCATATACTTCTACCCCTATTTGCTCTCCGAGTACCTTCAACTGATCAATGGCCGCAGGACGATACAAATCGCAAGCGACCAAAAGTACCTCTTTATTCTGTGCTTTTAAGTGATTAGCAAGTTTCCCAGAGAAAGTAGTTTTACCAGAACCTTGTAAGCCAGACATAAGAATCACAGAAGGATTAGAAGTAAGCTGAATACCCTTTTGCTCACCACCCATCAGTTGTGTGAGTTGGTCGTGAACGATTTTGACAAGCATTTGCCCTGGCTCTACAGCAATCAATATTTTTTGTCCTAGCGCTTCCTCTCTTATATTTTCTGTAATGCTCTTGGCTACATTATAGTTAACATCCGCATTTAGTAAAGCTTTCCTGATTTCTTTTACAGTAGTGGCTACATTTATCTCGGTAATTCTATCCTTTCCCTTAAGGGTACGTAGCGCGCCGTCAAGCTTTTCACTTAGATTCTCAAACATAAATTTTGCGGTTTTTTGGTAAAATGGGTTACAAAATTACAACTTTAAGGGCAGAGTGCCAAAACTTGTAATTTCATTTTCTTATAAAGTATATATTTTATAATATTGAATGCTTAATTATGTTGCCGCTATATTATGTTTAAAAAGTTACTTTCTTTATTACCCCCTTTTTTAAGAAGTGAGTTGAGACAAATAAAATGGAGACGAGATCTAAAGAAATGGAAAAATCGTGGTAAACCTGTACCTCCCCCTCATATTGTAAAACAACTAACCATAGAAAGCTACGCAAAGGAATATCAGATAGATGTTTTTGTAGAAACAGGTACGCATAGAGGAACTACGTTGGAAGCACAACGAAAGAGCTTCAAAAAGCTATACTCTATAGAATTAGATAAAAAATTGTATGAAAATGCCTCTAAGCGTTTTGGGAGATATTCTCACATTAAAGTTTTACAAGGTGATAGTAGTATAAAGTTAAGAGAAGTAGTTAAATCGCTTTCTGAGAAATCACTTTTTTGGCTCGATGCGCATTACTCTGGAGTAGGAACTGCTCGTGGTAGTTTAGACTGCCCTATATATGGAGAGTTAGAAGCAATTTTTGGAAGTAGACAAAAGCACATCATTCTCATTGATGATGCTAGGTTGTTTATTGGAAAAGATGATTATCCAACTATACAAGAGTTAAAAGCATTTGTCGCTCAACACGATGAAGATATACAAATGATAGTTGAGGATGATATTATTCGATTATTTTAACTTTATCTTTTTGATAAGCTCAGTGAGAAGCCTATTTGCATCTTCTGAAACCTCAAAAAACCAGGCCCCAGCCGCTAAAAGTGTAGAAATTAGTAAGCTCCTAAGCAAAATATTAATGATTGGGTGTAGTTCTAAAGTACTAGTAGAGTAGGCTACTAACGCAATAGTACCAACCAAAGCAAGGCAGATGAGCGTTTGTTTAGTAAATGGTTGCAACTTAAACTGTTTATATATAAATACAAGTCGAATAAAGTTATAAACAATTATTGAAGATAATGTGGCAAAGGCAGCACCCTCCAACTGATAGCGAGGAATGAGAAAAAGGTTCAACATAGTCATAATTAGGATCAAAATAAGATTGGTGATTAAGTTGAACCGATAGTATCTAGAGTAAATAATAATTTCGTGATTCATACCCATAGCCATATCTATGAATCGCATAAGACCAATAAACAATACTACAAAATAGCCTTGGATGTAAATTTCGCCTTTAGGCATTATTAAAAAAATATCTTTAAGGTTCAATAAAATAAGTAGAAGTAGCCAAGCACCCACCAGTAATTGATTGATAGAAGTTTTTTGATACATAGTCTTAATGCGAGCAATATCATTGTTTTTCCAAGCAGAAGAAATAATAGGAATAGAGATTTGTGATATGGCACGTCTTGGTATCTCAACAACAGTACCCATAAAGAAGGCAATGGAGTAGATTCCTGCTTCTCTTTCTCCTATTAATCCGCCCAACATAATAATGTCAAGGTTACTTATGACTACATTACTCGCACTACTCAGCATAATGAAGATTCCATAGTTTATAAATGAGCGTAACTCTTTTATAGAAAAACTAAAGTGCCAATTGAGTTTTCCTATATTAAATCTACGTAAGTAGATTAATAAGCCTATAATACTCATTATACGAGTGAGGATAATACTTCCAATAAACTGTTTGAAGTCAATAAGCTCTATTGATAGCAATAACAAGGCAACTACTAAGACGACTCTAAGTAAGAAACTATCTAATATACTGGGGACTACGATACGATAATGTGCTCTTGAAAAAGCTAATAAAATACCTTGATAAGTTATTAAGCAAACTAGAAAAAAAAGCTGATAGCGGTAATTCAGCAGGTTACTATATTTTTCTAATAAAGATGGTGACAACAAAAAAGGTACAAAATGAATAAATAGAAACGATAGGCATAAGCCTATAAGGGGATATATAAGACAGAATGTAAAAAAAGTGTTTTTTCCCTCTGTAGACTTTTTAAACAGGGGAAAGAAGTGGTCTATAACACCAACGATACCCAACTGAAAAATAGTAGCTAGAAGTAATTCATTAGCAAGAATAAGCCTTAGTACACCAATTTCTTCAGGAGATAAAAGTTGTGGAAATAACCAAACATTATTGAGAGCACCTAGTAAAACACCTATGTACAATACGATACTGGTTTTTAACCCTTGCCTAATCACTATTCCCATACTAATCTCTTAAGCCACTTTTAAATCTTTCATTCACATTATCTACTTTTTCGTAAAAATGTAGCTCTGGAGCATTTCGTACATAAAACTTTTCATAGTTACTTAAAATATTTATTACGTGTTTAGCCACTAACTTTGGTTTGCTGTAAGCAGGTAAAAGTCTTCCTAAAAAGCTATCCATACGTTTAGTAAATGGTAAGGCAATATCTTGCAACCAGTTTCCTAAACGGTCGTGAGGGATAATTTCTACAAAGCCAGCCGCATGAGCAGTAGGAAGTAGCATATTAGAACCATGAATCCCCACCACTACCTGTGATTTAGCATATTGTTCACACCATTCCTTTTCTTTTTCAAATGATATATGATCTTCTCTCAAGTCTTGGATAGCTTTACTAAAGCTACCAGTACGACCTAAACCAATTACCTTAATTTGTACTTGAGGAAATACTTTTTTTATTTTCTTAGTTAGCTTTTTTAAGCGCAATGCTTGAAAATAACAAAAAAATGCGCGAAAAATAGTGAAGTTTTCAAGAAGAGAAAACTTCTTAAAAGCCAAAAATAACAACTCTTCGAAGCCTGAGCCTGTCCAGAATCTATCCTCACGCCAGATAAAACTCACTTGAAGCGGTAATCTATAAAAATTTACTAATGAAAAAGGTGATACCTTAGAGTAGGGCGTAATTGAAAAATTTTCTAAAGAAGGGATAGGGTAAGCCAAGCTTAAATAGACTTCTTGATAATGTGAGAGACTTTCTTCGATAAGATTTTCTAAAGCGATATACCAATTATTAAACTCAGAAAGCTTTAAATCTATCAACCATATTTCAGCTACTCCTTCAGGAACTAACCAAGCAAAAGATTTTGGTAAAATAATAATGAGACCTTCTTCAGGATATCTCTCTAAATACTGAGTAGCGTTAAAAAGCTTGAGTAAGACATGACCATATAAGACATCAGTACAGTTCAGAATAATGACTTTTTCGCATTTATTTTTTATGATTTTTTTAATGTTAACGGTAGCGTCAGAAGGGCTATTATAAGCTTTGAGTAAAGATTTATGAAACCAACGATAATACTTATCACGACCAACTAGTGCATTCTTCTGTTTATCTATAATTGTGGGGTACAAAAGCGCATTCCCTATGGGAAAATCCATAAGAAAGTTATTTTTGCAAGTACCACAGACAGTACTTGCCAATATATGTAATCCTTGAAAAATGATCTTTTCAACTTTACATAGTTCTTCTGTACAATAAGGACAACGGAATTGTTGATATAAATCTGGTTTTAGAGAAATCATAAAAGTAAATGATTATTTTTGAAAGTGAAGAAAACTATACCAATGGAAGAAGGGATCAATACTTTCATCTTTCAAAGGGTAAAGCTAAGATAGAGTCTTTTCTAAAAAAAGATTGTTGGGTGTAAAAGAGACAGGGCGAATACTTATCACTGTAGTAGGCATATATTGTAAAATAAATGCCAGGTTAGTAGCCTTAGAGTCAATATTATAATGGTGAATGGGTCGGCAAGTAAAAGTTTTCTTTACGAGCCAAGTTTTTTGATAAAAATAAATGGGATCTAAAGGGGCTAATAGAGTCTTATCTAGCAAATAGGGCTGCCAACTCAACTTTTCAAACTGACTGTTGGCTCTTTGACTTGAAAAGCTCCGATAACCTTTGAGAAAAGACCACCAAAGTTTTAGGAACTGAATGAGCCTGAAACGAAAAAATAGAGGAAATGTGTGTAGAATGTGGTATAGGCTTATAAAAATAGATTTTTGTTTTAAACGCTTTTTCAACGACATAAAGTTGGTAACATTTAACGAAGAACTCATCTAGGATTATTAAAAAGATGTTCAAAGAAAGACACTTTTATATCATAAAAACTAAGCCCCTTAACGAACATCTTAAATAAAGATAGTATAAAACGAGAAATACTTCCCTATATCGCTCAAGGAAAAAGAGGGGAAAATGACAGAAGCGTAAATGATAGGCATTACAGGTCTGATACTATATCGTTTGAAAGCAGGCTACCAATGGGAATAGTTGCCTATAAGTAGCTTTCTGAGCGGCTCCTACAGTTACAAAACGACCTTTTGTCATTTTCAACGTTGGTCGAAACATAAGGGAAGGTATGGAGTATGGTTCAAATTTCTGGGTGCAAGTAAACCTTTTCTTAATTATTATGAGCATTCAGTTAGATGGCAACCAAGCCCTGTAAAAGGGGCTTTTGAAGCAGTAGGCTATCAAAGAAGAGTAAGACCATCAACCAACTGCTTGTATATTATAAAAATAGGGTGGTTATCAGCTTTGGGTGGGCGGTGACAGGTAATCATTAGGATGTCTTTGAGTTAGAGAAAGCGCTTGAGGCGATTCTGGAGCTTGTATCATTGAGCATAGGCTTAGATGGCCTGATTTGCAATGCTGATGCTACCTTTGATTGTCAGGAACTCAGAGCACTTTGCGGGTAATACGGTATCAAGCGTATCTATAGGCTTAATGCTAAAAATGAGGTGGTGAGTAAAAGGGAAGAATATTTTAGCTTCGCTGAGCTTATTTTGTTCGGTTGATGAGCAGTTCTTTAGAGACCCTTATGTAGTTGAAAGGTCTTTTGCTTAGATGGATGCTTTTAAGGCACTTCTGATATGTTTTAAAAAAAATTGACCATTGGAGGAGCTTAATTGTCATCACGCTCCTCGTCATCGGCATCAAAAAGTTTAGTTTAAAAATATTAGATAAGTTCTATATTAAAAAATAATTTTTAATTTACTCAATACAAAAGATAACTCTATTCTATAGGAATGATAAAGCTCGCCCCTATTGTATTATTTATTTATAATCGTCCTATACACACAAAAAAAACGATTGATAGTCTATTAAAAAACCCTTTAGCAGCTCATTCTGAGCTGTTTGTGTATGCTGACGGCCCAAAACGAGATAAAGACATACCCAAGGTAAATGAAGTAAGGCAGATTGTGAATAAGATAAAAGGATTTACCAATGTACACCTTACAACACAAGACAAGAATAAAGGCTTAGCAGATTCAGTCATTTCAGGCGTTTCTGAGGTTATCAACATTTTTGGTAAAGCGATTGTCATCGAAGATGATTTAATCTCTACTAGTAACTTCCTCAATTTTATGAATGACTGTCTAGATTTTTATGCCAATACGCCTCATATTTTTTCTATATCGGGCTACATTTATCCTTTCTCTATACCTACTACCTATCAAAAGGATGTATTACTATTGCCTAGATCCTCTTCTTGGGGCTGGGCTACTTGGAAAGATAGATGGGCAAAGGCAGATTGGACAATAAGCAACGCCAGTCAAATCAAAAAAGACAAAGCCTTACAAGAAAGCTTGGCAGTAGGTGGAAGCGACTTGATAGCTATGCTCTACAAGCAAAAACTGGGTAAAATAGACTCTTGGTCAGTAAGGTGGAGCTATACACATCTTAAACACCAAGCGTATGGACTCTTTCCAGTGAACTCTAAGATATATAACATAGGAAACGATGCTTCTGGTACACACTCGGACCGTACAAGTAAATATGATGTCATACTAAAAAATACACCTTACCAGCTCACGAAGGATCTTACACCTCAAAAGGAAATCATTACTTCGTTCCAAAAGTTTTTTGAACCCAGCTTATATCGCAAAATTATTAATAAAATAAGATACGGTGTTTAGTAAAAAGCTATACTTTTGAAAGTATTATAAATTTCAGAAACGGTGAAACTGTTTTTTAAGATTATTTTCCGAGAACTCTATCATTTATTTAAAAGTAAAAAGAGTAGAGCTTTTTTATGGCTAGTATTGAAGCTAGGGGACAAAAAGCGCTATCAACCCTGTCAGGTAAAGTACTCACGCTATTATTTCTCTATACCAGATGCTTTATCCTTTGTATGGCAAATCAAAGAGATTTTTGTAGATGAGAGCTATGCATTTACTACACAAGAAGCTTCACCTATTATTTATGTCTGTGGTGCCAATGTAGGTGTAGACTGCCTGTACTTCAAAGAAAATTACCCACAAGCCCGTATCAAAGCTTTTGAGGCTGACCCACAAATTGTGAAATATTTAAAAAATAACTTAATAACCAACCAATGTAAAGCAGTAGAAGTCATTGCTAAAGCGGTTTGGGTGCACAACGAGGGCATCGAGATGCAGCTAGAAGGTGCAGATGGAGGGTCTATCTTTGGAGAAGGAAATAAGGTAACTGTAGAAAGCACAAGACTAAAAACTTGGCTATTGCAAGAAAGCAGTATAGATATGCTTAAAATGGACATAGAAGGTGCAGAGGTAAGCGTTTTGGAAGATTGTGGAAAAGCACTGGAGAAGGTAAGTAACTTGTTCGTAGAGTACCATGCTTATACAAAGCAACCTCAAGCACTGCATAAACTAATATCAATACTTTCAGCGGCAGGTTTCAGGTATTATGTACAAGAAGCAATTCCTCGTAAAAAACCACTTGTGAACCATCAATATCGCAATCAACAAGTGATGGATTTACAACTTAATATATATGCTTATCGCTTAAAATAGTCATTGTGAATATACTTCTCATCAATACTTATCAACAACGGGGAGGGGCAGCCGTAGCTTGCCAAAGGTTATTTAAAGCCCACCAGCAGCAAGGCCTCTCTGTAAAATTATTGGTACAGGAAGGGCAGCAGATAGCGCATAATACTACTTTTATAGCCAATAGTTACTGGCAAAGAAAGAAAGCTTTTACACGTTTTACATTAGAAAGATTATCTTTTCTGCCCTACGAAAGGGATAAGCGCATACGCTTTGCTTTTTCACCAGCGCAAGTAGGCGTTGATATTTCGCAACACCCACTTGTAAAAGAAGCAGATGTATTACATCTACATTGGATTAACTTCGGCTTCCTTTCTTTAAAATCTCTCCGGAAACTTGTACAACTTGATAAACCCATTGTTTGGACTTTACACGATATGTGGACTTTTACAGGAGGCTGCCACTATGCAGGTACTTGTAACAACTATGTGGACAAGTGTGGAAAGTGTCATTTCTTAAAGCGACCTCACGAAAAAGATTTATCATACCGTATTCACAAAAAAAAACAAGCGCTATTCGCAAAAGCAAACTTACACGTAGTTACTTGTAGTCAATGGCTGCAATCACTTGCAAAAGAAAGTAGCCTTTTACGTAATAAAGCAGTAATAAGTATTCCTAATCCAATTGATACACAGGTATTTCAGCCCTTAGCTGCCAAAGCAGCGAGAATAGACCTTAAGTTACCTGAAAGTAGTTTTTTGGTGCTTTTTGGTGCTATGAATGTAGCAGATGAAAGAAAGGGTTTTCGTTACTTAGAGCAGGCCTTACAGTGGCTCCGTAAAGAGACTACATCCTTACCTATAGAGTTAATCATTTTTGGTAATGTGGATAAGTTGACTTCTTGGAACTTCCCTTTTCCCGTTCACTTTTTAGGAAGCATTCAGGATCAAAGTATTTTGAGAAAGGTGTATGCAGCGGCTGATGTATTTGTGCTACCTTCTCTGGAAGATAATCTTCCTAATACAGTAATGGAAAGTATGGCCTGTGGTACTCCCGTAGTCGCTTTTGAGACTGGTGGACTTCCCGAAATGATTGACCCACTAAAAAATGGGTATCTAGCTAAATATAAAGATGCTAAAGACTTAGCAAAAGGTATCTTAGCTATACAGGATAAAACTGTTGACTGGTCATCAAATGCTCGTCAGAAGGTATTAGACAACTACACAGAAGAAACAGTGAGTAAGCAGTATGTGCAACTTTACAAATCTCTTATCAAGTAGTTCAAATGGCTAGACAGTTTAACCTATTTTAGAATAGAAATGCAGTTATTTCTTCCACGTTTATCAACAACTACGATACTATGCTAAATTACTTTTTTCTATATTTTGTGGATAATACTAGAATGGATAAGTAACTTAGATTAAATGAATTGGAACAAATCTTATTTAGGCTCTTTTTTAGATTTTATTATGTAGCTTAAGAACTAACTACCTTCTGTTAAACTACTTTAAAAGCATCAACCTAAAGGACTTCCCATACTCAGTCAGTTTAGTAGCTTTCAAACCCAATGCTACTTATGACAAGCAGAAAGGTGGTAGCTAGGTATCTTGATAAGGGTTTTACTGGTAAATGTCTTGTTTTCTTTCTAAACTATCCTAACTGATTCGTAGTTGCATAAACAAAACCAAATATAGCGCATAAATGGCACTGAAAATTAATGAGCAAGCCCCTGACTTTACATTACCCTCAACCAGCGGAAAAGACCTTACCCTTAGTAAAGACTTAGTAAATAAACCCTGTATTATTTATTTCTATCCAAAGGACTTTACCAGTGTATGTACAAAAGAGGCTTGTGCTTTTCGAGATGAGTTTGCGGCTTTTCGAGAAGTAGATATAGAAGTATATGGTATTAGTCGGGATGACATACCTACCCACCAGAAGTTTAAGGAGCAGCACCAACTTCCTTTTGATTTGCTTTCAGATAAAAGTGGTAAAGTATGTAAAGCCTACAGTGCCTTAGTACCCATTATAGGCTTACCTAAGCGTATTACCTATTTACTCAACAAAGACCATCGTATTGCAGGTGTCTTTCAGGATATGTTCAGTGCTGATAAGCATATTAAGCGTATGATAGAGAAGGTAAATACCAAATCTTACCTATAAAATTATAACTTGTAATGAATGTGGATAACTTATGTTCTTCATCTTATCTAAAACGCTTTACTATGTGTTGATGCCCATTACTTGGGTAATAGGTATCTTGGTATACACGTTATTTGTAAAAAATAGAAAATATAAGCATCGTGCCCTCAAAATAGCCTTGCTAGCTATATGTTTACTAGGTAATAAATTCATCATAAATGAACTCCTGCTTGCGTGGGAGTACCCTCCTACACCCATAGAGGCGCTGCCCACCTACGATGTAGGTATTGTACTTACAGGAATTACCAATAGTGCAAAATACCCACAGGACCGTACTTATTTTCAAAAAGGTGCTGATCGTATTACCCATACCCTTCAACTTTATAAACAAGGTAAACTAAAAAAGATACTTATATCAGGAGGGCTTTATTGGCGTAGAGACCAAAGAAGTGAAGCAAAAGCACTGCAAGAGTTTCTCATTATAGGAGGTGTACCCGAAAAGGATATTTTGATTGAGGAAGGCTCTTACAACACACGTGAAAATGCCATTAACTCAGCTAAAATACTCGAAGAGAAGTTTCCAAATCAAAAGTATTTGTTGATTACCTCGGCCTTTCACCTAAGGCGTGCAGAGGGATGTTTTCAACAACAAGGTGTTGAGGTGACGACCTTTGCCGTAGATTTCTATACACAACAACGTACTCCCTCCCCAGGCTTCTGGCTCATTCCTTCTGAAAAGGCTTTTTACTACTGGTACGTATGGACACACGAGGTAGTAGGGTACATTGTGTATAAGGCTTTAGGATATGCTTGAATAGCTAAATTGTCTTTCTTTTTACTTCAGTAAGCAGCAGGATATATTTTTTTTGATAAACTTAAAGCGTTTGTACCTAAGCTAGCACCAAAATCTAATAGCTCACTTTCGTCGATAAGAATCAGCCTACCCATTTTTCCTGCTGTTGTATCGTAGTAACCAGGAATTTTATTAAGATTGGCTCTTCCTTCTAAGCTTCGCAAACTTTGTGTTGTCATCAAAAAATAGGTAGGAGCTGCTTTTGTTACTTCGGTAGCGGTTAAGCGTACCAATCCTTCGCTATTATTGAGGGCGTTTTCTGCCCCTGCTAACTGAATAAGCGCATCAGCAGGAGTATTTTCACCCGCTAACATAAGGTTGGTTTCATTATTAGCAAATATATACAGTATTTTTGCTTTGTATTTTATATCACTCATTTGCTCCTTTACTGTCGTAATATCTTCTTGTATCTTGTCAATAATAGCCTGTCCTTTAGCTTTCTTATCGATGAGCGTAGCTAGCTCCTCAATTAACTGCTGTGTACTGGCCAAATTATACTGAGGTTCAAAGAGTAGATAATCTATTTTTTGATTTTGTACTTCACTTACAACATTGTTTGGGCTTGCCTCTTTAGTAGACAGAACAAGGTCGGGGCGATGCTTCAGTACCCTTTCTGAGGTAAGAATTCTACCGTAGCCTACTTTAGGAAGCTTTTTTGTGACGGGAGTTGTTGTTGTATACTTGTCAACAGCTACCAAATTATCAGTAGCTTCTAAGTCGATAAGAATCTCCGTAATAGGGCTCCCTATTGCGACAATCCTTTGGTAATTTTTGGGTGTAGGGGCTTCTATAACTTCTGTAGAGTCAACTTGGATAGAGTCTTTTACAGATTGTACATTTTCTTCTGACGAAGTACAGGTGAGTAAAAACGTACATAAAGAAACGAGTGGTAGTGTTCTAGTCATATTTTTGTTAAGTATGTTATGTAAGATGTGTTTTATCTTATACTAATCTGGTATAGAAAAGTATTCTAGTCATTTTCTGATAATTGTTCCATATGAGTGATCCACTGAGGTAGTATTTCTAAAAGTTTAAACATTACCTTCTCCGCCCTTTCAATGAATAAGTCAAAGTTACCATATGCCTCTCCTTCCTGCTTGTTTACCAAGTCACTTACACCTCTTAAGATAACTACCTTTGTCTTATTTCTACCCGCTACGTAAGCAATGGCTCCTGTTTCCCAATCGCCTGCTACAGCTTTATATTCGTTTTGTAATTTTTCAATTTCATCAATGGCTAAGTCTTTATCAGCAGAAACCAGTGTGGTTTTTAATACTTTTGTAGGATAGTTATCACCAAGCCAACTTAAATCAATAGAAGTGGTATAGTCATCAATGGCTTCTTTTGAATCGCCCATTGCCTCTTTAATATCATAAATGATGGTGCGATCAGCTAGTATGATATCTAGGCGATCTACTTTTCCTTCAAAACCACCACAAGTTCCTAGGTTAATTAATACACGAGGCTCATAAGTATCGATGACGTATTGTGTTGCTCCTGCGGCAGCTACTTTACCCCATCCTTCGTGAAAGAAGAGGACTTTTTGTTGTGCAATTTCTTTGTAAAAGAATTCTCCCCAAACAGAGCTCTGATATTGTTCATTTGGATAAGCTTTCTTTACCGCCTTCCATTCCATGTTGGCAGAGACAACTACGGCATACTCCACCTGTTGTGCATAGCTAGTATGGCCTATCAATAACAATAAATAAGAGAGAAAGATAGTCAGAAGCCGCATAAGTACTAGGTAAATTGTACTTCTAAAGATAGCAAAAAACTAGCAAAATAGTCAGTAAATAATGACTTATTAACGACTGACAACAGCTAGAATAGTGAGTGCTTTTTGGCTGCTATACTAAGCCCTATAGAGGCTAATAAAATGAGGAAACAATACAATAAGCCTTCCTCCCATTGTAGTAAGATAAATGATCCTACAGCAAATAAAGCAGCATATACAATGATGACACTACATATCCAGCAAGCAAGTAATATTAGTACCGAAGCCCCCTGTGGTGTATCTTTAAGTTGTACTCTTATAGGTTGCCAAGCCCCTTGCGGTCGTACACGTTTATAAAAACTAAGCAGGGTATCTTGTGGAGTAGGTGAGGTGATAAAGGTGACTAATAGCCAACTGACCGTTGTAACGCCTACCGTGAAAAAAAAGCTGTTAGGAAATACCCATTCAAAAGAGAATTTGGCCAAAGCATAAGCTACAAAAGGGACAACCGTAGCAGTGATTTCACTCCAAGCATTGATACGCCACCAGTACCATCGTAAGATAAGTACTAACCCTAGGCCAGCCCCACACTCAATGATGAACTCCCAAACGCTTGAAATATTTTTTAGTTGTGTGGTAACACCTAGTGCGATTAGTGCAATAAGCCCTGTAGTGATTTTAGAGACAACTACATAATGTTTTTCATTTTTATTGCGTTGTACAGGTCGAATAAGACGCTTATAGATATCGCCTACCAAATAACTTGCACCCCAGTTGAGCTGGGTAGAGACGGTACTCATGTAGGCTGCTAAAAAAGCGACCAATAGTAATCCTTTTAAGCCAACCGGTAGAAAATCACGCATTGCATATACAAATCCCAGCCGTTTTTCATCAGCACCAAGCTCTGGATAAAGTACTAAGCTGCATAAGCCCACGATAATCCAAGGCCAAGGACGAATGGCATAATGAGCAATTTGGAAAAATAGTGTAGCCTTAATAGCGTGAGACTCATCGCGAGTACTCATAATTCTTTGTGCAATGTAACCGCCGCCACCAGGTTCTGCTCCGGGGTACCAGCTTGTCCACCAGATAGAAATATAAGCCAAGAAACTCCCTAAACCAATAGAAAGTGTATTAAGCGAGCTTTTGAGAGATTGTGTGGATTGTATCTGAGGGAAAAAGTTAAAGGCTTCAGCAGGTAAGGAGGCCTTCAATTGGGCTATACCGCCAATTTTTTCATCATTTACTACAAAAATAGCTAGCAACAAACAGCCTACCATCGCTACTACAAACTGTAAGGTATCCGTAATGGCCACTCCCAATAAACCTGACATGCTTGCATATAACATGACAAGCAGCATAAGGAGCGCAGTATAGTTGAGGGCGGCTTGCGGTGATAGCTCGAAAAAGACTTCTAAAATCGTTACAAGGGCAAGATTCACCCAACCAATGATAAGGCAATTCATGAAAAGACCTAAGTAGAGCGCCTTGAATACCCTTAGGATCTTCGCGGCTTGGCCAGCATAGCGTATTTCAATAAATTCAACATCTGTCATGATGTTGGCGCGTCGCCAGAGTTTGGCAAAAAAGAAGGTGGTGAGTAAACCACCTGCTAGCATATTCCACCAAATCCAGTTACCAGCAATCCCACTCTCTGCTACAAACTCTGTGATGGCGAGCGGGGTATCTGCTGCGAAAGTGGTAGCCACCATAGAAGTACCAGCAATCCACCAAGGTAAATTACGCCCTCCTAGAAAAAAGGCTTCTAAACTTTGTTTGGCTTGGTTACGATAATATAAGCCTATGGAGAGAATAATGACTAAAAAAAGAACAATGACTATCCAGTCAAGGGGGGCAAGTATGGCAATTAGGTGCGTTGTCACGCAGCAAATATACAAAAAGAAACCACACAGTAGCTACTGTGTGGTTTTGAGTAGAATATATTGTAATTTCCTAGAAGAAATTTCTAGTAACCGTGTCTTTTAAGTTTGCCCTTTAACTCCTTACGAGCAATATGGATTCGATTTTTAACAGTACCGATAGGGATCTGTAAGCGATCAGCGATTTCATGGTACTTAAAACCTTTATAATACATCATAAAAGGTACTTTATACACATCATCTAAATCGTCTATAGCTCTAGTGATCTCTTTCATGGCAAGAGAAGTGTAAGCCCCATTACTAGATACATTCTCTGAAGAGTTGATGTAGTGCAAATTATCGGTAGAGTCTATGAAGGTTTTTCTCCTCACCATTCTTTGATAGTTGGTAATGAAGGTATTTTTCATGATGGTATATAACCAAGCACGTAAATTAGTACCATCTGTAAACTTCTCTCTATTGGTGAAAGCCTTCAAGAGCGTTTCTTGTAACAGGTCGTTGGCGTCCTCTATGTCTTTAGTCAATTTGATAGCGAAAGGCTTCAAAGACTTTGAGGCGTCTTTCAGCGAAAGGCTAAATTCTGATGCTGTCATGGTTGTCTTTGGTTTTTATTGTTTAAACAAATTTAAGAAAGATTCAACATAATCCAAATGTTTTGTTTAATAAGTTTATAAAAAAAGTTTAACAAAACAGAGTTGATGAGATAAACATATTACTTTTGTTAAAGTATGCTCACCATAACATTAAACACCGTACCGTAGTGCGCGTAATGGCTAAAAATAGGTGTCTGTTGTAACATTTAATGGATCAAAAGTACTATGCGAACGATCTATCGCAATAGCTACAAAGAAGAAATACTCTCTTTCGTTTATCAGATATGTAGCATTTTTTCTACAAGTTGAGGTAAAAACACACAGTTTGCAAATGAATACGCTTTGTAAAATAAAGTGAAAAACTTTCTTGAAAAGAACTAACAATCTAACCAACCTTTAAAAACTGCACTCTTTTCACGACTAACTAGTACTTCGGTAGGTGGCAATGGAACGAGCTCTACTTTTAGTTTTCCATTAAAATACTGATGTACTTGTGAAATAGCATTGAAGCGAGCGATAAACTTTCTGTTTAACCTGAAAAATGCTTTGGGATTAAGCAAGTTCTCGAGCTTTTCAAGCGTGTAGTCAATGGCAAAGCGCTTTTCGTCTGATGTAACTAACAATACTATTTTATCTTCGGCCATAAAATAGGCGACTTGATTTTGCTCAATAGAGACGAGTCGATCACCCATTTTGACAAGAAAGCGATCTTTGTACGATAATTTTCTTTCCTGTAGTTGTGTAAGTAAGAGATCAAGGTTAGTGGTTGAAGGAGCCGCGGTAGAAAAAAGCTCTTGGAACTTATGGATACTATCTTTCAAGGCTTGCTTATCAATAGGTTTTAACAGATAGTCAATACTATTTACTTGAAAAGCCTTTATGGCATATTCGTCGTAGGCAGTAGTAAAAATAATAGGTACTTTGACTGAAATGTGCTCAAAAATATGGAAGCTAATTCCATCTGCTAGCTGTATGTCCATAAAAATAAGCTGCGGGTTTTCGTGTGTTTTAAGCCAACTAGTAGCGTCTTCCACACTGTCGATTACGTCTAAGATACACCAATCTGGAACAATTTCTTGGATAAGTTTCTGTAAACGTCGCGCGGCTGGTGCTTCATCTTCAACAATCAACACATTTAATTCAGGCATATGCGTTTTCAATTTTGAGTAGGGGGAGTGCCACCATAAAATTTTTAGTAGTAGTAATAACATTGACCGTCTTATCGGTAAGATACTTATACCTATTGATGATATTTTGCAAGCCTATCTTTGTAGAGCTCTCTTGAATCGTTTTTTTCTGTAGATTATTTTTTACTATGATATAGTTCTTCTCAATGTAGATATCTACCATTAATGGTTTGGACTGAGAGATAATATTATGCTTTACAACGTTTTCTAGTAAAATTTGTAGTGATAAAGGGGCAATAGAGCTCTCAAGGTCTTTTTCGCTGATATTGACCCTAAATTGTAGGTTATCTCCAAATCGTATTTGATGAAGAAATAAAAAAGCTTTCGCAAACTTCAACTCTGTTGCTAAATCGACTAACTCTCTGTCTTTACTTTGCAGCACATAACGGTATACGTTAGAAAGCTTTTCAACAAACTCTACCGCTAGATTAGGATTTTCCAAGATGATTGCTGTAAGTGTATTTAAGCTGTTAAATAAAAAATGAGGATTGACTTGATTCTTGAGCGTTTCAAATTGTGACTGTATGTGCTCTCGCTTAAGCTTTTCAGTTTCAAGCTTTGTCTCCCGCCATTTGTGAAAGAAGTAAGCACTTTCATAAATAGAAACAACTACAAAAGAAGCGACCATACTAATGAGCCACCCTTTGGCAAACTCCGCTATAGAATGCTCTTCTCTGAAGAGCAACATACATAAAGGTGTAGTAACAGTAATGAATATAAATACAATAAGCGCCTGAGAAGCAAGTCTTTTGGGTGTTTGTTCATAACGTGGGTATCGTCTACGCATCCATTGTACGATCATCCAACCACCTTGCCAGTAGATAAGGGTGTACATAAAAGAGATAAGCGTAGATTGCCAGTAGTCGGTTGCACTTGTAACGAAAGGAATGGCTAGGGCAAGAAGAGGTATTCCAATCAAGCGAATATATTTTTCTTTAATAGTCATCATTTTGGTAGTCTAAAAAATGAAAAGTAAGGAAGAGAGGGTGGACTCTTCCTTTTTACCTACACAATTTACAAATATTTACTTAGAATGTCACCCGATACTGTACTACTGGAAATAAGCCTAACTGATAATTCGTTCTTAGTTGCTGTGTAGTCCTATTATAACTGATATTAAGGGGGTTTTGTCGGTTAGTAATGTTTTGTATATCTACAAAGAACTCTTGCGTAACGCGCTGACCATTCATACGGTAGCCTATCTTAAAGTCTAATCGGAAGTAGTCGTCTAATTGCTCAGAAAAAGCATTTTCCTCGTCAAATACCACATCATCTTCATCAATTATGGTAATCTGGCTAGTAGCGGCTAGGTCGATAGGGGTAAATCTTCTTCCACCGGCTGCTGTAGCTTTGATATCCATCGTCAGGGCATTATTCTTTTTACCTAGTCGCCATTCTCTACCAAAAAGCCCATTTACTACGTAGTTTCCATCAAAGGCAGTATTACGCCATACTTCATCGCTACCTTGGTATTCAGAGCGAAACAAAGAAGTGGTAAAGAGAAAGTAGTAATCATCACTGTAGAACCTCTCTAATGTAAGCTCAATACCATAGTTTCGGCCGTCACCTTCGTTTACCAAGTTGTCTCTGCTATCTATGCCAAAGTCAGTACCCGTATTGAGTAACGAGAAAGAAGAAGGTTGGCTTTCTACAGGTGCATCATAAAGCTGTTGATAATAGACTTCTGTCTTCAAACGAAGGTTATCAGCCAATTGATTTTCATAGCCTAATACGACGTGGTTAGCACGGGTAAAGTCAAGATTTTCATTGGTACGCACTCCTTGTTCGTTTTGTAAGAAATAAATAGATAGAGGTTGTATTTGGCTATGCATACCCAATCCTAATGAAATAGTTTGATTGGGACGGAAACTATAACGGAAACCTAAGCGAGGCTCTATGGCCCAACTGTCGTTCAAAGCAAGCCATTGCCCATGGACACCTGCATTCATAGTGAGTTGTTCGGTGAAGCGGTGTTGCCATTGTACGTAAGGTTGTACCAAAGTAGTACTTCCTTCAAAGTCTTGTTCTACAAGAAACGAACCCTCATCGGTAAGTGCACTATCTATGATATTGAGATTATAGACATCTACAATGACCCCTCCATTAAGCGTATTCTTACTATTTAGTTTTGTATTAATTTGTTCTCTAAACGACCACTTGGTTTGTTGGTAATCACCTCCATTGCTATAGAAGCCATTTACTACTTCGCCTGAGCTGGCATCTCTTTCTAGTTGGTCTACCATAAAGGAATCATTAGTGCCCGAGAAGGCTACATTGAATTGTGAGTAGGTATTTTTATTAAAATAATAGTTGTGTGTAAGACCAATAGCGCCTGTAAGGCTTTCAGCCCGAAGGTCTTCATTACTACTAGAAAACTGATTCTCTGACTCCGCTTCTTCTTCACTACCTAGTAAATCAATGTTACTTATGCCTCCGAAGCCAAACAAGCTGAATCTTCCCCACTTTTGGGTAGGAAAATCAAACTTAAAGTTGATGTCTTGGTAATAGGGAACAGCACTGCCTGTACCTAGATCAATGCCTATAGCATCGAAAACAGCCAGAGTAGAATAACGGTAATTGACCAAGTAAGAAGCACGAGAATTTTTACTAAAAGGGCCTTCTAAGCCTGCTTCAAAACCATTAAACCCAATTTGTGCCATATATTCCCTTTTAAAGGCGTTGCCTGTGCGCATTTGTAAGTCAAATACTCCTGCCAAAGCGTTTCCGTACTCCGCAGGAAAAGCCCCTGTAGTAAAGTCTGAGTTATCGAGGGTATTGTTGTTGAGCATGCTTACTGGCCCACCAGTAGCCCCCAAGGTAGAGAAATGGTTAGGACTAGGAATATCGATACCGTCTAAGCGCCATAATAAGCCTGTTGGAGAATTTCCACGAATAATGATATCGTTACGGGCATCGTTCGCGCCAGAAACACCTGCAAAGTTAGTAGCCATACGTGCGGGGTCATTACGACTTCCTGCGTATCGCGAAGTTTCTTCGATGGTAAACTGTCTGGTACTCACACTACTAAATTCGTTTTTTGCCTTTGTTTTATCTTCACTGTCTTCTGCTACAATCTCTACAGCATCGAGTAGTTGCTCTTCCAGAGAAGCGGTTACAAAGACCTCTTTCCCTGCGGTGACCATTACATTGGGAATAATACGCTCATCGTAGCCGACATAACTTACTTTGAGGTCGATGCGACCAACAGGTACGGCTGGAAGTACAAAAAAACCATCTGTATCGGTTGTCGCACCCATCAAAGGATCGCTGCCTACCACGATAACGGTAGCTCCTATGAGTGGAAATTTAGATTGGGTATCCAGTATTTTACCTCTTACTACTTGCGTTTGCGCATAGATAGGGAGGCTGAATAGAAAAATGGTTAAAAAGAGAAAGAAATTTTTCATGACCAAGAGCTTTTTAGGTTGTTGATGTATCAAAGCTCGTGGATAGGGGCTATATAATGAAGGGTACGCCGAGCGAGTGGCTACTTATCAGGATGAAACGTAGGATGGGGGAGATCAAGCGTTTGTGGTGGGAATAATGCTAGAAAGGCTTGCTTGAATAATTCTACCTTTTACTCATTGACAATTAAGAGCATGTCATGTTTAAAAATTAAATTCTTCATAATTAATACTTTACGAAATTTTCACCACTTATCCTTCAATTTGCCTTTCGTTCATTTTTTGACTTCGTCGAGCTCGGCGCAGCCAAATCCAAAGCTTCCGCCCACAAACCAGTCCACCTCCCCGCTGGATTTTCAGACCCGCGCACTTATAATATTCTTAAAAACAAACAGTTAGAGAAAATTTAAACCTGCTTTAAGGTGCACAAAGGTGAAGAGGGTTAAAAATACAATACCTCAATGAGTTCGAACGGATGTTGTTTTTTAGTGATTTTCTTTACTCTACTTAACGAGTAGTCCGAACTTGTTGAGGTATTATGGGTTACTGCTCTTTACTTTAGCATTAAAAAGCAAAGACAATCACCTTAAAAAGTGTATTACAGCATTACTTTTCTGGTGAATAGGGCATAGCAGATTTGTGAACAACGATTCGTAGTTTATTATCCTTATCTTTTACGTAACCTAGCGTATATTCTACTTTTACTTCGTCGCCTTCGGTAGTAGTAAAGTAATAGTTACCCATTGCTACTGCCATATTGCAACTGTTATTGATGATGCCGCTATTTTCCCAACGGACGTTTGTCCAAGGTTTTATAGCAAACCCTTTGTCTTCTGGGTAAGTTTCATTACCACCTACAAAGTAGGAGAGTGCGCCATCAAAGCTTCCACGGAATTGATCGACTGAAGCCAAGGTTGGCTTAAACAATACCGAGCTAAGGTCGTAGCCGTATAAGTCTTGTATATGTTCCATAGCAGCTTGTTTATAATCGCCTTTATCAGTGTAAACCTTTCCTATTTTGACGATACCTTCTCCCCACTCTTCTTGCGCCTTGATAACCTCTGCTTCTGTGATACATTCTGAAGAGTAAAGGGCAATGGTGTTCCCCTCTTTATTGTCAGTAGTTTCTTTTTCTTGTGGTGGTTGTTGTGTGCAGGATGCTGCAATAAATAGTAGTGAGATAAAAAAAAATGTGAGTGGTCTCATATGTGTTAGACTTTAAAGTTGTACATGAACTATTTTCAATTATAGAAGCTGTAGCTCTATTTAAAGGTTCACTGTCAACTCTAAAATCTATTTCTGTTAGTATGGGTAGCTAATCTGTTTTATTGTTTTTATATAGGTAATTATTAGTCAGTAGTTAATTCATAAGGTTTGTTATTGTTAGGGAGCCACTTTTTAAATAGTAAGTTCTAACTTATATAGAAGCCTCCTAAATATGTGCGCTTTAAAAGCAGGGAAATCATCTTGAAGTACGACACATTATGTGGTGCCTGCATCAAAAAATCTACCATTGAAATCTCAAACCGATACTGCTTCACGTAACGCTATTTTTTGTTTCGTAAAACCCTTTATCTTATTGAAGAGGCCTTCGGTGATAATCGGTGGGCCGGGGTCTTCTCCGAGCCACTCATTGAACTGATAACTTAAACGATGCTCAGTATTTTCTACTCTTTTGCAAGCATCGCAGGCAACTTTCTTCTCTATATGAGTCTTCTGCCCCATTTCACCTTTAACAGGTAAATTATAAAGTGTGAATATCTTAGGGTGGTTCATTCGAATAAATACATAATATTACTGATCAAACTATTGGAAGAGGTCTTTTGCCTATTTAAATTTTCTAGCCGTTTTAGTAACTGCTGAGCCATTCTTATCATTGATCAATCAAGTGTATCCTGATCTACTGACATTTAGTATGGATTCTCCGATGTATATACGTACTAGATCTTGGTTAAATCCATATTATCAAAATATCTAATTCCGGTAAACCCTTCCTTATCCAGCGCTTTCTTGAGTGGCTCAGTCACAAATACTATCTCTGGACGATCGAGTAATCTAAAAAGATCCAATTCATATAATTTATCTTCTCGCACCACTAGCTTCGTGATTTGGTCAGGTTTGTTTACTTTCTCATATACGGTATAGGTAGACTGCTCGTAATCCATACAGTTCCTAAGTCCGATGATGTTTAATAACCAATATTTTTTATCGGCGATAGTTACCTCAATAAAATTGATTGGCTGATGCTTTACATTTTGTTCTATAAATAATCGTAACGGTTCGCTTACGAAATATTCTGTAGAGCCTGTTCCTAATAGGTCTGGATATAGCTTTGTCTTATTTTTCAAAACCATTTTACGCAAGTCAACTGAATGCTCTTCTATTCTCTCTCCATCAATAATGGCATCAATAACATCCCAAGAATGACCGGTATTTTCGATGTAGGCATGTTTTTCACCAGTGTATGGAGATATTTTGTAAACTTTCATATCATTAACCTTAGTTGTATGGTCATTTATAATGACTACTCGTTTCTTATAGGTTATATAACTCGTTTACAGGTCAATAGATAGTTTGCTTTCCTCTAAATATTCCCTGAGTAAAAAATAAGGTCGGAAGCTAGCGTAGAAGTCTTAGTAACAGAAGCTCATATCAGATGTACAATACCTTCTTCAGTTAATTCAACTTTATTCTCTTTACTAATTCCTGATAAACCACCAATATTTACACGACCATCATTCTTGCGAAATAATTCAGTAAGCTCTCTAAACCAATTGTTAAATATTCTGGTATTTAATGTGGCCAGCTCGGTATTATCGACCCATTTCTGATTAGGATACAGCTCTTCCGAGATTTTAAATTTTTGGTTTACGACAGGGAAATAAATGTCTGAATGTATTTCAACATAAAAATCTAAACGGTTACCATTAAATCCTGAGGACCACATCCAAAGAGGTCCTGTATAACCCATTTCAGTTTTTGAATCCTCAGGATCATTTAGTTTCCTAAGTATGGGGCCCATCAAATCTATTGTCCTCTCTATTAATGCGCCTTTTTCATCGTATAAATAAATTTTATAAACGGAATTGTACTTGAACTGATAGGTCTTTTGATTGATTGCCGTAAAACGAAGTGCTATGATATTCTTTTTTTCGTACTTATTCAGATCATTCATGTATAACTCAATAGGATCACCCTTATCTTTACAAATGAGTTTATGAACTACATGCTTTTCGTTGATACGTAATAGTTTTTCCAAGAAAGAGTGGTTATATGAACGCTTAGGGATGGAAAGTGTATAAGTAGCTCTATTGTAGTCTTCGTTACAACCCCAGTGATTAATCATTTAAATATTTTGTTATTCATTATCAACTTATGTGTGGCTGACCACCTTGCTTTGACTACTCATTAAGCACCAAGCATAAATGAGTAAGCCTCTCTTTGAGATACAAAAGCCATCTACTATTAAGTTTTACAGCGTAATCTATTGAACATATTTATTTCATTTACCTTCTCAAAAGCTGGCAAATCGTTCAGGACTAGGTTTTTATAGCACCTTTTTGCTTATAGTAGCTGAGTAAATAAAAGCCTATGGCATTTACTCCTGCTATTACCAAACAAGTAGCCATTACCTCCATGGTGTACGTTGAGACAATTTTTTGAATCATTCTTCCACGTTGGCCATCACTCACAAAAGATAAAAATAGAATACTTAATGTACTACATAAACATACTGATGAAAAAACCCAACCGACCCCAGCGTTGGTGATTTTTTTTCCTAAATAAATCATTACTAAATGAATAATAAAACCTACTGAGGTAATAAACACAAATGCTTCACCAAAATTAAGCGAGAAGGGATTAGATACCATATAGGCCATCAATAATGTAATTACCAACGTAAGGATCCAATAGCATTTCCAGTAGAATGACTTTTGCATTTCAAAAAGTATGGCTTGAAGTTAACAAGTGTTTTATGTATAAAAAAACAAGGTCGTTGGTTAAATATTTCTTTATAAATAGTATGCCTAATGAATCGCTATTTATAAACTTAGTAATACCTGTATAGGTAGTAAGAAGCCTGATGATTATTTTCTTCCCTGTAAAAATATACAGGGGTTCCAAAATTAAGGTGCCAAGCTTTTTATCCTGCATTCACCTCTTACTAGGGATTAGGGTAAGCGCGTGACTTCCACTTTTATTTCCCAACCTTTTTCATAAGCCCTGCTGGTGATACTCAGAATTTCCCAAGGTTACCATCCTCGTACTTCTCTAAAACGATTGTCTTCTGTAGTATCATAGTATTGTCTATTTTTTTCAAGTGCCTCTTTTAACTGTTTATTGAAAGAATCCTCACTACCAAAGTAGTATGCTTTTAGAAGCTCTTGTCTTGGCTCATCAATCATTGAAACATAGTTTTTCAACTCAGGATCATAGTTATACTTTTCTTTTGAGCTTATTGTATATTCATTATAAAGTTGCTCACTCGGCTTTGTTTCGTTTTTTATACATCTTGTAAGTCGGATGGTGTTCATGCTCTCCATAGTTTAAAAACGTACTATTTTCTTCTAGGTTAAGAATTAAGTCAGTTACTTGTTCGCAGCGACAAATAGAAGCATAGATATACGCACCCATGAGTGTAAATACTTTATCGTAACCTGTGCTTGTGTTAGTGAGTTCGACTTCTTTATCTGCTACCCAAAGTTTCAGGGGTTTCCCATTGTTATCAAGTGACCTAATATGCCCATAAATACCTTGCATGGCTAGTTTAAAATAGTGTCTTAACGTATCTAGGTCAGTTCCTCCATCTAACATTTTGAGGGTAAGCCACTTCACACTATTTCTATACAAGTAAAATGGCTTATCTCCTCCCTTATCTTGTGCCACTTTAATCATTTCTATTTCTTTAGTCAAAGATCTTTCTAACTCCCCGTGGAAGAATTCTTTGTCGAAATTTTCAAAGCCAATCAAATTATCCATTATCAAAAGTATTTGTCTTTGGATGATATGTCACTTTCATTAATGTAGGCACTTCACGTTCATCTTCTTGAAATAAGTTTGCTATCATTTCAACACTCTCTACTCCTTTATCTAAAAAATCAAACATACTGTCATCATCAACATTGTACTTCTCACTAGACGCGTCATTTACTTCGTGCGTACCGACTATTTGATCATTAATATTGTAGATTGAACAATACATATAGATAGATTTTACCTCTGTACAATTGTTTCCTACATACACAAAGGTATCTTCCACTATGCTAGTAGTTAGTTTCATAAATCGGTTGCCAAAGGCTTTAACCTTCATTTCATTATCAATTTGTTATCTTCTCTTAAAACGCCCTGGTCTATTACACTTGGTTTTAACATCTACCTCTACTCTTTTTACTTGAGGAAGTTCCTCTGGCTTAATTCTTTTCATCTTTTTACAACAAAAACAAGTTATATGTTTTTGAATACTTTACCGATATCAAAAGTCTACCCTCCTTTGAGACTGCGCGTGTCAAGAGCGGTTTTGTCTCATACTAAATAAGGGTTCTTATTACTACTGATTGATCACTACCGAATAATTGACCTCCTTAAACCTAAAACCCGTTATTCCCTCTGTTTCGAGGTGGTTCTTAAGGTTTTCTGAGCAAGAAAGGTGACCTGTGATGCCCAAATGGATGAAATCATAATTATCGTTAACTGAAACAATTTTTGGATACAGCTTCTCCATTTTCCCACTTTTTAGTAATTCAAGATTTTTTTCTCTGAACTCAATGGCAGATGCTACAGCAACCTCATTTCCAAATGCCTGCTTAGTGGTGCTGTAGGTGTAGAACTTACTATTTTTGTAGTCGATGAGGTCAAAGGCAGCTTTGTACCAAACAAAGCAATATCTATGGGACTGGCCTAAGAAATATACTTTTGCGGGTCGTGATTCGACAAGAGCTAATTTATAGTTGACAATAATTTCATATGCCTTTTGCGATAAAATCATTCCTGACATTATGGAAACAAAGCTACTGTTGATGGCATCTGTTAGTTTGGCTCCTTTCTTTAACAAGAAGTGATCAAAATCAGGTAGTTCAGTATTTTCATCCCAGTTATTAATTTCCGCGAATTGATCACCGCGTGCTTTCTGGAAATCAACTTTTAATTCCTCGACCTGAGGGTATTTTCCAATAATTCTGGAATCTGTTTCATTGCGTAGGATAAAATACTTCATTTTTTAAAAGAGGGATTTAATAGTTACACTATACGAGGGTAGTGTCAATCATATTATCCGTTTCTTTGACAATTAATCTTGCATCGATACAGAGCATAAGCTTTGCTTGTACCTTATTAACCTCGATTACTTATCATAAACGGAGGGTACATTATACTCTCCTGTTACAAACGCCATAGGAAGGCGTGGGTCATCCACTGTTATTTTCCAGCCTTTATCATAGGCCTTACAGGCTACAAAAATGATTGGCCAAGGTAGCCAATTTATAGAATCCCGGCAGCGTCCCTCTTCCTCGGTATCATAGTATTCTCTATTTTTATTTAACGCAGTTTCCAGCGATTGATTAAAGGTATTAGCATCGGAAAAGAAATAAGCATGTTCTAGTGCTATCAGCGGTTTGCTTACATACTCTCTGTACCCTTCTTCTTCGGCGCCTTGTAGTCTATCCAGATTGGCCTTTTGGCAGTGCT
The DNA here is from genome assembly GCA_937911505.1 of uncultured Cytophagales bacterium. Classification (GTDB taxonomy): domain Bacteria; phylum Bacteroidota; class Bacteroidia; order Cytophagales; family Thermonemataceae; genus CALEMF01. Next base: position 52,591 of record CALEMF010000048.1, read on the forward strand.
CAAAGGACTCTTCATCAACCTCCTTCTCATTTTTAAAAAACTTTAATATTTTGTAGGCCGATGAGTACTCAAAACGACCCTCTCTAAAAAAAAGGGTTGAATCATCTTGCGCCATCACTAAATCAATAACGTCTTTATTACGGCAAATACTGGCATTGACATACGCACCCCATAAGTCAAACACGGTATCATAGCTATTTTTTTTGTTTACCAATTCCACCTCCTCGCCGTCTATGGGTATTTTGGTAGGCTTACCAAAGTTGGAAAGGGTTTTTATATGGCCATAAATACCTTGCATAGCCATTAGGAGATCTTTAGCGATACTTGCTTTACCGTGACTTCCTTCTATATATTTTAGCGTTACCCAGCTTTTGGCATCTATGTACAAATAATACAGTCGATCTCCATTATTTTTGGCTAAATGAAGCATTTCGTCTCTGAAGCCTAGTAGGTCTTCATATTCTTCTTTAAAGAAATTTTGGTCAAAGTTTTTAAAATTAATCTGGATCATTTCAAATCGTTTATTCAAAGTCGCGCTCAGTGCTTTACCACCTTTAATGAATAGCTTTGTAAAGCGCAACCTTTAATAGCCTGTATAATTGTATGCGATACACTTAAAAAGATGAGAATAGGCACTAAAATATTTCAACTATTAGCCATCCATTGAATCAAATTATTTTAAACTCTCCCAGAGAAATAAAGCTCAGTCCCGTGATATTATTTTCTTCAATAGCTTGCTTAAACTTTTGATTGACAAAAATGGCTGTTCTTATTGGGGTAATTCTAAATATATTTCTGCGAGAAAGCATTTCTTCTTTTAAGACTAGCTTGGCTATACTATTAATAACTGTGGAGCCTTCGAAAGTATTATAGACTGAATTTTCTTTATCAAAACAATCCATGTTTTCTAGGATATTGAAAGCATAGTATTTTTGATTAGCTGGATCGGCAGATTTAAAAACATTTATACCACAAAATTCAAAAAGCTCTTTTTCAAACTGTTGTTCGAGCAGGTTTTTTAACCTCTCCGACACTATTGGTACGCCTGGATCGTAGAAATCAACCAGCAGTTTTTCATCATTATAGTTTATTCTTATCTCAAAATTATCTTCATTAGCAAGCGACTTTCCTTTTCTAATCTTAGAAGCAACTTTGGGATCATATTTTATCAGTGAAAAGGGTTTTCTCCCATCTTTGAAGTAATTGTTAATAGCATAAAAATCCATCACTTTCATAGTGCTTTAGTACGACTGAAAAGAGACTATTGGTTTATAATTTCCCACTTGAGGTCCTTAAACGCAAATCCGACTAATCTTGACGCTTCAATTTTGTCTTTTACTCTTTGACTTATAATAATATAAGGATTGTACGGAAACCTAAAAAGGTCAAAAGCCTCAGTTAATACAAGTTTAGTAGGAACAATAGTCTTACCCTTTGAACCTTCTTTAGCTAACACTTCATTAACCTTTTCCAAATCACTACTTGTATTTATCTCAACTTCTCCGTCACTCAGATTTAGCAACTCGCTTTTGATCTCAAAAACGGAATGTTTATAATCATAGATACCAATGGAAGGCTTTATTCTCATGTAGTAATAATCGTGACCAATATCATCTTCGGAATAAACTGTCGCAGAAAAGAATGAGGTATTGCTAAGCGTAAATGCCCAGAAAAGGTTTTTTGCCTGATTGCTAATCAGAAAGCCATTTAATACAGAAAAAAACCTTACCGTTAGAGAGTCAGTTAGGGCAGCTCCGCTATCTAGTAAAAAACTGTCCATATTCGGTAACTCTTCATCCTTGAGAGTGCTCAAATAACCAAACTTATCGGTATCTTTCACAGCCTCTTTTATTTCTTTAATTTGAGGAAATGTTCCAATTACGTCAAGTCTTGTTAGCCTTACCAAAGAATAGTACCTCATATGTTTATCTGCTTATTCGACTATTTGGCAGAGGAGAGATATCAGCCTCTCCCTTACCCCTTCATTTTACTACTTATCTCTCTAATGATAGCCATCAGTTCTGCACGCTCCTTACGCATCTCTGCTAGTTCTGCTTTTAGCAGCTCGATTACCTCGGAGGCGGCATGATAATGAACATCTCCGTTTGTATAACCGGTGTTACTATTACAATGATCATTGGTATTGGTAGTATTGAAGTTAATTTGCTTTTCGACACCTAATAGGTCAGTAACGGTTGTTTCGAACAGCTCTGCTAACTGCTCTAGTCGCTCTATGGTAAAGCTTTTCGTTTGGTTTGCCTCTATTTTGCTGTAGGCATTTTGGGAAATGCCTAGCTCTTCTGCTACAAATTCTTGGCTATAGTTGAGTCTTAGCCGATGTTTTTTGATGTTGTCGCCTAGTACATTCATTTGAGGGAGCGTTTATTGGTATAATATCTAATAGTATACTTAAAAACTAAATTCTGTATAGTTCACAGGCTGCAAAGTACTTACTACTTGTGCTTCTATTTATCTTCTGTTCATTTTTTGACTTCGTCAAATACCAATTAGCTATGATTCTTGATAAGTTGAGCTACCAGCGAGCTTGACGAAGCCAACCGAGCTTACGAGTTTAATGTAACTAAAATCCCTAGCTTCTACTCCTGAAATCAGCCCATTGTCCTGCTAGACTTTCAAACTAGCGCACATGTTTTGGAATTTAAAATAAATAATCACAAACAACCTAAGCACTGTTCAAATGTATACATAATTCATGTATCGTTCAAAATAAGCTCCTGTAATACCATATTCTTCCATCTTATTTTTAAGCCCTTCTGAAATCAAAATTTCTACATTGTATGGAGATCTTAAAACATCAACCCTTTTGAAAAGAACTAGTTTTTTGGGTTCTACGAAATCTGGTAAATCTACGCGATCCTTGTCCTTGAGATGCACCTGTTTATTCTCCTCAGAGAAATCCACAAAAACAGAATGATCAAAATCAATTAACTCGACACAGTTATCAATTAAGTGCATAAAATGATAACCCTCTGATACTTCGCCCGTTTTTAACTCAATAGATGTTTTATAAAACCTAACTCCATGTATGTTAACTTGCCCCAGTAATTCTTTAAATTTTTTACTCACAAATATACCAAGTGATTTGGCAGGAAGATACGAACTCAGAACATCGGTTAAAATAGCCCCTTTTTTTAACCTGAAGTTTTCTAAATTAGGCTCTATTTGAGGAAAAGACCGATAATCTAATATTTTAAAATTGTTTTGTTTTTTATAGTAGTCTTTAGGAATGTCAAGTTGTTCCCATACGCCCACTTCTTCTAGCGAAGTCGAAGGACACAAAGTATAATAATTTATCGAATTCATATTATTTATCATTTTGGTGATTTACCTTTTAAACTCAGCAAACAACTTACTACCTTGTGTTCATAGAGGTTTAGAATCGCTGTTAGGCAAAGTAACTCTTCCTCAAGACCAAGTAAGTGATGATAGAGCGTTAGACTTTACTAAGGCTGTTGGTCTTAAAGTTCCGCGTCAGCAAGTTAAGTGAAATGGGTTGATCTCCTTCCCAACCTGAATCAGTACATAAAACACTTTGAGCCTTTGAGAAATCCTTTGTACACCTTTCATAAAGGGTTTCTTAGCGTAATTAGATAAGGCTAGAAGAGGACATTGTTTATCAACGTCTAATTAAAAGGTTGATTTTGATAAGGGTCTAAAAGTTACCCCCTTTAAATTTGCGGCATCAATTAAGCTCTTTAATTGCTCACTAAGTACTACATTCGTTCTCATTTCTTCAAAGCGATATATGTCTACATCTAACAAATTATCTTGCCTTATGACGAGCTTATCAATACCTATAACTCTTCCGGTTGATAACTGTACAACTTGAGATTTGGTAAAGTCAATAGGAGATTTAAGCTTTAGCGGGTTCAATAAAAAATAATCCAGATTCTTTTTGCGCTGGCAAATAAGGGTTACTGGCACGAGTTCGACTTTGTTCTGAACATGTTTTAATAATATATCAGCGAATTTTTTTGATACAATATCATAATTACTGATTGCCAATATTATGTCACCGACTATTTTATTTTTCACATAGAAGATAAGGTCATTGCTTGAGTATTTCTTTAAAGACATTCCTAGCTGGTGCTCGGCTATATCTACAACATCTACGTCCATCTCTTTAGGCAGCTTATGACGATCAATAAAACACTCCTCTTCTATAATGTCAGCTTGTAAAGTATATAGTTCTTTCATTGTATATAGCCAGTGCTATCATTATGGTCGTTCGTAGTATTAAAGGTGATATGCTTTTCAATACCCAGCAGGTCATTGACGGTTGTCTCAAAAAGCGCTGCCAACTGCTCTAGTCGCTCTATGGTAAAGTTTTTCGTTTGGTTTGCTTCTATTTTGCTGTAGGCATTTTGGGAAATGCCTAGCTCTTCTGCTACAAATTCTTGGCTATAGTTGAGTCTTAGCCGATGTTTTTTGATGTTGTCGCCTAGTACATTCATTTGAGGGAGCGTTTATTGGTATAATATCTAATAGTATACTTAAAAACTAAATTCTGTATAGTTCACAGGCTGCAAAGTACTTACTACTTGTGCTTCTATTTATCTTCTGTTCATTTTTTGACTTCGCTGAACTCCACTTCGTTTCGGTTCTTGATGAACCGAGCTTCTGGCGAGCTCAACGAAGTCAACCGACGTAGGAGCTCAGCGAAGCTAAATCCAAAGCTCCTACCCACGAAGCTTACCCACCTCCTCGCTGGATTTTCAGGCCAACACACTTATTTTAAGCTTGAAAAATAAATGACTATAGCACGTCTAAAGTTATAACAAGACGGAGAATTTACAAAATAGCCGTCACCTGATATACTCAGATGACGGCTTTACTATGGAAAATAAGTTTATGATACCAAATTGATACTCCGCTCTATAAACTTCGTCAGGCGATTGCCTTTTAGTAAGTCTTGAGAGAGTAGTGCAATGTCGTATAGTTGCTTGATAAGGCGTGCTTGCTCTGCTTCTTCCTCTGTTTTTACAATTTTATCGATCAAGGTATGGTTACCGTTGATAGCGATTTGGTGTTGCGAAGGCATCATAAAACCGCCCATTCCTTGTGCATCAGCCATCTCCTGCATACGTCGCATATACTCAGGCAAGGTAATAACTACAGGAAGCTCGTCGGTAGGAAGTGCCTCCACGGTGATGGTAAGCTTATCGTCACCCAAAGCTTTCTTGAAAGCTTCAATGATGCTTTCTTGCTCTTCTTTAGAAAGCACTACTTCGGCGCTCTCTTCTTTGGAAATGAGCTTATCTACTACATCTGCATCTACACGCTTCAACTGTGTCTTCTCTAGGTTTCTTTCTAAGATGCCAATAAAATGATTGTCGATAGGACCATCAAACTGTAAAATGTCGTAATTACGCTTCTTGGCGGACTGAATATAGGTATCTTGCTTTTCGGCGTCGTTGGTAAAAAGCCAAATGAGGTTTTCGTCCTTATCCGTCTGTAACGGCTTTACTTTTTCCTTGTATTCTTCAAAGGTATGGTAGGCGGCTTCTACGTTTTTCAACAAGCAGAATTTTTCTGCTTTACTGTAAAACTTCTCGTCTGTAACCATTCCGTATTTCACAAAAAGTCCGATACTATCCCACTTTTCCTCAAAAGCCTTGCGGTCGTTTTTGAAAAGCTCCTGCAGTTTATCAGCTACCTTTTTAGTAATATAAGTATTGATTTTCTTCACGTTGGCGTCTGCCTGTAAGTAGCTCCGCGACACATTGAGTGGAATATCAGGGGAGTCGATTACACCGTGGAGTAGCATCAAAAACTCAGGTACTACATCTTTCACCTCATCGGTAATGAATACTTGGCGAGAGTAAAGCTGTATCTGGTTGCGTTGTACCTCGAAGTTATTGCGAATCTTCGGAAAGTAGAGCACACCCGTAAGCTCAAAAGGAAAGTCTACGTTCAAATGTATCCAGAAAAGCGGCTCTTCTGCCATCGGATAAAGCTCCTTGTAGAAGTTTAAGTAGTCTTCGTCGCTTAGTTCGTTGGGGGCTTTTGTCCAAAGAGGCGCGGTGTTGTTGATGACCTCTTCTTCTAACACTACGGTGACGGGTAAAAACTTTGCGTATTTGTTAAGAATGCCTTGTAGTCTTGCCTTGTCCAAGAACTCTTCTGAATCTCCAGCAATGTGCAAAACGATATCTGTGCCTTGCGTCTCTTTCTCGACAGAGGTGATGTCAAATTCAGTATCTCCCTCACATACCCACTTTACTGGCTCCGTGTCTTTTTGGTACGACTTTGTAATGATCTCTACTTGCTTGGCCACCATAAAAGCTGAGTAGAAGCCCAACCCGAAATGCCCAATAATTTGTTTGTCCTCGCCTTTATCTTTATACTTTTCGATGAAGTCACTAGCTCCTGACATAGCGATTTGGTTAATATAGTATTTGATCTCTTCGGCAGTCATCCCAATCCCATTGTCGCTTACCGTAATGGTTTTTGCTTCTGCATCAAAAGAGACGTTCACTTTCAGATTTTCGATGTCGCCCTCATATTCTCCTAAGGAACCTAATTTTTTCAATTTCTGACAAGCATCTATCGCGTTCGATACCAATTCTCTCAAAAATATCTCGTGGTCAGAGTATAAGAACTTCTTGATGATGGGAAAGATATTTTCCGTGTGAATTGACAAAGTACCCTTTTCTTGCATATCTCTTTCTTTTTACGTGAGTAAATGATACATTTATTTGGTATGCATTTTTTCAAAAGTTATTCCATCAAAATAAAAAGTGACAATCTGACATAACGAAGTCGTTTAAACTTTTTCTATTTCCTAAAAAATGATTAAAATTCGCCCATATTTCGTTACTTTTCTCATCCGTAGCGCTGCTATGGCTTTCAAAAAGTGCCTCATCTGGTCAAATTTTCTTCTATTTTCGGTCAAAAACAAAAAGTCTAAATGACTTCAACTATAAAACGTAACGAGACATGATATTTTGGCTAACCTTTTATTTGAAAGTCATCAGTGGCATCACTACCCCAGAATCTATGGTGGCCAGTGAAAAGATGTTTTTAGGTTTTTTGGGTGATACCGCTTATTGCTATCTCTCTAAAGTCGATCAGCAGCCGGGTTCTTATTATCAGTATACTGAGCGGCTCATTTTCTACGCGAGAAAGTTTGATGGAACGCTCTTAAAAAAAGAAAAGGTAAGGGAAGTAGAATACAAAAGCGATGTTGAACTCAACACTTGGAAGCAAACCGAGCTAGTGAAAAAGCCCTTCGATGTAACAGGTTATCTCATAAAGCATCAAGTAGCGATGCGCCCCCCTATACCCTATGAGACGCTTACTGGGCTAGTCCCTTTAAAAGAAGGCTTGATGCTCAAAAATCAACTCATCATAGAAGCAAGTCAGATTGATCGCCATCTCGATTTACATATGGAGCATATGTTTGCCGCAGAAGGTGAGCGTATCTATCCCATCAAATACGATGAATTCATTGCTTATGAAAGTACAGCAGATTATAATGATAATCCTGTAGCAAAAAATACAAGAGGATTAAAAGCAATCTATTTTAAAGGCGATTACCTAGTCCTAAAAGTACACTACAGTGATATAGACCTACTCCTGCCCGTAAAAATGAAAGTAGTTCAGCGCATCTTGGAGAAGAAATAATATCAGACAAGTTCATAGAGAAAACCAAAATAAACCAATTATGCAAACGCCCTTAGCCGAGATAATTAACATAGGAGATGAAATTCTCTATGGGCAGATTACCAATACCAACGCTCAAGGGATGAGCGAAGCACTCAATAAAATAGGGGTGAATGTAGTAAGACATACCGTCATCAACGATGACGAAAACGCTATTCTAAAAGCGCTCGAAGAAGCAGAAAAACGATGTGATATTATATTACTTACGGGAGGATTGGGCCCTACGAAGGACGACATTACCAAAAAGACCCTTTGTAAGTTTTTCGGGACAGAACTTGTGATGAACGAGGAGGCATTAGCGCACGTTTCAGCATTCTTTTCAAAAAGGAAAATTGAGATGTTGGAAATCAATAAATGGCAAGCGGCGCTGCCGAGTAATGCTACCTACATCAAAAATAGCAAAGGAACAGCCCCTGGAATGTGGTTTGAGCATAACGGGAAAGTATTCGTATCGATGCCAGGTGTACCTTACGAAATGAAACACCTAATGGAGTACTATGTAGTACCTCATTTACAAAATTTCTTTCAAACACCCCATATTGTACATAAAATGATCAAAACAGTGGGCGTAGGGGAGTCTTATTTGGCCGATAAGATTGAAACTTGGGAAGACAACTTACCACCGCACATTAGATTGGCCTATCTGCCTAGCTTTGGCATGGTACGTCTACGACTTACAGGTATAGGCGACGATGTAGTACAGGTAGAAAAAGATATCGAAGCAGAGGTAAAAAAAGTATTACCTACCATTCATAAATCTGTTTATGGCTTTGATGATGACGAATTACCGTTTGTGGTGGGACGTATGCTGGCCAATCAGGGAAAGACACTCGCCACCGCCGAAAGTTGTACAGGAGGCTTCTTAGCCTACAGCTTTACCCAGTATGCAGGCAGCTCAGATTTTTTTACGGGATCGGTCGTTGCCTACAGCAATGAGGTAAAAATGAAAGTATTGGGAGTAGAGGCGGAAACGCTCGAAAAACAAGGGGCAGTAAGCGAGGAAACGGTATTACAAATGGCAGCAGGCGTAAGGAAAGCCTTGGGTACAGACATAGGCGTAGCTACAAGCGGCATTGCAGGGCCAGGCGGAGGAACAGAAACTAAGCCGGTAGGAACCATTTGGGTAGGGTATTCAGATGCTGAACAAACGGTAGCCACACTTTACCAACTTACGGAAGATCGAATGGTAAACATTCGTGTTACTTCTAATTTACTCATCGACTGGATCAGGCGGAAGAATGGTTATAATTTAAAGAAGCTTCAAGTAGAATAAACGACATAAATAAACATACTGATGAAATATAAACTTTTTGGAAAAACAGGCTTGCGTGTATCTGAGCTATGTTTAGGTACGATGACTTTTGGCGAAGAATGGGGAACAGGCGCTAACAAGGAAGAAAGTAAAAAAATATTTGACCATTATGTAGAGCAAGGCGGTAATTTTCTCGATACGGCCAATCGCTATACAGAAGGAACCAGCGAAGAGTGGCTGGGTGAGTTTATGGGTAATGAAAGAGATCGCTTTGTGGTAGCTACCAAGTACACTTTATACGACGATCCTACCAATATCAACGCTTCGGGAAATCACCGTAAGAATATGTTTCGTTCTGTAGAGCAGAGCCTAAAGCGATTGAATACAGATTATATAGATATTCTTTGGGTACATATGTGGGACTTTACCACACCTGTAGAAGAAGTAATGCGCGGTTTAGACGACCTAGTGCGTATGGGTAAGGTACATTATATTGCTGTCTCTGATGCACCCGCTTGGGTGGTAGCAAAAGCCAATACTTTGGCAGCCCTACGTGGATGGACACCCTTTACAGGTTTACAAATAGAGTATAGCCTTATTGAGCGTACGGTAGAACAAGAACTACTACCTATGGCCAAAGACTTTGACTTGTGTATTACACCTTGGTCACCTTTGGGTGCGGGTATGCTTACAGGTAAGTACAATGAAGGGTTGGCAGAAGGAGGGCGTTTATCGGAAAAAAGCGTAAAGTTTACAGAGCATAACCAAAAAATTGCCAGAAAGGTATCGGAAGTAGCAGAGAAGATAGGCGCTACTGCCCCACAAGTTGCCTTGGCTTGGCTACGCCAACAAGACCAGCAGGTGATTCCCATTATCGGCGCACGTAAAATGAGCCAACTCAAAGACTCGATGGGGTGTTTAGAGGTGGTAATTCCTGATGAGTTGATGAACGAATTAGATGAGGTAAGTAAAGTGGCGTTGGGCTTTCCGCAGGCTTTCTTTAATTTACCTAATGTACAAAAAGTAATGTTCGGCGATCACGGAGAAGACTTAGAGAATCACCATTAGGGCTACTCGTAGGTAATTCTAGTTTGAATACTTCTGCCTAAGGTGATTTCATCGGTGTATTCCAATTCACCACCAATGGGAACGCCTCTCGCAATGGTAGAGACTTTCACATTAAGTGGTTTTAGCTTTTTAGTAAGGTAAAAAGCGGTTGTATCGCCCTCCATAGTGGGGCTAAGTGCTAATATGACCTCCTTGGCCTCTAGTTTAGGAATACGCTTCAAGAGGGGTTCTATGCGTAGATCATTGGGTGTAATGCCGTCCATAGGCGCTATAAGCCCTCCCAGTACATGGTACAGTCCTCTATATTGTGCTGTATTTTCGATAGCGAAAATATCCTTAAAGTTTTCAACCACACAGATGGTTTGTCGATCCCTTTTTGGGCTTAGGCAAATATCGCAGACTTCTTTATCCGACACATTACCACATTCTTGGCAGTATTGAATACCCTCTCGTAAATCAGTAAGCGCTTCGGCCAATTGTTTTACGTCTTTCTCTTTTTGCTTTAATAAGTGTAATACTAATCTGAAAGCGGTTTTTTTACCAATACCGGGCAGCTTAGCTATTTCTTGCACAGCCGCTTCTATCAGTTTTGAAGAAAACTCCATAAAGTATATCTTAAATAATCTCGGCGGAGATGCCTCTATCACAAATACCTTCTCGCATAGGCTTTAAATACTCAAAAGAACCGTGTTTTACAGCACACTTACCCTTATAATGAATAATCCAAGTACATTGCTCTGCCTGTTGAGGCTCGTGACCACAAATCTTGATGAGGGTGTCGATCACGTGATCGAAGGTATTATAGTCGTCGTTGAATACAACGAGTTCACGCTCCTCTTGGTCTGTAATGACGGTTTCTACATCTTCTAATACTTCACTGTCGTGGTCGGGGTATGTACTCATCGTTAGAATTTTAATTTTGAGTTTTGGTAAATTTAATAAAATTTAGGCAATTTTACCGCTTCTCAATATTGGTTTTTAACCTTAAACTCTTGTAAATCAAGGATTGTTTACACACGTTTTAATTCATCAATAGCTCAGGAAGCTCCTTATTTTTCATGGACATTCAACTTGTTCTCAGCGTATTAATTATCTACTTCTTTTTCTTGGTGATCATTGCCTATCTCACCTCAAGAAAAGCTTCTACTACTACCTTTTTTAATGCCGATAAGCAATCGCCTTGGTACTTGGTAGCCTTTGGTATGATTGGCGCCTCTTTGTCAGGTGTGACTTTTATCTCTATTCCTGGCGCAGTGCTTGGCTCGCAGTTTTCTTATTTCCAAATTGTGCTAGGATACATTGCGGGCTACTCGGTGATTGCTACTGTGTTGATGCCTTTGTACTACAAGCTTCAGTTGGTTTCTATCTACGGATACTTAGAACAACGCTTTGGCTTTTGGACGTACAAGACGGGTGCAGCTTTCTTCTTATTATCCAGAACCATAGGCGCCGCTTTTCGTTTGTTTCTTGCTGTGATCGCCCTCCAAATTGGTTTGTTTGAGGCGTGGGACTTTCCTTTTTGGCTTACTGCTTTCATAAGCATCGTATTGGTATGGACGTATACCTTTAAAGGAGGGATCAAAACGGTGGTGTGGACAGATACACTTCAAACTACTTTTCTGTTGTTGGCTATGTTTGCGAGCATCTTTTTAATCAAATCTGAACTCAACTTGAACTTCTCAGCGCTGATTGATACCATCGCCGAGAGTGAGTATAGTAAAGTCTTTTTTTGGAAGATAAAAGACAAAAACAACTTCCTAAAGCAGTTTTTTTCGGGGATGTTCATTGCTATTGCGATGACAGGATTGGATCAGGATATGATGCAAAAAAATCTGACTTGTAGAAATCTACCAGAAGCGCAAAAAAATGTACTGTGGTTTACCGTGGTACTGGTGGTGGTGAATTTTATTTTTCTCTGCTTAGGTGCATTATTATACATCTATGCCACTACAAAGGCGATCCCTTTACCTATGAAGGACGGGCAAATACTCACCGATCAGGTTTATCCTTTTCTGGCATTCAATCATTTCAGTACTTTTGCAGGGGTTGCCTTTCTATTAGGTATTACGGCCGCAACTTACTCTAGCTCTGACTCAGCTTTAACGGCGCTTACCACTTCTTTTTGTGTAGATTTTCTTAATATCAATAAGGCTTCACAAGAGAAAAAACGACGTACTACAGTAAGATGGGTACACATAGGCTTTTCACTCTTATTATTGTTGGTAATTGTCATTTTCAAAGCCATCAAAGAGGCCAATCCTGAAAGTAATGTAATTGGAGCACTTTTTAGCGCAGCAGGTTATACATATGGGCCGTTACTGGGTTTGTACGCTTTTGGCTTGTTTACAAATATAAACGTAAAAGATCGTTGGATACCTATAGTTTGTATTGTTTGCCCTATTTTGAGCTATTTCATTGATTATTACACACCCCAACTTTTTGAAGGATTTTCCTTTGGATTTCTGATTATACTAATCAACGGTATGCTAACTTTTGTAGGACTTTGGTTGTGTAAGAAAGAGGGGAGGGCTTAAAACGATACTTGGGGAGAGCGACAGAGTCAGCTACTTCCCCAAGATCCTTCAACCAGCTATGGAAAGAATGATATAGTGATGGGTGTCTTTAACCAGCCCTAGACACCTCATCTATCATTTCTTACAAAAACAAACGTAGCTTTTTTTAAAGAAAGAATCAAGTTATCAACGCAATAAATTATTTGCGTTTTCGTTTGTTTCTCAGATTTTTCTTCTTTTTTTCGTGAAAAGCCCCTTTAAAGTCTGGGTTTTCCTTTTTTTTCTGTGTATCAATGGCTCTTGCCATTTGTTGTTTTTCTTCAAAACTTGTCTCGAAGTAAGGTAGCTCAGTAGGTAAAGCCTTGCGAGGAATAGAGGCTTTTATGAGGGTTTCTATCTTTTTGATGTGGAATGCTTCTGCCTCGTTGACGAAGGTAATGGCTTTACCAGATTGCTTGGCTCTGCCAGTGCGACCAATGCGATGCACGTACTCTTCGTACAAGATAGGCACATCAAAGTTAATTACGTGGCTCACCGCACTTACATCAATGCCTCTAGCCACTACATCGGTAGCTACTAGTATACGGATTTGGTTGTCTCTGAAGGCATTGATAGCATTAATACGTGTGTTTTGATCCTTATTGGCGTGAATAACTTTTACTTCCTCTTTGCCGAACTTTCTCACAAGAAACTTATATACTTCATTAGCCACTTTTTTAGTACGATTAAACACGATTACTTTTTCAAAAGCTTCTTCAGCTAGTAAATGGTGAAGTAGCGCAATTTTGGTTCTGTGGTTAGGTACTTCGTAGAGGTATTGCTCTACGGTGCTAGCAGTAGTAGCTTGCGGGGTAATTTCTATTTTGGTAGGAAACTCCAGAAACTCTTGAGAAAGCTTTTCTACTTTTGGAGGAAAAGTGGCCGAAAAAAGTAGTTTTTGCTTTTTTTGAGGAAGTATTTCTAAAATACGACGAATCTGAGGCATAAAACCCATGTCCATCATACGATCGGCCTCATCAAGTACAAGTGTTTTTAAATACTTTACCACTACGCCTTGTTTGAGGTAAACATCCATAAACCTACCAGGGGTAGCGATGATTAAGTCGACGCCTTTTTGTATTGCTTCTATTTGTTTTTGTATCCCTGTACCTCCATAGAGTACTAGGTGGCGCAAATCTGTGTAAGTGGAAAGCGCTTGCGCTGCTTTTTGTATTTGCATGGCAAGCTCCCTAGTAGGAGCCAGTACCAAGGCTCTAGGGTGGTCGCCCTGAGCGTACTTGAGTTTCATTAAAATAGGGAGTAAAAAAGCAGCCGTTTTACCTGTCCCTGTTTGGGCAATGCCTAGTATATCTTGTCCTGCGAGTGCAGTAGGAATGGCTTTTTCTTGAATCTCGGTAGGGGTAGTATAACCTGCCTCTGCTACCGCATTAAGTAATTGCTTATTGAGTTTAAAATCACTGAAGGGCATTTGTCAATAGTATTTTGTGGCTGACAAATAGTGTTGCACATAATCCTTTACGCCTTCTTCTAATGTGTAGAAAGGTTTGTTGTAACCAATATTATGCAGCTTTTCCATTTTGGCTTCTGTAAAGTATTGGTACTTGTCTCGAATATCAGCAGGGGTATCGATAAAGCTAATATCTTCAGGCTTATCCATGGCTGCAAAGGTGGCTTTGGTAAGGTCTAGGAAGGTACGTGCTTGCCCACTACCTAAATTATAAATACCACTATTTTTTCGGTGGTGCATTAAAAACATGCATACCTCTACCACATCTTTCACATATACGAAGTCACGCATTTGCTCTCCATCTTTAAAGTCAGGGTGATGGGAGCGAAAGAGTTTCATAGCACCTGTTTTCTGTATTTGGTTGTAGGCGTGAAAAATAACAGAAGCCATACGTCCTTTATGGTATTCGTTAGGGCCATAGACATTAAAGAACTTTAAACCTGCCCAGAAAAAAGGCTTTTTTTCTTGTTGTAAAGCCCAAATGTCAAAGTCATTTTTGGATTCTCCGTAAGGGTTAAGCGGTTGCAGAGAAGGAATTTTTGATTCATCATCTTCGTAGCCTAACTCTCCCAAACCATAGGTAGCTGCTGAAGAGGCGTATACGAGAGGAATTTGGTATTGTACGCAAGCCTTCCATATGTCTTTACTGTAGTTGAGGTTGAGTCGATTAAAAATAGCTACATCAAACTCGGTAGTGTCAGTTCTCGCGCCTAAATGAAAAATAAACTCTACCTCTTCGTAGTTTTTAGTAAGCCATTCAAAAAGCTGGTCGCGTGCTACAAACTCAACGATGCGCTTGTCTGCTAGGTTGGACTTTTTTTCTTGTTTAGAAAAATCGTCTACTGCAACAATGTAATTGAAGTTATCCTTGTTGAGCCTGCTTACTAGGCAACTGCCAATGAATCCGGCGGCTCCCGTCACTATAATCATGTGTTTGTATTTAATAAAAGCGTGATGATCTTCTTAAATTCAGATCATAAAGGTAGGGCTTTTATCTTTTTTATTTCTAAATTTGCGAGCTAAGTTTTAAAGAGGAAATAGACACAAATCATTGGCTGTTTGAAGGGATAACCCAGCCAACTAAAAAAACCTTGCTATGGCAACCGTTTACGTATCAAGAAAAGAGCATTTTAACGCTGCACACAAGCTCTATAATCCAAATTGGAGCAAAGAAAAAAATCAGGAAGTATTTGGCGCTTGTGCCAATGAATATTACCATGGGCATAACTTTGAACTAATCGTTACCGTAAAAGGGCAACCTAACCCTGATACAGGCTTTGTAATTGACATGAAGAAGTTAGGGCAGCTCATCAAAAAAGAAATCACGGCCAAGGTAGATCATCATAACCTTAATGTAGATGTGGATTTCATGCATGGTATAATGCCAAGCTGTGAGAACTTTGTTGCTAAGATCTGGGAAATCTTAGATCATCCTATCACTTTTATGGGCGCCGAGACAAACGCAAAACTACACTCTATCAAGCTTTACGAAACAGCTAATAACTTTGTAGAGTACTTTGGAGAAGAGTAGTTAGGCTTTTGAGGCGGGCTGAAGTTATTTATACTTCACTATCGTACCATAATAACGATTTCATCTTCGTCGATAATTTCCTCAAAGGAAATGGTGAGTCTGAGGAAGTACTCACCTGCTACCTGTGGTATAAAAGAAGCTCGTTTACTATTGGCTCCAGTGAGCGTAATGCTGCTACTGGAAGGTTGACTAATCATTACCCATTCATAATCATAAGAAAGATTGACTGAGTCGCTGACTACTTCTCCGTTAAGAGTGTAGGTCTGCCCGATAGTGATTGTGGTATCATTGCCTGCATTGGCGGAAAAAAAAGGTTCGTCAGGAAGACCGACATTACTTTCGTTACGACAAGCAACAAAAAAAATGGTAGTTAGGAAGCAGACTACGAACCAGAGATAAATATTCTTACAACGATACATGGGTTTGGGCTAATCTTTTTAAAAACAACTAAAAACCAGCACGATTGATTGATACTAAAGAGAAAAACCCAGATAAAAGCTATCTGGGTTTTGTTTTTAGATAATATCTATTGATTACCTACGAAACTGGGGATCAGGATAGGTATCATATACTTCTCTTGGTACTACTACATTTACAGTACCAGTGAGTGAAGCAGCTTTATTGTTGTTAAACCCTACAGAGGCTCCATTATCCCAACTAAAATTATAATCAAAAGCAAGAATTTCTGTATCAGCATTATAACTGATGTTAGTAATACTAGCTGTTACATCTTCATAACCACTGTCAAAGTAAAAGCCATACTCAAAGCTTCGGTTATCCGAAATCTGCTCGCTGATCTGTCCACTGATGTAGTTAATAGATGCAAGGGTATTGGCGTCCATATCTATACCAATACTGAAATACAAATTATCTTCGGCGGCATTTCTAGAGGCAAACCCTCCGGCACTAAGTGTACGACCGATGCCAAAATCAGCCTGTAGTATTCTTCGATCATCATCAGAGTAGACATTAAAAGACTTAGCAAGGTCGAAGGTCTCCCTAAAATCGAAGGTTACACTAAAAGGCGTATCACTGTCAGCATAAATACCGCTGAGTGTTCCCATAGCAAACTGTCTATTCTGTGCATTGGCAATAGAATCTTGCAGCGCATTCAGTTCATTTTGTAGGGAATCATCATTGGCTTCGGCAAGCGCTCTAAAATCGTTGAATTCATCTTCGGAAGCTCTTCTCTCACAACTAGTAGTACCGATTATACAAGTGGTAGCAGCAATCGCCAAAATATGCATAAAGTTTTTCATGAGGTTATATTTTGTTTTATTGAATTATTTAAAAAGGATATTATAAAGATTTATTTGCGGTACTGAGGGTTAGGATATGTCTCGTATGTTTCGCGAGGTACTATCACACTGGCTTGACCAACGATGGTAGCAGCTTTACCATTGCTTTGACCAATAGAGTTGTTGTTGTCAAAAGAGAGGCTGTAGCTGAAAAAAAGTAGCTCAGTCTCTGCATCGTAACTAATGTTATTGAGGGTAACATCAGACTCCTCTCTTACTGACCTGTTATTTGCTGGGTAGTTAAAGCTGTATACGAAGGTTTCATTAGCTGAAATATTTTCGCTAAAAGTACCATTGATAGAGGTTTCGTTTTCGTCATAAATGGTGTTAGCGTCCATATCGATCATAAAGGAAAAAGCCATCTGATCTCCTCCCTGAGCTGAGGTCTTGGTTACACCTGTTTGTAGTCTTAAGATTCTTCTTCCTTCATCAAAAAAGACATCTTGAAAGTAGAAGGGAAGCGCGTTTCTGAAGTCGAAATCCACACTGAAAGGTGTATCGCTATCAGCGAAAGTACCAGTAAGTGTACCCGAGATAAATTGTTTGGTTTGTGCATTACGGATAGAGTCTTGCAATGCGTTCAATTCATTTTGTAGTGAATCATCATTAGCTTCTGCAAGTGTTCTAAATTCGTTGAGTTCATCTTCGGTGGCTTTTCTTTCGCAACTGGTAGTACCAATAAGACAAGCGGTAGCAGCGACCACCAAAACATGCATAAGGTTCTTCATGTGTTATGATTTAAATTTTTTGTTTTTTACAAAAGTAGCTTATGAATACCATTCAATATCTTATGCTTTAACCAAACAGCCGTTTGACTTTATGAAACAGGCATTTTGCTTTATGAATGAAATTTCATTCATAAAGCAAAAGCCCTATCAGCTTATAAGCTAATAGGGCTTTTGGGATTTGGTGAGGTAAGCGTTACTGGCGATATTGTATATTATCGTAAGTTCTGGATACAAAAACACTTAGTGTACCTGTTAGAGAAGCCGCCTTGGTATTGTTTTTCCCTAGAGGTGCCCCATCAGTCCAGCTCAAGTTGTAGTCGAATGTGAGGATTTCTGTGTCATCATCATAGCTGATATTACTGATATTGTAGTTTCCAGGATCACCTTGATCATAATCAAACTCATAGATAAAGATACTTTCATTGGAAAGCTTTTGGCTAAATTGTCCATCGATATCGTCGATTTCGACCAAGGTTAGATTATCGAGATCGATTATTATATAACAATTGAGGTAATCACCACTTTTACTCTCGCCGTTACCGTAATCATCTGGTCCTGCAGGGGTACTGAAGAAAAATTTATTTACTCGTACAAAAGTGGTATCATTTTGTTCATAGACTTTCATATAGTTATAGTCTTCATCAGTATATCGCAAGTTATAATCGATACTAAATGCTTCATCACTATCCGCAAATGTACCAGTAAGATTACCATTTACTGAATTTCTATTTTGTGCACTTTCAATGGAATCTCGTAAAGCGTTGAGTTCACTTTGCAGGGAGTCGTCGTTGGCCTCCGCTAGTGCTTGAAAGTCGTTGAGTTCATCTTCGGTAGCTTTCGGATTACAACTGCTAACGAAGATCAATAAAGCGGCTGCTAGTACAGCCCACGAATACACTAATCTTTTCATGGAATTTGGTTTTAATAACTGTTAAAAAATCTTATCAATTCCCTATACAAGAAAAGAAGAGAGAGTGGGTCAGGAGGGAGAAACTTCTAAACAAAAGTCACTGCTTAAAACTTATCTACGATACTGTATCTCCACGTCAGTTCGTATAGCTTCTTTAGGTACATAGATATTGAGTGAGGTAATAATTTATTGGTGTAGGTTTTTAGTTTCTCAGCAACAATAGGAATACTCAAATAGGCAGTCTTTTAAAGAAGTACTCTTGAACAAGATTAAATTATAGCCCAACGTAAGCATCTCCCTTTCTTCTGTAGAAAGAAGTTACTAAGAGTGTATTCGCTAGGGGCTTCCTTATCACAGCCAAAACTAGCAATAAAGGTGACTGCATCAATATCTGAGGTTTTTCAGGGTATTTGATAGTTGTTAAAAACTTCACATAAACTACTTACATAAGAAAGAGAAAGTGGGCTGGCTATAATTAAAAACCCTACTTACCAAGTAAGTAGGGTTAAAAGACTTAGCTATTCTGTAGGCTAGCGACGGAACTGGTTATTGTCAGAAGGTTGCGCATCGTACACTTCTTTAGGCACTGTGACATTTACGGTACCAGCAAGGGTAGCTGCCTTATTGTTGTTTTCACCTACACCTGCATCAGCACCCCAACTGAAACTGTAATCGAAAGAAAGGATTTCCGTTTCAGTATTGTAACTAATGTTGGTAATGTCACCTGTTACGTCTTCTTCATCTATTTCGTGATTACTAAAACTAAAACCATATACAAAGTTCTGATTATCAGAGATCATTTGACTGATTTGTCCTCCAATTTGATCGATACTAACAAGCGTATTAGCATCTAAGTCGATCTCTATGTCGAAGATTAATAAATCTTCGGCAGGACTTCTATCGTTAAATTCGATTCCTCTAATAGTTCTGGCAATACCAAACTGAGCCACCAAAACTCGCTCTGCACCATTTCTTGTATTCTGTCCCTGACGATCGAAGATAGGCTCGAGTGTTTCACCATCATCAAATCGTATAAAGAAATTATTAAACAATGTAAGGGTTTCTCTAAAGTCGAAATCTATGCTGAAAGGCGTATCGCTGTTAGCGTAGGTGCCTGTCAAGGTACCTGTCACAAATTGCTTATTTTGCGCATTCTGTAAAGAATCTTGCAAATCAGTGATTTCATTCCGAAGAGAGTCATCATTGGCTTCAGCTAGTGTTTTAAAGTCATTCAATTCATCTTCTGTGGCTTTGGGATCACAACTAGCGAGCGTAATTAAGAGTGCTGTAGCACCTATAGTACAGTTATATAAAATATTTTTCATTTGTTTTCTTATTCTTTAAGTATCAATTAAAAATTAGTTTTTACGGTACTGAGGGTTGGGATACGTATCGTAAAGTTCTTTAGGAACAATTAAGCTCATTGTACCAGCAAGCTGTGCAGCATTATCGTTGTTGTAGCCAACACTAGCACCGTATGCCCAACTAAAGTTGTAATCGAAAGAGAGAACCTCTGTCTCTGCATTATAGCTAATGTTGGTAATACTAACTACGACATCTTCACTGTTCTCAAAGTAAAATCCATATTCAAATACTTGGTTGTTGGCAAGTACCTGACTGATTTGCCCTTCTATGTAGTCGATTTCTACCAATGTGTTGGCATCCATATCGATATCGATGTTGAAGCGTAGGTAGTCGTTTGCAGGATCTCTAAAATTGTTTACAGCAATCTCTGTACGACCAATAAAAGCGTCAATCTCTAAAATACGTTGTGTATCACCATTTCTAGCTCCTAAATTGTTTGATTCGAACTCAACATCGTAATTGATGCTAAAAAAATTCGTTGCGTTAAAGTTGAAGCTTACATTAAAAGGGTCATTACTTTCTTCATAAGTACCGTTTAAGTTACCTTGTACAAACTCTCTATTTTGTGCCATTGAAATAGAGTCTTGTAAACTAGATAGTTCGTTTCGAAGCGAGTCGTCATTCGCTTCAGCTAGTGCTTTAAAGTCATTGAGCTCGTCTTCTGTTGCTCTGGGATTACAACTAGAAAAGGAGATGAGAAGCGTTGCGGCTCCTACTGCCCAAAAGTATCTAAGGTTCTTCATGAGTTTATATTTTTGTTTTACTTATTCTATTAAAAAGGTTTGTAAGACTATTTTTTACGGTAAATAGGTGCATTGTCACTTTCTTGATACACCTCTTTGGGAACACTTACACTGGCACTACCAGCGAGCTGAGCTGCTTTGTTGTTATCACTGCCAATGTTGGCACCGTCTTCCCAACTAAAGTCATAATCGAAAGAAAGTATTTCTGTATCTTCGTCATAGTCAAAGTTATTGATGATAAAGTCACCATCATTACTATCACTAAAACCGAAGCGGTACACAAAATTTTGGTTTTCAGAAAGCACTTGACTGATTTGCCCTTCTATGTAGTCTATGTATGCAAGTGTACCAGCATCTACATCGTACCCTATGTTGAAGTACAAGTAATCTTCACTAGGGTTTCTTCTAGCTATTCCACCATTACTCTCAGTACGATTAATAGTGAAGCTAGCATATAAGATACGTTGTTGCCCTTCTGTTCTACCTACATCGTTATTATTAAACTCTAGGTCGAAGAAATTCCTCAATGCATCATTAACTCTAAAGTCAAAATCTACATTGAAAGGTGTGTCGCTGTCCGCAAACGTACCACTCAAGTTACCTATCGCAAATTGCTTATTTTGTGCCATTTGGATAGAATCTTGGAGGCTAGCGATGTCGTCTCTAAGCGAGTCATCATTTGCTTCTGCCAATGCTCTAAAGTCATTGAGTTCGTCTTCTGTTGCCTTTGGGTTACAACTACTGATAGTGATCAATAAAGCGGCTGCGAGAGCAGTCCACGAGTACATAAATCTTTTCATAAATTTTTTTTAATAGTTATTAATCGTGGAACTTTTTTACAACTACTGTGCTATGGTCGCTACATATGATGAAAATGTAATATAAAAGTGAAAGTTGCAGATTTGAGGGTAGCTTCATACTGAAACAGCCACTGTATTATTATGATACAATTAGTACAGCAGTAGCGCCGCATAAAGTGATAAATTGCTCATAATAAGCATTTTATATTGCTGGCATTGATTTGGGAAAAGTGCTTTAAGTAAAATAAATGTAGCGTTAGAGACAATTTAAGCGAATAACCGAAATGAAATTAAAGTTTCTCTGGTCAGCATTAATTTAAACTACAACAGGCTACAAAACTTGAAGTCTAATCAATAGAATAATTTACCATCAAACAAAAACTTAAAATGATAAGAGTAGTTTTTATTTTTTCGCTAATTTTTATCACTCTCTTCTTTGGAACTTCTTGTTCCAAAAATAGACCTAAATCACCCGTAAAACTGGTACAGGTCAATAAGGAAATTGATGATTACATATCTTCCCTCATTAGAGCTGATGAAATTCCCGGGATGGCACTCGCTATTGTGAAGGGTGGAAAAATAATTCACAAAAAATATTACGGGCTTGCTAACATAGCTCATAAAGTTCCAGTATCTGATAGCACCTTGTTTAGATTATATTCAACTACTAAATTAATTACAGCAGTCGCAAGTTTTCAATTAATAGAAGATGGAAAACTATCATTAGATGATCCTATTTCTAAATACATCAAAAATCTTCCTGAATCTTGGGAAAGCATAAAGATAAAACATTTGTTAACGTGTTCTTCTGGGTTACCAGACTATAAGGATTTCGACAAAAAACTTTCCGATAAAGAGGTTTTCAATGAACTAACCAAACAATCTTTAAATTTTGAAAAAGGCTATAGATATGAGTATAGCCAAACAAACTATTGGTTTCTTCAATTAATCATTGAGAAAATAACAAATCAGCGTTTTGAAGATTTTGTCAAAGAAAATCAATTCAAGAATAGAAAAAATGAAGTGCTTTTTGCCTCAAACAGTTTGGTAGATTACCCGAATAGAGTTTCTAAATATCAGTATAATAAAGAATACAATGCCTACGAAAAAACCACTTATGAAGATGGTAATCGTTCACTCGCAGGTAACGGTTTAAATACAAACCTAAACACTTTATTGGATTGGAATATGAAGTTAGACAACAATCAATTAATAGAACTTGAAACCATGCGCTTAATGATGTCTCCCTTTAAATATGAAAAAAACGACTTTCCTTTTGGTTATACTTGGGGTATTTATGGCCCTGAAGGGAAACAGTATTATGGTTTTGCTGGAGGAGGAGTAAGCGCATTTATGAAGTTTATCGACAAAGATTTAACCATTATTATCTTATCAAATGGCTTCAAAAGTAAACCTATTATTGCTAACGCTGTCACTTATATTTCAGGATTAATGGATGAGGGCTTAGTCAGAAAAGATAGAATGTTGAATGAGGACATCAGACTAAACTTCATTTTAAACGACTACAAAAAAGCAGTAGAGTTGTATCATCGCACAAAGCAAGACAATCAAGACAGCAACTTTGAAAGAGGGCTCAACAATGTTGGCTATTATTACTTATCAAATAATCAAATCGAAAAATCGATAGCTATATTTAAATTGTACACCCAAGAGTATCCAGATTCTTCTAACGCCTTCGACAGCCTTGGAGAAGCGTACTTTAATAATGAACAGTATGATTTATCTAAAACGAATTATAAAAAATCTTTAGAGCTAGACCCAAACAATGAAAATGCTGAAAAAATGTTGAAGAAAATTGAACAAATAACTAATGCTAACACTGGCTATAACTAATTGCTAACCCACGCAACTACTCATATCCTAGATCGTTCTAAATGCAATGATTTCAGAATTAAACGATGGGCACATATCTATTGAAATACCAGATTCATTGAAAAATGAAATTGAAGAAAATGATGATTTACGAAGAAAAGCGATTAACGCTATCATCCAGAAACATATTCCTAACTGCAAAACATGTAATAAGGGAATGATCAATTGGAGATTTATGAACGATAGTACCAGTTATATTCAGTTTAATGACTTTGAAGATTTAGCAAATTACCATATTTCCAACGAACTAACTACCGAGGAATTTGCCGAACAATATTGGCGTAAAGCAGAAGAAAGCTTAAACTACACTAAAGATGTTCTTGGTAGTTTCAAAGAACAAATGCACATCATCTATGAGGATATCAAAAACACTCAATCCTGTATTATTGATGTTCGATTTAATGGAGGCGGATTTGACCAAATTGGCCTAGAAATTTTAAGCTACTTCACAAACAAAAAACATTTGCCTTTTTAAAAAAAGCGAGAGTAGGTAGTGGCTTTACAGCCCCCAAAACATTTACATTGAACCAAACGGACTAACCTATTCAGTTGCGGATTTGAGGGTAGCTTCATACTGAAACAGCCACTGTATTATTATGATACAACTAGCGTAGTAGTAACATTATCTAAAAGTAGTAACTTGCTCATAATGAGAGATTTGAATTGCTGGCATTGATTTGGAGAAAGTGCTTTAAGTAAATAGATATAGCGTTACGCCCGATTGTAGGTAACATTTGGGAGATACATTGTCATTAAAGAGAGCAGACATAATGAATAAAATTATACCCTTTTTATTTCTTGTAATATTTTTTTCCTGTAGAGAACAGGATAGTGAATTGAATAAAAAAATCCGTTTGTTCGATAACACCGAAATCTCATCAACTGACCTTACGGATTTCTTAAAAGAGCAAATTGACTCTCTTGGTATTCCTGGAATATCTATCGCTATCATAAATGAAGGGAAGCTGGTTTACAGCGAAAACATAGGATATGCAAACCTAGATACACGGAAAGCGTTAGATGAGAACTCCATTTTCGAAGCGGCTTCACTATCCAAGCCAGTATTTGCTTATATGGTTATGAAGTTATCAGAAAGAGGTGCTATAGAGCTGGCTCGACCACTATACTATTATCTTCCTGATTCCTTGATGGAAGTAGACCAGCGTTATAAAAATGTAAATGCAATTCATGTACTAAGCCATTCAACAGGTTTCCCAAATTGGCGTTGGTTTGATACGCCTCCAGACTCATTGGAAATAGACCGGGGTACATTTTATATGATTGATAATCCAGGAAACTCCTTTACTTATTCTGGTGAAGGTTACGACTATTTAGCACGTGTTATTGCCAGCAATACAGAACATAAAATGAGTGAGTTAGACAACTTATTCAAAAAACTTGTGCAAAAGCCTTTAGGGATTGAACATATGTATTTTACATGGGACGAATATTTGTACGAACACAAAGTATATGGACATATTGATGGTAAAGTAAACAACCGAAATTGGGGTTCAGGGCTTCCCTACCAAAATTCTTATAAATTTAGCCCTTCTGGTGGATTACATACCAATGCAGAGAACTATGCAAAATTTTTGATTGCTGTGATGAATGGAAAAGGGCTCTTACCAGAAACGTCCAAAGAAATGCTTAAACCACGTACTGTAGTAAAGAGAAGTCATAATCGCTATAAGGAAGACGGTAACACACACTGGAGTCTTGGGTTTGCCATAACACCTTTAAAAAATGACACACTTTACAATCACGGAGGAACACATAGTGACTTTCAATCACAAACAGCCTTTAGTAAAAACTCAAAATTTGGCTATGTCTTTTTTGTTAACACTAAGAAAGGTGATGAATTAAATAAAACATTGAAAGAATTTTTAAGAATACGTAAATAAATCAGACATAAAAATGCACTTGAAAGCATAGTACACTTGTGGTGTTCTACGCTCGATATACTTTATATAATAATTGTTATGTGGAAAAGTTATTTTAAAATTGGCTTACGTAATATTCAACGGAATCGCGTCACTTCTTTCATCAATATAGGTGGGTTGGCGATCAGCTTCTTGGTAGTAATTATCATCGGTTTGTGGCTTTGGGACAAACTTTCCTATAATACCTACCACAAAAACTATGATCGTATTGCGCAGGTAATGCACCATAGTAAAGGAAGTGAAGGAGAAATTTATACAAATCAATCTTTAGTAAGCGCCTTAGGTGATCATCTTCAGACTACCTTTGCTTCTCATTTTGCGCAAGTAGCGACTGCCGTACCTGCAGAACAGACTCTTTCTTTAGAAGAAGAAAATAAAGGTTTTATGGAGAAAGGGGTGTTTATTTCGGCCTCCGCCCCTGAAATGTTCACCCTCGAGATGCTACAAGGAAGTAGGAATGGACTACAAGGAGTTAATCAAATCTTACTATCTGCTTCGTTGGCCACTAAG
The DNA here is from genome assembly GCA_937911505.1 of uncultured Cytophagales bacterium. GTDB lineage: Bacteria > Bacteroidota > Bacteroidia > Cytophagales > Thermonemataceae > CALEMF01. Next base: position 78,335 of record CALEMF010000048.1, read on the forward strand.
ATTTTCGGTGAGCAAAATCCAGTCAACCAGACTGTAAAAATAGGTGAGCAACAACTGATGACGGTAAAAGGTGTATACAAAGACCTACCTAGTAATACTACTTTTGAGGAGATAGCCTATATGATATCACTCGATACCTACTTTAGTGAAAGAGAAAAAACTTGGGACAACTACTTTGTCTCTATTTATGTACAGCTTCAACCAGAGGTAAATTTAGCAGAAGTAAATCAATTGATAAAAGGAGAACTAGCCAAAAACATAGATGAGGTCTCAGCAGCCAAAAAACCTGTACTTTTCCTACAACCTATGTCAGATTGGTACCTATTTTCTCACTTTGAGAATGGGAAAAAAGCAACTAGCAAACGCCTGCAATATGTACGCATAGCGAGTATCATCGGTATTTTTATACTTGTACTAGCTTGTATTAACTTTACTAATCTAAGTACAGCAAGAGCCAGTGAAAGAGCCAAAGAAATAGGTATTCGTAAAACGGTAGGTGCACAACGTAATAGGCTCATCAAGCAGTTTCTCGTAGAGTCCATTATGATTACAGCGGCTGCTTTTACTATCGCTTTGTTGTTTACCATTGTCCTTTTACCCCTTTTCAATCAAGCGGCACAAGAAGAGGTGCAGTTGCGCTGGGATCATCCTTTATTCTGGCTGTTGAGCTTGTCGGTAGTGCTATTCACAGGTTTATTAGCAGGCATCTATCCAGCCTTATACCTGTCTGCATTTCAAACAGTAAAAATACTGAAGGGGAGCTTCCAAGCGGGACGTACCACCGTTTTATTTCGAAAAGTACTTGTTGTCTTTCAATTCAGTATTTCTATGATACTGCTGGTAGGTACAATTGTCATTTTTCAACAGATCAATTTTACAAAGAATCGTTCTGTGGGTTACGAGCAAGAAAAGTTACTGACGATGATTAACGCCTATGATCGGATAGATCTATTAAGCGAACGCTTAAAAGCCACAGGTCTGGTAGAAGCAGTAGGACAAGCCAATTATCCACTCACCAATACTTTAGGAAATAACGATAGCTTCACTTGGGAAGGAAAACCTGATGGTTTTGATCCCAGTTTAAATACGGTTAAAGTATCAGAGGAGTATGGGCAAGCAGTTAATTGGAAGCTATTGAAAGGGCGTAATTTCTCACGTGATTTTAAAACGGATACGGCAGGTATCATTATCAACGAGACAGCCGCCAAGCTATTAGGCTTTGACAATCCTATTGGCCAGCAAGTACGTAATACCTACCCTGGATGGAATGAAGCCTATTTTGGGGGGCGGCAATTTACCATCGTAGGCGTGATAGAAGACATGATAAAAGGATCACCTTTTGAACCCGCTACTCCCTTAATGCTTTTCTACGAAGACAATCCTCACCATCTTTACTGGCTATTCGTTAAAATCAAGCCTCAGCACAGCTTCCAACAGGCACTTCCTGCTATCGAAGCCGTATTCAATCAGCTTTATCCTGCGATCCCTTTTAATTATAAACTAGTAGAAGATGAATATGCTACTAAGTTCAGAGCAGAAGAGTCCATGGCTAGTCTTGTTTCTTCCTTTGCATCGCTGGCCATTCTTATTAGCTGCTTAGGCTTATTTGGACTAACTACTTTTACCATAGCACAGCGTACCAAAGAGATCGCTATCCGAAAGGTGCTGGGCGCTTCTATATTGAATCTGTGGCAGATGCTCTCCAGAGACTACCTTCGGCTTGTGTTATGGGCAGGGCTTATTAGCCTTCCTCTGGCTTATTTAAGTATGGAGAGTTGGTTAGAGGGCTACTACTACCGTATTCAGCTTAGTTGGCAAGTTTTTGCGGCCACCATTTTCGCAGTGACCTTACTCACCTTACTTACGGTAAGTTTTAAGAGTATCAAAGCAGCATTAATGAACCCTGCCAACACCTTAAAAGACGAGTAGCTCAAAACTTTCTGCTCCTTCACTTTTCTACGAAGTAAAAGTTGTATCTTGGCTAAATATTCAAGATATAAACTATCATGGCAAAAGTAAAAAAAGCCTATTTCTGCCAGAGTTGTGGCTATGAATCGGCCAAATGGATGGGGAAATGTCCTGCTTGCGGCGAGTGGAACACCTTTGTAGAAGAAGTAATCCAAAAAGACAATGGCCTCAAAAAAGGAAATTGGCGCGTTACTACCTCACAGAAAGTAGCCAATAAACCTAAGGCGATTAAAGAGATAAAGCACGAAGAGCAAACGCGTATTACTACACCCGATACAGAACTAAACCGCGTCTTAGGAGGTGGTATTGTACCAGGTTCCTTGGTATTAATTGGTGGAGAGCCAGGCATAGGAAAGTCTACCCTGATGCTCCAGATAGCCTTGCAGTTGAGTCCTTACAAAATATTATATGTATCGGGTGAGGAAAGCGAACTACAGATTAAAATGCGTGCAGAGCGCATCAACGCAAAAAATGAGCACTGTTATTTACTTGCAGAAACTTCCACCCAAAATATTTTTAAACAGCTTGAGGTATTAGAACCAGATGTACTTATTATCGACTCTATTCAGACCTTACAATCTTCTTTTATTGAATCAGCCGCAGGGAGTATCTCACAGGTGAGAGAATGTACGGCCGAGCTCATGAAGTATGCCAAAGAAAGTAGCACACCCGTGTTTCTCATTGGGCATATTACGAAAGAGGGTACACTGGCTGGGCCCAAAGTATTAGAGCATATGGTAGATACCGTATTACAGTTTGAAGGTGATCGACATTTAGTATACCGTATTTTACGTACCTCCAAAAACCGCTTTGGCTCTACGGCTGAGTTGGGTATCTATGAAATGCTTGCTACAGGACTACGCTTAGTGACCAACCCCTCTGAAATTCTTATTTCTCAACGCGAAGAAGCACTCAGTGGCGTTACTATTGGCGCTACCTTAGAGGGAAATCGCCCTTTATTAATAGAAATACAATCTTTGGTGAGTCCAGCTACTTATGGAACCCCGCAGCGAAGTAGTACAGGCTTTGATGCCAAGCGCTTGAATATGCTACTCGCTGTGCTTGAGAAACGGGGAGGCTTTCGCTTAGGTGCACAGGATGTATTTCTCAATATTGCAGGAGGGCTTAAAGTAGAAGATCCTGCCATTGATTTGGCGGTGTGTATCTCAATTGTTTCCTCTTATGAGGATATAGCCGTCACCAATGGCGTCTGTTTCGCAGCAGAAATAGGGCTGGGTGGAGAGATAAGAGCCGTTAGCAAGATTGAAAATCGTATCTCAGAAGCCGAAAAACTGGGCTTTCATACTATATTTATTTCTAAGTATAATCTAAAGGGACTTAATCTAGAAAACTATCAAATAAAAATCCACGCTGTAGCGCAGCTCGACGAGGTCTTCAAAGCTATTCTTTAGGGAAGTTTTATGGAAGAGGTAGGAGGTCCTCTTCTATTTTATCATATTCTTACCTATATTTGGTATAGATCAGATCATCTTTTTATATAATAAAGCTATGGAGACTCTTGCTTTAAAAGAAAGCACTAAAACACTAGAAAATAAATTAGGAAAGGTAAAGGGAAAATTTACCCTCAACGATGCGGCTTCTATGACGGGTATTCCAGTGGAGGAAGCGCGAACTGCATTGAACCAGCTAATGGAAAAGTACGTGTGTCGGCTCGTTGTCACTGAAAATGGTGATATGGTGTACGACTTTGGGCGTAGTCCGCAGCGAAGAGGAGAGAAAACTTGGGCAGAACGCTGGAGCGATATAAAAGCTTTTCTTTGGAAAGCCTTCACTATTTTTTTTAAGGTTTGGATTACACTCATGTTGGTGGTGTATTTTGTAGTATTTGTGGTACTGCTTATTGCTGCTATTGTGGCGATGACGGCTAGTAATAGGGATGGCGATAGCGGAGGAAGTAGTGGTAGCTTAGATGGTGGCAAAGCCTTCAGAGCCATCGGTGATATGTTTTATTCTATTTTTGTATGGAACACTATTTTAGGACGTAACAGAACTTACTACGCTACAGATAGCCGTGGCTACCGGTACAAGCATTATCAGCAACGTACCTCTCCACTCAATGAAAACAAAAAGAATTTTATTTCTTCTGTATATGATTTTGTATTTGGCCCTCCTCGTGTAGAGCCAGAGCCTCTAGAGAATCAAAAGGAGGTTGCTGCTTATGCACGACAAAGTAAAGGGATTGTCGTCATTCCTGAATTCAAAGCCTTGGCAGGCTGGACTACAGATGAAGCACGTAGCTTTATGACAGACTGTGTAGTTCGGTTTAATGGAAGTGCAGAAATTAGTCCTAATGCGGTATTGTACGCTGACTTTGAGGATTTAACAAGAAGCGTGAATCAAGCCTCTGATGGAAAAGTAGAATGGTACTGGAACGAGTATGAACCTGAGTATGAAATTACAGGAAACTCTTCTGGCAGAAATGCAGGTATCATCTTTATGAACCTCTTCAATCTAGCGGGTGGTTCGTTCTTTCTATACCAAGGATATATGGGAAGTGCAGAGATAGAGATGAGCCTAGGAATGCTGCTAGGACTGGGTTGGGTGCCTTTCTTATTTTCTCTTATCTTTTTTTCTGTGCCATTATTAAGAATGATCAACATTGCACCAAAGCGTAAGCAGCGCCGGATCAATAACATTCGTAAGCGATTGATCAAGGTTATCTATAAGCACGCTGGTCAGCCGATTTCACTAAGACAACTAGAACAAGAAGTAAATCGCTCAGGAGAAGAAAAACTTGGTGAAAGTACCATACAAGACATTATGAGTAAACTGGTTATTGACTGGGGGGGCTTTGCTGAACCCACTACCGAAGGAACGCTCGTTTATCATTTTGAGCAACTAAAGTTAGAGCTAGAGGAAGCACAACAGCTAAGAAAAGGTAGACAAAATAAAGCCGATCTAGGAGATACTTACTTCGACACTAAAGAACTTGAATAACTTTTTTTAAGAGAAATATTACTCTGTTTGATGTATAGGAGGATTTTAGAAGTTTTTTGGATTTTTTGAATCCAATATGATAGAGGTTTCGTATATGAGTACGAATTTCAAACTAATAAACACATTAAAATGAAAAAGTTAATTTTAGTATTAGCATTGGCATTTGTGGGAACCTTCACATTTGCTCAAGACAAAAACGTTGTAGAAGCTGCTTCTGCATCAAAAGACCACACTACTTTAGTATCTGCTTTAAAAGCGGCTGCGCTTGTTGAGACACTACAAGGAGCAGGTCCTTTTACTGTATTTGCACCTACTAACGCCGCTTTCGACAAACTTCCTGATGGTACAGTGGCTAACTTATTGAAGCCTGAAAACAAGCCTCAATTAACGAAAGTATTAACTTACCACGTATTATCTGGTAAATTTACTTCTGAGGATGTAGTAAATGCAATCAAAAAAGGAAATGGTCAAGCTACTTTCAAAGCAGTAAGTGGTGATAGCATCATTGCTATGTTAGATGGCGACAAAGTAGTATTAAAAGATGAAGGTGGTAACACTTCTACCGTAGTAGCGGCTGACTTAGAGCAGTCAAACGGGATTATCCACGTAGTAGATACAGTGGTATTACCTCAGTAAAATTTACAGTCTTTAAAAGAAGGGGCGCTATACAATTATAGCGCCCCTTTCTTTTTGAAGAATGCTTTGCATTACCCAATCAACTGCATTACTTTCATTGCTACACCCATATCGCCTTTCACCTTTATTTTTCCCATCATAAAAGCGTTCATACCATTTAGTTCTCCATCTAAGAGCTTCAAAGCGTTTTCTACAGATAGCTTAATCTTACAAGCCGCCTCTTTATCTTCGTTATTCACTATATTAGGTACTTGTGTGGCATCCACAAAGACAACCCCTTCACTGGTGTCAAATTTAACAGTGGAATTTAGTTTACTATCCTCTTTTACAATATCTTTAATACGGTCAGTAAGGGTTTGTAGACTCATAACAATAAAATTTGGTTTGTTTGATGGAAGCGAAAATAAATTAAAATACGCTGCATGCCTACAAAAATGTTCAAATCTTTCTTGAAAAAGTCTTAATTGCTTTTAATAAGCTTATTCTCTGTGAACCAATTTTTGTACAAGATACGCTTTTGTATAGAGGCGGGTCATTTGTTTATGACTTCCATTCAACCTTTACTGCGGTAAAGTTATCATCGTTAAGTCGCTCAGAAGTAACTTCAAATCCAGTTTTCTTATAAAACTTGAGAGGTGATAGATATGGTTCTCCATTGGCTTTAATGTATTGATCGTTATCTATTACCCAACCACTTAGCTTCTTTTCGTTTTCTTTTATCTTATCCATCAGGTGTGTACCGATGCCACTATGCTGGTTATTCGATTCCACCAAAATGACAAACCATTTATCGTTATTTCTTTCAAATTTAGCTGCCCAGCCAACGAGTTCTTTCTCTGAAAAGACTAAAAAATGTTCGGTAGCTGAAAGCTTCGATAGATAAACATTAAAATCACGTACATGCCCGTAATTGAGAAAATTTGGATAAACAGCGTTCCAAATACTTATAATTGTTGTTTTCTGATGGTTGTCCAGCTCGGGTACTTTCTCAATGTTCATTGGTTTGCTACTTGTAGGAAGCCGCAATGCTTCTCAAGAATCAGTAATTTTCATCAAACTTATTTTTCTTAATCTTTTTTAGTTGTTTTCTGGCGTCTTTCCTACTCTTTTTTTTTTCAGAGTGTTTGGCAATTTTCTGGTAATATTTTTTAGCTGTAGCGTAATCTTTTTCATCTTTCGCATACTTTGCCAGATACTTTAATGCACTGATATAATAGCCAGAGTCGTAAGCTTCAATCGCCTCAGCGTATTGTACTGTTTGTTCAAAATAGGCTTTGGCGGTAGGGTGCTTTCCTCTCACACGATTGACGTACCCCAAATAATAGCTAGCGTAGCGGCCGCTCGTGGCCTCATAACCTACTTGCTTTTGCTCGACACGATCAAGCAATACTTTTGAGGTTTTCTCGCACTCACTCAGACGTCCTCTAGAGAAGTTGAGCATAGCATAAAAACGATGGAAGTAGGCATTGTCAGGATACTGGTTGTAGAGCTCAGTACAGATTTTCTGGGCGAGGTAGGTTTTATTTTCTTCATTTGTATAGATACGCATTAAAAAATATTGTGCTTCTACACGAGTATAAAAAGCAAATCGAGATACCTCATCGAGTTGTTTAAGGCCTAAGTCTTTATCACCTTTCTTAAAAAAAGCCATAATAGGACGTAAAGCGGGATAGTTTTCTGGAATCCAGACAGAGTAGTAATTGTATAGGGCATCGCCAAAAAGAAATTCAGGACTCAGCTCATTGACACCTTTCCCTCTGCGCAAATACTTAAGGGCATTCTTTCCTGCAATAGTGGCTTTCGTCCATTTTCGTCGCTCGGAGTAGATACGCCCTTTAAAACCATACGCTCCCGCTAGAAAAAAGGCGGCTTCTATGTCCTTAGGGTCTTTTCGATACATCGTGTATGCTTTCTGAATCGTCGAGTCCATATAAGCAATAAAAAGAGCATCGTGGTTTTTATCTTCTGTATTAGGTACAATCTTCCACCATTCGTTCAAACCCATTACAAAGTAGGGGAGAGGGTGGTTGGGATAACGGTACTTGAGCCAACGAAACTCTTTTTCCGCTTCCTCAAACTTAAAATTGTACATATAGTCAATGGCGTCTACAAGTTCTGCCTGTAAACCGCGATCTAGCAACAACATACTAGCACTAGAGTCTTGCCTAGCACCCTTAGGTGTGTAATCATTACTCTTGCTCTGTGAAGGGGCGTCGAAGGGAATAAATAAGAATATAAGAAATAAATACTTAGTCATAAGTAAAACGAATAGCCATCGTCGCGTCATGGTGTACAACGTAAAGGTAAAGATTTGTTTTCTAGAAAAATAGAACATTTATCACTTCTCAACAACTATTCCTATTGCAAAGTTTGTGATACAATAAACACAAAAGCGTTTGTAAGCTCAGCTAAGTACAATGTAAAGCTTTGTTGAAATTATGCAAATTTATTTTTTTTGGATAAGCTGATTATGAAAGCTATAAAGTAATATAAAAGAAGAAGATTATGAAAAAAACACAATTTATGTTTGTATCTTTGTAGTTGTACATACTTTAAAAGTATATGGAAAATATATTGAATAACATTTCTTGGTGGGGAGGCGTCGCTATGTTTTATACTACTGTGCGACTCATAGGGTATGTCTTAACGGTTAAGTCTATCAACAAAGTTCAAAAGATAAGCAATACCATCAATACCCAGCTTCGGTATTTCTTGAGTGTGAGTTATAAACCGTTGATTATGCTGATTGTCGCTACACTGCTTCTCAAGTTCGTAGAGCAACGCGCTTATATAAATACTTCTTTGAGCATAGAAGCTTTTTGGATAAGCATTCTTTTGGCTTCTCTGTCGTTACTTTTTAGCTATATGGCCAGTAAGGTGGCAAGTAGAAACAAGTTGACGAAAGCCATCTATCTATTCTGGGGGCTCAATGCGCCCGCTAGTATAGGAGCCTTGCTCTTCTTGCTTTTGGGTATTTTACTTTGGGTAGTCAACGTGTTACCAACCCTCAATAACTTATACCAGCTACTGCACATTTGGTTAAGTATTATTACCGCTTGTTGCTTGGCTTACCTCACTTACTACATTTGGCGGTATCCATATCATACAGTAAAGTATACTTACCATAAGTTTTTTCTAAGCAGAGAGCGCTTAGATGCTATCATAGGTGCTACATTGGGAGCTAGTATGCTAGGCATTATTTTCTGGGTAAATGCTTCTTCACAACAAATAGGTTGGGTAGGACTACCTGTTTTATTAATGATCTGCTTTTTGGCATTATCTACAGTAGCACAATTAGTAATGGTATTGATACCATACAAAAGAGTGCGTTGGCAAATCAATCTTGGTCGTTTACTCATTGTGGGTCTGTTAGGACTTCTCGCTTGGTACATGGTACGTATACTATTACCTGAGCACTGGATGTTACACGGACATAGTTATCATCGGATGCAAATCCTGTATACTATTTGGCTGGGGCTAATCACGGGATTCTTATCAGATAAAATTATACAATTGTACAAGTATATCCAGCATCATTATACACACCATTTCACGCAAAAACCTGTGCGACATAAGTACCTAACTTTCTTACTAAGGTTTTGCATTACTGTTATGTGTCTTACACTTATTTTGTTAGCTATTTTGTATGCTTACTGGAATATAGGCTTGTATGGGCTTACGTTGGCTATTATTGCATTAATGGCTAATACAACTACAAAAGTGAGTTTAAGCTTACCAGCAAAGGTATGAGTAGTTTATAGCATTTATTGAAAGTAGAAAGGGAGCTGTAACGTCTCCCTTTTTTTAGGGCTTATATACCATACTTCTAGGCTTTTTAACTAAATTAGGGCATATATATATCAGGTTTTATGAAGGTAACCTCTTATAAAGGCAGGCTTTAAACAGGGTGCATGACAAAACTCTTACTAGGTGTTATGGCGGTATTCTTCTTTAATGTGAGAAGTATAGCACAAGATACTCTTTCTGTTTCTGAGGAAGTGTACCTTGCTGTAGATAACATGCCTGAACCCAGAGAAGGGTATACTCGTTTTGTGGCATATGTAGAGCAACAAATACGTTATCCACAAGAAGCCATTGATCACCAAATAGAGGGATACGTCTTTATTCGCTTTGTAGTAGATAAAAATGGACGCGTCATAAAGCCCACCATCTTAAAAGGGCTAGGGTATGGTTGTGACGAAGAGGTACTACGTGTATTCAAAAACCTGCCTCCTTGGCGACCTGGCAAAGAAGAAGGAAGAAAAGTAGCTGTACAGATGACATTTGCTATTATCTTTAGGTTTTAGATCGTTATATCACTCAACTATACGAAAATTGTCGCAGAAGCATAGCTCACAATGATAAAATTACTATATTTTTGCATCATTTAGCTGAAACATACCAAACGAGCATGAGATATTCACCTATTAATAAGGTACTTTTCGAAAACAATAGAGCACGCCTCCATAAGGAACTTGCACCAAAGTCAATGGCGGTACTACATGCCAACGACATTCTCCCTACCAATGCAGATGGTGTCATGCCCTTTCATCAAAATGCAGACTTGTTTTATCTATCTGGTATAGACCAAGAAGAATCTATTTTAATTGTTTTTCCAGATGCAAAGGAAGAAGACTTTAGAGAAGTTCTCTTTTTGAGAGAAACCAATGAGCATATTGCCATCTGGGAAGGGCATAAATATACAAAAGAAGAAGCACGTAATACTTCTGGTATACAGACTATATTTTGGTTGAGTGAATTTCCTCGTGTCTTTAATACCTTAATAACAGAGGCTGAAAATGTATATCTTAATACCAATGAGCACTTAAGGGCAGAAGTAGTAGTAGAAACTAGAGATGCACGCTTCGTAAAATGGTGTCAAGAAAAATACCCGCTACATACTTATAAAAGGCTGGCGCCCATTATGCATTATTTAAGAGCGGTGAAAAGCGAAGAAGAGATTGCCTTAATTCAACAAGCCTGCGACATTACAGAAAAAGGTTTCCGACGTGTGTTAGCCTTTACAAAGCCAGGTGTACATGAGTTCGAGATAGAAGCAGAATATGTGCACGAATTTATCAGAAACCGCTCCAAAGGATTTGCCTATTCACCTATTGTGGCTTCAGGTGCGAATGCCTGTGTGCTTCATTATATAGATAATAACCAAGTTTGTAAAGAAGGAGAGCTCATATTGATGGATGTAGGTGCTTCTTATGCCAACTACGCAGCCGATATGACAAGGTGTATTCCAGTAAGTGGACGGTTCACCGAACGCCAAAAAGCGGTATACGAGGCGGTGCTACGTGTCATGAAGTACGCACTAGGCGAGTTGAGAGTAGGTAATAATTTACAGGACTATCATACATCGGTTGGGGAAGCCATGACGAAAGAGTTGGTAGACCTGAAACTACTTACCCAAGAGGAAGTAAAGGCGCAAAACCCTAAACACCCTGCCTACAAAAAGTATTTTATGCATGGTACTTCCCATCATCTTGGCCTAGATGTACACGACGTAGGTGATAAGTACCGTACTTTTGAAGAAGGAATGGTGTTTACGTGCGAGCCGGGTATATACATTAGAGAAGAGGGGTTAGGCATTCGTCTAGAAAATGATGTTGTCATCAGAAAAGAAGGTATTGAAGACTTAATGGAATATATTCCATTTGAGAAGGAAGCCATAGAGGAATTGATGAATCAATAAAAGTAAATAGTTGCTACTTATGAGAGTTTTTGTCGTAGTATTCATCTGCTGTGTTTTTCAGACGGTTCTATTCGGACAGCCTATTCCTGTAGAGAAGTCTAAGCAAGCTGCGAAGTTTGCCACTACTATTACAGCAGAAGAGCTAAAAGAACACCTTTACACCTTAGCTGCTGATAGTATGGAGGGGAGAATGTCGGGAGAAGCAGGGCAGAAAAAGGCAGCACGTTACATTGCTAGCCAATTTGAAGCAATGGGCTTACAAAAGGGAATGGATACTTCCTATTTCCAAGTATTTGAAATAGCTAGAGTAAAAAGGAGGTATAGACTTGTAAAGCCTAATATGTCGCTGGACAGTACTTACGGGATAAAGACGACTGAAAACGTAGTGGGCTACATAGAAGGAACGAGTAAAAAAGAGGAGGTGCTCGTTATTTCTGCTCATTACGACCATGTAGGTAAAAAGTATACAACGATCTTCAATGGTGCTGATGACAATGCTTCTGGTACTTCAGGAATGATAGAAATAGCAGAAGCCTTCGCAGAGGCACAAAAAGCAGGATATCGCCCCAAAAGAACAATTGTATTCTTATTAGTATCAGCAGAAGAAATAGGTCTAATGGGTTCTTCCTTCTACACCAATTATCAACCGCTATTTCCATTAGAGAACACAGTGGCTAATCTCAATGTAGATATGATTGGAAGAGTAGATGAGAATCACCAAGAGAATCCTGATTATATTTACCTCATAGGCTCCGATAAACTTTCAGAAGATTTACACCAGTTGAGTGAACGCGTTAATGCGACTTATATGCAGCTTAAGTTGGACTATACCTATAACGCTGACAACGATCCTAATCGCTATTATTACCGCTCTGATCATTACAACTTTGCAAAAAATAATATTCCCGTCATCTTCTATTTTAATGGTGTACACGCAGATTACCATCAGCCTACAGATACGCCTGATAAGATTAACTACACGAAAATGACGAAAATCGCTCAACTTGTATTTTTTACCGCTTGGGAGATTGCTAACAGAGAAGCGCGTATTCAACTTAATGAAGAAAGTGACAAATAAGGCTCACTATTCAATCACTTCCAACACAGACCTGAAGGCTACAAAGCGATCCTTGTATCGTTCTTGATGTGCTTTCTGTAAATCAGGTGCATACTGTGCTTGGTAGGTAGCCAGATCAGCCTGACTTTTTAAGAAATACTGGATGGCATAAGTAAAGTCAGTGTTAGCCTCTTCGGTAAGTAAGCGTAGCAACTTATGCTCTACGAACAAGCCAGTAGCCATTACAGCAGGTATATGCTCTTTTTGCATCCATTGAAGCCAATCTTTCTGCACGGCCTTATCAATATTAATCGTTACATTATAGAGTATCATGAAGTAGTTTTTTGTATTACCCTCAAACATAAATAAACTTTGGATAAGAAACCGTATATAGGCAAGGTATACTTGATTCCTACATTACTGGCTCCCAATACACACGATAAAGTACTTACTGTACAAGTAGAAGAAATGATACAGCAGATAAAGTATTTTTTTGTAGAAAATGTACGCACTGCACGGCGTTTTATTAGCAGTCTAAAATTGGGAATAGTCATTGAAAACTTACACTTTATAGAACTACACAAAAAAACCACCATTGCCGACATACAGAAAGAAGCACAAATAGTGTTCAAGGGGCAAGATGTAGGTATTCTCTCAGAAGCGGGCTGCCCAGCCATTGCTGATCCAGGTCACTTACTGGTAGCTTGGGCACACAAACGAGATGTACAAGTAATACCACTAATAGGTGCTTCCTCCATTTTACTGGCTTTGATGGCTTCTGGCTTTAATGGGCAACAATTTGTATTTCATGGCTACCTGCCTATCAAAGCCAATGAACGAACCAAGGCTTTACAACAAATAGAGAAGGAGGCTTATAAAAAGAAGCAAACACAAATCTTTATGGAAACACCTTTCCGAAACAATCAACTCTTCAATAGCCTCCTAAAAACCTGTAGTGCTTCTACAAAGCTATGTATTGCTAGTAATCTTACCAGCCAACAGGAGTTTATAAAAACAAGAACGATCAACGACTGGAAAAAGCAACTTCCTGATTTACATAAGCAACCCACGCTATTTTTACTTTATCCATGATCTTTTTCTTACAGAACAGTTGTACAGGAGCAAATCACTTTTTTGGGCAGAATGAGATAAACATGTACCTTTAAACATATAACTTTATAGAATTGATACACGTGGATGATGAAACAATCTTACTGCTATCTTTTTTTATTATTTTTTGCTTCTATCTCAATCGTCCAAGCACAATGTCCAGTAGATATTAGTTATGGCGCTGCTAGCTTTTGTATAAATAGAACGCCTACTACGGTAACGCCCACCGTCAGTAATGGTGGAGGTACGGGTACATTCTCAGCCCCTGCTGGTTTAGATATTAACCCTAGTACAGGGGTGATTAATCTTCCTACAAGTACGCCTTCTGCTTCCTCTTATACCATTACTTATACAGTTACGGGCGGAACATGCCCTGGTGTAGCACAAGTAGACGTTTTTATTACTGATCCTAGTGTAACGATTACTTACTCAAGTACAGCTACAGAGTTCTGTAGAACAAGTAGCTTGAGTTTTGTAGATAGATTCCCTACAATAGACCCTAACTTCCTTTCGGGAGGAACTTTCTCTGTAAGCCCTACTGGTGGACTAAGCATCGACCCAGATAATGGCTTCATTATCTCTTACTCGAGTGCAGGTACTTATACCGTTACTTATGAAGTCAATGCAGGAGGTTGTACTATCTCAGATGATTTTACAATTATAGTAGTAGAACCATTGGGAACACCTACCATCAGCTACGATAGAGCGAGTTATTGTGTGACAGATGCCAACCCAATATTGACCGTATCGCCTATTCCGCCTAATGCCTTTTTAACCGACGAATCATTTTCTGCTACCCCCACAGGGCTAGCACTCAATACAACTACGGGTGCCATTGATCTAGCCACCAGTACACCAGGGACTTATACCGTTACTTTGACTCGCACAAATGCTTGTAGTCCAAGTGGTGTAACAGCTACTACCAACATTGAAGTGATTGAAGTACCTGCCGACCCTGTACTAAGTTATGATGCAGCGCTATATTGTACGAATCAAACGCCAAATCTAGTAACGCCACAAACGGCTACCCCAGCAGGAGGTACCTTCTCGGTAATGCCTACTACAGGTTTATCCATTAATGCTACTACTGGAGAAATTGATGTAGCTACCAGTACAGCCGGCAATTATACCATCACTTATGAAGTAGGTACAGGTACTTGTTTGAAAAGCACTACTTTTGCAGTAGAGATTGCAGACGCGCCCGTCATTACTGCCTTCAACTATACAGGAAGTCCTTTTTGTCGGAATGATCCCAGTCCTATCAAGAATCCCAACATCGCGCCTGCTTTAGGTGTCAATGAGACCGCTAGCTTTAGCGTTTCTAGAATAGGATTAAGTCTTGATCTGGCTACAGGCGAAATAGATGTATCAACTAGTACCTCAGGTAATTATATCATTACCTACCTTGTTACTAATACAGTAACAGGTTGCCAAACTACACGCAATACTACCATAGATATCAATGATATTGGCGCAGTAGACATCGAATATGCGAAAGCTACCTACTGCCTTAATGAGGCGAACCCTTCTCCTAGCGTGAAATCACCTGCACTCCCTCTGGGCACTTTTAGTACTTCATCACCAAATCTTGTGGTTGATCCTTCTACAGGGGTTATAGACATAGCCGCCAGTTTAGTAGGTACCTATACCATTACTTATGAAGTGGTAGATGGGGCTTGTACAGATACAGATGACTTCACGGTGACTATTGCCACGCCGCCTAGCATTACTACTTTTGAGTACGCAGGTACTCCTTTCTGTCGAAATGATGCTAGTCCTATTAAGAATCCTACTACAACGCCTGCTTTGGGAGCCAACGAAACAGCGGTTTTTACTACGACCTCTACAGAGATAAATTTGAACGGAACTACAGGCGCCATCGATGTGTCGAATAGTACAGCGGGCACTTACACTATTACTTATATAGTGACGAATACAGTAACAGGATGTGAAACGACAGCTACTACCGATGTAACCATCAATGAAGTGGGTACCGCAGACATCGCTTATGCCAAAAACACTTACTGCCAAGATGAATCCAACCCATCTCCCAGTACAGTACTACCTGCTACGCCAGCAGGGGTTTTCTCAGCCGCGCCGGCAGGGCTTTCTATTGATAACAGTACAGGTCTTATAGACTTGTCAACAAGTACACTAGGCACTTATACGATTACTTACACGATTACTGAATCGGGCTGTACCAGCAGTGATGATTTTACAGTGACTGTCGCAGCGCCTCCTACTATTACTACTTTTGAATATGCAGGGACTCCTTTTTGTCGAAATGACCCCAGCCCGGTTAAGAACCCTACCATTGCTCCTGCGCTAGGCGCTAATGAAACCGCCGCTTTTAGCGCTACGCCAACAGGGTTAGACATTAACACAACCACAGGTGCAGTAGATGTGTCGCTGAGCGATGCAGGCACTTATACGATTACTTATACTGTCACCAATACAGTAACAGGATGCCAACGCGCCCAAGATACAAATATTACTATTGACGATATAGCAACAGCAGATATCGCTTATGCAAACGCTACTTATTGTCTGAATGAATCAAATCCTTCTCCTAGTACAATATTACCTACTACACCAACGGGTACTTTTTCGGCTGCCCCCGCAGGGCTTTCCATTGATACTAATTCAGGTCTTATAGACTTGTCGGCGAGTACAGCGGGTACTTACACGATTACCTATACTATTACTGAGGCAGGTTGTACAAGCAGCGATGATTTTACAGTAACCATCGTAGCACCTCCTACCATTACCACCTTTGAGTATGCAGGTACTCCTTTTTGCCGAAATGATGCTAGTCCTGTAAAGACCCCTAGCATTACGCCTACATTAGGAGCTAACGAGACGGCAACTTTTAGTGCTACCCCTACAGGATTGAACTTTAATACAACCAATGGCGAGATTGATGTATCGGCTAGTGACGCGGGTACTTACACAATCACTTACACTGTTACTAATAGTGTAACAGGTTGCCAAAGTGTAGCAACCACAACCGTTGACATTAATGATGTAGCTGTACCAGTATATGCCTATAGCCAAGGCAGCTATTGTATCGAGGCTAGTACAATTACCCCAGCTACGCTTACCCCAGCAGGAGGAACAATCACTATTTCAGCAACGCCTGCTTCAGCGAATCTATCAATTAATACCACTACAGGAGAGATTGATTTATCAGCCAGTGATGTGGGTGAATATGTACTTACCTATACCGTGAATGCTACTGGTTGCACACGCGCGACCACAACTAATATACGTATTGAAGCTCCCCCCACCATTACCAGTTTTGCCTACGCTGGGCCTTACTGTAATGATACGGGAGGGAACGTTAATCCCAGCAGTACTGCTCCTGACCCGAGTAGTCTTGGCGCTAATGAGGTAGCAAGCTTTAGTGCTACCCCGTCAGGCTTAAGTTTAAATGCCACTACAGGTGTTATTGATGTCGCTAATTCTGCTCCAAACACCTATACAGTTACTTATCGTTTGACCAATACTGCTACTAATTGCTCCACAGAACAAACGGCCGTGGTTGTTATAGAGGGAGGCGAGGTAGCTGTGACTTATCAGACGAATCTTTTTTGTATATATGATACACAGCAACTACCTACACAAGTGACGCCTAGTGGAGGTACGTTCTCCGCTACGGGAGGGCTTCCTATTGATGCCACTACAGGAGAAATAGATGTACCTAATAGTGTGGTAGGTGACTATGTAGTTACTTACACTGTGTCAGTAGGAGGTGTTTGTGGCACTATTATGAGAGAAATTGATATAAGTATTGTTGATCCTCCCGCCATTACAGCCATCAACGCTTCTCGCACTACCATTGTACAAGGGGAGTCAGTCACACTTAGTGTAGATGCCAATGGCGGGACAAGCTTTGTGTGGGAACCTGCTGAAGGGCTAAGCGATGCAACGATAGAAAATCCAGAAGCGACCCCTTTAGAAAATACAACTTATACAGTTACAGTTGCCAATGAGGCAGGCTGTAGTACTACAGGGCAAATAGACATTGAGGTCATTCCAAGTGAGGTGTTTGTACCCAATTCTTTCTTCCCTAACAGTAGTAATGTAAATAATAACACTTTTAAGGTACTAGGCAACGGAATAGCTGAACTGAGTATAAAGATATACGACAGACTAGGCGCACTTATTTACGAGACCTCAGACCTAAACCAAGCGACCCGTGTCGGTTGGGATGGAACCTATAACGGGGAAAAACAACCAGCAGGCACGTATGTCTGGTACATTAGTGGAAAGTTTCTTACAGGCGCTGAAATTTCTATTGATGGAAAAAACACAGGTAGCGTCGTCTTATTGAAATAAATGATTTTGAACCGAATGCACATGAACAATATCTCATGAAAACACTTACTACAATATTTTTTACGCTTGTTATCCTCTTCTCAAGTGGAAAGGGTTACAGTCAAGGCGTTTACTACTCTCAATTCCACCAAACTCCTTTACTGACAAATCCAGCAATGGTGGCATCAGACGACCTATTAAAACTGGATTTACGGTATCGTTCTCAATCGATAGGGCCAGGTGGGCAAGCCTTTATCACCCCCGTTTTTTCAGGAATATACCCTATGGTAAGTAAAAAAACAGGAAAACGATGGGGAGGAATAGGAGGAATGATTATGCAAGATGAAGCGGGTTTAGGAGGCGTATTACAAACCACAGGAGGAGCCCTCGCCTTTGCCTATAATTTTAATATTAAACCTGGTAACTACATCAGCGTAGGTGTACAAGGAGGTTACTACCAACGTGTATTAGATGAGACGCAGCTTACAACGGGTAATCAGTTTGTAACAGGTACTGATGACTTAGGGGAAGATTTACAAAACTTAAATGCCTCTTTTCTATCAATAGAAAGTGGTGTTTTTTGGAATCTAGAAGATACAGCCACCCGTACTAGAAGGGCATATATAGGTTTTTCAGCAAGGCAACTCAACCAGCCTACCCTTAACTTTACGGATGTTGGTGACAACCAATTTCCACTTTCTTTCATTGCCACTGCAGGTGTGCGTGTGTTACGTACTGATCAGTTTGAGATCGTTCCTAATGGTCGCTTTATACAGCAAGGTAGTACTAATCAGATTAATGCAGGGGCTTCTTTTCGGTATCTTTTCGGACAAACCGTCTCTGAAGAAGGATTGTATTCTGAATCATCAATTGGATTTAATAGCTGGTATAGCTTGAACAACGCGCTCATTGCAGGTATCGAAATTAACTATAAAAAACTGTTTGCTGCCTTTAGCTATGATTTTAGCTTGGCCAATCCTGAAAATAGAGGGCTTGCCAATGGTGCCACAGAGTTTATGATAGGTTTTAGAAAAGATTTAGGACGCAAGAAAGTAGATTTACCAGATGAAACAGAAGAGATAGATCCAGAGGACTTGATGGCTAAACGACCTGAATTGTTGCCGATTACTGACTCTACCACATTAATGTACGAAAATCCAGATACTTACGGTCTCACCGATTTACAATATAATCTACTACAGAGAACCATCTTGTTCCCTTATAAACAGACCGACCTTACAGATGGAACACAACTGTTCTTAGATAGAATAGTAACCTTACTAGAAGCTTACCCTGATGTAAAATTAGAAATATCTGGACATACTTGTAATGAAGGCTCTTTTATAAGTAATAAAATCATTGCAGAGAATCGCGCCATCACTATTTACAATTATCTGGTATCGAAAGGGGTGAAGTCGAAAAGACTCTTTGTGAGAGGCTATGCAGATAAGCATCCAGTAACAGAAAACGATTCTGAGGCGAGTAGAATTCGCAACAGAAGAGCTGAGCTAAGAATTGCCAAGCCTACTGAAGATAAGTAAGTGATTATGTCACAGCCTGATAGTTGATTGTACTTCCTAAGGATTACGGATAAACTAAAAGGCTGTGGCAATCATACCTGCCGCTACAGTGCTGTTATTTCTTGGGTCAATAATGATAATAGCCCCATTTGAACGTATCTCCTTGTACAGGTCTACGCATATCTCGTTGGCCGTTTTTATTAATACTTTTCCAATGTCATTGAGTTGTAATTGGGTGGCTTCTGGGTCGTCCTGTAAGGTGTGAACATCCGTCTGATGAATTACTTCTTTGATGACACAGGGGGTCAAGCAACTATTTTGCTGTAATAGGTATTTACCTCCTACTACCAAAGGGCGGGTATCCATCCAACATAGTTGTGCCTCTACCTCTTGGGTAACAGTAGGAAGGTCGTCTGCTTTTGCAATGGTATCACCTCTACTAATGTCAATGTCATCGGCTAAATGCATAATGATAGACATCGGTGCAAAAGCTTCTTCTTTTGTTTTTTGGTTGAACTCAAGGCGTTGAATAGTAGAAGTATTGCCAGCAGGAAGTACATTGACACGATCTCCCACTTTATAAACACCACTCAGTACTTTTCCTGCATAGCCTCTATAGTCGTGAAGAGCTTCCGTCTGAGGACGGATCACGTACTGTACTTGAAAGCGTGCTTTACTTAGTTCAATATCATCAGCAAGCGGCACTTCTTCTAGGTATTGTAAGAGGGGTTTTCCCTTGTACCAGTGCATTCGCTCAGAATTGTTAACTACGTTGTCTCCCTTGAGGGCACTGATAGGTATAAAGGCAACATCCTTTAGCCCTAAAGGCGCTGAAAACTGCTGATAATCTGATACAATCTGTTGGAAAGCCTCTTCTTTGTAGTCTACCAAATCCATTTTATTGATACATACTACAAAATGTGGAATGCCTAACAACGCACAGATAAACGTATGGCGTTTGGTTTGTTCGATGACGCCATGGCGCGCATCAACAAGAATAATGGCCAACTGTGAGTTAGAAGCCCCAGTGACCATATTACGCGTGTATTGTACATGGCCTGGGGTATCAGCAATAATAAATTTGCGTTTCTCAGTAGTGAAGTATTTATAAGCTACATCTATAGTAATGCCTTGCTCACGTTCTGCTCGTAGTCCATCTGTTACTAAGGCAAGGTCGATTTCTCCATTTTCTTTGTTCTTAGTAGCTTTGGCTACTGCTTCGAGTGTATCTTCTAGGATCGCATCACTATCGTGTAGTAAGCGTCCTATGAGCGTGCTTTTACCGTCATCTACACTTCCAGCGGTGATGAATCTAAGTATATCCATACGATTGTTAAAAATTAGTCATTTAGAAATAACCCTCTTTTTTGCGGTCTTCCATTGCTGCCTCCGATTGTTTATCGTCGATGCGTGTACCTCTTTCCGTGGTTTTAGAGGCTTTGATCTCTTCGATGATCTCTTCGATTGTATTAGCCTCTGAAGCTACGGCAGCAGTACAGGTCATATCGCCTACAGTGCGGAAGCGTACTTGTTTTTCTACAAGTACATCGTCTGCATCTTTGTTAAGAAAGGGGCTATCTGCCATTAATTGGTTGTCGCGGAGCACACAAGTGCGCTGGTGTGTAAAATAAATAGAGGGCAAAGCGATCTGTTCTTTCAGAATATAGCTCCATACATCTATCTCTGTCCAGTTACTGATAGGGAAAATCCGTACGTTCTCTCCTTTATTGATTTTCCCATTATAGATGTTCCAAAGTTCAGGACGTTGCTTTTTTGGCTGCCACTGACCGAAGTCGTCACGAACAGAAAAGATACGTTCTTTAGCCCGTGCTTTTTCTTCATCACGCCTGGCGCCTCCTATACAGGCATCGAACTGGTTTTCTTGGATCACGTCTAGTAAGGTTACCGTTTGCAGTACATTACGACTAGCATATTTACCCGTTTTCTCTTGTACTTTTCCTGCATCAATACTGTCCTGCACATAGCCTACGATTAGTTCTTCTCCAATTTCTTTGACAAGATGATCCCTAAAGGCAATGGTTTCGGGGAAATTATGACCTGTATCGATATGTACTAATGGAAAGGGAAAACGACCTGGACGAAATGCTTTTTCGGCTAGTCTCACAAGGGTGATAGAGTCTTTTCCTCCCGAAAAAAGAAGGGCTGGACGTTCAAATTGACCAGCTACTTCGCGCATAATGTGTATGGCTTCTGCCTCTAGCTGATCGAGATAATCTAAATAATATTGGCTCATAACGGAAAGGTCGGAAACGATATTCAGTACAAACTTATTACTTTTTTATGTTTTTAATGGGTATGTAGACCACATTCTTTTTTGGAGTTTTCCCACCACCAACGGCCAGCTCTAATATCTTCTCCTTCTTGAACGGCTCTTGTACAAGGTTCGCAGCCAATACTTGGAAAGCTCTTCTTGTGCAAGCTATTGATAGGGATGTTATGCTGAGCTATGAAATCTTCTACTTCTTTTAAGGACCAGTGGAGTAGGGGCTGGTATTTGAGGAGTTGCCGTTGGGCATCCCACTCTAAAATCTCTAAATCAGCACGGTTGGCTGACTGCTCTGCTCTAATACCCGTAATCCAGCATTTTACGCCTTCTAAAGCGCGGTTTAGGGGCGCTACTTTACGAATGAAACAACATTCTTTACGATTTTCTACTGAATCATAAAAGCTGTACATCCCCTTCGTATTGACCATCGTCTCTACTTTTTGATAATCAGGAAAAAACGTCTGGATATGTGTATTGTACTTTTGGTTAGTTCGATGTATAAGCTCATAAGTCTCTTTGAATAATCTACCAGTATCCAAGGTGAAAATACGAATGGGTATCTGGTTGCTCAGAATGTAATGGGTAATCACTTGGTCTTCTAAACTAAGGCTTGTAGAGAAGGCTACCGTACCCGGATAAGCCTCTGCTAGCTTTACTAAACTTTGCTCAATATCCTGCCCGTCAATGAGTTGTATCGTATTTTCTAAATTGTCCATAGACTTAGTAGATTAATGAATTTCAAAAATACAACAAATATCCGATTTTATAAAGTGGCCTAAGTGCTATATTTTGGAGACGCGTTTTCGCATAAATATTAAACTGCTTATTCCTCATAAGTAAGCCAGATGTTATCTTCTTCAAAGCCCTGTTCGGTAAGTTCTACGCTGATGCGCTGTGAGTCGAGTGTGTTAACCGCCTTACCTACATAGTCGGCTTGTACAGGTAAGTTACGTGTATATTTCCTATCAATGAGGGTGAGGAGCTCTACCTTATCAGGTCTGCCAAAGGCCATCATGGCATCCATAGCAGCTCTTACTGTTCTACCTGTATAAAGCACATCATCTATAATGATTACCTGCTGATTCTCGATGAGAAAGTCAATCTTTGTAGTATTGGGCTTGAGAGGTTTGTCTGCTCTTCTGAAATCATCTCTATAAAAAGTAATATCGAGGTAGCCTAACAGTATTTTTTTATTCAGTATTTGCTCTAGTCCCTCTTTAATGCGTTCTGCGAAGAATATACCTCGTGGCTGCAGGCCTAACAAGGCCGACTGATTAAAGTCGCCGTGATTTTCTATAAGCTGATGACATAGGCGTTGGGTAGTGATGGCTAGGTATTGACTATCTAAAATAAGCTTTTTCTGCATGGCTCTCAATGGTATACTGTGATGTTAGTTTTCTTCAACAGTTTCGGCAGGTGGTTCAAACTTTACCTTACTTATTTGGAAGACTCTCTCGTTGGAGAAAGTATTTTTTGGGTTCTTAAAGCGTATTCCCCAAAGAAGAAAGTATTCTCCATACCAATCTTCTGCTCCGTAGTTTTCTAATCTTACCTTTTGCTCGTCAAGTACTTCTTCGTCTTCATAGTTTTTGAACTCTTTTAAATAAGGGGCTTCCTCTGTTTCATAAATACAACTATCTTGCTCCATCACTTTAAGTCCATAGCCATCAGAGAAAGCCTGTAAGAGTGTTAAACGATTGTTATGAAGCTTAGGAACAGCTTGGAAATCAATAGAAGTAATGAGTTCACTATTTAGGGCTGCGGCGTTGTCCCAAATGAGCTTTCCTTGTTGATTAAATGCTGCCACAATAACGTTCCTAAAGCGGTAGCCCAGTAGTCCACTAGCAGCCTCTCGTCTGACTCTGGTATTAATGTTTACACGTACCAAACTATTATTGTAGCCTGAATATTCTGGTGTATAGCCTTCTGCTAATACAATCATCCCCCAGTCTGTAACGATAGGTGGTTGTAGTAGAAAACGTTGGTTGACGATCCAACCCTTTTTCTGTTTCAGCCTTTTACGCATTTTTTCTTCCATTCGCTCTTGCTGCTTAGGTTTTAGGTAAGCGAAATAGTTGTCGAAGGTATAAAAAGGTGTGTATTGTAAGCGATGCTTCTCCTTTTTTTCGTCTATGGAAGCAATGGCTAAGCCCTCTGCGAAACTATTACAATTATTACCAAAGGTACCCACCACCAGTGCGCGTTTATTGTTAAGGATTGTGTAGCGAGGATCAATCAGATTTTTATTGTCCAGTACTTGTATGCTTCCCTCTTTTAGCAGCTTACCATTACTGAGGAATGATTTAAAAATATATTGGCATTGCCCTTTATCTCTATTCTTAATTAGGAAGTACGCCGTATAGTTTTGAAAGTCAATATGAATATCCTTAATACTCCTTTTGGTATCATAGAGTGCGGGAACTACCTTAATTTGGTCATCGAAAAAACTAAAATCTAGTATACTGCTGCTACCTCTTACCTTTCCGAAAATAAAGGCATTCTTACCAAAAACCTTAAAATCTGAGATTTCTATATCGGCTGGGTAGCTACTTTGTCGCCAAGTCATTTCACCCTTTTTGATATTAGTCTGTAAAATACCAACGGCTTTCTCACTGTAGTTGTAGAATAGATTATATAGATCGGTTTGGTCTCGGAAGTATTGCTGAAATACCCATTGGTTATCAAGAGCATATTCCTTACGCCATAGCTCTTCAAGTGCCAAGTCGTACTTAGTAAAGTAATAGAGGTCTTCTTGATCGTAGCTACCATCAAGTTTATCAAAAGTACCAAATATCATCAAACCTTCTTGTTCAAAAGGTAAGACATCGAAGGTAATCTCTGTTCTCTTAGGGATATCAATGTAGAGATGGGTCTCTTCTACTAGTTGTCCTAATGCTTCAGAAAGAAGGCTATTTAAACAGAAAAATAAAATGAGAATGCGCATAAAAATCATATTTAGTATCAACCTCCCAAGAGTTTATTAAATAGGTATATGATAGTTATTTTTTCATCATTTTACAATTTTATAAGCGAGAATAGTACAGAAAGTAAACACCGCTGCACTCGCTAAGCTAAAGTGCTAGAAGTCTGCATTTTTAGGAGTTCTCGGGAAAGGAATCACATCACGGATATTGGTCATACCAGTGACAAACTGCACCAAGCGCTCAAACCCTAATCCGAACCCACTGTGCGGGGCTGTACCAAACCTACGTGTATCTAAATACCACCACATTTCTTCGAGTGAGATGTTCATGGCAGTCATACGCTCGGTAAGCTTTTCGTAGTTTTCTTCTCTTTGCGACCCACCAATGATTTCTCCAATACCTGGAAAGAGGACATCCATTGCGCGAACGGTTTCTTTTCCCACTTCTTCTTGATCGTTTGATTTCATGTAGAACGCTTTAATCGCTTTAGGGTAGTCCACGATAATTACAGGCTTCTTAAAATGCTTTTCTACCAGGTAGCGTTCGTGCTCAGATTGCAGATCTATGCCCCATTTTACTTCGTAGGTAAATTTCTTTTTCTTATGAGGCTTGGAGTTGAGTAGAATATTAATGGCTTCTGTGTACGTAATACGCTCAAAGCTGTGGTCAAGTACAAAGTTGAGCTTTTCTACAAGAGGCATAGGGCTTCTTTCTTCTTGCTTCTTGTTCTTTTCTTCATCGAGCAAACGCTTCTCTAAGAATTGTAAATCTTCTGGATTGTGTTGCAAAGCATAGCGAATCACATACTTTACAAAGTCCTCAGCCAAGTCCATGTTGTCTTGTATATTATAGAAAGCCATTTCTGGTTCAATCATCCAGAATTCCGATAAATGACGGGTTGTGTTAGAGTTTTCTGCACGAAATGTAGGCCCGAAGGTATACACCTTGCCCAATCCTAAGGCAAGCAATTCCGCTTCTAACTGTCCTGAAACTGTTAAATTAGTGGAGCGGCCGAAAAAGTCTTCAGCAAAGTCCAACTGACCCTCTTCGGTTTGAGGAGGCTGTTGTAAGTCGAGGGTAGTGACTCGAAACATCTGGCCAGCTCCTTCGGCATCAGAAGCAGTAATAATAGGTGTATTGACGTAGTAAAAGCCTTCTTTATTAAAATACTCATGAACAGCAAAGGCTAGGCTATGTCTTATACGAAATACTGCCCCAAAAGTGGCTGTGCGTGCACGCAAGTGAGCATTTTCTCTAATAAACTCTAAAGAATGCTTGCGTGGTTGTAGAGGGTAAGTCTCACCATCTGCCAAACCATAGACTTCTATTGACTGTGCAACTACTTCTTTCGCTTGTTGTCCTTGCGAGGCAATGAGCTTTCCTACTACTTTAAGGCAAGCCCCTGTGGTAATTCCTTTTAAGATTTCTTCTGCAATGGTGTCAAAATTGACCACTATTTGAATGGTGTGGGGGGTGGAGCCATCGTTTAAAGTGAGAAAGGCGACCTGTTTACTACCTCTTCGGTTTCTTACCCACCCTTTTACTACTACTTCGGTATCGAGTGGAGTTTGGGTGAGCAGTTGATGAATGTTTGTTTTCATTACAGAAAATAAGTTTAATTGACCAAAACACGGTAAAGTTAATTTATTTTCTAAGAAAGGTGCAAAGAAGCTACTCAGATAAAGTTCTTAAAAAGAATATTGTTCATATAAATGTCTTTCAAGTGTAATGTTTTAAACAAAATATAGTATATTTACGTATATAACAAGACAGTCTTTTATAATATACTTTTCTCAACATAAAGTCTAGTTTAGTTTAAAGGGTTATCATACAAGGGACTTTAGCGTTTATCGAGTAAAATAGTGTGTTCATCTAAAAAATTGGGAGAGAATAGTCAAACCACCCTATATTTGATGTAAGTATTGTCGTGTATTTGAGGATTATAATATATTTATATTACTATGCAGATTATAAAAATAAAAGAGTGGTGTGATGCCAACATCACACCGATGGCTTGGCAAAGGGTAGCACTTAAGATACTACCAGACTTACGAGAGCAGAATATTTCTTTGTCGGAGATACAGAATCCCAATGACTCATTAGTGATAGAAAATAGGTACGTAATACAGATTGATAACATTATTCAGGAGCTTTACGAAGTAGAACTTCCAAAAGAGCTAAAGGTAATTTAGTCTTTATTCGCTCACCGAGCATATATATATTTTGACAGGGAATAGGAATAGGTTGAGCTAGAAGTCTCTAATAATGTATGTAAAAGCTATATATTCGTATATCAATCAAGCATAATATCAACGCAGAAAATTTTAGAACTATGAAAGTAAAAGCAGCCTTATTAAAAGAATGGTGTAACCAATATATCACACCTGTAGCTTGGCAAAGAATTATCATCAAGGCACTTCCCCTACTTAAAAGTAAAGGATATAGCCTTACTGATGTAGAGTCGCCGAAAGCTGATGTGTTTTTTGATGAAGCAACCTACAGTGCTTTAAACGCAATTGCCTTGGAGCTGTATCAAATCGATATACCTTTAAGCCACTTGACAGTAAGGTAGCCATCTTTTATCAGGATGGCTACTCTGTGAATGATTATATGTAGGAGAAGTTATACTTTACATCCAACAAGCGTAATATCATCTGTTTGTGTACCTTCTTTAGGCATCCATTCTTTTAGAATATTTTCTAGCTCTCCTTTCTGGTTCGACAATCCCTTTTCATAAGTTTCCATAAGCTTTTCTCTAAGGAGGTTGAAAGTGAATTTTCGATCTTCAGGCCCTCCAAATTGATCTTGAAAACCATCTGAAAACAGATAAAAAGTCTCTATTCCTTCTAGCGGAAGTGTATGGAGTGTATATTCTTCATCCTCTACTCTCTTCATTTGTCCTCCAATGGGCAGGTTGTCCCCTTTAAGTTCTTTCATCTCTCCATTTTGTATATAGATAATTTTTTGGTGTGCTGCTGCGAAGTAAAACTTATTGGCTACAAAATCTATAGTTACAATAGAAGCATCCATGCCATCACGATTTTGTGTTTCACCTTGCTGTAGATGAGACTTAACCCCTTGATTCATAAAAGAGAGAATTTTATTAGGGAAGTGTTCTTCTTTATCGTGAACGGCATGATTGAGTAAAGACTCGCCTATCATACTCATAAAAGCACCTGGTACACCATGTCCTGTACAATCTACTGCTGCTACTATAATTTTGTTGTTTTCGTGTTCTTTTTTGTGCGCAAGCCAGTAAAAGTCGCCGCTTACTACATCTTTAGGTTTATAAAGAACAAAATGCTCTTTAAAGCATTGCTCGAACTTATCTCTCTTCGGCAGCATCGCTTTCTGTATGCGCTGTGCATAACGTATGCTATCTTTTACCCTTTCGTATGCTTGTGCAAGTTCTTTGGTACGTAGTCTTACTTTTTCCTCGAGTTGCTCATTGGCTTCCTTCAACTCATTAATAAGCTTTTGCTTATCATTCTTAAGCTCGTATGTCTCTAGTGCTTTATCTATGGTGAGCTTCATTTCACCTCTGTCCCAAGGTTTTGTAATGTACTTATAAATACCCGACCTATTCACTGCTCTTACGATGGCTTCAATATCACTAAAACCCGTGAGAATAATGCGTATGATGTCTGGAAACTCTGGCATAATAGCCTCTAACAGCTCCGTACCTGTCATTTCAGGCATTTTTTGGTCTGTAATAAGCAGTTGTACGTGGTTGCTACGTAGTAGATTAATAGCTTCTTGTCCAGAAGTAGCGAGAAGGATGTGATAGTCTCTTTTAAAAGCTGTTCTAAAAATACGTAGATTAGTTTCTTCGTCATCTACATAAAGAATGGTGTACTGTTTTTTTGTATCCATTTTGGGTTATAATAAAAGTGGTTTTCGGCGTATATGCTTAAAGATTAAACGTTATGCAAGATCCTTTGGAAGACGAATAACAAACTCAGTACCTTTGCCTTCTTCACTATTTACGTAGATATCACCATCGTGCTTTTCTATGATACCATAACTGATAGAGAGTCCTAGTCCCGTACCTACACCTACTGCTTTGGTAGTAAAGAAAGGTTCAAATATTCTACGCTTTACCTGTTCTGACATACCCTTTCCGTTGTCTTTGATTCTAATGACTACATTGGCCTCTAGGTTTTCGGTGTAAATGTCAATCTTTCCATCCTTTCTTTCGTCAGGAATGGCTTGTACAGCATTACTAAGGATATTCATGAAAACTTGATTGAGCTGACCGGGATAGCAATTAATTTCAGGAATGGCGTCATCGTAAAACTTGTTGACAGCTACCTTATTCTTTGTTTTATTGTTAAGAAGAACAAGTGTAGAGTCTATACAATCTGTGACAGAAGCCATTTTCTTTTCCTCTTCGTCTAGTCTAGAAAATACGCGTAACCCTTTCACGATTTCCATTGTCCTGACAGCACCCTTTTTGATATCGCCAACAAGATAGTTAATATCTTCCAAGAGTTCGTCATAGTCTAGCTCATCTTTCAATGTAGTAACTTCCTTCAAAATCTCATCTTTATTGTGGGCTTCATCTACCATTTCGTACTTTCTCACAATTTCTAGTAATTCATCTAGAGAGATTTTAAGGGTGTCAATACCATTGTAGACAAAATTAATAGGATTATTGATTTCGTGCGCAAAACCTGCCGTTAGCTGACCTAGAGAGGCCATCTTCTCGTTATGGACGAGTTGTGACTGGGCGTCCTTCAATTGGTCTATTGTATTATCGAGCTCTTTTTTACTTTCCTGTTCGTGCTTAAGTGCTTCTTTAGTTTCGTGTTCAGCAATGAGCAGTTTCTCGTTGGTTTCTAATTGCTGTTCTACCATTTTACGTAGTTCTTCTTCAGAAGATTTTAACGCTTCATTTTTACGTGCCAGCTCGCGCTGCGCTACCAACATACTTTCGTTGATAATTTTTTGGTCTTCGAGCGCTTGTGCTAGTTTCTCCTCCGCATTTTTTGTTTCTGTTACATCTTGGCTAGCGCCTCGCCCTCTAATTTTTCCTTCTTCTGGATAGTGTTTTGTGCTGACAATTACTTTATTGTAGATAATACTATCATCTGATTGAATAAGCCTAAAGGTAACCTCTGCATCAAACTCTTTATTTTCTAACACCCCTCCTAAAGCACCAAATACAATTTCGTGATCAGGTTTATACACGAATTTTTCCATCCATTCTTCGAAGCCGATTTCGTGGCTTCCTTGTGTTTCTGCATCAGTTTTCAAGAGGATTGTATAATACTCATCTGATAAATTGAGTTTAGCGCCCGTACCATCTATATTAAGTTCAAGTGACCAAGGTGCTAGCTTTGCTAAGGAAGAAGCTGCTTTAATCTTCAACGAATTTTCCTCTAGCTCTCTATTAGAGAGATAGAGCTGCTCGGCCATTTCTAATTGCTTATCAGAGCTTTGTCGTAGCTCTTCTTCTGCTCTGTAGCGCTCTATTGACTCTAAAGCCAATGAAAGGAAGTTGGCAACGGTTTGGGCAAAGTTTATTTCTTCTAGCATCCACTCCCTAGCGGTGTACTTATTTTCTAAGCAGAGTATACCGATCACCTTACCGTTAAGCCGTATAGGAACATTTAGAAGGCTTTTGATATTAAGAGGCTTCGAATACGACTCAGAGAGGTCAGCAGTAGCTTCGTGTGTATAAATATCGCGCGCCGCTATCGCAGCACCTGCCTCTATAGCCTTAAAATATTGAGCGAAGCCATCTTTTGACATCTCCGCTCCCTAGATG
>CALEMF010000049.1 GCA_937911505.1 uncultured Cytophagales bacterium
GTAGCGCTGAGGTCAATCAGTATACACTCTCTACTGCCTTTGATATTACCACCGCTTCTTTCACGCCAACTACTAACAATCCATTTTCGGTTGTGGCACAAAATGGCATTGCTTTTTCAAGTGATGGGCGCAGAATGTTTATGCTAGGGGAAGATTTAGTTCATCAATACACTATCGCTGCTCCAGAAATCAATGTACAAGGTAATGGCGTAGATATAGCTAGTGAAGATACCACCCCCAGTGCAACTGACCATACAAGTTTTAGCGACCTCACAACCACTACTCGTACTTTTACCATCCAAAATACAGGTACGGCTGCACTCAATCTTACAGGTACGCCTATTGTATCGATCGCTGGTTCTAGTGACTTTACTATTACCACACAACCCAGTGCTAATACCATAGTAGGCGGAGGAAGTCTTACCTTTGAGATGACTTACACCCCCAACTCAACAGGTGTTCAAACGGCTACTATCTCCATTGAAAGCAATGACAACGACGAGCGTGCTTATACATTTGTGGTAGGTAATGAGCAAGACACCCAAGCGTCTGTTACTGCTCTTGAAGAAGAGCAAAAAAGTAGCTTGTACATACCTACTCTTTTCTCCTCTAATACCACTACACCATTTGTAAGAGGAAAGGTAGAAGACATCAAGCAAATTAAGGTAAAAGTTTACACTACAAAGGGACAGCTAGTATTTGAAAGCGCTAATAAAACGCAGCTTACACAAACAGGATGGACAAGCGGAGGATTGCAGGTGGGTATTTACCTATGGACTGTAGAGGGTAGCTTTACAGATGATACGCCATTAAACATTCAAGGAAAAGTAAGAGGAAAACTCCTTCTATATTAATAGCAGAGAGTAGCTCATACTACTATGTATTTTGTAAGATAGAGAAAAGGTTACCTCCATAAATTAAGAGGTAACCTTTTTATACGAATGGGGTGCTGTTGTACTAAGGAAGCCGTGCGTATTACCCTAAGCTTAGTACATGATCTTATTTAATCACAATATCATAAGGAAGCCGTGCTTGAATACCCTTTAGTTCTCTCAGTTGCTTGGCAGTTAAATAATAATCATAAAACTCTCCCAGCTCTTCTTGCAAAGTAATAGCTCTTGCTTCGTTCATACTCTCGAGAAGTTTTGTAAAAAAGTCTTTTTTAACAGGATAGTATTTCAGCATGTACTCCTCGTCTTTTAGATCAGCTTCTTTCACAGCTATTTCTACGGCTTTTTCTATCCCTCCTAGTTCATCTACCAAGCCGTTACTTTTGGCTTGCTCTCCTGACCATACCCGTCCCGATGCGATCTTTTTTAGTGCTGCCACTTTCATGTTTCTTCCTTTGGCGGCTTTGGAAGTAAAGGTCTCATAGCCTCTGTTTACGTTCGATTGAATAATCTGTTTTTCAGCTTCAGTCAACTCTCTGGTAGGATTTCCTAAGTCAGAAAAACCTCCCGTATTCACGCGGTCTGCGGTAACGCCAATCTTCTCATTTAAGAGTTCTTGCGCATTAAATAGTACCCCAAAAATACCAATAGAACCTGTAATCGTATTGGGCTGTGCTACGATGCTATTACAACCCATCGCCATGTAGTAGCCTCCTGAAGCAGCTACATCTGACATAGAAGCAATGACTGGTTTTTCTTTCTTTAGTAATTGTATTTCTCGCCACATTACATCAGAAGCGAGTGCGCTTCCACCAGGAGAGTTGATGCGAAGGACTACCGCCTTCACTTTATCGTTCTTACGTACTTTTCGTAGTTCTTTCACAAAAGTAGCAGACCCTATCATTCCATCACTTCCTTTACCATCCACAATCTGACCTTCTGCTACAAGGATCGCAATTTTATTTTTGGCATATTCCTTTTCTGCTTTCACTACTTTCTTGTAAGTACCAATGCTTACAAAGTTAAGCTTTTCATCATTTTCTACCTTCAGTTGCTTACGAAGTGCCGCACGTGCCTCGTCTTCATATCCTACATCGGTAACAAGCTTATATCTGAGGGCATCTTGTGCTTTTCTTACCAACATCGAATCGGAAATAATGGTAAGTTTATGTAAAGGAATGTTACGAGAGGTAGCTACTTTATTAAGGTAATGATCATAGATAGAGTTGAGGTAAGAAGTAGTTTGCTCTCTACTTGCCTCACTCATATCCTCACGCATTAGGGGTTCTACCGCACTTTTGTAATCACCTACTCTAAATATAATAGGCTTTACTCCCAGTTTTTCTAATGTTCCCTTTATAAAAGGTACTTCTACTGAAAGGCCATTGAGTTCTACCAATCCAATAGGATTCACAAATATCTGATCGGCTACAGAAGCGATATAGTAAGCCCCTTCAGAATAATACTCTGCATAAGCAACGATAAACTTTCCTGATTCTTTAAAGTCTAGTAAAGCATCACGAATTTCTTCTAGGCTAGCAAAACCAGCCAAAGCTACTTCTGTATCTATGTAAATTCCTTTAATGTTGTCGTCGTCTTTTGCTTTCTCTATGACTTGTAGTAAGTCTAACAAGCCTATGGGTGTTACATTACCAGTAAGCTCTGAAAAAGGATCCTCTTGGCTTCGCTCTTCAATGGGGGCGTTGAGGCTTAAGCGTAATACTGAATTTTCTTCGATATCTGGCGCATCATCTTTAGGCGTAAATATCCAAACTAGGAAAAACCCCAGCAGTAAAAAAATAAAAATACCTAAGACGGTGGCAAAAGTAGACCTAATAAAAGCTACCATAGAATTGACTTTATGAATAAAACGTTTTTTAAATTACAGTTTACAACTGTATTCTTTTATAGACATTATATGAGTCGGATTGTTACACAAGATGTTACAAAACTTATAAAATACTTATGAATCATGTATTCTTGTTGCTAGGAAGTAACCTTGGTGATCGTAGCGCTTACCTAACCCGAGCGAAAACGTTATTACAAGAAAAAGTAGGACGTATTGCCGAACAATCTCTCATATACCAAACAGCCGCTTGGGGTCGCACAGCACAGCCTGATTACTTTAACCAAATCGTTATCGTCGATACAAGTTTATCACCTATACAGTTGCTTACTACCACACAGCAGATAGAAACTACCCTAGAGCGACAACGCCTTGAAAAATGGGGCGCTAGAACCATAGATATAGATATTTTATACTATAATCAAGATATCGTTGAAGAGCCAAACTTGATCGTCCCTCATCCTCGTATTGCTACAAGGCGCTTTACGCTTGTACCTCTGGTAGAGCTCGCTCCTGACTTCATCCATCCGATCTTACACAAGACACAAAAAAAATTATTAGAGAACTGCGAAGATCCGCTGCAGGTAAAAGTTTTAGAAAAATAAATTACTGATAAACAACTACTTAATTTGATACGTAAGCTAAATACTAGGTAGTTTTTATAGGCTTTTCCTAACTTTATAGCTGGGTTATCCGTAAATTCATTCAACTTTTCGGAAAGCTAGTTTGTTACCTAGTTGTTATTTTATAAACGTTGAAAAGTGAATGAATTATTAGTTTTTTAAATTATATTTAATAACTTAGTAACCCATAGAATCGTACTTTTCTTCTTCGATAGGTAAGATGGGGTACGGATTTATAATATACAATATCATACAATCAATTAAGACTAATAAAAGTAAACAGCTTATTTGATGCGCTATCAAATAAGCTCAATAGAATATTTTGTTTCAAATCTTTAAACCTTAAAACGTTTTAAAGCTGTGCTTGTAGTAAAAAGAGATGGTCGCCTAGAATCAGTAAAGTTCGATAAAATTACCGCAAGAATCGAAAAACTTTGCTATGGCTTAGAAATGCGCTATGTAGAGCCCATTGAGATAGCCAAAAAAGTAATTGCTGGAATTTATGATAAAATTCCTACCACAGAGTTAGATGAGTTGGCTGCCAAAACAGCCGCTTCGATGACTACCGTTCACCCAGATTATGCTGTATTAGCCGCAAGAATTGCGATTTCTAATTTGCATAAGGTAACGAGTAAATCTTTCTCTAATACCGCCAAGCGGCTTTATGAATACATAGACCCTATTACTGAAGAAAAAGCAGGGCTAATCTCTAAGGAAGTGTACGATGTAATCCGTAAGAATGCGGCTTTACTCGACTCTACGATTATCTACGACAGAGACTATCACTACGATTACTTTGGTTTTAAGACATTACAGCGCTCTTACTTATTGAAGATGAACAATAAGATTGTAGAGCGTCCTCAACATATGCTCATGCGTGTGGCTGTAGGGATTCACGGAGAAGATATTGACTCAGTAATTGAGACCTACAATCTCATGTCAGAACGTTGGTTTACACACGCTACACCAACGCTCTTTAACGCAGGTACACCTAAGCCACAATTGTCTTCTTGCTTCTTACTCACGATGAAAGAAGATAGCATTGATGGCATTTATGATACACTTAAGCAATGTGCGAAAATATCGCAGTCTGCAGGTGGTATCGGTCTGAGCCTCCATAATATACGCGCTACAGGTTCTTACATTAAAGGAACGAATGGCCATTCTAATGGTATCATTCCTATGATTCGCGTCTTTAACGATACGGCACGCTACATAGATCAAGGTGGTGGAAAACGTAAAGGAGCCTTTGCCATGTATTTAGAGCCTTGGCACGCAGACATCTTCGATTTCTTGCAACTTCGTAAGAATCACGGTAAGGAAGAAATGAGGGCCAGAGACCTTTTCTATGCGTTATGGATTTCTGATTTGTTTATGAAGCGCGTAGAGGAAAATGGTACTTGGTCATTATTCTGCCCTAACGAAGCACCCGGACTAGCAGACTGCTGGGGAAAAGAATTTGAAACCCTTTACGAAAAATACGAGACAGAAGGACGCGCTAGAAAAGTAGTAAAAGCGCAAGATTTATGGTTTGAAATACTAGAAGCACAGATAGAAACAGGTACACCTTATATGTTGTATAAAGATGCTTGTAACAGCAAATCTAATCAGCAGAACTTGGGTACGATCAAGTCTAGTAACTTGTGTACAGAAATTGTAGAGTACACCTCTCCTGATGAGGTAGCG
Source organism: uncultured Cytophagales bacterium (assembly GCA_937911505.1). Lineage (GTDB taxonomy): Bacteria > Bacteroidota > Bacteroidia > Cytophagales > Thermonemataceae > CALEMF01. The sequence goes on from CALEMF010000049.1 coordinate 5,046, forward strand.
GTTTGTAACTTAGCTTCTTTATCGTTGCCACGTTTTGTAAGAGAAGGAAAGTTCGATCATCAAAAACTCTATGAGGTGACAAAGGTGATTACACGTAACCTCAATAAGATCATCGATATCAATTATTATCCTATTAAGGAAGCGGAGAACTCCAACTTACGTCACCGTCCTATTGGTATTGGTGTACAAGGATTAGCAGATGCCTTCATTATGTTACGGATGCCTTTCGACTCTGAAGAGGCCAAAGGCTTAAACAAAGATATTTTTGAGACCATCTACTACGGCGCACTAGAAGCCTCTATGGAGCTAGCTGAGCAGTATGGTCCCTATGAAACCTTCGAAGGTTCGCCCATTTCGCAGGGTCAATTCCAGTTTGATCTCTGGGGGGTAACGCCGGATTCGAAGCGTTGGAATTGGGAAGCTTTACGTACCAAGGTAAAAGAAAAAGGGGTAAGGAATTCATTACTACTTGCACCCATGCCTACGGCCTCTACTTCTCAGATATTGGGTAATAACGAGTGCTTTGAGCCTTACACTTCTAACCTGTATACACGTCGTGTGCTTTCTGGAGAGTTTGTGATTGTGAACAAGCACTTATTGAAAGACCTGATTGCTCTTGGCTTGTGGAATGATACTATGAAGAATAAATTGATGGCGGCCAATGGTTCTGTACAGGAAATCAAGGAGATTCCGCAACACATCAAAGATTTGTACAAGACAGGCTGGGAGATCAAGCAGAAAACTATTCTTGACTTAGCGGCTGATCGTGGTGCTTTCATTTGCCAGAGCCAAAGCTTGAATGTATTTATGCAAGACCCTAACTTCGGTAAGATGACCTCCCTGCACTTCTACGCTTGGAAGAAAGGGTTGAAAACAGGCATGTATTATCTGAGAACGAAAGCTGCTTCTGATGCGATTAAGTTTACGGTAGATACCAGTAAAGTAAAAGAGCAAGAAGTAGTAACGGTAGATGCAGAGCAGAAATACAATGATATTAACTGCTCGCTAGACGATCCTGATTCTTGTGAAGCTTGCTCTGGATAGGTTTACTTAGAAATTAATAGTAGCGCTCTTGCTTTTGAAATAGAAAGTAAGAGCGTTTTTGTTTCTTAGATTGCTAACATTAGTACTATATTATATAGAAGAGTCTTTTAAAAAGCTAACGAACACCCAAAAACTTATGATAACAAGTAAACTTTATTCAACACTTACTTCATTAACAAAAACATCTCTTCAAGATTGATAACCAACGTGTCGAACTTAGTAATCAGGTCTTGTCCTATATTACCATAAATATGGTCGCGTTCCACTAAGTTTTCTTTAAGTAGCTGTACAGAATCTAGTACCACCTCTTTATTTCCAACAGTTAAAGGAAGTTGAATATAGTATCCCTCTGCTTTTATTTTTCCTCCTGCTCCACCCATACTCATTTGAGCTAAGGTATAATTAGCTTCAATTTCCTCTCTGTATTTTTTGAAGTAGTCTTCATAGAGTGTAGTAGCATCCGCGCCTGTATCAAATGTAAATACGAGCGTATCTCTCTGGCTTGTGAGTTGCACCAAAGGTGTCAAGAACATCATAGCCATATTCTGTGACTGATGTACTGAAGTACTTTTTGGCACAATCATCTGTCCAGATTGGGTCATTTGTATTTCTTTTAGGGCGGCGATGATAGGGTAACCTATGATCCCATTAATCTGGTAATCTATGGGTTGAAAGAATAAAGCTGAATCTGGAAAAACAAGAAATACGGCATTTTCTATCTCGATGCTTGCTATAGAAAACTTTGGTGCGATGGCTAGTCCTGACTGTACTTTAATCCCACTAATGGCGTTAACGTCGAAGGTAACATCAAGCATTTTCATATTCATTGCGGCTGCAGTAGAAGCATTTACCGTAGAGATATTAGCACCTGTATCAAAGATAAAATTGATTGGGTCTTTATCATAAGTAACGGGAAGATTGTTAAGCCCTGCTTTATCTTTCTTTAGGGTAATGGCCTGCCTTGAGGGTATAACAACTTTTTGTTTCTGTTGGCCAATAAGCGCCTTCCAGATGAGACTAGAATTTTGGAGGGCAGCCAACTCTTCTGTAAAGTACTTAGCGTACTCCTTAAGCTGTAAGGTTGAAGTCTGATAAGCCTCTTCGTAGTTTTGTAACTTGATATGATTCTGTGATTGAATCTCCAGTAGATCGGCTCGTAGGGAATCCGTCAGTTGATCTTTAAAAGTGGTGAAGAGTGCTTCAATGGCCTTATTAGAAGCTTCCAGTCTATTAAAGGCGTTATCTACATAAGCCGCCAGTCTCGTTTTATCGTATGTTTCGAGCTGGTCTTTGTGCTTTTGTAGTAGATCTCGTGCTTTAAAGAAATCTTTTTGTACGATCAAAGCGTCTATTTGCGCTAAATATGGTGTGTCATCAGCTTGCTTGTCGGGTGAAGTACAAGCAGCGGTTATGACTATTAAGGTGTATAGTAGGTATCTCATTGGTAGGGTAATTTAGTGGTTATGAGCAATGAGCCTTATGGGCACCGCTTACTTCAGGACTAACGACAAACAATTCTATAAATTGCTAGCCGCTGGCTAGGTATGCTATTCGTTGTGTATAAGTATTTTTACTTGAGTAGCAAGTTGGTTGATAGTAAGCAAATCTAGTAAAAGAAGGAAGCAGGATAAAAAGAAAAAGCTGTAAAGAATAAATTTCTTTACAGCTTCTATATGAAAGTAAATGTATTTATTCTTTTATCTCTACAATGGCTATCTCTCCAGAAATTCTAACATTAGCTGAGTTTTCAAAACCAGAGAATAAATCACGGATCTCAATATCTAAGGAAAGCGTGCCTGCCTCTTCATTATAAGTAAGTTCATCAATATCTATAAGATCGCTAGGAGTATCTGATGCAAACTCATTTACTGTCCAGATTTGTAATTGATTACCTACTAGAACAGCACAACGAAGATCCGTAATTTCAATAAAGTTTACCAAATCGGGATCATCAATATCTGAAAGTGAGGAGATTTCTTCAAAGCCAGAGTTTAAACCAATATTTATTTCCAAGACTGACTGGGCTAAAGTATCACTAGTACTGATCTCAATCCTTCCTCCACCATCTCTAAGAGTTGCAGTAGCGTATGGAAGGAGTTCAGGGCCTCTATCGACTTCAAAGACATCAACTTCTGGAGAACCTCCCAAGTCTGTACCATCAGAAAGTTGTGCGCCTTCTATTTCAAGAGTAAGCGTACCTAAATCAGGTAGGATAGAGCCGCCGTCCGCATCCATACCCGGAGGGCCTTGTGGACCAGGATCGCCCTCTTCGCCTCGCCTACAATTGGTGAATAATACAATAAGGGTTAATAGGCATAGTGTAAACAGCCCTTTGAATTTTTGCATAAATATAAGCGTTTAAAGCGTACTAATACGCTATAATATGAATAAAACAAACTATGAAATAACCTTAGCAATTATTGTACTATTGAAGTCGTCTTGATTTTTTCTATTTCTTAGAAATAAAAGATCAAGATAAATTCATTGTACAAGGTAGATTTGTAGTGAACGCTTTTTGATCGTTATATGTAAATATGTTGTTTTTTTCTGACGATTCCAAAGGAATCCTAAAGAGGTAGCCTTAGAGTTGTTCTAAGAGTTTTTTCTTTTGTATTTCAAACTCTTCTTCTGTTACAATGCCCTTATCGCGTAGCTCGCCTAGTTGGCGTAGTTTTTCAAAAACTACGTCCGACTTATCTGACTTCTTGGGTGTTTCTTCTTGTTCTTTATTTTTACGGAGATTCTCAGCAAACTCTTTTCCCTTCTCAAATTCTTTCTTGAACATTACTTTGGCTTCAGAAATATCAAAGTCGGCGAGTGTTCCGCCTTTATTGAGGTGATTGATAAATACTTTCCCTAAAGCATAGGTAGAAGCGCCCGACACAACGATCATGGGGATGCCTCCTATCAAGTAACCTAAGCCAGGAATTGTTTTCACTAAGCTTGCCCCTATCTTAATAAGACTAGTCCCAGCAATTTCATCAATAAGCATTTTACCTGAAATCTCTGAGAAGTCTGCCTCGTAGTCTTCGCATAGCTCTTTGAGCATATTGAGCTGTACGGCAGTAAGGGCAGCAATGTCTACTAGAGGAACAGGAACAGCGCCTGCACCCATAGAGATCAATACATATTTGGTAACGGTTTTATTCGCTTTCTCTTCCATTTTGGTAACTTTATCAAATTCAGGGTCTAATTTACGGGCAATTTTCTTAGCAATATATTCAAGCATAATAGGATACAATTTAAAATAAGCGGATGACATAACCTGCTTACCTACTCAATTACAAATACTTATCCAATGTATAGAATAATTACTATTATATTGTGAGTTGCTCCCATTCAGCTATCTTTTTCTTCAGGTCGGGAGGCGTATGTGCTTTTTGCTTCGTACGATAATCATAGCTTACAATGCGTGCTTCGGCGGTTGTTGTAATTTTTTGCCACTGCTCACTTACAATGACCGTCTCCATAAATAGATTATAGTCGTCCATCTTGGTTACCCTTGTACCTACTGACAGGGTGTCAGGAAACGTAACTGGCAGTTTGTACTTTACGTGTATTTCTGCCAAAATAGGCCCTATACCCTCAAAGGTGCTCATATTAGGGAAGCCTACTTCTTGTAAGTAGGCAACTCTACCTGTCTCTAGGTAACGTAAGTATACTACATTGTTTACATGATGACCAATATCCATGTCGCCCCATTGTACGGGTAACTGTACAATACCACGGTAGGCATTGAGCAGCGTTTTTTTAGCACTCATTTTTTTCTAATCTATAGGGTTAGTAAATAAAAAAAGGCTACAAATTGTATTTTGTAGCCTTTAGTAATATCAATCTTTAAACGCCTAGTAGCAAGCGCTCTGGTGCTTCAAGAAGCTGTTTCACACGTACCAAGAAGCTTACAGAGTCTTTTCCGTGGATGAGGCGGTGGTCGTAAGTGAGTGCTAGGTATATCATAGGTAGTATTTTCGTTTCACCGTCTACTGCCATTGGGCGTTGTACAATGTTGTGCATCCCTAGAATGGCTGACTGTGGTGCATTGATAATCGGTGTACTCATCATAGAGCCGAAAATACCGCCGTTGGTAATGGTAAAGGTACCACCTGTCATTTCAGGAATCGTTAGTTTACCGTCTCTAGCGCGTGTAGCCAAGCGAATGATTTCTTTCTCAATTCCGGCAAAGCTTCGCTCTTCTACATTGCGAATCACAGGCACTACCAAACCACGTTCAGTAGACACCGCAATGGAAATATCTACGAAGTCATTGTAAAGAATATGGTCTTCTTCTATTTGTGCATTGACAATGGGAAAATCTAATAGCGCTTGAGAACAAGCCTTAGCAAAGAAAGACATAAACCCTAAACCTACCTCGTGCTTCTCTTTAAACTGCTCTTTGTAAGCCTTGCGCATGTCCATGATGGGTTTCATATTCACCTCGTTGAAGGTGGTGAGCATTGCCGTATCATTCTTAACGGCTACCAAGCGCCGTGCGATTGTTTTCCGTAAAGAAGACATACGTTCTTTACGTTGGTTGCGATTACCTGTAGATTCACTGCTTACCTCTTCTTGTTGAGAAGTTTCTTGCTGCTTGGTCTTTGTTTGTTTTTGCGTTGTCTTCTCTGCCTTCATTGCATCTTCCTTGGTGATTCTTCCACCTACGCCTGTACCTTTTACTTCTTTGGGGTCAATGCCTTTTTCTTCTAGAATTTTTAGAGCAGCCGGCGAAGGGTGCTGACTAGCATAGCTCTCTTCGGTTTCACCATTCTGCGAAGTTTTTGTAGAAGATGTTTCTTGTTCTTTGGAAGTTTCTTTTTGATTAGAAGTATCGCTACTGCTTCCCCCCTCTGTTACTTCGATTTTACAAATAAGGTCATTAACTTCCATCGTATCGCCCTCTTCGGCTACGATGTGCAATACTCCTTGCGCTTCTGCTGGTAGCTCAAAAGTAGCTTTGTCTGACTCAATTTCTGCAATGATCTCATCTAACTCTACCGTATCCCCATCACTCTTCAACCAAGTTCCTAATACCACTTCTGTGAGTGATTCACCCAGCGGCTGTACACGCATTTCTATCGTTTCACCTGTAGACTTTGCTTCTGTAGTAGTTTCAGTTGCTTTTGGCTCTTCCTTTTTGGCTGTCTTCTCTTCTTTCTTATCGGCAGTTTTCTCTGATTGCTGCGCGCCATTACCGTTTCCACTTGTATCTATCTTAAACATTACTGCACCCACTTCTATGGTATCGCCCTCTTCAGCTACTAACTCTAGTACACCTCCTTCTTCGGCGGTAATATCAAAAGAAGCCTTATCTGATTCCATCACTCCAATTATCTCATCTACCTCTACCTCGTCGCCTGTTTGCTTGTCCCAAGAACCGATGGTAATTTCTGTAATGGATTCACCCAAATTGGGTACTTTTTGTTCGATGATGCTCATGGTTATCTGTCTGTTTGGAAGTGAATGTTTTTTTGAAAGTCTTAAGAAAATTAAACGATGTTTTTAATTAAAAAATTTGTGTACCATAGTAACGCTCGTGAATGTTAGCAATCACCTCGCCTTGGCATACATTAGCCTCTTTTTCTGCCAATACTTCTAATATACCTGTTGTCTCTGCCCTTACCTCACAAACAGCTTTATCAGTTTCAAGTTCCACTAAACGTTCTCCTTGCCAGACCAATTCACCCGTCTGTTTATGCCAGACATCTATCATTATCTTTATCTTTTTAACTGAACTACTTATATGGGGTACAACTACCTCATTGGTCATATTCGCTTGATCATTTGATAAGAAACACAACAGCTACCGCTTATACTATACATCAAACGCTTCATTTACAATCCGCTCCTGCTCTTCTACATGTACTTTATAGTAACCAGTAGCCGGTGAAGCACTTGCCTTACGAGAGATACAAGGTATACTTCCATAATGCATCAGCATAAAGCCATACGCGCCCATATTTTTAGGCTCTTCTTGTACCCATATTACTTCGGCGTCTTTGTATTTTTTCAATACTTTCTCTAGCTGCTTTTCCGGATAAGGATACAACTGTTCTAATCGCACCACGGCTACATCTTTGCGTTTATCTTTGGCTTGTTTTTCTTGTAGGTCGAGCGCTACTTTTCCTGAACACAGGACTACCCTCTTTACTTTTTTAGCGTCTACGTAGCTGTCATCTAGCACCTCTTGGAAGCCTCCTTTGGTGAAGTCTTTCATAGGCGAAACTACTTCCTTTTTACGTAGTAGCGACTTGGGTGACATTACAATTAAAGGCTTGCGGAATTCCCAAGCAAGTTGCCTACGTAATACGTGGAAGAAGTTAGCAGATTTCGTAATGTTTACGACTATCATATTTTCTTCTGCGCATAACTGTAAGAAACGTCCTAACCGTGCAGAAGAGTGCTCAGGTCCTTGTCCTTCATAGCCGTGAGGCAGTAATAATACTAGTCCGTTCATTTGATGCCACTTACTTTCTGAAGAAGCTAAGAACTGATCGATCATTACTTGTGCGCCATTGGCAAAATCACCAAACTGTGCCTCCCAAATGACAAGCGCATTAGGATTGGCCATCGAATAGCCAAATTCAAAACCCATTACGCCGTACTCTGAAAGCAGTGAGTTGAAGATACGGAAAGGTTGCTTTGGTTAGGCTCTATATGATTGAGACTAAAATAGGCTTCATTCGTTTCGGCATCTCTCAAGACAGATTGCCGATGCGAGAAGGTTCCTCTACGTACATCTTGCCCTGTAAGGCGTACCATTTTCTCTTCTAATAGCAAGGAACCATACGCGAGAAGTTCTGCACTGGCCCAGTCAAGCTTTTCTTCTTCAAAGAAACCTCTTTTTCTATCTTCGATCAGCTTCTGAATTTGTTTAAGTGCTTTAAAGCCCTCTGGAAGCCTTGTCAGTGCTTCTCCCACTTTTTGAATAACTTCTTTGGAAACAGCCGTAGTAGGCGACTTTTCAAAATCTTTTTTCTCTGATCTATGGAGCTTTTGCCAGTCTTTCTCTAGTTGTGAGAAATGATAAGGTAAAGGCTTTTGCTTTACTTCATTGAGACGGTCTTGGAGCATTTTTTTGAACTCCTTCTCCATTTCTTTCACCAACTCCTTATTGACTTCTCCCTGTTCTATGAGTTGTTTTGTGTATACTTCCCTTGGATTGGGATGTTTGGCAATAATATTATAAAGCTTGGGTTGTGTAAAGCGTGGTTCGTCTGTTTCGTTGTGCCCGTGGCGACGGTAGCAAACCATATCTATGAATATGTCACGATTGAATTTCTGACGAAACTCAGCCGCCAATTGACAACAAAAAACGACCGCTTCTGGATTGTCGCCGTTTACATGTAATACAGGTGCATCTATAATTTTAGCAAGATCAGTACAGTAGATACTAGAGCGAGCATCTTCGAAGTCAGTGGTAAATCCTACTTGGTTGTTAATCACAAAGTGAATGGTTCCACCTGTTTTGTAGCCTTCCAAATTGGCCATCTGTGTTACTTCGTATACTAATCCTTGCCCAGCAACCGCGGCGTCCCCATGAATGAGGATAGGCAGTACTAAATCGTGATCGAAGTACTCTTCATCTATCTGTGCCCTCACATACCCTTGTACTACGGCATCTACTGCCTCTAAGTGGGAAGGGTTAGGGGCTAGGCGAATGTGTACTTTTTCACCAGAAGGTGTGTCTACTTCACTAGCAAAACCCATATGGTATTTCACATCGCCATCACCCATGGTCAGGTCTGGTTTGGCAGTTCCCTCAAACTCGCTAAATACCTGCTCGTAGGTTTTACGCATTGTATTTACCAATACGTTTAAGCGCCCTCTGTGTGCCATCCCAATGACAATCTCTTTTACACCTAATTCAGCAGACCTATTAATAATGGCATCTAAGGCTGGGATAGTCGTTTCTCCTCCTTCTAAAGAGAAGCGCTTCTGCCCTAAGAATTTTGTTTGCAGAAAATTCTCAAAGACTACCGCCTCATTGAGCTTAGAAAGAATTCTTTTTTTGTATTCAATATCAGGATTAAAAGCCAGTGAGTCTTTTTCTATTTTTTTCTGTAGCCAGCTTTTCATTTCTGGCTCTCTAATGTAGGCATACTCAAAGCCTACCGAACCCTCGTAGATATGCTTGAGCGACTCTATAATTTTACTTAGCTTGGAGGCACCAATACCAATCTCTTCACCCGCTTGAAAGACTATGTCTAGATCAGCTTCATTGAGCCCGAAATATTCTAAGTCTAAAATAGGCTGACGATCTTTTCGCTCTCTTACCGGGTTTGTTTTCGCTCTCAGGTGCGCACGAGTTCTGTAGGCGTCAATGAGTTGATAGACTTTGGCTTCTTTCAGGATATGGTCAGCATCTACTCCTTCTAAAGAGGTAGTTGTATGACCGTTACCATTGTATTGTGATGAAAACTCAAAGCCTTCAAAAAACTTTTGCCAACTTTCATCTACCGCAGAAGGATCTTCTTGGTAAGTTTTATAAAGGTCCTCAATATAATTGGTGTGTGCATTAGCAATATAAGAATACTTGTCCATAGGATGTCGGCTGTTTTATGATCGTACTCATTGTTTTATACAAAGTTATTAATCTGTTTCAATATGCAAAACTGTATAAACGGGTATTCAAATATAGTTAAAAAATGGATAATTGTTGTACAGTTGCTTCGTGTGATAATAATTGTCTTTTGAGTGTTATTCCTCCAGCGTAGCCAATCAGATCACCATTCTCTCCAATTACACGATGGCAGGGTATGATAATCCAAATCTTATTCTTACCATTTGCACTTCCTACGGCTCTGATTTTTTTCACATCTCCTAAATTTTTAGCGATTTGCTTATAGCTAGTGGTAGTTCCATAAGGAATGCCTAGTAGTTGCTCCCATACTTGTTGTTGAAAAGGCGTTCCTTGATAATCCAAGGCTACTTTAAACTGTTGGAGTTCTTTTCGAAAATAGGCTTTCAGTTCCTCAATGGCCTGTGTTGTATGTGTATTGGGTTGTATGTCACGTTCCTCAATATGGCTTACTCGTTTGACAGCAGTAACTCCCTGATTACTAGCGCTTACTTGTACTATACCAAAAGGTGATTGGAAGAAATTCATAAATGCCATTGCCTACTACTATTTCATTATTATTTCTCTTTATTTACGACTTTTTTTTCTTATATTCAATACTATAAAAAGATTAATCAGCAGCCATGTGTAAAAGAATCCTAAAAGCTGATTATCTACGACTTATGAGTTATTATTTTTTAAATGAAGAGTTACATTTCCCTCCTGTTCATCAAGCCAACAGAGATGGTGTCTTAGCCATCGGTGGCGACTTATCAATCGATCGGCTGTTATTGGCCTATCGTTTAGGTATTTTTCCTTGGTTTTCTGAAGACGAGCCCATTATCTGGTGGTCACCAGACCCACGCTTTGTATTACTTCCAGAGCATTTAAAAGTCTCTAAAAGCATGAAGCAAGTGCTGAAAAAAGATGAATTTACTATCACCTATGATCAGTCCTTTTTAGAGGTTATCTCTAGCTGCCAGTCTATTAAAAGGGAAGGACAGTATGGCACTTGGATTACTAGTGATATTATAGAAGCTTACTATCAACTTCATCAGATGGGCTATGCACACTCTGTAGAGGTTTGGAAAGAAGAGAAACTGGTGGGTGGCCTGTATGGTGTGGCCATTGGAACCTGTTTTTACGGAGAATCTATGTTTACCAAAGTGAGCAATGCCTCTAAGGCTGGTTTTATTACCTTAGTCAAACAACTGGCAACAAAAGGCTTTACGCTTATTGACTGCCAAGTATATACGCAACATTTAGAAAGCTTGGGGGCACATTATATGCCTAGACAACAATTTGTTAAAAAGCTAGAAGGTTGTCTTACCAATACTACATTGAAAGGTAACTGGGGTGAGCTCCTCTAACCTACTTTCTTATAGCCTGCCAAGTTAGCGACTACTTTGGAAGGCATTTGCTCTACAAAACTATTGTAGCTCCTTTGCGCATGCAGATGCTTTTTCAGCATCATTTTCAGTGCGGCTGTATCAATAGTCGTATTCTTGAGGGTTTGTTGTATGCGTGGAATCGCATACACGACGATTTTGTAGCTATCTCGATCAATGAGAGATTGTTGCTCAATAATCTCTTTTTCGATGACAGCCTTCTCTTCGCTATCTTTTATATCGATACTTCCTCTGAGTTGCTCTAAAGCACTTACTAGTGCCTCTTTTAGCTGCTTCTTAGTGGCGCTGTATTCCCAGTAGGCTTTACGAATCGTGTTATAACTTAGTACAGCTAGTAGGAATAGGAAACCTAAGGAAAAGAGAATGATAGGTACACCTCCCATAAAAATATGAATGTTTTAATTACTGAAGGTTTATTTACCTATATAACCATCCTATTTTTAGGATTGTTTTACAGCCAATCTTTTAGTTGCTGGGCAAAATCGTCTATCATTTTTTTCTGCTCTATAGGATTGGTCTGTGAGCGTAAGTCATCTGATAGAAAAAGTTCTACTTCCCATATCTTAAAGATTTGATCGCTATGGAGCGCAAAAGGCTCAAATAGTGGATTGTCTGAATAACAAATAATGCTGTCAAACTTTTTCAGGTAGCGCTTATCTATCCTTTTGAGCATTACTCCGTCACTTTTTGTGGCAATTAGGTAGAGATTACCGCTGGTTACTTCCGTGTCTTCTTGTAGCAAGCGACAGATGACCCAGTTACCATGCTGTATTACATCTTGCATAGAGTTTCCTGCAATGCGATAGCAAGCGTACAAGCCCGTTTTACGGAGCATGGGTAAGCGAAATTTATCTATCTCTTTAAGGTTTTCTTCTGTGAAATACACTTCTGGATACCCTGCGATGGCAATGTCTGGTGCTAAAAAAACATACTCTTTGTTCTCTTCAATTTCGTTGATAGGTACGTATACCACCTCTGTTGATTGAAATAGCCCTGTTTCTTGGGAAATATTTTCCACTTGCTTGGGAAGTGATTGGAGTGTATGGAGCGTTCCTTCGCCTGTAAAAAGGTAAGCTACATTGACATAAGGAAATTTAGCTACTATAATACCTATTAAATCTGTATTGGCTTGTAGCTTACCCGTTCTGATATCAGAAAGCTTTTGTGGGTGTATATCTATATCTTTGGCAAACTGTGCATCACTCTGATAGTCTTCCTTTGCTACTATGTAATCAATGGCCTCTACTACCCGCTTACTTATGGCTACTTTTCTTTCTTTCCGCGTTTTCATAATTAAAATAATTATAAACTTCACTTGCAATATAATTAAAATAATTATAAATTGCTTTATAATATAGTTTATTTCTTCTTAATTACCTTAATCAAAAGAAAATCGTTATGGCAAATCAGCTAATTCATTTTACCAATTTACAAGCGGATACTTCGCGCGCAGCACCACGTTCTTATTATGGGGTGCGTAACACTACTTTTCTTAAAGCACTTCATCAACGAGAAGAAGTAGCCCAAGAAGCCTTGAACAGCAGCATAATTCCTTTGAGGGATTGCCTCTTCATAAAAAAGAGGACACGTTTCCAGCGGGTCAAATTTGAAGATATTCTCTGGGTACAAGCACAAGGCAACTATGCGCTGATACAAACTTCTTCGGAGAGTTTTGTAAACTGTTTAAAACTTTGGCAGGTTGCTCGAATGCTTTGTAAAGAGATGTTCGTTCGTGTACATCGTTCGTACATCGTTAACTTAGCGTATATCACAGCACTGGAAGGCAACATGCTCTATATAGATACGCATCGTATTCCTATAGGAAAAACCTACCGAGAAGCGGTACTGAAACACTTCCATATGGTGCATTAAAAAAAACGACCTCTACACGGTAGAGATCGTTTCTAGTTGACCCAACAGGAGAGAAAGCTTGATGACTTTTGGGTCTTTATTGCGACTTTCTAGTCGTTGTTGAAGTGACAGTTGTTCTTCAGTCTATTGATGTCGACTGTTTTTTTATGCCCTTTTCGTTTTTGATTACATTACAAATCAACACATAAAAGAAGCCTTTCCCTACTCAATTGTATGAGAGGTAAGGAATAGTTTGCCAAACAATAAAAGCGCCTGACTAATGAAATTACTTATAAGTGAATATTACTATCGATCGTACCAAGTACGTTTTCTATCTAACTTGAGGTCACGCAGCGTACCTGCTCTTACATTGATGGTGAAGGTATACGACTGAAACTGCCCGAAAGGCTGCCAGAAAAAGCGCATCTCCCAACAGTGTAAATCTCTAAACAAATTAATCTGCGTAGCAGTAAGTTGTTGATTTTCAAAATCGTAACTTGAATTAAAGCCTACTCTCCACTTAGGTGTTAAGCTCACATCTCCTGAAAAAGAAAGGGTATGTTGTAAACGCCTACTAGGAAAGCGGTTATAACTAGCCGAATAATTGACACTCAGTGTCCAAGGAATATCAAAATCTACATAGAGATCTGGGTTTTCTTGGGTAGTTCGTGTAGCCCTTACTTCATCTATTGGGTTAGCGGTAGGGTCTAGTAAGTTGGGATTGGTATTTAGTAAGTTTTGTTGTTGAATATCTGTGTTGTCAGACTCGTCCTGCTTTCCTTTCAAGATATCAGGGCTCAAGCTAGTACTGAGAGTTAAGGTTCCAGTCGTCAACGTACCGATACTTCGTCCACTTTGCCAAGCAAAAAGATTAACTCTTCTGAAATTTCCTGTTTCAAGATCTTGCTCATAGGTATAAGGGTCTAGTGTACCACGTACATTGATATCCAAGAAAGGTTGTATACGAGTACGGGCAGTAAGGGCAATATTGGCCAAGTTGAAAGAATCAGCCAAAATGTTGTAACTACTATTAGCAGAAAACTCATCGAGTATCATCACCTTTTTATCCTGCGAAGCAGTATCACTTTTGGGATTTAGCTTTGCTTCCAGCGTGTTCCTTACACCAAAAGTAATATTCCCAGAAGGGCCACCCCCTACAACCCCTCTATAGCGTGGTAAGTCTCTCGTTAAAGGACGAAATACCGCGCTTTCGTTACCATTAGTATCCACGCCTACTACCTCTCTTCTGACGCCTACTTGTACATCTTGTTGGTAAAAGTTATAGCGGGCTTGGGTAAAGTCTGGCGAGTAAGAAAACCCTACACTAGGCTGAATAAGGTGCCTGATAGCCTTTAAGCGGCCTTTCCCTCTAAACTGAAAAATACCAAAAATATTGGTAGAAAGGTTTGTACCAAAGCTGTAGCGATAGCTAGTGCCTAGTTGCCTGACTGTGTCTATATTTACCGCCCCTGGATTTGGATCATTTACACTTCCAGAAGGTACCCACTCATAGTCATATCGTTCTGTATGAAAAGCTTGGTTAAAGTTAAAATTAAGCGTTCCGTTTAAATACCTTAATAATTTATAAGGAGCAGAGATAGGAATACTATGATTAAGGTTATACTCTGCATTCGCTATAAAAAGGGCAAGATTGTCGGTATTGAAGGCATAAATACTATCTTCTGCAAACTCGGTAGTAGCAAAGCCAGCCCCTCTGGTTCCCTGTACAAGATTAGAGATATTTACCGAGGCATTGGCATTGTAAGCAACACTAATGTTAGGAATGAATCCAGTAGTATTCCCTCCTCTTCTACGGAAGGGAAATATACGGTTCATACTAAAATTAAAGTCTGGCAGGGTAATATTGACAAGATTGGTTCTCGTCTCTTGGTTATGATTACCACTTAAAGTCATACTAAAAGGCGTACCCTTGAAAGTTTTTGCATAAGATACGGTAGATCGAAATGTACTGCTCAACTGATTTTGTAACTCAAAAGAACTAGTACGATTAAATGAGTTGGCTCCCGCACTTACACTCGCAGAAAAGCGCCCTGTACCTCTTGCTCTAGGTGTATGCGACCAGTTGATCCAAAATTGGCGTATTCTGGTACGTTCTAGCTCGCCTTCCTGCTCTGGGTCGAAGCGGGTATTGTAAGAGAGATTAGCAAAACCTGTGTAATAATAACGTTTGGCATAATTAGAGGCTAGATTGATTCCCCAATTACCATATGTATATACTTCCCCCAATGCCTTCAGATCAACGTGGTCGTTAATGGCCCAATAGTACCCGCCATTGCGTAAGAAGAAGCCTTCATTTCTAGACTCTCCATAGACAGGAACGATGATCCCAGAAGCTTTTCGGTTAGGTTTTGGAAATATACCGAACGCAAATCCGAGCGGAGTAGGTGTATCAGCAATCTCTAGGTTGAAGGGCCCTGCAATGACATTTTGATTTTTAGTTAGCTTAATTTTTCTAGCTCTAATCCGAAAGTGTGGGTGCTCAAGGTTACAAGTAGTATAGTAGCCATCATCTAGGTAGAATTCGTTTTCCGGGCTTTTCTTCACCCTATTGCCACCAATATACCCTTCTCCCTGTTGGGTGACAATGCCACTCATAATCCCTCGCTGGCTGTTCATATTATAGTCGATAGAATCCGCCAGTATTTTGTCACCGTCTTCCGTGAGTAAGGGCTTCCCCACTACTTGGCCAGCCGTGTCTAGCTTAGGGCGCGCCTTTACAATGTTATTGTCCATGTCCATATTAATCTCGGCTGCCTCCAAGCGTGTCTGCCCATAATCTACTTGCGCTTCCTCATATAGAAACCCCCGCTTATTTTTCATATCAAGAATAACAGAGTCTTTGGCATGGAAAATGATAGTTGTCTTAATATCACTTTTATTAACATCTTTGGTGTTAACTACAGTGTCTGTACGAATAGTGTCTTGGGATATTTTCAAACTATCTACTTGACCATAGCTCGCAAAAGATATACATAAGAAACTCACCCAAAGCTTTATAAAGTTGAAAATAGCCGGTGTTTTCTTCTGATTTATCAAAATAATTTTCAATTTTGTGTAGTACAAAACACAAAGGTTAACAGTATGAAGTCAATTTGATAGTGCTAATGAAAAGAAATTTGTTCAAAACAACACTTCTTTTAACAGTTTTTATGATAACTAGCTCTTTCCTAGGAGGCGAAGTTAACAAAAATTACCAATACAAGGTGAAAACTATCGTGATTGATGCAGGCCACGGAGGGAAAGATCCTGGAACACTAGGAAGTAACACCAAAGAAAAAGATATTGCTTTGGCAGTAGCCTTAGAGCTTGGTAAAACCATTAATAAATATTTACCAGACGTAAAAGTTGTTTATACACGTACTACAGATGAATTTGTGGAGCTGTACAAACGTGCTGAGTTAGCTAACAGAAGTAAAGCAGATATATTTATTTCTATCCATTGTAATTCTGTCAACGCCAGCCCTGCTAAGAAGCAGACTATCTACGGTACAGAAGTTTATGTAATGGGCCAACACGTTTCTGAAGAGAACTTATCAGTAGCACGAAGAGAAAATAAAGCAATTCTTTTAGAGGAAGGTTATCAACAGAACTACCAAGGCTTTGATCCTAATTCTACAGAAGGATACATTATGCTTGCCTTGATGCAAAGCGCTTATTTAGAAAATAGCTTAAAACTAGCCGAAAAAATAGACCAGCAATTTAGTACACGCGCCAAACGTAAAAGCCGAGGTATCAAACAAGCCGGTTTTGTAGTACTTAAACAATCAACATCCGCCAGCGTATTAGTAGAGATAGGTTTTATTTCTAATTTAGCAGAAGAGAAGTACCTCAACGATGGTTGGGGACAAACCGTGATCGCTTCTGCACTTTTCAGAGCTATTCGCGACTACAAAAAAGAAATAGAATCTATCGGTAACGATTAAACAATATGAAAATATCTAAAGAATTTAGAGTAGGTGTAATAGCACTCGGTTCCATGGTAATCCTTTATTTTGGATTTAACTTTTTGAAAGGTTCCGATTTTCTCAGTTCCACCAATTATTATTATGCCACTTATCCTGACATTGGTGGCTTGACCATCTCCAATCCTGTCAAAATCAACGGCTATGTAGTGGGGCGTGTTAAAGAAATTGACTTGATGGCAGAAAAGGCCAATCAGATTAGAATAAAAATGGAGATCGACGATGAACTAGCTGTTACAGAAGGTACCAAAGCACTACTAAAAGACGATGGGCTTTTGGGAAGTAAAATGGTTGAATTGCAGATAGGTAAATCTAACAAAACCCTAGAAAGTGGTGCAGAACTGGCTTCTGCCCTAGAAGAAAATATGGTAGCTGAGCTTCAAAGTTATATCCCAGAGCTTAAAGAGCAGCTTGACACCACCCTTTTTCAACTCAATGCGTTGTTGAAAGACTTTAATGGTGTAGGAGGTAAAGTGGGCAACTTACTCGATACTTACAATAGCGTAGGGGTGGGTTTGAAAGGTACCTTAGATGATAATCGCCAAGGTCTAACGGCAACAGTTGGTAATCTCAGATCGCTCTCTGCCTCTTTGAGTAAAATGGGCAAAGAGTTTGAGCCTGTTGTAGGAAAGATGAATGCTTTTGCTGATTCACTCAGTACTTTAGAGCTAAAACAAACGGTAGCCAATGCGAATCAGTCGATTGCACAACTTCAAGGTGTACTTAAGAAAGTTGATGATGGAGAGGGGACCTTAGGAGCCCTCGTCAATGACGACTCTCTGTACAATAACCTCAACGCTCTTTCCATTGACTTAGATAAGTTACTGATAGATTTACGTAAGAATCCGAAGCGTTATGTGAAAATATCAGTGTTTTAATAGACTTACTTAAAAATAATTCGTACATATAGTTGACTCCTTGCAACTTTTGGATAAGTTGCAGGGTCCAATAAGTAGTGTGGCCATCAAATAAAAATATTTCAGACACACCATGGTTTACAACGAAGAACGCGTATTAAAAGGATGTTGCAAGGGCAAAAGTACCGCTCAGCGACAGCTCTATGAGCATTTTGCTCCTAAAATGCTTGTGGTATCATTACGCTATACTTCTGGTAGACTAGAGGCGGAAGATGTGTTACAAGAAGCTTTTATTAAGGTGTTCGATAAGATTCCACAGTTCAGAAAGGAGTGTCCTTTAGAGGCTTGGATTAAAAGAATCGTTATCAATACCGCACTCAAACAGAACCGTAGCAAATTGTATCTTTACCCTGCTATTGATATTGATGATCTACAAGAGCAAAAAGCCAGCGAATGGAGTGTTAACCAGTATAGCTGGGAAGAGCTGCTAGCCATGATACAGCAGCTAGCACCTCGCTACCGAGCCGTCTTTAACCTCTATGCCATTGAAGGATATCAACACAAGGAAATAGCAGAGATGCTTAATATTACGGAGGGTACTTCTAAGTCCCAGTATGCTAGGGCTAAAATACTACTTCGTGAGATGCTACAGAAAGAGGAGGATTCAGCTTATGGACGAGCATTACAAAACTAATTTTGAATCGGCGTGGCAAAAAGCTTTCGAGAAAGCAGAAGAGCCACCTGCCGATACCCTTTGGGATAAGCTAGACGCTCACCTGACCCAAGAAAGAGAGAGTGCTGCTTATCGTCGTAAGCTACTATTGTATAAGTATATAGCAATAGCTTCCAGCTTCTTAGTGTTGGTATGTGTTTCCATTATTTTCTCTATTTATCCCCACCAAGAACAGCCTATTGACCTTGCTCAAGTAGAAGCACTTGAAGACAATAATGAGGTTATCGAGCTTCCTACTACCGTAGAGCCTACCGCTCGCGAAGCTATACAGCTTGAGCTTGATCAGGAAAACACTAATATTGTTGCGGTAATCAACTATCGTCCTACTGATATAAGAAAATATATTGAGGCAAAGCCGATTGCTATCCCTACGAAAAATGACGCTTCTCTTCCTCCTGATTTTACCGAACTATCTAAAAAAGAGGCACAATTCGCTCATACACCACTACAATCGCTTTATCGTAGTCATTTGGATAGTAGCCTGTTAGGTATTGAAGATGTACTTGCACAATCAGCGCCAACCGAAAATAATAACAAAAATAGTAGAGGTATTCAGGTAGGTGTAAATTTTGCACCTATGGCATTCAACCCTAACTTTCAAGTAAGTACAAGTAATATTTCTACTCCAGTATTATCTAATCAAGGTACTAGAGTAGTAGACGCTAGTACTGAAATCAATAACGAGTTAGAAAATAATGTCACGCCTGCTTTTTCTTATCAAACAGGATTACAGATAGGAACAAAAATATCAAATAGAGTATTATTGCAAACTGGCTTTACGTATGGTCAGTATACGTCGGCCATTGAAACGAATAACTTTATTTACACCTCGGGTAATGAAAGAACGCCTAGTTTCTTCAGCCTTATTGATGAAAACCATAACCGTTCTATTCAGTTATCTCAGACCAGTAGTAACTTTACTGCTAGAGAAAGTGACTATACTTCTCCGTCAGCCGTAGTGTATAATACCTATTCTTATCTAGGAATTCCTATTAAGATAGGTTATCAACTTCAACATAATCGCTGGGGTTACACATTATCTACAGGTATATCACCTCACTTCCTATTACGGAATATATTAAGTAGTTCAGAAGCAAATATTAGTACGCTGGACATCGGTACTGATGACGCAAGTATATATCGTAACGTTTATGTGAATGGACTATTGGCGTTCGAGATAAACTATCAACTCTTAGAAAAGTGTGGGATCGCTATAGAACCCATCTACCAACAAGCGTTGATGTCAAGTACAAGAAATAATATGGCAGTTCAAAGTACACCACAAGCTTTTGGTGTAAACTTGGGTGCTCGTTATATTTTCTAGTACTTTCCTTCTCCTCTATATATTATATTTACTCTTTATTAGGTAGCAACTTAATGCCTAACTCTTGTATCTGCGAAGGGTCGATGGTAGCGGGTGATTCGATCATTACATCTCTTCCGCTATTGTTTTTAGGAAAAGCGATAAAGTCACGGATAGAATCGACCCCACTCAATACAGCACACAGCCTGTCAAAACCAAAAGCAATACCTCCATGTGGTGGCGCGCCATACTTAAACGCATTCATTAGAAAACCAAACTGCGCTTCGGCTTCTTCTTGAGAAAAACCAAGTAATTCGAACAAACGCGCTTGTAATGTCTCATCAGCAATACGAATAGACCCCCCTCCTATTTCCACTCCATTGATTACCATATCGTAGGCATTTGCTTTTACCTTGGCGGGTTCGCTTGCTAGCAAACCAATATCTTCTGGTTTAGGTGAAGTAAAAGGATGGTGCATGGCATGCCAGCGCTGAGTCTCCTCATCAAACTCTAGCAAAGGGAAGTCTACTACCCACAAACAAGAAAATTGCTGCTTATCCCTAAGTCCTAACTGACTGCCTACCTCTAGGCGAAGTTCATTCAACTGCTTACGTACTTGTTGGGTTTTTCCAGAAAGTATTAGTAATAAATCTCCAGGTTGTGCATCCATCGCATCTGCCCATTGTTTTAGGTCTTCTGGTGCATAAAATTTATCTACAGACGACTTAAAGGTGCTGTCTGTGTTATATTTTACGTAAATCAACCCTTTTGCTCCAATTTGAGGTCGCTTTACAAAATCTGTTAGTGTATCCAATTGCTTTCTGGAGTAACTAGCCGCTCCTTTTGCACAAATTCCTACTACTAGTTCGGCTTCATCCAATACTTTAAAGCCTTTTGCTGAGGTAAGGTCTCTTTCTGTATTTTTTAGCTCTACAAACTTCATATCAAAACGCGTATCAGGCTTGTCTGAGCCGTAGTACTTCATTGCTTCTGCATAATGCATCCGTGGGAAATCGGCTACTTCTATACCTTTTATTTCTTTAAAAAGGTATTTTACAAGCCCTTCAAAAGTCTGTAATACATCTTCTTGTTCTACAAAAGACATCTCACAGTCTATTTGTGTGAACTCTGGCTGACGATCTGCTCGTAAGTCTTCATCTCTGAAGCATTTTACAATTTGGTAGTAGCGGTCGAAGCCTGCTACCATCAATAATTGCTTAAAGGTTTGTGGTGATTGAGGCAGCGCATAGAACTGTCCCAGATTCATTCTAGAGGGAACCAAAAAATCTCTAGCCCCCTCTGGCGTAGATTTAATGAGTACTGGCGTCTCTACTTCTATAAAAGCCAACTGATCCAGGTAGTCGCGTGTAGCTTTTGCCAATCGATGGCGAAGGATGAGGTTTTGCCGTATAAGATTTCGTCTTAAATCGAGGTAGCGAAATTTCATGCGTAAATCATCGCCTCCGTCTGTTTCGTCTTCTATTTTAAAGGGTGGTAAGGCTGCTTTATTGAGTACCTGTAAATTGGTAACGCTTACCTCTATGTTTCCGGTAGGTATTTTATCATTTTTAGCAGCTCTTTCATTCACCGTGCCGACTGCTTGTATGACAAACTCTCTTCCTAAAGTACGTGCTAAATCGATAAGTGTAGTAGGCGTTTTTCCCTCTTCCATTACCAATTGTGTGATACCATAGCGATCACGTAAATCTATCCAGATAATCTTTCCTTTATCTCTAACCGTTTGTACCCAGCCTGATAAGGTGACTTTTTCGTTAAGATGATCGAGGCGTAATTCGCCACAGGTATGCGTTCTGAGCATTTGCTATATGGTATTTTAGTTGAAAAACAGGATTGTAAAGTTAGGGGCAAGTAGGGGGATTTAAAAGAAGTTTTTCAGTTTTTACTGTTTATTTCTCTAGGGTAGAGTGTGGTATTAAATAATAGGTGTATTATCTGTGTAGGTCATTTCTACTCCTAATGAACGCAAGTAAGTATCTGTGATACCTAGGTGATGATGCCTGCACTGCCGCTGTATGTATTGCAAGCTACAGCCATTTTGGTAATGCATCAAGACGCCTGTATGTCTGATCAAATACATATAATAGCGACTCGGTAGGCCAATTTCTTTCACAATATCTTTAAATGTTTTTCGAAAAGTAGCACGCCGTCGTGAGAAAATAGCTTTTTCAGGATTTTTTTCTAATAAAGCTGTTTCTTTAAATATTGTTATCAGTCGATCGGGTATTGTTATGTGGGTAAGTTTTTTCTTCGTATCATACAGATGAAGTTGCTGCTCTGTAATATCTATTTGTTTTACTTTTAGCTGATCCAGCTCGATAGGTTTTACAAATAAATAGAACAAGCAGACATAGTATACATAAGCTTCTTGGTCTAATTGTTTAGCCTGATCCAAGATACGGGTTAAATCTTCAGCAGGTATAACTTCAGTTGCTTTAGTATCAGTCGCTAATAAAGCAATTCCTTTACA
The DNA here is from genome assembly GCA_937911505.1 of uncultured Cytophagales bacterium. GTDB lineage: Bacteria > Bacteroidota > Bacteroidia > Cytophagales > Thermonemataceae > CALEMF01. Next base: position 27,268 of record CALEMF010000049.1, read on the forward strand.
AGGATTTTTCTCCAGCCAGCCACTTGCTCTCATATCCTCAAAGCGTGCTCTCAGGTATTTAAGGTGATTGTTTCGGGTAATGTTCTTTACCCCCTTTTTTTGGCTTAGGTAGTCAAGATAAGCCATCAAAAAAGATTTATCAATTGATTGTACACTTATATCACTGAGTGCTTTCTGGCTAATGTAAGAGAGAAAGCTATTGAGAATGCCATTAGCAAAATGTTGTGTTGTATATTTTGTATGAGACTGGTGTGACGTTACTACTTCTATCAAAGCCTCTTGAATGGAACGTCTTTTGGTTTTTAAAGCGTCTTGCTGATTACGCTTTTGTATGTAATAACCAGCCGTTAGCAACTCATTAATGTAAGCGATTCTTTGTGCTATCCATTTTGTCTGCTCTTCTTTTGCCAAGGTGGCAGGTACTTCACGTCTTATGCGCTGTGTCTTTCCTGTTGTCTCATTATATACATAGAACTTAATGTATATACGCTTGCCTGCTACTAACTTAGCAAGTTGGTAAGGTACGTTCTTGTGGTTGTCTTCGTTTCCTCTGTTAGATAGCTTAATCTTTCCCATGATAGTAGGTTGACGCAGATAGTGACACAAAATAAAAAAAGCAGCTTTATTATGCAAATAAAGCTGCTTTTGTGGAGTCGGAGAGATTCGAACTCTCGTCCAGGCAAGGCTGACAAATACCCACTACACGTTTAGTTTCGTTTCTATTTTCGAGCGTACACAAGCTACGAAACGAAGCTCATTGCACACCTTAGTTACTTAGTTTCGCCATTGAGTCGCAACCTTCTCTTTGGCTAGCTCCGAGAGTTGATACTCATATTGCTTACTACGACAGAGCAGGGGCAGTAAGCAGAGTACTAGCTAGTTAATCCTTGATTAAGCGGCTAGGGCGTAGTTAGTTTCGCCAATTATTATTGTGAAACGAGATTTACGGGATAGTTTCATTACCCGACGTGCAAGCATGTGCCTAACGCGTGCTGTCAAAACCAGTCGACCCCAATATCAAAGAACGTAAAACTACTATGTACAAAAATAGTGCTAATCTACTCAATTAACATTAATACACTATCACCCCCTACTTGTAAACTTATACTCAACAAAAATGCCCAAAAGGCAGAGGCCACTAGCATTACTAACCAAAGTTTCTTTTTATCCCGCTCAAAAGACACTGCCAAGATAGAACCTACTATAGGACTGAATAATACAGGAGTAAGAAAGCAAATACCATAGATTCCAAAGCCCTTCCATACACGTACAATAAAGCGATTTCTTCTCGTAAAAACTCGCCTGCGCCTACCTGAACCACGCCTTTTATGTACCAGATAGTCTCTGATTTGCTCTCCTATATAAGAGATCGTTATCAGTGTGGTCATCATACCTGCTACCGTTAGTAAAGCGTTTTCTAGCCACCCTAAACCTGCTAAATAACCCGTGATAGGCGCTACGACGAACTTAGTAGTAGCCCACAGATAAACAAGTATATATTTCCACCATAGCCCCATGTAGATTGCTTTTAAGTTGTGCAACAATATGAAATAGTAAGAGGAATACCTAGTAGAATTTAACAATCAATCTTACAAGGAGGTTTTCTGAAAAAATATAGGCATGAAATTTACACAAGCACAAATTCTAGACTTTGAGTCGCTTTATAGGCGTAATTTTATGAATAGTATTACGGGGGTGAAAAGTGCAGGGCTTATTGGTACTGTCAGCACAAAGCAGCAAACCAACTTGGCTATTTTTAACTCTTTTGTACACATAGGTGCAACGCCTCCACACATTGGCTTTGTAATGCGTCCCACTACAGTAGACAGACATAACATTGACACTATTCAGTCGCAAGGATTTTATACCATTAATCACGTTCACACCGCCATCATTGAGCAAGCCCACCAAACCTCGGCTAAATACGATAGCGCTACTTCTGAATTTGAGGCTTGCGGCTTCACACCTGCCTTCAAAACGCCTTTTACTGCTCCTTATGTGAAAGAAGCCACCATTCAATTAGGACTCTCCTTTGTAGAAAGCATTCATATCAAGTCCAATGATGTACACTTAGTTATAGGTGAGGTAAAAGAAGTCTATGTGGAAGAAAAATACATCCAAGCAGATGGCTTCATAGATTTAGCCCAGGCAGCAACGGTGGGAATAGGAGGCTTAGATGCCTATTATAAAATTACACCACTGGCTCGATTTGCATATGCACGCCCTGATCAACCTGTAAAACCTTTAGAAAATTAATTTTCACCGATTGGTAGTTTTTCACCTGCTTTCACCGCAAAATCTAGGTGATTCTCTCTAGGGGGAATGGGACATACATAATTAATATTGTAGACACAAGAAGGATTGAAGGCGAGATTGAAATCTACCACCATTTCTGTTTCTTCTTTTTTTTCTAAGTTAAGATAGCGCCCTCCTTCATAAGTGCCTTGCCCATTGGTAGCATCGGTAAAGGGAATAAAGAGTGTATTGGGGTCTTCAGCCGTGTTAAAAGCCAGTAGTTTATACGTTTCATTATTCCACTTAAAAGATAAATAAGCGTAGGCCGTAAATTTCACAGTGCTGCTGTCCGTTCTATTGATTGTATAGAGTTGTTTGGAGGTGGTCTTCTCTACTGTTGCTTTTAATCGAAAATTAGGATCAGGCTTGTAGTAGCTTAGTCCTTCAAACTCCTCTAAATTTTCGATGGGTGACTGGTCAGAAAGCTTCATTTCTTTTTCACGTTCTTCTCTAGCTTTTAATAAGTTTTCTGAATAGTTCTGCTCCGTTTTTTTATCAGTAAGCGCATAAAAAAAGATAATTACGACAGTAGCTGTAATGCCTAAAAAGAAAATATGCTGTGGTTTCATACACACATAACTTCAAAATGACTGAATCCGTTTATAAGCACTTCCTACATTTTGTATAATATCTGAGGCGATGAGTGCTTCCTCACCATAAGAATGAGCAGCAATGTCTCCTGCCAGTCCGTGTAGGTACACCCCCAGTCGGCTTGCCTCCAACGGTGCGTAGCCTTGCGCCAGTAAACCTGTAAGCATACCTGTAAGTACATCACCACTGCCTGCGGTGGCCATTCCAGCGTTACCTGTTGTATTAAAGTAAATTTGTCCTTCAGGATGGGCAATGGCCGTATGGTGCCCTTTTAACACTACGATTACTTGATAGCTTTTACAGAAAGCCCTTAACAAATGGAACCGCTCCCAATCGTCAGAAGAGGTTTGTACTAATCGCTCAAACTCTTTAGGATGAGGGGTAAGAATACTGTAAGGCGGTACTTTATCCATCAAATAAGGATGGCGTGCTAGTAGGTTGAGCGCATCGGCATCAATTACCAAAGGGGATCGATAAACCGTCAGTAACGCTTCTAAAGCCTCTAAGCTCTTCTCATGTGTTCCTAGTCCAGAACCTACCCCAATGGTTTTATAGCCGTTCACAGAAGGAATTTCTGAAAATACTTTTTCATGACGATCTACGTGTACCATCGCTTCAATAACAGTACTTTGTAAAATAGTATAAGCACACTGAGGGACATGAACAGTTAGCAACCCTACCCCTACTCGTAAACAAGCCTGTGCATTGAGTATCACAGCGCCTACCTTACCATAACTCCCTCCAATAAGGAGTGCGTGACCAAAGGTGCCTTTATGCGTATGTTGTTTTCTGGGTTGATAAATGCGTTTGATATCCTCTATAGTAGTATAGAAATAGGTGGTTGTGGCCTTTTCTAGAAAAGAGGTGTGCAAACCAATCTCTACGAGGTATAGTTTTCCTGTAAAAAGCGCATTGTTCGGTTGTAAATGTGCCAATTTAGGCATTTGGAAACTAACCGTGCTGTTTGGTTTCACCACTATGGGAGAGAGAGTAGCCTGATCAGCTTGCAAGCCAGAAGCAATATCTACAGCTACCACCATTGCCTTACTTTCGTTGATTTGCTGCACTACTTCCTTAGCAATGCCTGTTATTTCACGCGATAGCCCTGTACCGAATAGTGCATCAATCACACAGTCTTCTTCCTCTATAGAGGGAATGTCGGTATCTTGCCTTACATCATTTATCTGGGCTATGCGTGCAAGTCTTTCGTAGTTGACGTCAAAGTCTTTCGATGTTTTATCAGTATAACGCACCACAAACACCTCTACTTCATATCCTTGGTTAGATAGTAAACGGGCAATCGCTAGGCCATCTCCTCCATTGTTTCCTGTACCACAAAATACTTTTATGAGCCTTTTAGTGTCTATCTGTATCTCTTCTATAAAGCAAGTAACAAAAGCGTTTGAAGCTCTTTCCATCAAATCGATGGAAGCAATAGGCTCATGGGTAATCGTATACTGATCAAGTTCTCTAATTTGTGTGGCCAACAGAATTTTCATGAGGTTTTTTGTTGTTTCTCTTGGTATCTACAAAATGTACGTAACTTACATTTTGTGCAAGCGGGACTACGCGCTGTACAGGTGTAGCGTCCGTGAAGAATAAGCCAGTGATGTGCTTTCGCTACTAAATCTTCAGGTAGGTATTTCAAGAGCTGCTTTTCTACTTCAAGGGGTGTTTTTGCATTTTGGTTTACCAATCCTATCCTTTTGGATACCCGAAAAACGTGTGTGTCTACCGCCATAGTGGGCTGATCATAAAGAACCGATAAGATTACGTTCGCTGTCTTTCGACCGACACCAGGGAGTTCAATCAGTTGTTCTCTAGTATCAGGCACTTTCCCATTATGCTTTTCTACTAACAACTGCGCCATGCCTATTAGATGCTTTGTCTTGTTGTTTGGATAAGAAATACTCTTAATATAAGGATGTAACTCATCAAAAGTAGCTTTTGCCATGGCTGCTGGTGTGGGAAAAGCCTCAAAGAGAACTGGCGTTACTTGATTTACACGTTTGTCGGTACATTGTGCACTTAAGATGACGGCCACTAAAAGCTGAAAATCATTTTCATAGGTAAGCTCCGTTTCTGCTACAGGCAAATGCACAGTAAAGTACCGAATAAGATTTTGGTAACGCTCCTTACGAGTCATACAGGTTCTTTTGAGTAATGGTGTTAAAATACACTTAAAAGGCTAATTATTAAAAAATACCTTACAGAAAAGTTCTGCAAGGTATATGATACCTAAAATTTACATCTCTTCAATTATGATGATTGGCAAGTTTGTAAGTACTCCCCTAACTGTAAATGATGTCTTTCAGCTTCTTTACGTAGATTGATGAGTGCGTATCGCATTCGTCCCAAGGCCGTATTGATGCTCACATTCGTAGCTTGTGCGATCTCTTGAAAACTCATTGAGTAATAATGGCGCATCATAAGCACCTCCTTCTGTTTTTCAGGTAAAGTTTGGATAAGGTTTCTTAGCTTTTGGTGTACTTCCTTTCTAATCTGAGCAGCTTCTATAGAAGCTTCAGAGAAGTCTAGGCTATTCGTAACCTGCTTATTATCTTCCAGCTCGGTAGTAGGATACCTTCTATCTTTTCGAAAACAATCTATTGCCAGATTATGAGCAATACGGGCAATCCAAGGGAAAAACTTTCCTTCCTCATTGTAGCGACCTTGTTTTATTTTGGTAATGGCTTTAATAAGTGTCTCTTGTAGAATATCTTTCGCCTCATCTTCGTCTTTCACAATTTGGTTGATAATCCCTAAAATTTTCCCTCTATGCTTCTCTATCAGCTCTTCCAGCGCTCTTTCATTGCCCGAAGCATACATAGCTACCAATGCGCTGTCATTTAAAATGGGGTTGACCATATTTTATACTTAATTAAATACTGGACTAAGAAATAACAAAATCGTTCCAAAGACCAAATACCATTAGGTATAGTAGCCATATACCCTTATTTTCTATTTGAGATGTATGAAATAGTTTTTTTGTAAGAATAGAAGTTTACTAGTAAGTGTTCGCAATCGTTCATAAAACGAACGGTTATGAACACCTATCACTAATTCAATATAAAATATGACTATACCTATAAAATATAGATTTCTGACCCATTGTTTGTATAATCCAATTTATTGTACTACCTTTGTAATCCTTCATATCGCGGGATGGAGCAGTTGGTAGCTCGTCGGGCTCATAACCCGAAGGTCGCAGGTTCGAGTCCTGCTCCCGCTACTACAGTTAACAAAAGCCATTTAGTATCGTATACTAAATGGCTTTTTCTTTCCTATTCCCCCTTGATACACTGTTTGATTTTTTTATAACTTGCGACAGAAAAAGTTGTACTGAATCAATTTAAACACGTAACATAATATGTCGATATTTCAAATCCCTACACCCAAAAATGAACCGGTGTATAGTTATGCGCCCCATACAAAAGAGCGAAAGGCTTTGGAGGAAGCACTTACACTACTTAAAAAACAAGCGTTAGATATTCCTATGTATATTGGTGGTGAAGAAGTACGTACCGAACAAAAAGTACGTATTGCTCCTCCCCACGAGTTAGATCATACCTTGGGGCACTATCATTTGGGAGGAAAAGAAGAAATAGAACAAGCAATTACTGCTGCCCTCAATGCCAAAGCTATGTGGGAGCAGATGCCTTGGGAGCAACGCGCTTCCATTTTCTTGAAAGCGGCTGACCTCATTGCTTATAAGTATCGCTACCTGCTCAATGCAGCTACTATGCTAGGACAGTCTAAGAGCGCCTATCAAGCAGAAATTGACGCTGCCTGCGAAATGATAGACTTTTTACGTTTTAACGTAAAGTACATGGAAGAAATTTATCACCAACAGCCACAATCTTCTCCAGCTTTGTGGAATCGCATGGAATATCGTCCTTTAGAAGGTTTTGTATTGGCTATTACGCCCTTTAATTTTACGGCCATCGCAGGTAATTTACCTACCTCTGCGGCGATGATGGGGAATGTTATTATTTGGAAGCCTGCCGAAACACAAATCTATTCTGCCCATTTTCTTATGCAGGCTTTTAGGGAAGCAGGCGTACCCGATGGTGTCATTAATTTGGTGTATGCAGATGGCCCTTTGCTGGGTAATATCGTTTTTAACCACGCTGACTTTGCTGGAATCCATTTTACAGGTGGAACCAAAACCTTTCAAACTATCTGGCAACTCATTGGAGAGAACATTCATAAATATAAATCTTATCCACGCATTGTAGGAGAAACAGGTGGTAAAGACTTTGTAGTTGCCCATAACTCTGCTCATAAAAAAGCACTTGCTACAGCGCTTGTACGGGGTGCTTTCGAATACCAAGGACAGAAATGTTCTGCGGCTTCTCGGGCGTATATTCCTGCTGATATCTGGGAAGAGGTAAAAGGTTACGTGTTGGAAGACCTTAAAAATATCAAGATGGGTTCTGTAGAGGATTTCAGTAATTTTGTCAATGCAGTGATTGATGAGAAATCCTACAATAAGATTACCCAATACATTGAAACAGCGAAGCAAGATACAAACGTAGAGATTATTGCGGGCGGTAATTTCGATAAATCAAAAGGTTACTTTATAGAACCTACCATTCTTCTGGTGAAAGACCCTATGTACGTGACGATGCAAGAAGAAATATTCGGGCCCGTATTAACTGTCTATGTTTATCAACCTGAGAATTTTGAAGAGACACTCACCCTAGTGAACCGCACCTCGCCCTATGCGCTCACAGGAGCTATTTTTGCCCAAGATCGTTATGCAATTACTTTAGCTTCTGAAAAACTAAAGCATGCAGCAGGTAACTTCTATATTAATGATAAACCTACAGGGGCAGTAGTAGGGCAGCAACCCTTTGGAGGTAGTCGTGCTTCTGGTACAAACGATAAGGCAGGTTCTTTCCTCAACTTAGTCCGCTGGACTTCTCCTAGAGCAATCAAGGAAAACTTAGTTCCTCCAGTAGACTTCCGCTATCCTTTTATGGACCTATCATAACACAACAAATGCTCTGCAAAAAAGAAGTACCTATATATTACCCATAACGGTACTTCTTTTTTACTTATATTTGGATATAATAACCTCGCACATTATATTTCTTATATAGAAAATATGCAGAATAAGCTGTGTAGATTTCTTCGATAAAGTAACTTTTGTATGCAAAGCATAAATACTTCTAAAAAGAAGAAAAACTTTTCTTTTAGTACAAGATCTATTAAAGCACGTATTATTGTTGGGATTACAATGGTTGGCTTGATCCTTCTACTTTCTGTATTGTTACTTACTTGGCGCCTCTCCAACATCTTAGAACATAATACCAGTATTTCTAATAATTACCAACCAGTTAAAATTTATGCTTTTGCTACTTCCCAATCACTCAATCAACTGGTAGCGGCACTACACGACAACGTCTACACAGAAGAGCAGAAAGTACCCTTTACGATTAACCAACGATTAGAGGCACTCTGGGAAGAACGCACCCTTATTTACTTCGATTCGCTTAGTACCGTAATAGAAAATAGAAATGAGCCCGAGTTACAGGTACTGTATGAAGCGATCAATGATCGTATAGAACGTTTGCGTACGCTTATTCCAGAAGCAATCGCCTACAATATAGAGGACAATAAGCAGTTTCTTAACCGATTTTATGTAGATAGCGTGCAGGTTGACAAAGCGTTAATTTCCTATAACGAAGAACTGGCCTATATTGTCTCCAATGACATCAGTAGGATACAAAAGGAAGTAAATGATTATACAGATGAGCTAGTGGCCTTCAATAATACAGCTATGGCTACGACAAAGCAACAACTAGCACAGGAGTATAGGGAGTTTGGTATATTAGAACTTTTCACGTTACTAGCTACTGGTTTACTCCTTGCGCTTGTAGCCTATAGGCTTATCCAGTTCGTTTTAAAAGATATTAAGAAGATTAGAGATTATACAAGAGAACTTGCTGCAGGTAACATTCCTTCTGCTACCTACACCCGTAGTCGAGAGTTGAATATAATTGCACGCCATCTCAATGAGGTAAGTAAAAACCTCAATCTTCTTAGTAAGTTTGCTGATAATGTAGGAAGAGGGGATTTTTCAGAAGAGCTTCATATTTTTAAAGGAGAAGGAAATTTCGGGGAAGCAATTCAAAATATGCGAGAAGGTTTGCTAAAAGTATCCAAAGAGGATGACATACGCTCTTGGAAAAACGAAGGCTTCGCGCAGTTCAACGACATTTTACGTAGAGGAAGTGGTAACTTAGAAAAGCTCTCTGATGAGTTAATTGCTAATCTCGTCAAGTATGTAGAGGCCAACCAAGGAGGTGTATTCCTGATTAATGATGAAACACCCAGTGATGAGCCTTTTCTAGAGCTTATTTCAAGTTATGCCTATAATAAGAAAAAATTTATAGAAAGACGTGTCGAAAAAGGACAAAGCCTTGTGGGAAGAGCTTGGCGCGAGGGAAAGACCATCTATATGACTGAGATTCCTAATGATTATATAGAGATTCGTACAGGGCTAGGTGGCGCTAACCCACGCTATTTGTTAATTGTACCTCTCAAGATTAACGAAGAAGTACAAGGCGTTATGGAGATTGCTTCTTTTAAAGCTTTTCTTCCCCATCAAAAAGAGTTCATAGAGCAAATTGCCGAAAATATCGCTTCTACGTTCCAAGGAACTAAAGTGAATCGCAAAACGCAGACATTATTGGAAGAGTCACAACGCATTACAATTCAAATGCGGGAGCAAGAGGAAGAGCTACGCCAAAACTTAGAAGAGCTACAAGCTACCCAAGAGGAGATGCAACGTACCCAAAGGGAAATCTCTGAGAAAGAGGGAAATATGCGGGCATTATTAGACAATGCATCAGATGCCATCTTGGCGTTTGATCATCAGTATAAAGTTATTGTGATTAACCAATCCATGAAACGTCTGTACGAGTCGATGGGGGTATACTTAGACTTAGGAAGAGTAATGGAAGACCCTTACCCTGGTCGTACCTACGAAGAGATGCAAAAAGAATTCAATAAGGCACTCTCAGGCGAGCGTTTTACTACGTACTCAGAAGTGATGCTAAAAGGAGAAATTCACTATTACGAAATCCTCTATAACCCTATGTATAACGAACGCCAACGCGTAATTGGCGCGTCACTTTTTATTACAGATGTTACACAACAGAAAACCATTGAAAATAGCCTTAAGATAAAGCAAGCTAATCTAGATTCACTCATCAATAATACAGAAGACTCTATTGTAGCCGCTGATAAGCACTATCGTATTTTAGTGTACAATGAAGTATATAAAAAGCGTCGTAAAGATTTTGAGGTGGAAGAAGGAAGTAATATTCTAGAGTTTATTCCTGAGCACATTAAAGATGAATGGAAAAAATACTATGACCGTACTTTGGAAGGAGAACGCTTCGATAAAGTAATCAAAAGAAAAGAGGGTAAAAAAACTACTTACCGACAGTATTCCTTCAATCCCATTCTAGATGAAAAAGAAGATATTATTGGCTTCTCCGTTTTCTCTAAAGATATTACCGAATCGAAGCTAGCGGAAGCTGAAAATCAAAAAATCATTCAGAACCTCTTTACAAAAGTAAGAGAATCACAGGAGCGTATTCTAGAGCTGGAAGAATCGCTTTCTACCAAATCAAGCTAAGCTATGAGATCAGGCGCATCTTTTTTTTGTGTGGTAGTGAGTAGTGTTTGCTTTTTGCTAGTTCAATGCCAAGCCACTTCAACACAAGAGAAGCAGCCCACATCCTTAGTAGATACCCTACCCGCCCAAGCAGCGCCTACTGTTATGTATGACTCTCTACAATCCTTTCAAACGCTCCAAATAGGAAAGCATTTGGTAGATATCGCCCTCCCCGAAGATAGCATTACTATCAAAGGGAATCTACTCATTTTACAAGGCTTTAATTTTCCCAAAGATGATTGGTGCAAGAAGTCTTCGCTGTGTAAAAAAGCACTGGCAAAGGGTTATGTACTCATTATGCCTGAAATGGGAAAAAGTGTTTATGCAACAAAACTATACCCAGAAACACGTGAAGATTGGCGCCATTACCCTACCAAAACTTGGCTGGTAGATACAGTATTTAGCCATTTACAAGAAAAGTACGGTTTACTTCTTTCTAGCCAGCAAAACTATATGATTGGCCTTTCTACAGGAGCAAGAGGCGTAGCCCTTGTGGCGTTAGATCACCCAACGCTTTTTACAGCTTGCGCAGCACTATCTGGTGATTATGATCCAATGCGTGTACCGAACGATCGCCTTATTACAGCTTACTATGGTACTTACGAGGCATTTCCAACGCGCTGGGCTCAAGTAGATAACGTAGTAGCAGAAATCGAGGAATGGCGCACTCCCATTTACTTAGGACACGGAAAGCGCGATAAGGTAGTCGCTTGGGAAGAAACCCAGTGGTTCTACGACCAACTTATCCAGCAAAATCCTACATTCCCCGTTAAACTTAGTTTACTAGAAGCGTATGGCCACGATTACACCTATTGGGACTTTGAGGTAAACCGTGTATTAGATTTTTTCGACACCATAAAGCCGTGAATTGATCATTGAACTGTAAAATTATCATACTTTGAACCTGTCTTCTTTCATTGCCAGAAAATATTTCTTCTCACGTAACGTCAAGCGTTTTATTAATTTCATCTCCATTATTTCTATGGTAGGCGTTGGTGTCGGAACGGCTGCACTCATCATTATTCTTTCAGTATTTAATGGTTTGAACGACCTTATTAGGCAACAATACAACCTTTATAATCCAGAAATAAAGATTATTCCTAGCAAAGGGAAAGTCTTTAAGATAAATACCACACTCCTAGATAAAATTCAGGCAGTAGAGGGTGTACAGATCATTACTGAAGTAATTGAAGATGACGCAGTGCTCAAGTATAGGAATGCACAGATGATCGGGAAGATTAAAGGTGTCTCAGACAGCTTTTTAGCGCAAAGTGGTATTCCTTCTGCCCTACTGGGTGGAGAATTTCAACTTCGCACGCGTAGTGCAGAAAGTGCTGTCGTAGGGATAGGAGTTGCTAGTATCCTCTCCCTTAATTTAGCAGATGTTTTTCCCTTAGAGGTTTGGTATCCGGAGCGTAAGCGTAAAGTCTCTATCTCCGAGCGTGATATTCGTAAAGAAAGTATTCGTATTGTAGGTGCTTACAGCATTGAATATGAACACGACCAAAAGTACGTTATCACACCGCTCTCTTTTGCCCAGCGCCTGATGGACTATGATAATGAACGCAGCGCTTTAGAGATAAAGGTGAGCGCTTCTTCACAAATCAATCGCGTTAAAAATGGCTTAATAGCAACACTGGGAGATCAATTCATTGTACAAAACCAAGAAGAACAACAAGCGGGTGTCTTCCGTGCTTTAAAGATAGAGAAGCTATTCGCTTATCTTATTCTTTCTTTTGTACTAGCCATGGCTTCTTTAAATACATTTTTTTCTCTTTCTATGCTCGCTTTAGAAAAAAAGAAAGACATTGCCATTCTGCTTTCTATGGGAGCAAGTCGTCAATTTATAAGACAAATATTCTTAAAAGAGGGTGCGCTTGTTACCTTTGTAGGGGCTAGCATTGGCTTATTACTAGGGGGAGGTATTGTTTGGATACAGCAAACCTTTGGCTTGGTACAGATGGGTATGCAGACCTCCATTGTAGAAGCTTATCCCGTAAAGCTTATCTGGACTGACTTCTTGTTTACAGGGCTCATTATTATAGGTATTACTTTAGCTATTGCCTATCTGCCTGCACAGCGTGCCACACAAAATGATATTAAGAAACATCTTTGAAAAAGTTATTGTTGACTAGTATATGCGTAAAAAGCGATTTCTACATAAAGTAGTATGCACTCATTGCGGAGAGCGTGTCCCTTGGCAGCACTCTTCTTATCGACATCCACTCATCCAACTATTTTTAGAAAAATACCCAACAGCTACCATACCTTTTTGGTGCGACACCTGTATGGAAGAGGAAGGCGTAATAGTAGCTGATTGGCAACGGCAGAAAGTGGATGGTGGTTTCAGTAGTGATGCTTTTTGTATTTTATATTATGTAGATGAGGTAAAAACCTGTGTTAGTTGTAAAGAAGAGTTCGTTTTTACAGCCAGTGAAAAGCAATTCTGGTATGAAGAAGCACAAATATTTATAGAGGTAAGCCCTAAAATGTGCCTTTCTTGCAGAAGGGAAGCAAAGAAAACAGGGCCTATCAGTCAGCAAATTGCGCTCTTACTTCAAGAGGTAGCTGAGCAGCCTTCTCGTGAAAAGTACTTACAGCTAGCCAGTCTTTACGAGGAACTAGGTAATAAAACCAAAGCAGGCCAATGTAAAGCAGACGCGAAACGCTACCCGTAATATGCCTATTCAAAAAATAGAAAGATGGAGATAGAATGATTATACAGGCCATTGATCTGACCAGAGAAATCATTTTCATCATTGATAAATACGTTCATAAGTCCGTGAGAGAAGCGTACCTCTGGTGCAAACTTGAACATAGGGAAAAAGTGTTCTAAGCCCAAGCCATACTCTAAAGCTACATCAAAACCGTCCGCTCGAATAAGGTTTTCTTCTTCTGCTTGGCGCGTAGCCAACGCCAAGGAAGGCTTTAGGCCAGCTACTAAGTAAACACGGCTATTCTTTCTACGTTGCGACTTAAATTTCAACATTAGTGGTAAGTCGATGATAGTAGACTCTATCAGTCTATCTTCTGCCTCACCAGTACTTACTTGTTTGAACTCAATAAGGCGTTCGTTAAAGCTTGCTGTGGGAGAAAAGCGTAGGTCAAAGTGGTTGGAGAGATTTAGGGTTGCTACCAAGCCTACTGAAAAACCTGCCGAAGTTTTAGGATTAATCACCACATCTGATTGTGCCGCATAAAAATCAGTCGTTTGTATACGGTAGTCGGTAAAGTTGAGCGCCATTAAAAAACCATAATGGATCAGGCGATCATCGTAATCAGGTAAGTTCATCATTCCTCTGCTTTGTGCAGAAAGGGTAGAAAGTGTGGTGATGTAAAGGAGAAACGCTATGCTAATTTTTCGCCCATGTAAATAGAACTGATGCCAAAAGTAAGAGGTAACCATTTTGTTTTGTCGAATCCGATTTTCGTGAGAATATCCGTAAATTGTTTACCGTCAGGAAACGCTTGTACAGACGCAGGCAAGTATGTATATGCACTGGTGTCTTTAGAAATAAGCTTTCCAATATTCGGTAAAATATTCTTAAAATAAAAGTTGTAAAGGTTTTTAAATGGAAATCTCGTTGGTTTGGAAAACTCTAGGACAACTACCGTACCATTAGGCCTTAATACACGATATATTTCGGCTAAGCCTTTCTCTAGGTTTTCGAAGTTTCTTACACCAAAAGCTACAATAACGGCATCAAAAGTGGCGGTTTCAAAAGGGAGATTTTCTGAGTCGCCGGTGTGTAATTCTACTTTATCCTCAAGCCGCTTCTCTTTGATCTTTTTACGCCCATAAGAGAGCATTCCTTCAGAAATATCTACCCCTATTACCTTATCAGGATTGAGCGCTAGCGCTTCTAAAGCAAAGTCACCTGTACCGGTTGCTACATCTAAGATTTGCTTGGGCTGCTTAGGTTTGAGGAGTCGAATGGCTTTTTTTCGCCAACTAATGTCAATCCCTAAGCTCAATAGATGATTGAGGAAATCGTATTTAGGCGAGATGTTGTCAAACATCTCTGCTACTTGCTCTTTTTTACTATTCGACTGGTTCTTGTAAGGCACTACTTCCATCGGCACTATTATAATTATTTTTTAATAAACTTAAGTGAAAATTATGAGTACTCAACACTTTGTATTTTATTTTTGTTAGGTAGGGAGTATTTTGTATCTTTAGTAAGCACTATTAATTGGTTCTTGACACATAACTTATGGATGAATATATCAGTATTGGATTACTTGTGGTAATAGGTCTTGTGCTTATCATTGTCGAGGTTCTCTTTGTACCAGGTACAACTTTCGTGGGTATTATCGGATTTATTTTAGGAAGTATAGGCATTTATCTAGGATTTCAGGAGAGCGTAGAAATAGGCTGGACAGTACTGGGCACCTCGGCAACTATATCTGGCTTGGCTTTCTATTTTAGCTTCAAGCGAGGGTTGTGGCGAAGATTCGCCCTCAATACGCAGCAAACAGGTAATGTGAGCCATCCTGAGATGCCTCTTTTGCAAGTGGGTGAAGTAGGTAAAACTGTTTCTGCCTTACGTCCTAGTGGTACAGCAGAGTTTAAGAATACGTTTGTACAAGTAAGAACGCTAGGAAATTTTGTCGATAATAATTCTCTTATTAAAATTATACAGATAGAAAAAAATAAAATATGGGTAGCCCCCATTTCAGAGGAAATAGAACCATAAACTTACCAAATCCTATAGACACTTTAACATTTTTAAATTTGTAACGTAACCCTATGAATAATATAGCTACACTTTCTTCTATACTTTTACAGATAGAAGGCATCGGAAGTTCAGTAGTAATACTTGTGATAGCAGGTATCATCGGCTTCTTTATCTTTCTTTATTTTGTACCTGTTAACCTATGGGTTACCGCCCTATTTTCGGGGGTTAGTATTGGGCTCTTCAATCTCGTGTTTATGCGTATTCGGCGAGTTCCTCCAAGGGTGATTGTCAATGAGCTAATTACTGCTAGTAAAGCAGGACTTAAAATTAGCTCCAACGACCTGGAAACGCACTATTTAGCCGGTGGTAACATCAGCTCTGTGATCAAAGCACTTATTTCTGCCGATAAAGCAGGTATTGAGCTTTCTTTTAAACAAGCAACGGCCATTGACTTAGCAGGCCGAGATGTGTTTGAAGCGGTACAGGTATCTGTAAACCCACGGGTGATCAACACACCCAATGTATCGGCTGTAGCGCAAGATGGTATTCAACTGATTGCTATTGCTCGCGTTACTGTAAAAGCAAACATTGCCCGTCTGGTAGGAGGGGCAGGTGAAGAAACCATTTTGGCACGTGTAGGAGAAGGTATTGTTACCTCAATTGGCTCTTCAAAAAACCACCAAGAAGTATTAGAAAATCCAGATAAAATCTCTAGGCTCGTTTTAAGTAAAGGGTTGGATGCAGGTACTGCTTTTGAAATTCTCTCTATCGACATTGCTGACATCGACGTAGGCGCTAATATTGGTGCAAAGCTCCAAACGGATAAAGCAGCGGCTGATTTAAAGGTAGCAGAAGCAAGGGCAGAAGAGCGACGAGCCATGGCGGTAGCACTTGAACAAGAGATGAAAGCCAAGACGCAAGAAGCACGTGCTAAAGTGATTGAAGCAGAAGCAGAAGTACCTAAAGCCATCTCAGAAGCCTTCAAATCGGGGAATCTAGGCATTATGGATTATTACAAGATGCAAAACATTATGGCTGATACCAAAATGCGAGATGCAATCGCCGATGATGATGAAATAGACCCTGAAGGTTAAAAAAAGTAGAAAACCTTACAGATCAAAACACCTAAAAAATAGTGTGCTTTTTAATTATGTATTTACTATCTTTACTACAACTTGCAGTAAGCAAAGGTGTAAATATTTAAACAGGAATTCCATTATTATCAAATAAGTAGCTCAAAACTTACAAGCTTTTATTCTGGTATCTAAATCTTCTTTTTAGTAAATATGGCTCAAAGCTCAGTTAGCGAAGCTATGACTAAAGGACAGTTAACAGTTGCTATCGCTGAAGAAAACACAAGTGTTTTACAGCAAATCAAGAAGCAATTTCTTGAGCAGGTAAAGCTATTGTTTTTTTCTAATTCCGACCTAACGGATATTAGTACACACCAAGTAGATTTCCTGTTTGTTTCTTACTCCCTACTAGAAAAATATCATAGTTACTTCTGGCAAATAAAAAAGGTAACACGCTGCCCAGTAATTGCTTATAGCTATGAAGACAGTAGCCAGAAGGCTGTAAAAGCGCTTAAATGGGGCGCTGATGACTACTGGCTTACAGAGGTAATTACATTTCGCCACTTGTCCGATCACTTAAGAAGTATTGATACTTACCAGAGCGACTTGCAACGTGTACAAGAAGAGAACTATACTTTACACGATACCATCGAAAGGTTTGCTGATCATATTCGCAAGCGCACCGAATATTTTATAGAAACTAACGAAGCACTTCAGAAAGAAATAGAGCTCCGCTCTATGCAGGAAAATACCCTAGAGCAAGTCATCCAACGCCTTACTTCTCATTTGGATAACTCTCCTTTAGCTGTAGTTGAGTGGGACAAGGAGTCTAACATTCTTCGGTGGTCGAAGCAGGCCGAACATATATTTGGTTGGCAAGCCGCTGAGGTACTTGGTAGAAAAATGCCCGTACAGCACTTTGCCCATCCTGATGACAAGGAATTAGTTAGAGAGCGTATAGAAAGGCTGTTTCAAAAAGAGGAAAAAAACAATGTTTCCTTTAACAGAAATATTACCAAAAGTGGTGAAGTAGTGTATTGTGAATGGTACAATACGGCGCTTTATAACGATAAAAGTGAAATAGATGTTGTACTTTCTATCGTCCATAACGTTACTTCTTTTAAGCTCTACGAGCAAGAATTACTCGCTTCTCAAGAACGCTTTGAGAAGCTCTCGCAAGCTTCTTTTGACGCGATCATTATTCACGACAATGGAATCTTTATAGATTGTAACCAGAAGTATTTAACGCTCTTTCAAAGAGACCTTGAGGAATGTATGGGCATTGATACATTCCAGTTCTTTACAAGAGCCTCTCGCGCTGTCATTAAGCAACACATGAGAGACGACTTCCAGCAACCTTATGAAGTAGTTGGTATCCGTAAAGACGGAACGCTTTTTCCAGTAGAGGCTGTTTCTAAGTCTATACACCATGATAATAAGAAGGTGTATCTGTGTGCCTTGAGAGATATTTCGCAGCGTAAAAAAGAAGAGCAAAAACTGATTGAGAGTGAGGCAAGATTTCGCTCTACTTTCGAGCAAGCAGCCGTAGGACTCGCGCACGTTTCTTTACAAGGGAAAATTCTACGTGTCAATGAGAAGTTCTGCGACATTACCGCTTATGCCAAAGAAGCCTTGGCAATGCTTCCTGTAGAGGATTTACTTAACCAAAGTGAGGCAAAAGAAATCGAAAAAGACAGAAAGCAGATTCATAAGTTGATGCGTGGCGACCTGAAATACTATATTGCAGAACGAGAAATCCTTACTGGTAATCGTGAGCGTATTTGGGTCAACTTGACACTTTCTTGTGTAAGAGATAAACAAGCTGTAAAGTACTTTATGGTTGTTATTCAAAATATTACACAACGCAAACAGACTGCCTTTAAACTCAAGGAAGCGCACCAAGAGCTAGACGAATTCGTTTACAATACCTCTCACGACTTACGAGGGCCTATTGCTTCTATGATCGGCTTATGTGAAGTAGCCTTGATGGAAGTGACCGATACTACCTCTTTACATTATCTCAAGATGTTGGAAGAGACGTCTCAACGGATGAATAAAATTCTTTCTTCCCTGTTGTTCGTCAATGAAATCAAAAAGCGTAAAGTCAAAAAAGAGGAAATTCACTTTCCTTCTCTACTCAACAAAATACGGGTTCACTTTGAAAAAAATGGGAAGCTAAAACAAGCCCAATTTATCGTAAAGAATCATCAGGAGATGCCCATTTATTCCGACAAGAATCTCCTGAAGAGCATGTTTCAATACCTTATCGATAACTCACTCATGTATGTACGTACCATCAGTAATGAAGCTTCTTATGTGAGAGTAGTTGTAAGCAATGAGGCGGGCAACCTTATCAAAATCATCGTAGAAGATAATGGTATTGGTATTCCAAGATATATGGCTGATAAGGTTTTCGAGATGTTTTTTAGAGGTACAGAGCGCTCTAAGGGCTTAGGGCTTGGGCTGTACATTACCAAACATATTATACAAAAGTTGGGTGGTAATATTATGATCGAGAATGTTGCCCCTCACGGGACAAGGGTCATCATTACACTCCCTAACGCTAAAGTTTCTGCTTCACTTTGATGTAAACTGGCGACTTGATAAGCTTATTTTTCTTACCGACTCGGAAAGAAGGCTTCATTTTTAACACAAAAGTAGTTTCATCAGCTTCGTTACCACTTACCAGCTTTATTAGATTTCCCAACACCTCTTGACTATCTTTCTGATTGAAAACCCCCACTAAATCGGTTTCAATGCGTAAAGGCATTTCAGCTTTACCCAAGGGAGGCACCTCTACATAATCAGCAATTACCCCTTCTGCTAGCTTTACCTTATCGAGCTGAGCGATCCACTCTAGTCTGCTTAAAGAAGCTTTTTGTGCATTAGGATTTTTCACATCTACCACAAAATCAAGTGTAAGAAGCAGTTTCTTTTCCGAAAAAGCCTTGAGTAACAAGGCACCATCTAATGGATTAAGATCACGTAGGTTGGCAATGCCCAGCAAGTTAACACCTGCAAGGCGTGCACTTTTAAAATGGCTGTAAGAGAAATCACAGGCTGCAAACTTACTGGTTTCTTTCACACTCTTACAACTTAGTAAAAATACTAGCGAGCAGAAAGATAGCGCAACAGACTTTTTGAGTAGTTTCACAATGAGGTTATTTTTGATTGGCAGCTAGCTGACCAGGTAGGTTATATTTTTGCTTGTATACTGCCACGCCTTTCTCTAAATAAGCTAAAAACTTATCCTTATCAGCGTCATATCCCTTTTCAGTAGCTACTAGTTTTTGCTCATTGGGCGCCATCAATACATAGTAAGGCTGCGCAATTGCGTTGAATTTATCTGCTTGTAAATGCAGGTTTTTCTTACCCATAGTTTTCTTTACCTCTCCGTCTGTTTTAGAAGTATACCACTCTTCTTCTGGCAGTAGCGTTTTATCGTCTACATATAACGAGATAATCACATACTGCTCTCGTAGCACTTCCAATATACGTGGATCACTCCATACATACTCTTCCATCTTACGACAGTTGGCACAACCGTGTCCTGTAAAATCTAAGAAAATGGGTTTATTCACCTTTTTGGCATAAGCCAAGCCTTGTTCATAGTCAAAAAAGCCTTCTAGGTCGTGTGGTAAATGCAGAAAGCTAGCGTACTTTACCTGCACATCTATACCATCTTCTTCATCACCAAAACTATTTCCATCAAGTCTTTGCGCCACCATTTGTACTACATCAAAATTGTGGGTAGTTTGTGGGGGTACAATGCCTGCTAGTAGCTTCAAGTTAGCACCAAATAAGCCTGGTACAAGGTACACAACAAAGCTGAATACGAGTGTGGCCAGCAATAGACGAGGCACAGGTATTTTTTCTAGCTTAGTATCGTGTGGCAGTTGGATCTTTCCTAAAAGATAGAAGCCTAGTAAAGCGAATATAACCACCCAAATTGCTACAAAGATGTCTCTGTCTAATATACCCCAGTGGTAAGCCAGATCAGCCGTACTTAGAAATTTAAAAGCCAAGGCTAGCTCTAAGAAACCGAGAAATACCTTTACACAATAGAGCCATACACCTGACTTAGGGAGGGTTTTCAATAAGGTAGGAAACATCGAAAATATCACAAAAGGACGCGCGAAAGCACTTGAAAAGGCAATCATTCCTAATACAGGGCGTATTACTTCTCCGTTGATAGAAGCCAAGATTAAACTACCTGCAATGGGCGCTGTACAAGAGAAAGAAACCAGTACAAGTGTAAAAGCCATAAAAAAGACGCCTCCATAACCTCCTCTGTCCGCCTTCTTATCTATCTTATTTACCCAAGAATTAGGCAGTACTAGATCAAACATACCTAAAAAAGAAGCACCAAAGAATAAAAAGATAAAGAAGAATAAAACATTGGGGAGCCAATGGGTACTTAAAAAGTTGGATGCTTCTATACCAAATGAGAGTGATACTACCAAGCCTAATAATCCATAGATAGCAACAATAGAAACCCCATACACCATCGCTTTCACAAAGCCTCTTCTTCTATTGGCTTGTTCTCTCTTGCGTGCCTGTTCTGGTGTCTCCTCTTCAGCAGGCTTTGTATCACCTTTCATAAAGAGCGTTACCGTCATGGGAATCATAGGGTATACACAAGGGGTAAGCAAAGCTAAAAGACCACCACCAAACGCTAGTAGTAAGAAGCCCCAAAGGTCACTAGAAGCATTGTTTGGAGCAGTTTTATCTAAGTTTACATTTTTGGCAGAGGCATCCTCCTCTTCTACAGGTGTATCAGTAGTACCCTTATCTGCGTCAGCAATTGCCGTAGAATCCTCCTTGGCAACCATTGTTTCTTCAGTAGCAGTACTGTCCTCTGTTACATCATTGGTATCGTTTGAGGCAGTCTCTTCTGTATTTACCTCACCTACCACTGAAAGGTCGCTAAAGTTGAATTTGTACTCTCCTTGTATACACAAGCCTGTTTCGTCAGAACATACTTGATATTCTGCCAATCCTTGCACCTTAAAATCCTTCGCGAGTACTTCTACTGTTTGCTTAAAGGTTCCTTCCTTTTTGAAATAAGTATAGTCTCCCTCAAAAATATCATCATACTTTTTCTCAGCTCCTACGGCCTTGATACCGCCCAATAGCTTATAGGTATTGTTGGGTGTAAAGGTAAAGGTGGTTACTTGTGGACCTAGTTCAGGATCGAAGTCTGAGGAGTAAAGATACCAAGCGGGATCTATGGTAGCTGTAAAAATAATGTCTACTTTATCGCCTATCTTCACTTCTTTTTGAGAAGCGGTTACTTGCCACTGTGTTTTTCCATCAGACTGTGCCAACGCTTGCCAGCTAAAAAGTGCGAGAAGGGCAGCTACCAATAATTTTTTCATGGATATGACTTTTATTTAGTTATAAAATGAGTGAGCAAGCTTTGTATATACAACGAACACCCAAGTAAGTTGTTACTAAACTCACTTCTAATTACTTTGTACCAAACCACTCTTGGCATAATTCAGAATATTATCCAAAGGAAGGTGGTCGTTAATATAAGCACCGTAATAAGCCTGCACAACTTTTTGTTGTTCTTTAATTAAAAAATCCGCTGGGATGATCTTAGAGACTTTCCCTCCATCTTCTACCTTATCTAGCCCTAATTCCTTCGCCTCTTTTAGCTGGCTTTTAAAGCCTTTTTTGAAGAGTGAGTTGATCGACTTCATCACAGACGTCTCCACACCGTATAGTTTGTAAATTTCTTTATCAGGATCTCCTACAATGGGAATGGGCGAAAGATCATTGTGAAAAGTACTTCGTAGTATGTGCCGCGTTGGTGTCTCAAAAAAGAAAACCATTTCGAGCCCTTGGTCTCTTAACTGTACTGCCAACTTCGTGAGCTGATGCACACGCAAATTACAAAAGGGACAAGCTACATTTCTATAGAAAGAAAGCAAAAGCTTTTTTCCTTCATATTGCGATAATGATATTTCCTGTTTGTGAATATCTTTCACTTTAAACTCTTTTGCCTGTTCTCCTTGAAATAGTTTCATGACCTTTGCGTTTATATTCATATAAAATTTATGTCTACTAAACGTTACTCAAAGTTGAGAAAGTTTCCCATAAGGATTTGTCGGCTTACAGACATAAGTGTCCAATACTAGCACATAAAAAAAGCTGGATATTCCAAGGAATATCCAGCTAAAAGAAAGTAAGTATATTCAGTTAAAACACGATATTATTTCCGTTTTTGGTGAAGGTTACTACCTCTACCGTATTACCATTGATGGTAGTGCCCTCAAAGTTTCTACTTTCATTGGGTGTACTTACCGTAATGTAGAATCTATTGGGAGTAGAAGTGCCCTCAAAGTCGTTGACCTCTACCTTGTAAGTACCATCAGGCGCATTTTCGCTCCAGAAGATATTCTCAGGCCCAAAACCATCTATGTCATCTCGATCAAGTTGTCCTCCTGAAGAATCCGAAGTGTTAAAATAAGTGATGGTTTCGCCAGAAGGGCCCGTTACGTACAAGTCTTGGTCTGTCTCGTTATCCCACGATAAACTGACTTGTACAGAACCTGTTCCCAATCGAAGGACAGCGATGTTGGTAGTTACTACGTTACTCACCAAGCCGTTGTTATCATACACACAAAAGTTAACGTTGAATGCTCCTTCGTTTACATTAGCAGGAATCCCGATAGGTAGTTGTAAGTCACCAGAAGTATTGGAAGTTGCATTGTAAGGCACTGTAAAATAACTGTCAGCTCCCTCTATTTGTACATAGCAGCCGCCTAGGTTGTCGCCTACATTATCATAACTAAACGTAAGTGGCGCCGTAGAGCCGTTGGAACTTGTTACTGATACATTCCCATTGGCGACAGTGGGTGCTTCAGCCTCTCCAGAAGGAGCAGGCGCTGCGCCCCTGTTTGATTCTGTACCTGCGGGCATTATTAACACTTCGCTTAATGCATTAGCATCGCTCGGATCAACCAACTGCGGTGTAGGCTCATCGTCATCATCGTTTCTATTACAAGCAGTAGAAAGCATCAAAAGTAGACAAACTAAGGTAAAACATTGTGTAATTTTCATTGTCATAGTATTTTAAGGATAAAATAATGGCCAAAGAATATCCCCTGGCCATTGGTGGGTGGTTAAATTAATTGGTAGTACTACTACAGTTCCAAGTACCAGCATCTCCAGCTTCGTAATCATTGTAAGTTCCTGAGCAGGTTTGGTTGTTCCAAGTAGAACCATACGTAAGTACACCGTTCTCTATATATTCTAGGCTCCCCATTTGCGTACTTTCATTGTATTTGATTTCTAATTTGTCGTTATCTACCGACCAAGTCCAAGTAACTTCTGCACCTGCTACCTGCCAAGAAAGATTGGCCACGAGACTTCCTGTTTCAAAATCGTAGTAGTCAATGTTTCCTGAAGAGCCATCTTTCTTCTCAGTTCCTTCATACACTTTTTGGAAAGCACCTCCTGAGAATCTTATTTCTGCAGAAAAGTTGTAATCAGTCGCTGTCTCAGTAAAGCAATAGCGTACGGCATTACCTTGCCCATCACCCCAAGACCAACATCCCTGATCAAATTCAGCATCCTCACTGATATTCATATAAGCTTTGTTGGACTGATAAATACCATTAATGAGGCTACCGTAGATTACCGTTTGTATAGCATAAGGATTGCTCGAACTTCTCATACCCTCAGAAAAGGTAACGAGCTCTTCTTGATCGGCAAAGCTTACTTCCGCCCTTTCGGGCTCAGGTTGAGGATCATCATTGTCGTCGTCGTTATTACAGCTTGTTAAACTAACGGATACGAGGATCAAGAGAAGAAAGAAATATCTCATTCTATTTTTCATCATAATTATAATTTAGGGTTTCGTTTTCATGAAGTTTATACAACAAGATAGAAGGAAAGAGCTCAAAAAGTTTGAAATACTTCTTTGAGGTTAAGTGCTGCAAGTAACTTGTAGTGAAGTAAAAACACTTTAGTGCAGCATAGAAATTTAGGAATTAACTTCTATTTTCAAAGTTATTTTAAAGCATAAAACATACTCAGCTCATACGAGCCTACTTTATACAAAGAAAGCTGGCTTAGAATGATCGCTTCGTACCATCTTCCTGCATTCTTTGAGCAGGAAATACTTGAGCAGGTAAGAGATGCTTTGATTTGAGGACTAATTAATTTACTTGTGAAGATCACTAAAAGAGTGTTTTACCGAGTTGTTAAGATTGTATTATGCCAATGAAAACTGCATGCTTTATTCGATAATTTTATACTATATTTGCGACTGTAATCTGGTAGTTATCTAGCTTTTGACACAACACTTAATAAACCGAATACCAAACACTATTGAGAAAGACTTCCATGAAAAGCCTCAAACTTCTTCTACTCTTTATTATTTTTACTTCTTTATGGGCTTCCAAAACACAGGCACAAGTAGGCGACTACAGAATCCAAACGATCTACATTTGGAACTTTACTAAATACATCCAATGGCCTCCTAATTATCAAAGTGGAGACTTTGTGATTGGTGTTTTGGGGAGCTCGCCAATCGTAACACAACTACGTGCTTTAGCAAGAACTAAAAAGACAGTAGGAGCACAACGTATGGTGATCAAACAATTCAAAACACCCGCAGAAATTAAAAATTGCCATATTATTTTTATCCCTAACGCGGAAAGTCGCTACATCTCAGCCGTACAAAAGGCTGTCAACAACTTTGCTACGCTTATTGTGAGCGAGAAAAGTGGCTTGGCTTACAAGGGCAGTACCATCAATTTTATTCTGCTAGGTGGTAAATGGCGCTTCGAACTCAACCTTACCCAAGCCGCCAAGAAAGGACTAAAGGTATCCAATCAGCTTACCCGTGTGGCGGTAGTGGTGAATTAGTCACCTCTAGTTTTTCTGTGTTAATGGTTTGTATGAGCTGGTATATTTCTTCATTACTATTGAAGGTATGCAAGCAAATCCTAATGATTTCTTCACCTTCTCTTACTGTAGGTGCAAGGATCGCTTTTATGGCAAAGCATTGTTTTTGTAGTACTTGAGCGAGTTGCTTAGTAGTTTGATTACCCCCTACTTTCAAAATTTGAATCGGTGTATGGCTTTCCTTTAAGGAAAATAGGGGATGGTTAAAGTGGGCTTTGAAATAACTAATTTTTTCTCGTAGTATTTCTATCAAACTAGGATGCTGTGTAATGAAGTCAAAAGCCGCTTCGATATTGACTAAACTATGCAACGGAAGAGCAGTGGTGTAAATAAATGCCCTAGCAAAATTAACCAGATAATCTTTTAACAACGTACTTCCTACAATACAAGCGCCGTGTGTACCAATGGCTTTACCGAAAGTATACACCGTAGCCCAAGCAGTGTATTTTAATGATAAGCTATTCAAGTAGCCATTACCGTTATCGCCGAAAATACCCGTGCTATGTGCTTCATCTACAATCAGTTTCGCTTGGTATTGCTCACATAGCTTCGATATGGCAGCTATCTCTCCAAAATCTCCATCCATAGAATAGACCGCTTCTATCACTACAAACACTTCCCCTTGAGCCTGCGCTAGTTTCTGCGCTAGATCAGAGAGATCATTATGCTTAAAGTAGTATTTACGAGCAAAGCTCAACCTTGCTCCTTCGCGCCAACTTGCGTGGATTAGCTCATCACAAAGAATAGTATCCCCTTTTTGTGGTACGGTAGCCAACAAGGCAGTATTAGCTTGATAGCCACTATTAAAGAGTAAGGCTGCCTCTCCTCTGAATAAACTGGCTAGCTTCCTTTCCAAATCAAGGGTATAAGGGTGCGTCCCAGAGATAAGTCGTGAGCCAGTAGCTCCTAGTTGATACCCTTGTATTTGGCTTACCCTTTTTTCAACCAAACGTTGGAGCTCTTGATTCCTTGCCAGCCCTAAGTAGTCATTGGAGGCGAAATCAATGTGCCCTTCCACTACCTGTAGCGTGCGTAAATTACCCACTTTTTCTCTTTCGTCGAGGCGGCGTTGCATACGTGCAGTGAGGGTATCCATTGTACTGCTTTATATTTTAATAAGCATCATAACCACTTGATATAAAAGCAATTCCTACATCAAGTACTTGGCTCCAGTCGTTACGCAGGTTTTCATCAAATTCATCATCGAATTCTGCTACAGTTTGAATCAAGCTAGCCTTCCAATAACTGTAGTATTTGGGATGAATATTAAGCTCGTTAATACTGTGAGATTTTCTCAAACGTTCCAACCCTACCTTGGCTACAAACTCCTCGTTGGCATACATAATCATAAGGTTTACACCGTGTCGAATAAGCTTTTTTTGTTGTTCAAAGTCTGTTTTTGAAAAGCGCTCTTTTACGTATGGGTCGGCGTTCATAAAAATTTCATAGAAGTAATCAAAGAAATTGTCTTTCATCAAGCATCTCGCATAGCTACCCTTTACCCGATCTTTTTCATTATCCATGAGCTGAATGTGGTTTTTATCTATAAATGTTAGATTTACAAAAAAATAAAACTTTTTTATAAAACCTATGATTTTATGAGTCTAGGATGACTTATTTATATTTCTAATGGATTAACCAACAATTTGTCGTAATTTTAAGATACTAAGATTTAACTCCGACACATATGGCAACGACCACACTTATAGAAGATGCACAAATTTTTGATCTAATTGAACAAGAAAAGCAACGCCAGCAGCAAGGGATAGAACTTATTGCTTCCGAAAACTTTGCTTCTCCACAAGTCATGAAGGCAATGGGGAGCGTGCTTACCAATAAGTATGCAGAAGGTTTACCCAATAAGCGGTACTATGGAGGTTGTGAGGTGGTAGACCAAGTAGAGCAACTTGCTATTGACCGTGTGAAAGAGCTCTTTGGCGCTTCTTGGGCAAATGTACAACCCCATTCTGGTGCACAAGCCAATGCTGCGGTAATGTTAGCCATACTCAATGCTGGCGATAAAATACTAGGGTTTGACTTGGCTCACGGAGGGCACCTTACCCACGGTTCACCTGTTAATTTTTCGGGTAAACTCTACCAACCCTTCTTTTATGGAGTTGAAAAAGAGACTGGACTCATCGACTGGGATAAAGTAGCGCAAACAGCGCTTAAAGAAAAACCAAAGTTGATTATTTGTGGCGCGTCTGCTTACGCTAGAGACTGGGACTATGCGCGCTTACGAGATATCGCTGATCAAATTAGCGCCTTGTTGCTTGCTGATATTTCTCACCCTTCTGGACTCATCGCTAAAGGACTACTGAATGATCCACTAGAGCATTGCCATATCGTTACTACTACTACCCACAAAACACTACGAGGCCCTAGAGGAGGACTTATTATGCTGCGCCATGACTTTGAGAATCCTTTCGGTATCACTACCCCAAAAGGGCGCATCCGCATGATGTCTGAATTACTCGACTCGGGTGTTTTTCCAGGTACACAGGGCGGGCCTTTAGAACATGTCATTGCCGCTAAGGCAGTAGCCTTTCACGAGGCGCTTTCAGAAGACTTCAGGCATTATGTTGAAAAAGTACGTGCTAATGCTGAGATAATGGCACAAGCATTTGTCGAGAAAGGCTATGAAGTTATTTCAGGTGGTACAGACAATCACCTGATGCTGATCGATCTTCGCTCTAAAAACCTGACGGGTAAGCTGGCACAGGAGGTTTTAGGGCAGGCGGATATTACCCTCAATAAAAACGCTGTCCCTTTTGATGATAAGTCGCCTTTTGTTACCTCAGGAATACGTGTAGGAACGGCAGCCGTTACTACGAGAGGATTGGGTGAAGAAGATATGAAGCAGATTGTATCCTACATTGACGAGGTGCTTCGTAACCCTGAAGACGAGCAAAACATTCAAGCAATCAAGCAGAAGATCAATGAATGGATGCGCCAGTATCCCCTGTTTCAATATTAAGTAAAGACGCGCTATGGCTGAAAAGGAAATGTCATTTTTGGATCACCTTGAAGAGCTAAGATGGCACATCATTCGCGCTTTAGGAGGTGTTCTAGTGTGCTCTTTAGTAGCTTTTATTTTTGGGAGCTACATCTTTGAGAATGTTGTATTAGCCCCTATGAAGGCTGACTTCTGGACCTACCGCACGCTGTGTGAATTAGGGCAAAACTTAGGCACAAAGGGGTTCTGTGTAGACGGCTTTAGTTTTATCCTGATCAGTCGCCGGCTAACAGGGCAATTTATGATGCACCTCGTTTTTTCAATAGTTATGGGGGTTGTGATTGCCTTTCCTTATGTGTTTTGGGAAATATGGCGCTTTGTAAGACCTGCCCTGTACACCGAAGAGGCAAAAGTCTCCAAAGGAGCTGTTTTTTTCGTTTCTTTACTCTTCACCATTGGTGCTTTGTTTGGTTACTTTCTCTTGTTTCCTGTTTCGCTCAATTTTTTAGCTAACTACCAAATTGCTGAAACAATTAATAACGAGTTTGATATTACCAATTACGTATCTACTCTGGTGATGCTCATACTAGGAAGCGCCTTGCTTTTCCAATTGCCTATGCTAGTGTATTTTTTAGCCAAAGTAGGCTTAGTTACGCCTGTGATGATGCAGCAGTTTAGGCGACATAGCATTGTGGTCATTTTGATCGTTTCAGCCATCATTACGCCTGCCGATGTATTCACACAATTTCTGATTGGGCTACCACTGATGTTCTTATACGAGCTTAGTATCTTTATAGCAGCCTATGTAGAGAAAAAGAGAATTAAGGAAGAAAAGAGATTACGTGCCATCGAGGAAAAAAATGAGCGATTAGATCAATTAGTTAATTAGTTATAATCAAAGTAGTGTCATGAAAATAGCCATTGGTTGCGATCATGCAGGTTTCGCGTATAAAACAGCCATTATAGCGCAATTGCAACAAAAATCCATAGAAATAGCAGATTTAGGTACACACAGTGAGACTTCTGTGGACTATCCAGATTTTGCCCATCCAGTAGCCGAGCAGGTAGAAAACCATACTGCTGACTATGGGATTCTCATCTGTGGTAGTGGTAACGGGGTAGCGATGACGGCCAACAAGCACGCCACTATAAGAGCTGCCCTATGTTGGAATACAGAGCTAGCTGCCTTGGCAAGACAGCATAATAACGCAAATATCTTGTGTATACCTGCCCGTTTTGTCGATCTTACCCTTGCACAGGAGATGGTCAATCGCTTTCTATCTACTGAATTTGAAGGAGGCAGGCACGAGCGAAGGGTTAGTAAAGTAAGTTGTTAACAATAAATTTTCAGCGATGGAGCATACAGAAATATCTGAATTTGGGGCAATCTTACTGTTCATTATTGGTGGTTTTTTGTTCATAGGAGTTTCATTATTGGCCTCTTGGCTTCTCCGCCCCCGCCGTCCTAATCCAGAAAAGTTAGCCGCCTATGAGTGTGGCGAAGAAGCAATTGGCAATGCTTGGGGAAACTTTAACATCAAGTTTTACTTAGTAGCGCTGGTCTTTATTCTTTTTGATGTAGAGATTATTTTTCTATTTCCTTGGGCCACTGTTTTTGGGCAGGCAGCACTCATAGAAGCCTCCAATGGACTCTGGGGTTGGTTTGCACTTATAGAAATGTTTATCTTTATAGGTATGTTGGCCATAGGCTTGGCGTACGTATGGGCAAAGGGACATCTCAACTGGACAAAATCCTTTGTACAAACTACCCCATTTACTTCTAAAGTACCTGAGCAACTTTATCAACAAATCAATCAAAAGTATGAGCGAAAAGCTTCCTAATGGCGGTATCATTATTACCAAGGTAGACGACCTACTCAATTGGGCGAGGCTCTCTTCTCTTTTCCCGATGGGTTTTGGACTCGCTTGCTGTGCCATCGAGATGATGGGAGCGTATGCCTCTGCCTTCGATATGGATCGTTTTGGCCTCATTCCACGCCCCTCTCCTCGGCAATCTGACGTAATGATTGTAGCAGGTACCGTTACTTTTAAAATGGCCGATCGCATTCGACGCCTTTATGAACAAATGCCTGAGCCACGTTACGTCATCTCTATGGGTTCTTGTTCGAACTGTGGAGGGCCTTACTGGCAACACGGTTATCATGTGGTAAAAGGGGTGGATAAAATCATTCCTGTCGACATCTACGTACCAGGTTGTCCTCCTCGTCCAGAAGCGCTGATTGGTGGATTTTTGAAACTTCAAGAGAAAATCCAGCAAGAGAGCATCATAGCGCCCAAGGCGATTGAGCGGCTTCTATTAAAGCAAAAAGCGTAAGTCTTTATTTAATGTCCTGTTTCACACCTAAATGGTAAGCTCAGCCTTCCCTCGTTGCGCTGCGTAATTTCCCTAAGCCGTTCACAAGATAGCTCATCCTCTAAAAAATTGTACAGCATCCGCTTAGCTCGCAGGTTAAGTGTTTTCTGAAAGACAAGTCGTTCGGCTCGTTGTATTACGAAAGCCTTCTCCTCTTTTGTGAATTTTCTCTTATAAAAGAAAACCCCGAAGTTGATTGCTGAAGTAAATTTTTCAACATTTTCTGCGGTCAGTACACTATTTAGTACCTCTCTCCTTAGGGTATAGTCTTTTGTATTGAAAGCATAGCTAAGCGCTTTTTTCTTCACTCGTTCTTCTACTTCTAGTTTTGCAGCAATCCCGATCACTTCTTTGCGTATGCGCTTTTGTATGGAAGCCGCTATGGGTACTTGTATGCGTTTTCTTGTTTCGTAATAGTTGTTGCTTGTCTCATCGTATGGAAATGTTTTTAACACTAGCTGATCCAATTTTGCTAATGGCGCTTTGTCGTTAAGTAGCTGAATGAGATCAAGTATGTTTCTTTCTTGGCTATTCGGAAAATAGTTTTTATTAATAAGTCTCGGACTGGCACTGGCAGAAAAAATATCATCGCTTAAAGTATCCTTCAATTTTTGTGTATAAAAGCCAAGTATTTTCTGATCAAACCTACGTTGCCACCCTTTTTCTTTTAATAATTTCTTTAAGCGGCTATTTTCACTCATCACCTTTATCAGCAAACGGTTTTGGGGAAACGCTGCTAACATCTCCTGATCAAAAGCAGAAGGGACTTTTTGAGTGGCCAAGGCTTGTACAATAGATTCGTTGTACCTAATCAGCACTGTATCCTGGTTGATGAACCTTCTTATAATTCTTTCAGGCGTAGGCAATTGCTCTTTTAAAAAAGCTTCTTTTAAATCTAAGCCTGTGTTGTTAGTGGTAAAAGGGCTTCCTTCGGTCAGAAGATGGTATACCGATAGCGGTTCCTCTTTTTCAAAAGCAGTAAAATGTCTTTTATCATTGGAAAATCTAAAGCGAATCACCTCAAGCATGCCCTCTAGCTCAGTTTCTTTGTCGATAGGAAGTGCTAGTACACCTTCGGCCCAAGGTCTTTCTGCTACTTTTAGATTATAAGAAACTGAATAGCTGAAGTACGTCTTTCGTGGAACGCGGGCAAAAATACGCATGTGTTTGGCTCGTATTTTCTCTGCTTTAATCTCTAGGTTTACTCCTTGTACTACTTTATTGGTAGTAGCCGTCTCAATTACTTTGGTGGTAGTGCAGGAACAGCCTCTCTGGCAACCAGCTACCACAAAGAGTACCCACCAACCTAGGCGAAAAAGTTTACTAGTTGTTATTTTCATAGTGCTTTTTGTTAAAGAAGTTGTTTAAAGTTTTTCTATTTTAGTTACACTTCATTTCTAAAAACTTAAAGCAACTTTAAGATAGTAATTTACAAGATCGACTTAGAAATTCCTACCGTCTTAGGAAAAAAGCCTTAAAAGTTTGCCCTAGTATCAACTTATCTCTATATTTTAAACACTTACACTAAAACTTCATTTGCCTTGAAAATAGCCGTATTAAAAGAAACACAAGCCCACGAGCGTAGAGTTGCGCTTACTCCCGATGTTGTTAAAAGCTTACTAAAAGCAGGCTTTTCTTGCCAAATAGAAGAAGGGGCTGGTATAAATGCCTACCTGCCTGATGAGAGGTACCAAGAAGCAGGCGCAACCATAGTGTCTGATAGAAATAAGCTCTACAGCGAAGCAGATATTGTATTGAAAGTCAACGCACCCACCCCTGAAGAAGTACAGCACATGAAAGAGGGCGCCGTACTGATTTCATTTATGTATGCCTATACCAATGCCGCACTTGTAGAGGCTTGCCTTGCCAAGAAGATTTCTAGCTTTGCGATGGACGCCGTACCGCGTATCTCGAGGGCGCAAAGTATGGATGCCCTTAGTTCTCAAGCCAACCTTGCAGGCTACAAGGCAGTGATTATGGGCGCTGATGCACTAGGAAAGATATTTCCCCTAATGATGACGGCTGCGGGTACGGTGACGCCCGCCAAAGTACTTATTTTTGGCGCTGGTGTGGCGGGACTCCAAGCGATTGCCACTGCAAAGCGATTGGGTGCAGTAGTGGAAGTGACCGATGTGCGCCCTGAGACGAAAGAGCAAGTAGAATCACTGGGTGGACGTTTTCTGGAAGTAGATGCCGAAGGCGCACAAGTAGAAGGCGGCTATGCCAAAGAGGTTTCCGCCGATTTCTTGGCCAAACAAAAGGAACTAGTAGCCACACGCATCAAAGAAGCGGACTTAGTCATTACCACTGCGCTAGTGATGGGTAAAAAAGCCCCTGTATTAGTTACAGAAGAGATGGTAAAATCTATGAAAATGGGTGCTGTCATTGTAGATATGGCGGTGATTTCAGGAGGTAATTGTGCCCTTAGTGAAGCCAATAATACTGTTACACAACACGGTGTTACCATTATTGGTGAGAGCAATATTCCTTCCCTCCTCCCTGTAAATGCTAGTGAGCTATATGCCCGTAATATCAAGACTTTACTGCTTCATTTAGCAGATAAAGAAGGCTTCAAGTGGGAGATGGAAGAAGAAATCACCCAAGGAGCACTTATCACTCATCAAGGAGAATTGCTGAATCAGCTTACAAAAGATATTCTGGGAAAAAGTACATCCTAAGTAGCTATAATTGCTATCTGCTAACCCTCTAAGCTTACCAAGCATAGTACTTATCAAATTTGGATTTAAGCGTCTTTTTGTTATCTAGTACGCATACTGAAGTCGTTTAAACTTTTTCTATTTCCTAAAAAATGATTAAAATTCGCCCATATTTCGTTACTTTTCTCAGCCGTAGCGCTGCTATGGCCTTCAAAAAGTGCCTCATCTGGTCAAATTTTTCTCCATTTTCGGTTAAAAACAAAAAGTCTAAATGACTTCACTTTAACTCTTTAACCTTTTCAAGACTTACCCATGCACTTCATTGATTACGCTATTTTTGCCGTCTATCTTTTCATTATGTTAGGGATCGGCGTATACTTTATGTACAGAAACAAAGGCGTAGAAGACTACTATGTGGGAGGTAGAAATATAGGCAGTTGGCATATTGGTCTGTCTGTAGTAGCGACGGATGTAGGCGGAGGTTTTTCCATTGGCTTGGGAGGTTTAGGTTTTACTATGGGCTTGGCCGGGTCTTGGCTCCTGTTTACAGGGCTCGTAGGGGCTTGGCTGGCAGCCGTCTTACTTATCCCACGTGTAAAAGCACTAGAAAGTCAACAAAAGTTCTATACTTTTCCACAGATATTTGGTCATTTCTATAACAAGAATGTAGCCCTATTGGCAGGGATTATCTCAGGAATCGGCTACATTGGTTTTACCAGTTCACAAATTCTGGCAGGCGCTAAGTTAGCCTCCGCTACTATTACCCCACTCGATCTCTCCACGGCACTTATTATTATGGGCGTCGTAGTCATTGTCTATACTTTTATGGGCGGTATACAGGCAGTTATCTACAGTGATACTATTCAGTGGATCATTCTCATGGTAGGATTGATCTTTATTGGTATTCCTTTAGCAGTTTACAAGTTAGGCGGGGTAACCGCTATTGTTGCCGCGCTTCCTGAGCGTTTTTTACGCCTCGATAATATCTCTTTCATCCAAATCCTTAACTGGGCGATTAGTATTATTCCTATTTGGTTTGTAGGAATGACCCTCTACCAACGTATCTACGCTTGTCGTAATGAAAAAGAGGCAAAAAAAGCTTGGTTTATCGCAGGCTTATTTGAATACCCTGTGATGGCCTTTATGGGGGTACTGCTTGGATTGTTGGCACGTGTGGCATTGACACAAGGACTGTTCGCAGAGCTGGGATATGTCAATAGCCAAGACCTAGACGAAGAGATGGGACTACCCATCCTACTGCGTACCGTGCTTCCTGTGGGGCTCTTAGGACTCATGCTTTCTGCCTATTTCTCAGCCATTATGTCTACTGCTGATAGTTGCTTAATGGCGGCTTCTGGTAACCTAGTTACAGATATTTTAGGTAGATTTTTTAATTACTCTGAAAAGAAGTTATTGAGAATTTCTCAGATAGCCACCTTAGTATTGGGTATAGTAGCACTTACCTTGGCCATTTTTATGGAAAATGTGCTAACGTTGATGCTTCACTCTTATGCATTTATGGTGTCAGGTTTACTTGTACCACTGGTAGGTGCGCTCTTTTGGCGTGTACAACACGCACAAGCAGCCCTCTGGGCTATGTTGGTAGGCGGTAGTGTTACTTTAAGCCTCATTATTTCAGAAATACCCCTTTGGGGTGGCTTAGACGCTAATATTTTCGGTATTACTGCCTCGCTTCTCATTTACCTTATCATCATACAATTTAGTCAACCTTCCAAAACACATGCACATACACATTCTACGACCCACTGAAAGCACGGATGAGGCACATCTAGAACGTGTCAATCAATTTCTTTATAAGCACCTAGAGCAATACGGGGATCCAAAAGAAGATATTAGAAAAGCTATGAACTATGCCCTTAGTACTGAGACAGGCAAAGGAGGGCTTATTTTGTATACAACTGACGAAGAAAAGCAGCAGCTAATAGGTGCGGTGGTCATCAACGATACGGGTATGCGCGACTACATTCCTGAAAATATTTTGGTCTACATCGCAGTTGATAAAACTTACCGAGGGCAAGGTATTGGTAAGCAATTGATGCAAGAAGCGATGAGGCAAGTCAACGGCTCGATCGCCTTGCACGTAGAACCAGACAACCCTGCCAAAAAGCTCTACGAAGCGTTAGGTTTTACTAATAAATACCTAGAAATGCGCTGGCAAAACCCTAAAAACACTTAATGCGCCTATGAAGACGTCTACGCTCGATACGTTAAAGAATTTCAGACAAACGCTACATCAGCATCCGGAGCTCTCTAACCAAGAAAAACAGACCGCCGAGCAGCTTGTTCGTTGGCTACAAGACTTTTCACCTAGCGAGATTATTACAGATATAGGTGGTAACGGTCTTATTGCCCTCTGGGAAGGGCCACAAGAAGGGCCTACCATTTGTCTACGCGCTGAGTTAGATGCATTACCCATCGAAGAAGAAAATACTTTCTCTTATCGTTCACAAGTACCTAATGTTTCTCATAAATGTGGACACGATGGTCATATGACTATTTTATTAGGCGTAGCGCAAGCACTTCATCAAAATCCTCCCGAGCGTGGAAAGGTGCTCTTACTATTCCAAACGGCTGAAGAAACGGGAGAAGGTGCACAAAGAATGCTCTTGGATGACGTTTTCAAAAAGCTACCGATCGATCAGGTCTTTGCCTTGCATAATCTACCTGGCTATGCCAAGCACACCATTGTTTGCAGAGCCGATACTTTTGCAGCGGCTTCCATAGGAATGACCACTACCTTTGAAGGCGCTACCGCCCACGCAGGTGAGCCAGAGAATGGCCGTAGTCCTGCTTTGGCTTTAGCAGAGAGCATTACTTTACTTCAAACCTTACCACAACAACTTATTACAGAAAGTTTTGCACTGGTGACCGTGGTACAGGCACTCTTAGGAGAGGTTTCCTTTGGTGTAGCGCCCGGTTATGCGGAAGTGCGGGCTACGTTGAGAAGTTATCTTGACGAAGACCTTGACTTACTTCTACAAACAGCAAAAGAGCAAATACAAGCCATTGCAGATCGGTACCAGCTCGCTTGTAAAATCACTTATACTGAACATTTTACCTCTACAAATAATCATGTAGATAGTGTACGTTTAATTAAACAAATAGCTAAACTTAATGGATTAGCCTATGAAGAAAAGGCTACTCCTTTTCGTTGGTCTGAAGATTTTGGACAGTTTACGCAACGTTATCAAGGTGCTATGTTTGGCTTAGGTGCTGGCATTGGGACGCCGCAGTTGCACAATGCCGACTACGACTTTCCAGACGATCTCCTTGCCAGTGGTGTGGCTATGTTTGATGGCTTGATACGCCACCTTTTGGATAAGGATTTTACATAATTTTAGGCTAAATTAAATCCGTACACTACGCAAAAACCATGTTTGAAACCTCCTACATAGAATTAGATAAAACTGCGCTACAACACAATTACCAGTTTTTGAGAAACCTTATAGGCAACGACGTACAGCTCTCTTCTGTAGTGAAGGGAAATGCCTATGGCCACGGTCTTGAAAAGTTTATTTCTTTATCAGAAGCTTGTGGTGCAAATCATTTTGCGGTTTTCTCAGCAGATGAAGCCTACACTGTTCAGCAAGTAAAGCGTCCTGAAAGTGGCTTGATGATTATGGGGATGATCGACCCTAGCGAGTTGGCTTGGGCGATTGAAAACCAAATAGAAGTTTTTATTTTCGATCTAGAGCGGCTTGAAAAAGCCCTTGCCACTTCTCGCAAATTGCAGATAAAGGTAAAAATTCATTTGGAGCTAGAGACGGGCATGAATCGTTTAGGGCTTAACCCTTCGGAAATAGAAGCAGCAGTAGCTCTGCTAAAACGGTACGAGGATGCTTATATACTGCAAGGGCTTTGTACACATTATGCAGGAGCAGAAAGTATTGCGAACTACGTACGTGTAAAAAAGCAGATCGTTACTTACAACAAACTGGCTAAAAGACTAAAGCAACTGGGCTATGTACCTCAGAAGTACCATACAGCCTGCTCAGCGGCTACCGTTTCCTACCCACAAACCCGTATGAATATGGTAAGGATTGGTATTTTACAGTATGGCTTCTTTCCTACGCAAGAAACGCTTATTCAATACCTAAAGAATAAAAAGGAACAAATTGATCCGCTAAAACGTGTACTTTCTTGGAAGAGTAAAGTCATGAACATCAAAACTGTTGAAGCAGGAGAATTTATAGGTTACGGAACCTCTTTTCTGGCATCTCGTAGTATGCGTATTGCTACTGTACCAGTAGGATACGCCCACGGGTACAGCAGAAGTCTGAGCAACCAAGGACATGTACTTATTCAGGGAAAACGGCTCAATGTCATTGGGATGGTTAATATGAATTTGATGTTGGTTGATTTAGAGAGTACAGAAGGTGTACAAGCAGGAGATGAAGTAGTATTGATTGGCACACAAGGAGACACGTATATCTCGGTAGCCTCTTTCGGTGAACTGAGTAACCAGCTTAACTATGAACTACTTACGCGTCTGCCACGCAATATACCGCGGAAGGTTGTGGAATGAAACTTGTGATGTAAAAGAAGAAATTATGGCATTTTTAAAATTATATAGGAAAAAGTTACAACACAACTACGCTTATTTAAGAAACTTGTTTGAGCAGCAAAACATCCAATGGGGCATTGTTACCAAGCTTCTTTGTGGTACGAAAGCTTACTTACAAGAGGTAATCGACCTAGGCATTAAGGAGATACACGATTCGCGTATCAGCAATTTGAAGCGCGTAAAGCAGCTAAACCCTGCCATAAAGACAGTGTACATCAAGCCTCCTGCTAAACGAAGTATCCCAAATATTGTACGCTACGCTGATGTAAGTCTTAACACAGAATATACTACCATTAAGCTTATTTCTGAGGAAGCACAACGGCAAGGAAAGAAACATCAGATCATCATTATGATTGAGTTAGGTGACTTGCGAGAAGGTGTTATGCCTGAGGGAGTAGTAGATTTCTACGAGCAAATTTTTCGTTTACCTAATATCGAGGTAGTTGGCTTAGGTTCTAATCTCAACTGCTTGCACGGCGTTATGCCTTCAGAGGATAAACTGATTCAGCTCGTCTTGTACAAGCAGATTATTGAGTTGAAATTCAACAGGAAAATTCCGCTTATCTCTGCGGGTACTACCGTTACGTTGCCTTTACTGCTACAAAATCGTCTTCCAAAAGGCATCAACCACTTTAGGGTAGGAGAAGCGCTTTATTGGGGCAACAACCTCTTTACAGGTGACATTATTCCTGAGATGGAAACTGACTTGATTGAATTATTTGCAGAAATTATTGAAATCACTGAAAAACCTGTAATCCCCATTGGGGTACTAGCAGAAAACCCTAGCGGCGAGATGTTCCAGATTAATGAAGAAGACTACGGAAAGTCTACCTATCGTTGTATCATTGACGTCGGCTTACTAGACATCCGCCCAGAGTTCCTCATTCCTAAGGATGATGATTTAGAAATTGTGGGCGCTAGCTCAGATATGCTAGTCATAGACTTGAAAGAAAACCCTCGTAATTACCATACGGGTGATTTACTTGCCTTTAAGTTGAAATATATGGGAGCACTAAGCTTGCTCAACTCCTACTACATTGAGAAGGTAGTAGTGGAGTAGAGCGCTAGTTAACTTCACAGAACAACGTAATTAACGAATTGAGTTAAATGCTTGTCAAGCAACATTTTATTTTCTTTTTTCAGATAAAACACAATCATGAAAACAGAAGATCAGCTAGTACAATACATAGAAAAACTACTTGAGCTTCAGCAAGCGGTAGATAACGACCTTCCTTCTAAAGAAAATTTGAAGCAAATCGCTGCTGAGTTAAACGTAGCGTGGGAAGATGTACAGAAAGCAGTACAGCGAGAGGTAGAGAATGGCTTAGGGTATCGTAAGCATCGCTTCTGGAAAGGCGCTAGTGAAGCCTTCGAGCACGCTTTGTCACTCGACCCTTATCATCAAAAAGCTTTGGAGGGCATTGTAGAAGCAGAGATGCACCTTTTCATACGAAGAAGGAATAAAAAACATCGTGTAAAAGCAGAAAAGTACGGGCAACTCGGCTTACAACTTTATCCTGGGAACAAAGCAGTTATTGCTCATTTGTCTAAACTGAACAGTATCTCTGAAAAACTTCTCAACCTTCAGTGGTTATGGTTTGTACCTATACTTCTTTTTGTGATGGGAGGTATCTACTTATTTTACTTATCGCCTAAAGAAGAAAAAACGGCTAGCCAAGCACAGTCTGTAGAAAGAACACCCAATGAAACCCAATCCGCTCGTGAACAATCCTACAATGAAGTCATTACTTTAAGAGAGGCCGTTTTAGCGCAATGGGCACAAGTAGAAAATGTCTATCAACGACGTGCTGACCTCATTCCTAACTTGGTGGCTACTGTGAAAGCAGCAGCCCAGTTTGAACAAGAACAACTAAAAACGCTCCTTACGCTACAACAAGAAGTCAACAATCTTTCCGTTAATCCTACTAATCAAAAAGCGCTACAAGATTTTATACTGCAACAAAGTAAACTTTCTCAACAGCTCGTAGAGATACAACAACAGCTCAGTACGGTACAAGCTTTTAGAGATTTACAAGTACAAATAGAAGGCGCTGAGAATAGAATTAGTGTAGAGCGTAAAAAATACAATGAAGCCGTAGCGCAATACAATACACGTATACAGCAAGCGCCTTATAATACACTAGGCTTTAAGAAAATCGCCTACTTCCAAATGGATAGAAAAGCTAATCAAAAACCTGAAATTAAATTCTAAGTCATTATGAAAACAGCCCTGTGTGTCTTATGGCTACTCGTGATGGCTACGCATACGCTGGCACAAGTATTTGTAGGAGACGACGCCAATGTCCTCTCTCCACAAGAAGTACAAACCTTACAAAATCAGTTACAGGCTTTTGAGCAACGTACCTCCCACGAGGTAGCCATTCGTATTATTCCTTCTTTGGATGGGAAAGCGATAGAAGCGTACGCCAACGACCTCTTCAACCAATTGGGTATTGGTAAGAAAGAAAAGGATAATGGTATTCTCATTTTGGTAGCACATCAAGAACGTAAGCTACGTATTGAGGTAGGCTATGGTTTAGAGCCTGTCATAACCGACATCACCGCCAAACATATTATTGATGAATCGCTTACCCCCAAATTTAGAGAAAATAAGTACTTTGAAGGACTGCAAGAGGCGGTTACTACCTTAATATTTTTACTAGAAGGTACACAACAAACCCTTCCTATCGACCCAGCCTTGCTAGCTAATCATTTTGTGATTGACCAAACCAATCTCCTGAGTAAGCAGGATTTAGAGGCGCTGGAAAAGCAACTACAGCAATATAACAGCGATACTAGTCTTCATCCAATCGTGATAAGGATAACCGCCTTTGAACTGCCCCAAGAAAACCGCAATGATGCGCTTTTACTAAAACGTAAAAGACTTTATCAAGTGCTCTCTGAGCAAACTTTCCAAAAAGAACCCATTCTTATTCATATCAATTACAGTAAAGACACTGAGGGCAATATCTATTACCAATATCCTGATTACTTCATTGTCTTTGACTCGCTAAAAAATCAATCGCTTCGTTATAAAGAAGGCTATTATCCCAAAAAGCGTAACTTGATCGGTCTTGGTAACAATGAGCTTTCCTATTATTTAGAAAACCTTTTAAAAGAGGGTTTTCAGGCTGAAACGGCTTCTATCCTTGCTTTTAGATCATCGCTACAAGAACTTTTACAACTTATACACCTATACCGAACCAATCAATTACAACGAGAGGAACTGTTCGTCTTGGATAAGTCGCTTACTACTAAGGAAATCATCATTGATAAAGCTGCTCTATTAAAAGAAAGCGAGATAAACACCTTACGAGAACGAGTCAAGAAAATGCAGCAAGCGTTTCCCAGCAAGTTTTATATTCGCATCACTTCTATTGATCTGCCTAGTGGTCGGGATGAATACTTTACGGCTTATGGCAAGAGGCTATTCAAGGGATTATTTTCCAGCTCCTCAGACAGTAGTTATAAAACCCTTATTGTTATCAACGTTGACCAGAAGGGCTCTCAAAAAAAAGCGGTATACACAGACTGGCAAGGGCTTGAAGAAGTACTTACACATCCAGAAGACCATTATGTTAGTAAAAAGAATGCATTCGGTGGTAGCGGAAAGAATCTCATTGAATTCAAGCTCGAACTAAAAGTATTGTTTCATTATCGGAAATCTACCTACAAAGGGCTTAAAAGGATATTAGATTTACTTCCGAAGCTTTTTCAAAAAAAGATCGACTCTCGCGAGATCACACCCTATTTCTTCGATACCCCAACGGGCACTTTTCTCAAGTATGCCCTTCTTTTTGTGGGCGGTTTTACGCTCCTTATCCTACTTTTGGTA
The DNA here is from genome assembly GCA_937911505.1 of uncultured Cytophagales bacterium. GTDB lineage: Bacteria > Bacteroidota > Bacteroidia > Cytophagales > Thermonemataceae > CALEMF01. Next base: position 68,922 of record CALEMF010000049.1, read on the forward strand.
AGGCTCGCTAAAAACGATACAGGAGGTAGTGGTGGTTTTCCAAATACCGGAAATTTCGGCGGAGGCTTCTTTGGTGGAGGCAATACAAGCGGGGGCAGTTTTGATGGAGGAAGTTCTGGTGGATCAAGCGGAGGTGGCTTTGGTGGAGGAAGTTCTGGAGGGGGTGGCGCAAGTGGTGATTGGTAGTTGTAGCTATCGTAACCTTTCTTTATTCCTGCTGGTTTATCCTTTAAAAAAGCGCTAACTTGTGAAGTTAGATTCACACAAAGCTATGGAAGAACTTATTGAAATTTTTGGTGCTAGAGAGCACAATTTAAAGGACATTGACTTGATTATTCCGCGTAATCAGTTGGTGGTGATTACGGGCATTAGCGGCAGTGGAAAATCGTCTCTTGCCTTCGATACCATTTATGCCGAAGGGCAGCGCCGCTACATGGAAAGTTTCTCCGCTTACGCACGTTCTTTCATTGGCGATATGGAACGTCCCGATGTGGACAAAATCAATGGGTTGCGCCCCGTTATTTCTATAGAACAAAAAACTACCTCCCGTAACCCCCGCTCTACCGTAGGGACTACCACCGAGATTTACGACTTTATGCGCCTTCTCTTTGCCAGAGCTGGAGAAGCTTACTCCTACGAGACGGGTGAGAAGATGGTACAGCTTTCGGAAGATCAAATCGTAAATGCCATTCTGAAAGATTATAAAGGAAAGAAGATTACTTTACTCGCGCCTATCGTGAAAGGAAGGAAAGGGCACTACCGAGAGCTATTCGTTCAGGTGAGTAAGATGGGCTATACCAAAGTACGTGTAGATGGAGAAGTGAAGGAGATTGTACCCAAAATGCAAGTAGACCGCTACAAAATTCACAATATCGAGATGGTTATTGATCGGCTGGTAGTACGAGCAGAAGATAAAAACCGCTTGGCGCAGTCAGTACAAAAAACGCTGAAAGAAGGTAAAAACACCATGCTATTGCTGGATGAAGCAGACGAGACCCGCTTCTTCTCCAAAAATCTGATGGATCCGATCTCAGGCATTGCTTACGATGATCCTGCTCCCAACAACTTTTCTTTCAACTCTGTGTACGGCGCCTGCCCTACTTGCAATGGACTAGGGATTATAGAAGATATTACCGAAGCGTCTGTCATTCCCGATCCTGACCTTAGTATTAGCAGAGGTGGCATTGCTCCTTTGGGTGAGTACAGAGATATCTGGATTTTTAAAAAGATAGAGACCTTACTCAAAAAGAACAAACTCAGCCTTACTACACCTATTAAGAAAATTCCTGAAGAGATTATCGAGGTGTTGCTCTATGGCTCTTCCCAAAAGCTAGCCGTCGACTCTACGAAATATCCAGGTACAAAATGGCATACGACTTTCGAGGGGATTATCCCTTTTATGAAAAAGCAGATGCAAGAAGGCTCCGAGAAAATAAAGGATCATTACAGTCAGTTTGTAGTTACCCAAACCTGCCCTACTTGTAATGGTGCGCGACTCAAAAAAGAATCACTCCACTTTAAAATAGACGGTAAAAATATCTCTGAGCTTGCCCAATTCGATATTTTACAACTTAACGAGTGGTTTACAGGCCTTGAAGAAAGACTGAGTAAAAAGCAAAATGCCATTGCCAAAGAAGTACTAAAAGAAATTCGTAAGCGTATTGGCTTCCTGCTGGATGTAGGACTGGAATACCTGACACTCGATCGCCCCGTAAAGACCCTTTCGGGTGGAGAATCACAGCGTATCCGCTTAGCGACGCAAATTGGTACACAACTCACAGGTGTGCTCTACATTCTCGACGAACCTAGCATCGGCCTACACCAACGCGACAACCAACGCCTCATTGATGCCTTAAAGGGATTGCGTGATTTGGGTAATTCTGTGCTAGTGGTAGAACACGACAAAGACATGATGCTCCAGTCAGACTACCTGATTGATATTGGACCGGGCGCAGGCAGACACGGCGGGCAGATCGTTGCCCACGGCACACCCAAAAGCTTCTTGAAGAAAAAAAGTACTACCTCGCTTTACCTACAGGATCAGCTCGAAATCGCAGTTCCTGAAAAGCGTAGAAAAGGCAACGGCAAGAAGCTTGTTTTAAAAGGTTGCACTGGGCATAATCTCAAAGATGTGACGCTAACGCTACCTTTAGGAAAAATGATTGGCATTACGGGCGTATCAGGTTCGGGTAAGTCTACGCTGATTCATCATACCCTCTTCCCTATTTTGAATAAGCATTTTTTCAGAGCGAAAAAGGAGCCGCTTGCTTATGCGTCCATAGAGGGTTTAGAACACATTGACAAAGTAATCGAGATCAACCAAGCGCCGATTGGGCGAACGCCTCGCTCCAATCCTGCTACCTATACGGGTGTGTTTACGCATATTCGTGATCTCTTTACGCAGTTGCCCGAAGCGAAGATTAGAGGCTACAAAGCGGGTCGGTTCTCCTTTAATGTAAAAGGCGGGCGCTGTGAAGACTGTGAAGGCGCTGGCCTCAAAACCATCGAAATGGACTTCCTCCCTGATGTACATCTGGTCTGCCCTACCTGCAAAGGCAAGCGCTACAACCGAGAAACCTTAGAGGTACGCTTTAAGGGTAAGTCTATCTCCGACGTACTGGACATGACGATTGAGCAAGCGGTAGAATTCTTTGAAAACCAACCGAAAATTCTCCGAAAGATCAAAACCATCCAAGAGGTAGGCTTGGGCTATATCACACTTGGACAGCAAGCGACTACCCTTTCGGGTGGCGAAGCCCAACGGGTAAAGCTGGCCACCGAGCTTTCCAAAAGAGATACAGGAAAAACGCTTTACATTCTCGACGAACCCACTACAGGCTTACACTTTCAAGACATCCAAAAGCTACTGGAGTTCCTCAATCGCTTGGTAGAAAAAGGCAATACAGTACTCATCATTGAGCACAACCTAGACGTCATCAAGGTATGCGACCACCTGATCGACTTAGGCCCTGAAGGCGGCTTAGGTGGTGGTACCATTGTAGGCGAAGGCACCCCTGAAAAGCTAGTAAAAAACAAGAAAAGCTATACTGGAAAGTTTTTGAAAGAGGAGTTGGGGTAGTGTTGGTTTGTGTGCTTTTGGGTTGGGTGGTGTTGGTTGAATTTATGTATCGAGCTATTGATATCTCTGGTATAATGTGCTGTGCCCTATTTTTATATGGTTGAGATATAACGATAGCTTATTGATTTACAAAAGTCTAATAGAAACAACTTAAAGTTGGATATACCCAAGTTATAATGGAAAAATATACACGATGTGTATATTGGGTTGTTACCGGCAATGAAGTAAAAAATAGCAAATGACACATTTTTCAGCACAAGAACCTGCCTTAGGATATTATTATCAAATTCGTTACGGATTGATGCTAATTTTAATGGATGAGGAAGAAAATGATATTAGTCTTTCTTTTGAAACATTAGATGATATTGTGATTGAAAATATCAACTCTACAGATTTGTATCAAACAAAGTATCATACCAATAGAAAAGCGAATTTAACGGATCGAAGTACTGACCTTTGGAAGACAATAAGAGTATGGAGTGAAGAAATTTATAACGGACAGATTGACGTAGACAATGGATACTTCACCTTAATAACAACTGAAAAATTACCTTCAACAAACATTTTTCAAAAACTCGCTGAAAAGAAGCTATCAATAAAACAAACCATTGATGAACTGAACTCTATTGCATCAGAAACATCAAATGCAACTAATCTTTTAGGATATAAAGCCTTTAACAGGCTCTCCGTTTATCAGAAAATGAAACTAATTGAAAAAATCAAAATACTTGATTCTTCACTTGACTTTTCTGATATTGAGAAAGAGATAAAAAAGAAATTAAGGTTAACAGTAGAGCCCTTACATCTAGATTCTCTTTTTGAAAGACTAGAAGGGTGGTGGTTTAGAGAGTCGATTATTCAACTAAAAAATACGACTTCAAAGCTTATCAAATTTAGCGATGTCCAAACAAAGATACTGGATATTACAGATCAATTAAAAGCAGATAATTTACCTATTGACTTCTATAGTCACATAAATATCTCTGAATCAGAATTCATCTCTCTTTCCAAAAAAGTATTCGTAAAAAGCTTAAATAGAATTGGACTAGGCAAATCAAGTCTTAAAAATTCCATAAGTGACTATTTACGTACATTTAAACAACGGTCACTATGGATTCGGGAAGATCTTTTAAATCCTCATGATGAACAGAGGTATGAATCAGGCCTAGTTTCAGATTGGAGGACTAAGTATACTTTCTTGTTAGAGGAAATTGATGGAAAGACGACTGATGAACTGAAAGAACTAGGCAAGTTTTTTTATAAAAAGCATTACATAGATTCTATTCCACAAATTTATATCAGACCTAGGGTTACTGACCCTTTTTTAGTTAGAGGAAGTTATCACATTCTTGCTGATAAGGAACAAGTTCGTTGGTATCCTATTAAAGATTAAATGATATGAATATACCTAATTGGGATCAAAGGTCGATATTTACAGCCAACCTTCTAAATCCAGCATTTTGTGGAGAAGTACTTAGAAGGTCCTTTATAGAATATAACAGGATCAATAAGACAAATGAGTTTTCGTTTCCTCTAACATTTTTTATACTCCCCTTGACCCTCTATAAAAAAACTAGAAACTTATTACCAAAAACTAAAAGAACTAAATTACATGATTGGCTATCACAAAATGACGGACTCAAATCAGAATTGATTAACAGAATTGAATATCTCGTTCCTTTTACTAGAGAAGCTATTATTTTTTTATATCAATATGGAGAAATTGATTTTTCAACTGATGGAAAAATAATTTTATTAGAAACTAAGCACAAGAAATTTTTACCTGACCAGAACAGTGAGGTTGGAGACATACTTAACAAATCGAACTTCTTAGGAAAATGGATGACTACTTTTCCTAAGGATAAGATCACGTTTTCTTTTTTTGGAATACTACCATAAATAAATACCATGCAAATACGAAAAATAGTTCTTTATAATTCGAATGGAGAAGTTCGCGAATTGACCTTTGAGTTAGGTAAAGTTAACATTATAACGGGAGAATCTAAGACAGGTAAAACAGCGTTAATTGAGATTATCAATTATTGCCTAGGAAGTAAGAATTGTAAAATACCCAAAGGGTTTATTCGAAGAAATGTTATGTGGTTTTCACTTATTTTGAGTTTTAAAAAGGAAGAAATATTCGTTGCTAGAATTAACCCAGATAAAATTAATAAGAAAACTACGTTAGAAATTTATTACAGTATTGGAGTATCTATAAATGAGATTCCATCAATTCAAGAGTTAACTCCCAACTCTAATATAGATTTATTACATAGAGTGCTTGAAGGAAAGTTAGGGATTAATGAATATATAAATAAGCCTGAAAAAAAGACCAGAGATAATTTATCTGTTACTTTTTCACATTCACGACGATACTGTTTTCAACCTCAAGATCTTATTGCCCAGAAAAGCTCTTTATTCTTTAATCAGAATTCTGAAGATGGTAGTTATGTAAAGCAATCAATAATTGATACACTTCCATATTTTCTAGGTGCTGTTAGAGAAGATACGTTAATAATAGAACAGGAAATTGCAATAGTAAAGAAAGATTTGAGACGTTTATATCGAGAACTAAGAGCTGCTGAAAATGTAAAAGAAAATGGAATTGCTAGACTCTTTGAATTAGTAGAAGAAGCAAAAGAGGTAGAATTAATTGATCCTTTTGAGGAATATGTGGATGAAGAAGCTGTAATTAACTCTCTAAATAGAATTTTAGATTGGAATTATATTGATAACTCCTCCTCTGGAAACAATGACGTACTCAATAATTTGGTTAGAGTTAGGAGAGATATAAAAGAAGAACTTGAACGTGTAAAAGTTGAATTATATGCTGCCAAGTCTTTTGCAGAAGAAGCAAGAGGATATGGAAAAGAGATAAAAGAGCAAGAGCAAAGATTGAAATCAATTGGCTTGTATAAAGAAGTGGATAATGGTAAATTTTGGAACAGTTTGATAGGTGTTGAAGTTGATTACATTCCACCAACAATTGAAAATATAAATAAAGCTCTTTCACAATTAAGAGAAAATTTAGAAACGACTACTAAAGAAAAACCCAAACTTAGAAATCACATTAATAAATTAGAAGAACAAAAATCGAATAGAATTAACGATCTGAAATTAGTATCGAGTAAAATTAATGCGATATATAAAGAACAAGAAGAAGCCAAAAAAATTAGAGATTTGAACATCAGAAAAGGAAAGGTGTTAGGAAAAGTTTCATTGTTTTTAGAAAGTCTAGATCTAACAAAGGACTTTTCTCAAGTACGAAAAAATATCTATGAAAAAGAATCGAAGCTTGAGGAACTACAAAAACTAGTCTCAAAGGAAGAAAAGGAAGAAAGAATGGCTGCGATTCTAAATAAGATTAATCTTCAAATGAGTAACTGGTCAAATTCATTGGATATTGAATATCAAGGAGCTCCAATTAGATTTGATGCTAAAAGGCTAACATTATACGCCGATACAGATGAAAAATCAATTCCTTTGAGCCAGATGGGGAGTGGTGCAAATTGGGTTTCTTATCATTTACTTATTCATTTTGGATTACATAAGCATTTTATACAAGCAAAAAGGCCTGTGCCTAGGTTTTTATTGTTAGACCAACCTTCTCAAGTTTATTATCCACCTGAAAAAGATGATGCTTATAGAGGAACTTTACCAAGCAGTGATGAGATTGCAGTAAAACAAATGTTTGATTTCATGCTAAATACTGTTGAATCTTTAGAAAATAAGCTTCAAGTAATAGTCACAGATCATGCCAGATTAAAATATCCAGAATTTGAATCTTCTATTATTGAAATCTGGAGAGACGGTGTTAAATTAGTCCCGTTAGATTGGGAAATTAAAGAGGAAAATAACACTACTGGCAATAATGTGTAAAACAGTAATAACTTCCATTCATCAGCCATGGCGTTTACACCAACCGATGGGGTAGTATGCGTTTCGCCTTTCAATAGTTTGGTAAGCCTATCCCACGAGCGTTGACCCCAAATACGACGCATTACCCCTTAAAAGTCACTATTTTACAAATGACAGAAAAATTTAAGGTTGAGTTCCTAAAAGAGGTTTTTGACTTCTTGGATGAACTCGACGAAAGGCTCGAAAGAAAATCCTTTTCAATATTGATAGAGCAAAAGTAAAAACAGACAATACACTCTTTAAAAAGCTGAGTTCGGACTTTGTACAACAAAAAGCAATACCGACTTTTTGCATTTTGGGACAAAACGGATAATAAAGTGACCATTGTCATCGCAACGCACGGAATTATTAAAAAGACGCAGAAAACACAAAAAAGGGAAATTGACAAAGCAACTGAGCTAATGAATAAATATTTTGATAGTAAAAACAAAAAGAAATGAAAACATACTCATTTGACGAAGTAAAAGACAAGTACATCGGAAAGAAAGGAACAGCCAAAAGAGATGCTTACGAAAACGAACTGCGACTTGACTTGATAGGCGAAGCAATTAAACAAGCCCGAAAAGAACGGAAGCTTACCCAATCGCAACTCGGAGAATTAATTGGCGTTCAAAAAGCTCAAATTTCAAAAATCGAGAATAATTTGACCGATGCCAGATTTGAGACCATCTTAAAAGTATTCAAGGCATTAAACGCAAAAATCAGTTTTAACGTGGAATTGCTGGATCAAAAAATGGATTTGGTAAACGAATAAAAAAGTACTACATACAACAATGGCTACAACTAACCGAGACTGTTGAGGCGCATTTCGACCTACTAAAAACAATTACCCAAGATTTTGGAAAATGTTATCTTTTAAGATAACTTTACCAAATGATTAGGGAGATAATCTTCTACGAGAATCACTTCCTTGAGTTTTACGAGAAGCAAGACCAAAAAGTAAAAAGGAAAATTCAATACGTTTTTGAGTTGATTAAACAAGTTGAACGAGTTCCTGAGAAGTTTTTAAAGCATTTGACAGGAACTAACGGACTTTATGAAGTTCGAATTGAGTATCAATCTAACATTTATCGTATTTTCTGCTGTTTTGATGCTGGACAACTTGTCGTTCTTTTCAACGGATTTCAAAAAAAGACCCAAAAGACACCTCAAAAGGAAATTGACAAAGCGGTACGGTTAATGAAAGATTATTTTAAGAATAAAGAATAATAACTATGGAAAAATATAAAGGCATCAGAACATTTGACGAACTAATTGAACTTGAATACGGAAAAATTGGATCGGAGAGCCGAAACAGATACGAAGAAGGCGCACAGATGTTCATAGTAGGTGAAATGCTAAAAGCTGCACGTAAAGAAGCCAAACTAACACAAGAGCAGTTAGCAGAGAAAGCAGGAACAAAGAAAAGTTATATTTCCAAGCTTGAGAATGGAAAAGGAAATATTCAGCTTTCTACATTAATCCGAATTTTTGAGAAGGGATTAAACCGAAAAATCGGACTGACTTTTCTCTAAACAGAAAAACGATACCACAATACTGTATGGGCGTAACGGGTACCAACTGTTTCGATGGGTCTACCCTACAGGCATCAAGCCCTACCAAATCACAGCTATTATCTAACCCTCAGGTCTAAATCAAACACTAATCCTTCATCTCCCTTCTCAGGTGCACTTGGGTTTCTAATGGGAAAATATACATAATGTGTATATTGGGGTGTTAACATCCATTTACTAATTGTAAGAACTAAATATTGCCTATTGCTAAGTGAGTAAGTTCAACTGCTGTTACAGAAAATTGATGAATGCTGACGTTTCTCATGCTTGGATTGAGCTGCATAGGTGTGTTGAGGCATATTCAAGAACAACTGGAGAATCTTTCAATTTAATTTTTACGAAAATTGAAGCTGATTTTAATATTGATAGAACGATCAAAAGAAAATGGCCTAACCTTCAACAAATACGTGAAATTGCACTGAAGTTAAAAAGGGAAAGGGAAGATTATTTACACTTGATAAGGAACTTAATAAAAGAAAGGCGCTTAGAGAAAAAAAAGGGTATACGAATTTCTACGAATACTGAATTTCTTAATCTTATGCATAAACAAACTAACCATTTAAAACCTAAAGTGGGCTATTGGGGTTGGCGCAAAAAAAGAATTGCTGAATCAGAGAAAAAATGAGATACCGACAAAAAATAAATGCTATTAATACAGGCGTTTCGCCTCCCAGCAGTTTTAGTGAGTACCCTACAGGCATCAAGCCCTACGAAATCACAGCTACTACCTAGCCCTATAGTCTAAGCAAAACACTACTCCTTCATCTCCTCTATCAGGTGCACTTAGGTTTTAATGGAAAAATATACATAATGTGTATATTAGGACGTTGTAAAATACTTTAAGAAACCATCCAGCTACAAGTTAATCTTTAAATTTACCATAAGTTCAAAATATGCAAAGAATAGCCTTTTTAGCCATATCCTTAATAGGATTACTCTTTTCAAATGCAGCATTTTCCCAAAAAATAAGCTTACCAAATGATTTGCCATCAAGCTATGCAGCCTTTTCAGAAAAGTTGGACTCTTTAAGAAAAGTAAGGCATATACCCGGTCTTGCAGCCGCCATAGTAAAAGATCAAGAATTAGTATGGTCAGAAGGTTATGGAAAGTCACATTTTGATACTGGCGACGGTATGACTTTTAAAAATGTTACAGCAGACACCCCATTTTGGATTGCTTCGGTTACCAAGACTTTTCTGGGACTCTCTTTTCTTCAACTTGAAGAAGAAGGCATTGTAAATCTCGATGACAAAATCAATGATATGCCTGGCTGGTCAAACTTTTGTAACTGGCTGTCAAATTCAACGATTGTTTTTGGTCAAAACCTACATTGCAATTCCCCAATAACTATACAGAATGTTCTTAATCATACAGTCAATGGAAAACCAGGAACTCAATTTTTGTACAACCCGATAATGTACTCTAGACTTTCTAGATATTTGGAATATGTTTACGGAAATCCTATTTCAGATGCCGAGAAAGGGCATAATAGATTGGCACAACATATTCAGAAAAACATTCTCGGTCCAGCAGGGATGACCCGAACAATGTCTAGTCAATGGCAGCGAGAGAAATCAAAGGTATTTTTTGATATGGCGCAAGGTTATAAATATACTGATGGCAGGTATACGGCCCTACGACGTCCGAAGCGACATCTTGCAGGAGGAGCCGGCATTGTATCGACAGTCAATGACTTAGCAAAATATGACATAGCGCTAGACAGTGGGCTGCTTGCCTCAAATGAGGTAATGCAAAAACTTTTTACACCCGCTGTTTCTCCAGACGGAACCAACCTTCCGTATGCTTTTGGATGGTATGTACAAGAGTATAACGGCGAAAAACTGATATGGCACGCTGGCTGGGATGAAGAAGTAGGGTTTACCGCCTTATTTCTTAAAATCCCCGAGAGAAATCTAACGCTGATTCTCCTTGCCAATAGCGAAGGGATGTGGTGGGGAAATCCATTAGATAAAGCGACTGTTGAAAAGTCTTTGTTTGCGGATCTATTTCTAGATGAGTTTGTATTCCATACTAGGGATTGATTGTAGAAAAACGTTTTAAAACAATGGCTATACTCAATGCAGACTCAAACATTAAATTATAAAGATTTTACACCTAAGAACTATATCGGAAAGATAAATGTGTATTGCTTTATAATCCCACACTGAATATAGCCGCGACCTTTGTACTTAATTAATGAAATGAAAAAAACATTTATTATAGTCCTTTTTCTGATATCTATTGGCTTATACGCACAAACGGAGCAAGTAATGGATACTATTTCAAATTGGCAGGTCTATAATGGAGGTAAACTTTTAAAAGCCTTTAATGCATTCAGTTCAGATAATCGAATAATGCTAACTAAAGGAAAAATTAGAGCCATCGATACGGTAGATATTAAGTATTTTGACGATACACCCTGCCTTGACTGCATAGCAAACCTGACAATTAGATCGGATCAAAATAATGTGCTAAGAAAAATAGACAACTCATTGGGTAATTATGGTTTTAAGATAAAAACCACAGACTTACAGGTCCTAGCATTTAAGAGTAGAAGCTCAATTTTGAGATTTTATTACAAAGAGGACGAAGTAGAGGAAGAAGTTTTACTTTTTGAAATAGAAATAAGATAAAACTTAGAACACAACAGTAATTTACTGACTGACAATCCTTCATTGAAATTAAAGCAATAGGAAAGCACACACAATGTGTATATTGAGGTGTTAGATAACACTAAGGCCAAAAAAGGCAGCTTGAAAAGGCAACAATAACACAATAGAACAAGTAATTATAGGCTGTTGACTACCTTTATAAGACGATTCTATTGAATAATTCAAACAGACCCAATATGTTTGATAAATTCCTAAAACACATTAGTGAATACATTCTTCTTACAGAAGAAGAAATAACATTTGCTAAAAACCACTTTCCGATAAAATCATACACAAAAAATGAAGTTTTTTTCCACGAAGGAAATATTGCTAAGCGTATATATTTTGTAATTGAGGGCTGTGTTCGACTCTTTTATAGCGTTGATGGAGATGAGAAAACCGCCTATTTCTATACGGAAGGGAAGTTTTTTTGTGCGAATGAAAGCCTTGCTAAGAACACACCTGCAAGAGAAAACTTTCAAGCGCTGGAGAATACCACTGTGATGCTATTCCCAAAGACGCCAGATGAGGCTTTATTCAAAAAATTCCCCAACTTTGAGGTCCTAGAACGACTTGCCTTGGTAGATGAATTGATTACAAGCAATCGAATCATAGAATCGTTTGTCTCAAAATCACCTGAAGAAAGATATATCGAATTAATAAAAACTAATAAAGCGCTATTTCAAAGAGTTCATCAGCAATATATCGCTTCTTATCTCGGAATATCACCACAGTCGTTAAGTAGAATTAGAAAAAGGCTTTCTCAAAGCTCCAACTAAATGGTTATTAACTTAAGTTAATAGAAGTGTATCTCAAGGAGAATAGCTTTGTCTCAAGTTGCAAGCTAAAAGGTAGCATAACACGCCTCTAGTGATGCTACTATGTTTATTAATCAATAACGAAGAGACCTTATGAATAATGCTTTTTCAAGAGAATTTTTAGGCGATAACCCTACCAAAAATAACATACTACTGATTTTCACTACCGCTTTTTTAGTGATGGGAGCCGTCAGCTATTTTAACTATGAGCAGCTTTCCACCTTACCAATTTGGAAGCTTATACTATTTTTAGTAATGATCTTGGATATTGTTTCAGGAGCTGTTGCCAATTATACTCGATCAACACAATTATATTATCAAGCTCATACCAAAAGGATTACCTTTTTACTATTACATTTCGTCCATATTGGATTGATTGTACTAGCAGTAGGACATATTTGGTATTGTTTGGCTGTTTTAGGCTTTACGTTAGCTGGTGCTTTCATTGTAAACTTCACAAAAATATTAAAGCAGCAGGAAATTATAGCTGCAGTGATCGTCAACTTGGGTATAATTCTTTTCTATGTAGTTTTTCCAGCTCCACAAATTTTGAACTGGTTACCTGGCATTTTATTGATGAAGCTTGTGTTTGGCTTTGCCATCAATAGAGAGAAGAAAGAAACCTTCCATTTGCAATAAAGGATTAGGAAGTACAAAATACAACCCAACTTCTGTATCGAATTGATCAAAAAAAAATAGTTCGACATTTAACTCTTACCTTACTGACTTACAACTCTTCATTAAAGTGTTTAGATTTTCGTAATCGTTTATTTTTAAGCTTAAAATGAGTGTGCTGGCCTGAAAATCCAGCGGGGTGGTGGGCTGACTTTGTGGGTTGAAGCTTTGGATTTTCTTGATTTTTTGGTTCGTTTTTCATCAAGGAAAAATGAACGAAAGATAAATCGAAGTATAAGTGATGAAAATTTCGTAAAATATTAATTACGTAGAATTTAATTTTTAAACATTGTCTAAAACTAAAGTAACAAAAAAGTATACACAAGGTGTATATTAAGACGTCATCTGTAATTAAAAGAATGAAGTCAATCGTCACCACCTTTTTTTGCTGCCTACTCACATGCTTTCACCTACACGGGCAGAGTAACCCAATTGCCGTTTTCGAAGAGCTATGGTTAACGTTTGAACAGCAATATGCAGGCTTTGAGTTACGAAAGGTAGATTGGGATCAGCTTTTTGATAAGTACAGACCACAAATTGATAAACAGACCGATCAAAAACAACTATTTAAAGTATGTTGTGAATTACTTCAAGAACTTAATGACGCGCATGTTAATCTGATCGATAAAAGCGGCAAACAAGTAAATCGTTGTAATTCGAATAACTTTCCAAACGCTACAAACATTCTTAGTGAATTTTCAGAGCAAGCGTTTTATGCTATTGTTGATAGTAATTTAAAAAGAGAAGGTTTTAACTCGTTAAAAACATCACAAGTCATTGGCTACGCACAATCAGATAGCCTTGGGTACATTAGAATCTCCAAAATGGCTGAAAATTCAAAAGGGTTAAGTCAGGCGCTTGATCGGTTAAAAGATACCAAAGGAATAATCATCGATATAAGATTAAACTCAGGTGGTACCGATCATTATCTGTATCAAATTGCGGGTCGATTTGCTGATGAGAAAAGAGTAGGTCATTATAAAACTGAGAGAGTAAAAGGAACCAATACAATGACTAAAGCCAAGGCTTGGTACTTGAAGCCTTATGGCAAGTACCAGTACAAAAAACCTATAATAATACTGACCAGTGACTTTACGGCAAGTGCTGCCGAGATTTTCGTCTTGGCCATGAAGGAACTTCCCTATGTGAGAACAATTGGAGGATTCACCAACGGTGCTACCTCTCATATGAAATCTATTAAATTAAGTAATGGGTGGAAAGTTACGCTATCAAATCAAATCGCTTATTCTGCTGGTATGGTAAATTATGAAGGAGTAGGAATCAAGCCTGACATTCTCCTAAGCAATCATATTGAGGATGATACAGATAAGGTACTACTTAGAGCAATTGAAGAACTGAAGAAAAAATAACCAACATAGGTTTATATCTCTACCACTTTCTATTTACGCCACCTTATAAAAGACCTTAAAATAAAAGTAGTAGCTTGCGCCACTTAAAAAGTACAAATCAGCTCGCTCCCGAAATAACCTCCCATAACTTCTTGAAATGTCTTTATACTGAGGTATTTTGTCTTTGTATATGTTCAGCATTAATACGATTTTTGCTTTACAATGGTCTAACTAACGTAAATCCGAAAAATGAAGAAAATACTCCTCATTGTCTCAATACTCCTATCAATATTTTCTACTAATACCAAGGCGCAAAAAAACCTTTTGGATGCTATTAAGGAAGTGTCTTCTGCCGATAGTATCATGAAAAACGTTAGCTACTTTGCAGATGTATATGGCCCGCGATTATTAGGCACCCCCAATTACTATCAGGCAGTCTTACACGCCGAAAAGACCCTTAAGCGACAAGGTTGTAGCACAGAATTACAAAACTTTGACAGAGGTTACAGAGGTTGGGATTTCTCTTCATTTAAGGTGGAGATGACCTCGCCGCAATACGTTCCCATTAAAGCTTTTCCTTTAGCATTCACAAAATCTACGGATGGCGAAAAGGAAGGAGAAATAGTCTTTATAGAAAAATTACAAGATGCCTACGATCAAGAAGGGCAGTTGAAGGGTAAAATTATCATGCTAAAAGCCCTGTATCGCCCTGTAACTAGCTATGAAGGTACTGCAACAAAAGTGCTTTCAGACGAGACCTTATCACGTGCCATAGCGAACCCTGATCCTAATGATGTCATCATTGGGTATCATAGTAGAGTTTCGGTTTTTGGCTTATTTAAATGGCGGCAAGATTATAAAAAACGCTTGGAAAAATTCTATAAGTTTTGCGATAAAGAAGGGGTGATTGCCGTTATTGAACCCAGCGATCGGCCCTACACCCTACTACACGTAGACGGGAATCGTGCGATGCCTTCTTTCAAACGCAAAGACGACTACAAACCGCTCGCCACCTTCAATATTGCCAATGAACATTTTGGTAGATTACTCCGCTTAAAAAATTTGGGTCTCAACCCAAAACTTAAGGTAGAACTGACCACGCAGTATTATACGGAAAGTCAATATCATCAAAACCTCATCGCGGAAATTCCTGGAACAGATTCTACTTTAAAAGATGAACTAGTCCTTATCGGTGGTCATCTAGATAGCTGGCATGCAGGAACTGGAGCAGTAGACAATGCCGCTAGTTGTGCGATGTTTATGGAATGTATGCGCATTCTAAAAACGCTAGATGTAAAGCCTAAAAGAACCATTAGGATGGTACTTTGGGGCGGTGAAGAACAAGTATTTGCAGGCTCTGAATTTTATACCGATACCAGAATTGGCGATATGACTACTGGAGAACCCAAGTACGAAAAACCCAAAATTTCCGCTTATCTGAATCTTGATAATGGTGCAGGAAAAATCAGAGGTATTTATTTGATGGGAAACAAGACCATCGAACCTTATTTTGCTCAATACTTGGAGCCTTTCCCAGAAAGTAACGCCCTCGTCATTCAAAATGCCAACCAAACAGATCATTGGATATTGGATTATCATAATATTCCTGCTTTTCAATTTATCCAAGACCCACTAGATTATATTCCATTTATCCATCATACCAATGCAGATGTGTACGAGTATGTTCACAAAGAAAAACAACAATACAATGCCGAATTAGTAGCTTACTTAGCGGTTCAGATTGCCAACGAAAAGCATTTGCTTCCCAGAAAACCCTTCAACTTTATACAGCCTAGTAGAGAAGGCAATACCACCTTCACCTTGAAAGGATTTAAAGAGGCTAAACAGGTTTCAGTGATTGGTGATTTTAACAACTGGGACATGTTTAATTTACCCATGTACAAAACCGATAATGGTTGGGAAATGAAACTCGATTTGCCCAAAGGTAAGTACCTCTACAAGTTTATTGTAGATGGCATGTGGACTAACAACCCTGCTGTTCCAGAAGATCAACTCGTGAAAGACGGTAAAGGCCACGCAGGTTTAACGGTTCTGTACATTGAATAAAGGTAGTTTTATAATGCTGGCATCGAGTAGAAACAGAAAATAAAGCCAACCCCTACTGCTCTTCATGCACATAAACGTTAGGTACTATCGAAACGCTTAAGAAATGACTATTCAAATAAGGAAAAACCTACTCCTCATTTTTGACAGGTTTCTCCACACACAAGGTAATTTTACCCTAGAAGTGTACCTGAATTCTATAAACCTAAATGAAAAAACGCACTTAATGTGTATATTGTAACGTTAGCGACAACCATGAAAACCCAATGAAAAAAATCAAACCTCCCCTCTTATTAATGGTCATTACAATATTCAGTGCTTGTCAATCCAACCAATCCGTCAATAAAGATTTGGCAACGGGTGCTTATTCAAGAGGCAATGGCATTGGTGTTAATGATGTTACGCTAGAGATTAACGGAGAAACTGATAATAGAAATGAATTTGTCTTTGGCGAAAGTGTGACCCTCATATTTAATAATATTTCAGGGTTAACCAATGTAGACGGAAAAACATTTCCAGAACTTTCAATGCACATTGTAAAAAATGAGAAAGATACTGTTCTTTTAAAACCAAACTTATTAGAGCGTTTAAATGATGGTACTGACCTTTCCCCACTACAACTACAAGCAAACTTCATAGCCTCTCTGCCTAATCGGGAGAATGAAAAGTATAAGGTATTTATAGAAATTACCGATAAAAAAGGTGATGGAAAGTTTAATTACGAATTACCTTTTACAATAAAGGAAAATGATTTATTGGACATAAAAAGTAATGGTATTGAATACTCAACCATCTATTTGTGGAATGAAACCTTACAACAACCCGTCCTTGACAATAATGTTAGCTCTGAACATTTATTTATCCTAATTCTTAATGATATTGAAGGCTTGGAGTTAAGTAACGAAAAGGTTTTTCCGATCTTTTCACTTGACTTAACCGATAATAATGGGAACACAATGCTTTCTAACCCAAATCTTTTAGGTGCTTATGAGGAAACTGGCGTAAGCCCAAAAGATTTGAAAGACCAAGTAAATGCCAAGCTTACTTTCCCAAAAGGGAAGGCAAAGAATCCTTGCCGCTTGCGTGTAAAATTAAAGGATAAGAACTCCTCGAAGGAAGTTAGCATCTCCACAAAATTAAACATAAATTAAAGTGCCAACAATAGCTTATGGCCCTAGCTTATTCTTACCTACTTCTTAGGTGGCGTTTCGGCTTGATGTATGTTTATTGCTAACCTATACAACTACCCACAACAAAGATCCATGAGCATTCACAAAGGAAGAAATAAAATTAAGCATTGATTTCAACGAAAATATATAGGCCAAGTGGTCCTCTTAGTCGATTTGTAGATATTATATGGGTTGGACAATCTTCAAACGTAAAGCTTGAATCAAGCCATCATGCTGCATTGTTTACAGAGTTGATTTTCAACTATGGTGATTCTTTTAAAATGAGGGGGCAGCATATTGAGTACTTTAACGATCAGTCCGTTTGTCAAATCATATCAGGGCTAAAAACTGAGCCTTTTCAAACCAAAATATTAGGAGCTTACAAGTGTGTTGGATTGATACTAAAGCCATTTTGCTTTGGAGTACTGTTGGATAATTTAGGAAGTAAAGCTTTTGAGCAAACTTCTGAAATAATCTATGAAACAATTATTGATTGTGCTCATCCTCATTTCAAAAATTTAGCATTAGCGCTTCTAAAAATATTCTCAAAGTATCAAATAGATGCAGACCTACTTAAATTTGAACGTTTTGTATCGGAGAAGAATTTAGAAAAAGGGGCAATGAGAGACTTTAATTCAAAAATTCCAATCTCTCAGAAAAGTTTCATTCAAAAATTCAAAAGACATTACCTGCTGACACCCAAGGATTACTTTCGGCTAAAGAAGATTAACCAATCAATAGAGTTTATAGAAAACAACAAATCCTTAAGTTTAACTGAGGTAGCATTAGATGCAGGATTCTACGACCAACCCCATTTTATAAAGACTTTTAAGAAATTTTGTGGCTATAGTCCGAAGAAGCATCTCCCCCAAATCCACTAGGTAAACTCTGTACAATTCCATTCCCCCAAAGAATAAGAACTTTACGTTCTTAACTTTAAGTTGATAATCATGAATAAAACGAATAAAGTATTTATTGCCACAAGTCTAGATGGATACATCGCTGATAAAGATGGTAAAATTGACTGGTTGTATTCAGTACCTAACCCTGACAACGAAGATCACGGCTATGTAGAGTTCATGGAAGGTATTGATGCACTTGTGATGGGGCGAAAAACCTTTGAAACCGTATTGGGATTTGATATTGAATGGCCTTATGACAAACCAGTTTTTGTGCTAAGCAATAAGCTAAAGGAAATACCAGACAGTCATAAAGAAAAAGCATTTTTAGTCAATGGCTTACTAACTGACATCTTGAGCCAACTCCATAAAATGGGGCATTACCATTTATACATTGATGGGGGCACAACGATACAAAGTTTTCTTAAGGAAGACTTGATTGATGAAATTACTATTTCACAAATACCCCTACTACTTGGTGGAGGCTTTTCTTTGTTTGGCGAACTCTCTGATAAAGTTGAGTTTGAACTGATTCGAACAAAAGTATTTTTAAATCAAATAACGCAAAGTAGCTACAAAAGGAAAAGGTAAGATACGAACCGTTGACAATCGCACCTCGCTTGGCTCCTACAAAATGACAGTTATTTTACAAACTATAATCTTACCCCTTTATCTCTTGCTAACTTGGGGGAAGTGCCATATAGCACATTACCTCTTGACGGACAATCTTTTATTGAGTAGTTTCAGGGGTAAAGATTGGTTCTTACACTACTAACCACTTTTATTATGTGGTTTTACTACGCTACCCCCTAGCCCATAGAAAAGTACTAACATTTAAAACCCAGTATATTGCAATTGGAAACCGAAATTAAATACTTCAAAGATATCCCCACATTACTCCGAAGTATTAGGACAGTCACCCCACGCATGACTGATTTCCATATTCACCGACATGAAGATACCCCTGCAAGCCACCTGAAAGAAACCTCTATTTTCAGGAGTGATGTCTATGCGATCCTTTACTTGGAAGAAGGAGAAGCCTATTATAAGATAGGTCTTTCCGACTATCATATGAAACCTGGTTCTTTTTATTTTCATAGCGCCTACCACCTAAGGTATTATCAAAAATTAGCGAAGTGGAAAGGCTATGTAGTCCTTTTTACAGAGTCATTTATGAACCGAAAAGTTTTTGTGGATATTCCTAAACAATTCCCTTTCTATAAAATCGATGCCGAAGTATTACTCTATCCTAAAAAGTCCGAAATCAATCGAATCAAATACCTACTTGAAGAGTTGCACTATTTCTACCATTCCACAGAATTCAATAAAGAAGAAATCCTCTACCATTACCTGAACCTGCTACTTACCTATTCAAAAAGTATACACACCACTTTTATGAATACCAAAAGTATAAACCCGTTGAGTAAACTCACTCGTTTGGCTAAATCTTTTGAAATGCTTCTAGAAGAACACTTCTATCAAGTGGCCAACAACCAAACAGATAGCATATTCGCAGTCAGTGACTTTGCGGATCAACTATCCGTTACCCCTAATCATTTAAGTGATGTAGTAAAAAGTCACTTCGGAAAAACTCCTACACAATTAATCCGAGAGCGTTTAATTTTAGAAGCGCAGGCACTCCTGAAAAGTACAGACATGTCTATATCACAAGTAGCCTATTTTCTGCATTTCAAAGACCCCTCCAACTTTGCCAAGTTCTTCAAATCTTACACTCAAAAAAGCCCTTCTCAATATAAGCTAGAAAGATAATCCGTAAAATCTACCTGTAGCCCTGTAAACAATACCAGCAACAAGCCATAACTTTCCCTTACTTTGTTTTATCAATCATTCAAAAAATAAAAGAAATGAAAGCAGATAAAAAAGTATGGCTCATTACTGGCGCTTCTACTGGATTCGGTAAAGAACTAGCAAAAGTAGTAGAGGAAAAAGGCGATCTAGTTGTTGCCACTTTTCGCAAGCAAGCACAAGTAGATAATTTCACCTCCCTCGAAAAGGGGAAACTTGGGGTACTCATTGATGTGACTAATACAGCGCAAATCACCTCAGGTGTTGAAAAAGCTATAAATCAATTCGGAAAAATTGATGTGCTGGTCAACAATGCAGGATATGGTTCTTTAGGTGCCATTGAAGAAATCCCCGATGCGGAGGTAAGAAAGCAGTTTGAGGTGAATGTGTTCGGAGCAATCAACATGGTCAAGGCCGTCTTGCCCACTATGCGTAAGCAGCGGTCAGGTCATATTCTAAATGTAACTTCTATAGGAGGGTTGATTGGTTTTGGTGCTTCTGGTATTTACAACGGCTCTAAGTTTGCGTTAGAAGGTATTGGACATTCCCTTCGCATTCAATTGAAGCCGCTGGGTATCCATGTAACCAATATTGAGCCTGGCCCTTTCCGCACTGACTGGGCTGGACGCTCGGCCACTTTTGTCCAAAGCGAAATTGAAGACTATAAAGAAACCGTTGGGAGTATGCTCGATGGGATCAAAAACCTGAGCGGTAACCAAGCCGGCGATCCATATTTGGCTGCAAAAGCTATGTATGCCATCACGCAGGTAGAGCACCCTCCGTTACTACTCCCTTTAGGAAATGCCGCCTTTACCAATGCGCGAAAATTCTACCAAGAAGCTATCAAAAGCCTTGATGCATTCGAGTACATTGGTAGACCAACAGACTTTGTAGAAGAGTAGCTAAATAGCTACTTGACAGAAGTCGATAGTGATAAACCTTAAAATAGAGAGATGAAAAAGCTAAAGAATGTAATCATTGCTTGTGTAGATATCTATCCTACCACCACCCTTTTACTGTCGCTTGGCTCCTGCCAAGTGACAGTAATTTCTTATTCCTGAGTTGTAAGCGAAAGATAAAGTCATAGGGCACATATGCCCCCTTGACAAGCAGTTTTTTATTCATTAATTTATAATGGTAAAATAAGTTTCTAGTTGTTTGAAAATAGCAGATTAAGATGAATAGAAAATTTAAAATCACACTCATAGTTTTATCAATAAGTGTTACTACAATATTAGGGTTCATAGCATTTAAACCTTTCATAATGAGTAAAGGCGATTTAGCTTCTTTCAACCAAAAAGTTAAGGACGGAGATGTTATATTTCGCTGCAAATATTCTGGGGAGTCAGGGCAAACAAATGAGTTTGGAATAATAGAAAAGTCTTGGGGAAGTGTTTATGTTTGGGACGATCAAAATACAATGAAACAGAATCTTCAGGCTTGGACTGGGAAAGGAAATGGAGGTCGAGTAAAGGTGTTTAGAATAAAGGAAGCTGGCTTTGATATAAATAAAGCGGAATTAGAAAACGGAGCCTATAACCACTTAATGACTTCTGATAAAATGGAATTCGTGACAGAAAGTTATTAATAAGAAAGCCTGCATACGACTAACTTCTGAAAACCTTCGCGGATTTTCAATTCGGCGTATACTTACAAAGCTAATTGCTAACCTACTTAAAGGAAACTGTATCAGAGCAGGTTTAAATTTTTCTAACTACTTTTTTTAAAGGTTTATATAAGTGCGTTGGCCTGAAAATCCAGCGGGGAGGCGGGCAGATTTGTGAGGGGAAGCTTTGGATTTGACTTCGTCGAGCTCGCAAGCTCGGTTTTTGGTTCGTTTTTGGCTACGCCGAGCTCGCCAGAGGCTCGGTTCATCAAGAACCGGAACGAAGTGGAGTTCAGCGAAGCTAACCGACGAAGGAGCTCGACGCAGTCAAAAAATGAACGAAAGGTAAATAGAAGGATAAGTGGTGAAAGTTTTGAAAAATGTCAGTCGTGCAGAGTTTAATTTTCAAACATTCTGTTAATCTCTCTAGCTAAAAGCAGGAGAAATGAGCAAAAATGGATGATTTGAGCGTAAAATCGAGAACTTATAACCAACTGAATACCCACATTTGAAATAGACGTTAGTCAGCATTAGGCAAATGAAAAAACCAATCACCCTCTATATACCAAGCTATTATGACAAACAAACGGTGAATGGAAATCGTCTTGTACTCAGCAAAACAAAGCCATTACTAGAAGAAGATAACAATAAAGCACAATTGATGGCCAGTATCGAACAGGTCGAAAACTATCAATGCACCATTCCTGAAATAGAAGAAGAGTACCGAGCAATTGCTACAAATTGCTTTCATAGAGATCGTGAAAAAGAATGGGCTTTATCATTTAAAATAAGTAATTGTAAAGTGTACGATTATAATTGGGATGACCAACATTATCATTTCAAAATTCTCTGGATTGTAATTTCAGAAAAGTTTATGCTGCAACTTTTTGGACTTTTTGAGCCGCAATATGCTGCCTTTTACAAAAGACATTTTATGATTTATTCTCAAGACACAGCAATTGATACAACCTTTAACTTTTCTAAGACTCAAGACCCTAAAGAACTATTCTCCTATAAGTCTGTAGCTGTAGGTATAGAAGAATTACAGGAACTCATTGATGGCGAAAAGCAAGAGGAAGCACACGCACAGTATTTAGAAGAAAATCTCAAAACTTCCAACCCTGACTTTTATACTGTTCTCGAACGTGAACTCAAAGAAAAAGAAGAAGTTAGTATAGAGAATTTTATCTGTACAAATTGGAATATGTATTATGATTTGTATAATCCTGAGAATTTTTCTGACCCAGACAGTACCCTAGAATGGGAAGACAATGCTGATGTTTATGAATACTACGAAAGCCCGTTTACTGACAAATCTAAAGTAAATGTTGTCTGTAACGAGCTTGCGTTTGATTTAAGTACACTGAAAAACCTTATCAAAAATAAAGAGATGGTAGAAGAAAAACTACTTTCTTTTTTTGAACATTACACTTTCGGCAACGGAGGAGCTTATGCCGATGCTATTCATTACAAATATGCCAGAATAGAAATCGAGCGATTACACAACACCACATACACCAATCAAGAATTTTTGAAACGTAACCTGTGCCTGCAAGACATTATATTCACAGAAAATACCAACGAATTAAAACTGTATTTCCATTGCAGTTGGGACACTGAGCACGGCATGGATGTGATCGTTGATGAAAATTTTGACTGTAAAATTGGAGAGTAGCTATCCATTAGGTACCTGCTGTCGATTGATTTGCGCCAAAATATAAGTCCCTAACCTACCCCCTTAATGGTTAAGTTTTTGTTAACTATCTTTAGTAGATACCAACTCGAGTTGGCTAATAGTACAGTACAACCTATACCGCTCCGGTCGTTAGTATCCCTTTGGGAACCTACAATAACTTAAATAAAATGAAGAGATTAATTATATTTTTAGCATTAAACTTTGGGTTATTTTTCACTGGCTTCTCACAAGAATATATACGCGAGGATATCATCAAACTCACCGAGATTTCGAAAGACAAGAAATACGGATACACACAAAAAAAGCCTATAAAAACAGGAAAAGTATCTAAAGGATACCATTTTTTAAATGCCTTGAGAGGGCCCGATGGAGAAAAAGTAAGCTATCAGCGGAAAGGGAGTTGTTGTGATTTCGAGTCTGAGGCGGCCGCACTCGGAACAGGATTTCTCGATATATATATAGTATGGTATGAAGGGGGACAACCTGTTACACTCTATATAAATAATTACGAGTACGAAGACCTAAAATGTCCAACAGGATTTACTTTTATCACTTCTGATGCTATTAAAACTGATGAGACCTCGCCTGATTAATTACCAGCAAAAACTACTAATTACGGTAATTCAAATATTTACTAAAAGAGGTAAGAGGTGATTAAAAAATCCCCACTATCAAGATAAACAATGCAGATATACTTAGCTTATAGAAGTGCCTACTTCCCGAATGCTAGATTCATAAAAGCGTTTAACGAAGAATCTATTTTAAGTTGGTTTCAAAAAAATTGGGAGGTATTTACCAAAGAGGGAGCAGCAGAAAGTAAGGAATATATAGAAGTGCTTGGTACAGCCATTTATGGATTTCCAATTTGGCAGATAGACGATGAGCCTGTTCCAAGTAAACCAAAGGATTTCCTAGAGTTGAAATCTATAATTGAAAAATATATTTACAATAATGAGATAAGCGGTAACGAAAACTGCCTAAAAGTACTGACAGATGATGACGAAATTGAGCTTGCTTGGTTTATGTTTACAGAGAAGTATAAACAAGAAAATATTGAAAATTTGCAGGTATGGTTTTCTGAGGAGATACCGACAGATTTTGGGATAAAGGGGCAAAAACTAGATGCTGGTAAAGAGATACTCCCAAAGGGGAATCAAGAAGGTTGTACTTATTTTATCTCCTGCCCAATTTATGATAGCGCCAACTTTGAAGACCTAGAAGGCACTTACAAGATTGAAAACATCCGTCTCCCCGATTTTTTAAATCATATACTAACAAATCGATTAACCTACGCAGACGAAGAGGCATACACATCCACTTTAAACGAGATTAACTATATAAAGCATATTGCCAAAAAAACACAAAGTAAAGATTTAAGGGAAGTACTGGACATCTTTAGTAGGAAACCAATTACAGCTTTACAAGACACAGCGTACAAGAGATTATCCATTGAGGAACTTCTCAAAATGGAACTTAGCAACAAAGAAGAAAAATCAATCCTCAACTATTCAGAGCATTTCTGTGAAATCTGCATAAACACCTTAGGCGTATTTTATAACTACTGGATTTTATTCGATGACTTGTGGGTTGAGAAAAATCAAACACTTGCAAGATCAATCTTGAGGTTTGGAGAAAGTTGGGAAATATAAAAGCTTTATCACCAGCCTAAAGAAGACTGTTTCAAACGTATTGAACCGAAATACGCCCAATACAAGCAGGTATCAACTGATTTACTACTCCTTGACGAGCAATCTTTTATTAAGTAATTTAAAGGAAAAAGAAGAGTTAAAGATAACTACCTTGGTTGGGTAGTACGCCATACAACGTCTACCATCCATCGTAATAAATCAAATTGAAAAATGGCAGAGCCAGCAGGCATTTTTATCGAAGTATCCATTGATGAAAAAGGAGTTAAGAAAATCTTAAACCATAAATTTGAAGAAGCCAAGTTTGGGAAAAAACTAGGCTATTATTTCAGTGAGCTTCTTTTCAATAGAATCAATGACCCAACCAACGTTTTCTTATTCAATTACAATAAAAAAGAGCAAAAGTGCTTCATCGCCTATCTACTGAATCATTTTTCTGAAGCTGGAATTTCCCACTTTCCAAAAATTCTTACAATAATCAATACATTTAGACATCCTGACAGTGACGCCCATGCCGTAGTGATGACCACCTTCCCCGAAGCTTTATGGGGTTATGAGATAGCAGAAGAAGTTCACAAAATTCCTCCAAAAAATATCTCTCAAGATATGATCGATCATCTTTCTAGTAAATTCTGGACTTTTTCCGAAAACAACGATTTTCCTGAGCCTCAAAAAGCGATCAATAAGAGAAACTACTTCTACAAAAACTTCAAAAACTACTACAAGAAATATCTCGCGTACATTGAAGAAACGCTAAAACCCCAACGAATAGCAACAGCAACCAAGGAAGAGCCTTACAGACTAATCAATAATTTCTACACCTACGGAAACAAAGTATACGAGTTCAGAGATTACACCAATCAAATTATTGAATTACCCAAAGCAGACCCGTTGACTTTCGGTGCGAGAGGTTACTTGGCAGATAAAAACTATGTGTATGCCTGTAGGCTAACACCAGATTCGCCAACTAACGACCTTCCTGGTGGTAGAAACAACCCCAAAGCTATTTGGGAGTGGTACATTGTAGAGGGTATTCACGGCGGAAGTTATGAATATATCAAAGAAAAGTGGGATACCATTTATTTCAGAGATAAGGACAATATATTTTACGGTTTAAAGAAAGTAGAGGACGCCGACAGAAACAGCTTTGAGTATTTAGACTTCTGCTTTGGAAGAGATAAAAATCAGGTATTTTTCTGCGATAGGATAATCCCCATTAATACAAACGATTTTGAGTTGAATGCAAATGGCTTCATTTACGATAGACAAAACATTTTTCACTACGGTAATCAGATACCTCTAGATGCGCAAACATTTAAAGTTTTAGAATGTAAAAAAGGAACGTACAAGGGCGTAGGCATTAACGGACATCCTTCCACAGGAACCTTTGTTCTTGAAGATAAAAATGGCAAGTATGAGTACAATAGAGACTGGGAAGGAGAAAAAGTAAAGCGCATCACAGAATATAAAAATTGAAGTCGTTCAGACGCTTTATTTTTGACTGAAAGTGAGCTAGAGCGGGCGATACTTTAAGAGCATTCTATGACTACTTAGCCTCTGTTAAATGATGGTGATTATTATTCATGAGTTGTAATTATAAATCTACCTTGTAAGATTCTAAGTTCACCATACCTTTTTACTTTAAATAAGGTATGGGCGCAGGAGCGATTTACAAAACCTACCACCAGTGGTTCGGATATACATAAGTTGTGATGGAAAAATATATACAATGTGTATATTAAGATACTAGCACCAATTAAAACGACTCAATGATACAAATATTCATAGTAGATTCATTTACGGATAAGCCGTTTCAAGGAAATCCAGCGGGAGTATGCTTACTTGAAGAATCTACCACAGAAGAAATGATGCAGTCAATCGCAAACGAACTGAATTTATCGGAAACCGTTTTTCTACTTCCAACTGAAAGTAATCAATACAGACTACGATATTTTTCTCCTATCGTGGAAGTTGACTTTTGTGGTCATGCTACCTTAGCAGCGTCAAAGGTAATTTTTGAGAAATTTAATGATGAAACAGTTGAATTTATCACACACAAAGGATTACAATTAACTGCTACGCTTGAAAATGAAGCCATTAATATGTCATTTCCATTATACCAAACGACAGAATATACGCCGAACAAAAAACTATTGGATGCTTTTGGATTAGAAGATGAAGTATCCACCAGATTTTCTAAAGACTTAGATATGCTTATAATTGAAGTGAAGGACAAGCAAACACTATTGAATATTAATCCAGATTTTCAAAAAGCAATTGAAAGTTCTGACTCCATAAAAGAAGTGGTAATAACTACAAAATCTGAAGATAAAGATTATGATTTCTATTCAAGATGCTTCTGCCCTTGGATTGGTATTAATGAAGATCCTGTAACTGGAGCAGCTCATTCTGTTTTAGCAAAATATTGGGGTGACATTTTAAATAAAAAAGCAATGTCAGCTTTTCAACTGTCAAAACGAGGTGGATATTTAAATCTTAACATAGTAAGCGACAATGTTTTGGAAGTTAGAAGTAATGCAAAGATTGTATTTAGAGGTGAGTTGAACACATAAACTGGTGCTAACAATATGTATAAGTGATAGCCGTTTAAATGATAAAAGGAAAGAATAAGAGTATGTTTAAGTTCTCTTGACTATCTGTTTTTAAGATCGATATAAACGCGTCAGTCTGAAAATCCAGCGGAAAGGTAGGTCGGGTTCTTGGGCAGAAGCTTTGGATTTAGTTGCACTAAGCTCTCGTTGGTCAGGATAAAAACCTGATTACCCTACTGTCACTTGGCTCTTGTCAAATAACGGTGCTTCCTTAAATCAACAGTTTAAAGCAGGCACTACTTATTCAATACCTCTACCTAATTGCTTGAACCCTTTTTGCCTCCATAATATATACACAATGCGTATATTGGTGATATAGTGCTTTATCAAACAAAAAAGAAATACTTTAATGGTTGACTTAGATAAAAATACACAAGAGATTAAAGAATTTATAAATGCTTCTCTTAACAGATTTCAAGAAGAAAACGGACAACCAAACTCGATTGGCATTTATTGTTGCCCTTGGGCTGGATGGCTCACCACTAACTACAATATTCATAAGAACATCGCTGATACTGAAAATAACTGTCCTGACTTTGAATTTGTTGAATATGACTTTTTAGAACTATCAGAATGGGCGGATGAATATGAAACTGACCATCCTGAATATAAACTGAACGGTTCCGTCATCAGGCATAGCCACAACGCTGGCGACGAAAGCCTAAACGAAAGGATATTTGAATACTTAAAGCCAATTGTAGTTGATTTCAAAGAGAAACATAATTTCAACTTTCTTCTTCAAATGCTGGACAGCCATAAAGTAGAAGTGATTTAAAGATAGATATAAACGAGCTCAGTAAATAAAAAGGTATTCTCTACAACATTAAAGTATGCATACCAGCAGGTGGTCGTCAAACAAACTGTATGAATAAAAAGCCATTTAAAGACATCAACCAAAGCGATACCGCTAAAAGGAAGTTGAGCAATATTGCTAAAAACAATCGTCTACCGCTTGCATTCGTTACGATACTCTATAATTACAATTGGGATTTAGATACTGACGGCAGAGAAAGTATCGGGTGGGTGGCTAGTGATCAATATACTGAAAAAGACCTTTTAGAAGGGCGCGCGCGTATTCTTGCGTTTTTAGGGAAAAAAGAGGCACCTCATCTGAAAAAGGAGCACATCGTTGAAGAATTCATTGCTACCTACAAAGAAGTAGAGCAGCAAGCCTTAGAAACCAAATTACTTATTGCAGGCGAAACAAAAAATAATGCGTACTTATCCGAATATGCTACTTTTCATTACCTCACTCACCTATCGGCTGAGAAATTGATACCACTTGCCCCAAAGGGAGCCTACAAGCCAAATGATTTAATTAAATATTTATTCTTAAAAGTCTTCAGAGGCGGAGGTATCGAAAGAGCTAACCTTTTTTATTGCTATACCGATTTATGTATAAGGCTCCCGTACGAGCAGAAAGAAATACCCATTAAAAACAATTGGATTGCCACGTTACTACAGAAAATCAGCGTAGAAAAGCCGCAAACACTTTCTGATTTACTTAACAGTTGTAAAGGCATCCTTAGAGGGGATAAATTTTTTAAGCAAAGAGTTCTTCAAGCGCTTTCTTACGCTGGGAAATTAAAAGTTAATGACATTGATGTTGCCAAGATATATCTCCCTGAGTTTAGAGATACATTAGCGAGTCATTTTTACTCGAATGAGTGGACCTATCCACTGAGAATGTGGAATGAAAGAAACAAGTGATATCTTAACAAGTGGGTTCAATAGTCAAATTCAAAAAACCTGACCACTGAAAGCCTGAACAAATGAAAGTATTTCAAGTGGCACAATACCAAATCGCCGATACCTTTACCATTACAGGTAGAGGGCTTGTACTGGCAGGGTTTATTTTAGATGGTGTCGTATCTGTCGGCAACTACGTTGCCTTCTCTGCTTTTGGTAAGGTTTTCAAAAGAAAAATTATAGGCGTAGAAGGGCTTACTTCATCGCAGCTCTCTGAGATAAACATAGGTCTTTTAATCAAGTGCCTTAACGAACAAGAGGTAGAAGCACTAAGCAACTGGACTCCCCCAAACACGATCGCCACTATTTACCAACAAAACAACTGATAAAAGAGACGATCGATACGGCGTTCACAAGCTTCCTACCTAAAATAATAGTTAAAATTGCACAACTTTATCAAATACATAGAAGTATCTACCGTTATATAAGGAGCACAACTATTGAGTGTAATAGTCAAGACAACCTTATGGATGCTGAACAAAAGTCGAACAGTCAAATTGTATTTATAGTACCTCCAAAAGTACATCTCTTAGATTTAAGTGGTCCTGCACACGTTTTTTATGAAGCAAAAGAAGCAGGCGCCCCTTTAGAAGTTATTTTTGCAAGCTTTAGTAATGAAGAGAACATAGAAAGCAGTGCTAACTTATTTTTTTCTAAGCTCATTTCAGTAGATGCATTGCGTTTAAGTACCAACGATTTTGTTTTTGTGCCCGGTAGTGAAGACATCTTGGGCGTTATTAAAGACAATCAACACTTTTCAAAGTATCTACAAAAATGGCACAAGCAGCGTATAAACCTATGCTCTATTTGTGTTGGTATATTTTGGCTAGCTGAGGCAGGACTAATCGAGGGAAAAAAAAGTACCACCCATTGGAAATACCTTGATCTGCTAGAAAAGCGCTATCCAGCTACACTCGTGCAGAAGGACAATCTTTTTGTAATTGACGACAACCTCTATATGAGTGCAGGCGTCTCTTCAGGCATTGACCTTTCCCTACAAATATTAGAGAACCTATACGGCTATCACTTGACACTTCAAGTCTCAAAAGAAATTGTCTACTATTTTAGAAGGGCAGGCGGCGACCCTCAACTGAGCAACTACTTGAAGTACCGCAACCATATTGATAGCAGCATTCATAAAGTGCAAGATTACATTATGAATAACCTGAATAAAAGATTTACGCTTGATGACATAGCAGAAGAAGTCAATATGAGCAAGAGAAACCTATCAAGAAAGTTTAAAAATACGACTCAACTCACCATAGGCGCTTACATTGATTTGATAAGAGTAGAAAGAGCCAAGCACCTGCTAGACAAAGGTAATAAGATGGAAACTGTAGCGCGAGAGTGTGGTCTAAGAAGCACCAATCAGCTAAGAGCCCTACTAAAGAAGCTTTCAATTCATCCTTGAAATGACTTCATTCTGCGCTACTTTGTCCTTTTCAGTTATAGTTATTTAACCTAAGTTTGTTCTATATATTCATATAAAAAAGGCTAACCATAAGATGAAAAATTTACTTTATTTACTTTTCTCCCTTTTTATTATTTCCTGTAGTACTGACCAACCTTCTGTGAGTGTTACAGCCCATTCTCTTCAAGCACCTCCATTAGGAATATCCTTCAGTAACTTCTCAGAGGTAGCAATTAAGAAGCAAATAAATCCAAGTAAGCAAAATGCAAGTGCTCATACTATAAAGGGAATAAAAGTCAGAACCTTTCCTGATAGAAAAGCCAAAGACATACAAAGTATAAACCTAAACTTGATCCAACCCAAGCTACTAAAGCGTGATAGCCTCCTGAACGATATTGACCTTCTAGAGCAGGCACTTACCAAACTTCATCCGGGTATCTATCGCTATAATACGCCAGCACAGGTTAAAGTATTATTTAAAGATTTTAGGGAGCAGCTACCTAAAAGTATCACAGAGACCGAATTTATGAAGCGTCTCGCGCAACTTATAGTAAATGTACGTTGTGGTCATACTTATGTCAACCCGTGGAATATGGACGCGGCGTTACGCAAAAGACTATATGGCAATCAACAGTATTTCCCTATTGGTTTTACTGTAGTAAACGGTCGCTTCTTCACTACAGAAAATGCGTCAGAAAACGCAGCTATTAAAAGAGGAGCAGAAATTCTTAGTATCAATCAAATTCCCATTAGCAACATCTACGATAACTTAAAAACCATTGCAAAAAGCGACGGTAACAACTTCAACCCTACGGACTACTATCTGTCACTCAGCCATTACGAAGCACGCTACTGGAATGCCTTTGACGTATATTTCCCTTTATTTTTCCCACTGAAAAGTACTAACTATACCTTCTCCTACCGAAATCCAGACGATAACACTACCAAGCATATTACCGTAAAAGCACTCACCAAAAAGCAGCGGGCGGATGCTATGAAAGCAAAGTATGGGGAAGCCATTTTAGAAAAATCGGGTTGGAAAATAAATATCATCAACGATGATCTAGCCGTAATCAAGCTAGGTACTTTTGCCACTTGGAATTGGAAGGATTTTGATCACGAGCAATGGTATGCTAAGGCGTTTAAACAATTAGATAGTCTACACATACCCAACTTAGCGATTGATATTCGTGGTAATGGTGGTGGACTCAGCGAACCAAAAAATGAACTGATTTGCTACCTTATTTCTAAAGAGCTCAAATGTAAGGACCAAGGGAAAGTTTTAATTAAAACTACAAAGCTCGATAAAAGCCTACTGCCCTATATCGAAACTTGGGCTAAACCCCTCATTGCTGGACTACCAGAAGAAATGTATCGTAAAATCGACGAGGAGCATTACCAGCTTCTTGAACCATCAAACTGTGTTGATATTCTACCCAAGGCAACTCCATACAAAGGAAAGGTCTTTATCTTAGGTGATGCAAGTAATGTTTCAGCCACCTTTACCCTTTTAGACCAAGCCAAAACCCACCACTTTGCTACCTTCGTTGGTCAGCCTTCTGGTGGCAACAAGCAAGGGATCAACGGTGGGGAATATGCCTTCTTTCAAATGCCATACAGTAAAATGGAAGTGGATATCCCATTAAAGTTTTTTGCACCAAACCAAGCTAGAAAGGATGAAGGCATATCACCAAAATACCTGATTAATGTTACCCAAGAGGATATCGCTACAAATAGAGACCCTTATCTAGCCTTCATAAAAGAAATGATCAAATAGTTATTCACGAACGTAAAGCGTATCAGTTAGGTAGGTGTAATACCTGCCGATAATCGGCGGTGTATGACCAAAGGCAACTACCTGACCTTAGCTTGTATACGCTAATCTAGACCAATACAAATGATTAAAAGAAAGTTTTTAGTAGCGATAATGCTCCTACTGCTTATCGCTTGTACTAGGCACAAACCACTCTACAAATCAGACTTTCAGCAGGTAGATGAATTCCTAAATCAGTTTGAAGGCAAACGTCCCGGATACGCGCTAGGCATTATACAAAATGGTCAACTGACTTACGCCAAAGGCTACGGCCTAGCCAACCTAGACTATGGAATACCCCTATCAGATAGTTCTGCTTTCTACATCGGAAGTATGGCCAAACAGTTTACTGCTGCTGCACTGCTTATCTTAGAAGCGGAGGGTAAAATCGACTTCAACGATCCAGTAACAAAGCACCTGCCTGACTTCCCAAAATACGACCAAGAGATCACCATCAGCCACCTTATCCATCATACAAGTGGAGTAAGAGAAACCAATTCGTTGCAACTCTTTCAGGGCATTGATAAAAAATTTGAAGAACCCTTCAGTACAGATGACTTACTTACTATCATATTCGCTCAGCAGCACCTTAATTTTCAGCCTGGGCAGGAGTACCGATACAGCAGTGGTGGCTACGCAGTCTTAGCCAAAATCGTAGAGCAAATAAGCGGACAGACCTTTAGGGAATTTGCCAAAACAAAAATATTTGAGCCTTTAGGTATGACAAGCACCCTAGTATGCGACAACCACAACGAAGTAATCCCAAATCGGGCGGTCAGTTATTGGCCAGTGGCTGAAAATACGTATGAGCGCAGAAGTCAGGTATTTGATGCTTATGGCGATGGCGGCATCATTACCACCGTAAAAGACTTAGCCAAGTGGGACCAAGCTTTTTACACGGATGAGCTAGGTATACAAAATTTTGCGGATAAAATGTACCAAAAATCAACGCTCACCAATGGAGACACAATCGACTACGCAAGAGCCTTGAACGTTTGGGAGTACAAGGGGCAAAAAATTGTGCAGCACAACGGTGGTATGTTGGGCTTTAGGGTCGATATGGTTAGGTTTCCCACGCTCAAAACCTCCATTATTCTGTTAGGGAATTCGGCCTACTTGAACCCGACTGGAGATGCACTCAAGATCGCCGAATTTTTATTAAAAGATGCCTTTGAAGAGGATACACCCTTAGATAGTTCAAAGGATGCTGCGCCTGTAAGTCTCTCCTCTAGCGTCCTTTCTCAGTTTTCAGGGTATTATTGGACAGACCAAACCAATTATTTCAGAAGAACCACCCTACAAAACGACAGCCTTTTTTTAGATAATGGTAATCTTGATGCTAAAGAATACTTAATGCCCGTATCAAAAAGCACGTTTGTCGTAAAGGGAAGTAATCCCACAACACACTTAGAATTCAATGCAAGCGAGTCTGACCTCATCATCCATTTTGGGAATCTGGAGCGTCGCTTTCGGAAGTTCGATCCTACCCCACCACAGCAGGTAAGTGAATTGAATCCCTATTTAGGTGTCTATACAAGTGATGAACTTGAAAGTACTTATACGATTTTTAAAGAAACTGATGTCGTTTTCTTGAAGATTAATAAAAACGAGCCAAGACAAATCTTCCCCCTACCAACAGGCAGCGGAATGGTTTGGAACGGTGACAAAATGCTTTGGATAGGATTTGGAGAAATAAAGTTTGAAGTCGACGATAATAATGTCGTCAAAGGGCTTACCATCGGAGATAGAAGAGTAAGTGGCGTAAAATTTAGAAAAAAACTATAAGGCCTTCTACACAATAACATGCTCTTAACTGTCTGTTTTAAGATCGATATACACGCGTCGGTCTGAAAATCCAGCGGGGAGGCGAGCTGGTTTGTGGGCGGAAGCTAACCAACGAAGGAGCTCGGCGCAGCTAACCGAGCCTGCGAGCTCGACGAAGTCAACCGACGCAGGAGCTCAGCGAAGCTAAAAAATGAACGAAAGGTAAATCGAGAGATAGTCAGTGAAGATTTCGCAAAATGCCAATTATACAAAATTTAATTCTTAAAAATTCTCTTATACTGATCATTATACACAAGTAAAACAATCATAAATCAATGAAAATAGAAACGCTAATTTTATTCATTTCAGTACTATTCCTTGCTTGCGCTGGTAACAAGAAGAGATACAACTCAGCAGCTCACCTAACCTCACCGATACAATTCCGCCAAGGATCAGGAAAATTCACGGTGGAGGGAGGTTTTCAAAAAGAAGATAGCATCATCATACATTACTATAAACCAAAAAAATTCAACAAGTCATCCAGTGTCATATACGTGATTCCAGGAGGGGGTCGGAATGGAGATGACTACAGAGATGCCTGGATCGAAAAAGCTGAGAAATATAATGTGCTGGTGTTATCCCCTGAGTATAATGAAAAATATTACCCAGCATTTTGGAATTACAACTTGGCAGGAATGTATAAAGATGTAAAAATCAATAAAGAAAAAACAGCAATTGAACATTTTAGGATAAGCAACAACCCTGACGAATGGATATACCAAGATTTTGACAGATTTTTTGACATGGCTAAAGAAGCACTCAATTTAAAAACAGATACTTATGATATGTTTGGGCATTCCGCTGGAGGTCAACTATTGCATAGATTAGCAATTTTCCATCCAAATAACAAAGCAAATAGAATTTTAGCGGCTAATGCTGGTTGGTATACTTTACCTACCGATTTGGAAGACTTCCCCTATGGTCTAAA
Source organism: uncultured Cytophagales bacterium (assembly GCA_937911505.1). GTDB lineage: Bacteria > Bacteroidota > Bacteroidia > Cytophagales > Thermonemataceae > CALEMF01. The sequence continues at coordinate 104,188 of CALEMF010000049.1, forward strand.
AGGAACTATTCAAACAGCAGCGAAAGTTGATTACAGTTCTGATTTGGTTGTTTTTTTAGGAGAAAAAGACGATGCTAACGAAAAAAGAGGAAGTTTAAGACGTTCCCTCGAAGCAGACAAACAAGGTTTACACAGATTGTCAAGAGGCAACTATTTTTTCAATACTTCAAGAGAAATCGCCTCCAACCTTAATACAACCTTCTGTTGGAAAATTGAAATCGTAAATGGTGTTGGTCACGATTATAAAAAAATGGGAGAAGCAGCGGCTGACTATTTGTATAAAACGAAAGAGAAATGAAAATTTACCTTGTTCAAACAGCCTCTATAAAAGGTAACGAAACACTACAAAGGGAGCATTTTGTAAGCGCAAAAGAAAGCAATGCTAATGGAGACATCGCAAGTGTTGCCAAACCAGACAGAGGAACCAACAAAGCCTACCTACACTTTTCATCAATCGCTAAAGAGTTTGAAACACCCATTCTGATGGTTAATTCAGTGGGGTGGTGTGATAACTTCCTAAGCAATGGGTTAAGCACCTTTTGGGACGAAAAAGGAACACTGGTCGGCCAGCTTGATGAAAAAAGCAAGGGCTTTTATGATACGATACCGTACGCAATGAAACCAACACTTACCTGTATTAAAACGAACTCATAAAATGATTAAAAGAGATTTTCTAGTATTTCTAAGTCTTCTAACCATGTTGCTAGGATGCCATCGCGCCATTTCTCAACAGTACGTATGTCTTCCTTGTAAACAACCTTGCGACTTAGCAGTCCTCAGCCGTGGTGGGCCTTGTCCTACTTGTCGTATGGCGCTAGTCGAAAAAGGAACCTACAACAAGACACTTACAAAAAAGCAACTCACAGAAGACTTTACTATTTTGGTAAACACCTTGCAAAATAACCATCCGGGCATTTACGATTACCAAAGCAAAAGTGATTTTGAGCAGACAATCCAATCGCTTGAAAAAGAGCTTTCCTCAGCACAGTATGTTTTGGATGAATACAAGATCGTTAGTAAGTTGATTGCTGCTGTAGGAGATGCACACACTTACGTCATGAATCCCTACTATCAAAATATTTTACAAGAAGAGCTGCTGTTTCCTGTTATCCCAAAAATCGACCAAAACCAAATAACGATGCAAGGAGAAAGATTAAAGTCGATCAATGGGTATACAGAAGAAGAAATACTAGAACGTTTGCAGCGCTTCGCCAGTAGTGATGGACATACAGTCCCTTACAAGAATACTTTCATAGAGATGGAGTTTCCCCTAAAGTACTTCACATTTCTAGACGACTCCTCCACTTTTGAGGTGGTCTTCAAAAATGGTACAAAGAAAACTTGGGAAGGCAAGTCTTACTTCCAAAGTGGCTTGAGATCTACCGCCTCGAAGCCCTCTTTCCGTATTGAAGGTAAAACGGCTATCCTCAAGATACCTTCTTGGGAAGATAAAACCGCTTCCTCTTTCAATAATGACCTTGCGGCGATGGCGCAGCAGGCTACACTTGGAAAATTTATCAAAGCATCACTAGAGAAAGCCATTAAAGCCCAAACCTCTCATTTGATCATCGACTTAACGGGCAACAAGGGTGGGAAAAGCGGGCCGGCTGCTCTTCTCTTAAGTTACCTGATTGATGAACCTTTTAAATACTACAGCGAAATAAGCATTGCGTCCGATAGCTTTCCAACCAAGCAGTACATTACCAATAAGGCGCTCGTAGACTTTTACGAATCAAAAGACGCTAAGAATTTGATTAATGAAGTAGACGGACGATTCTTCTTTAAAAAGGATCTCTTGCCTACTATTACACCAAACCCCAACCCATTCAATGGAACCGTTGAAGTACGTGTTGACAAGTATTCCCTTTCGGTAAGCACCGATGTGGTGGCGACTTTGAAAAAAAATCGTGAAGTAAAAATCACTGGAGATGAAATAGGAGGTAGTTTAGCGCATTACTGCGCAGGAAATTACCTGAACCTTCAATTGCCGAATTCAGGAATAGAAGTAAACATACCGCTACAAAGATTGAAATACTAAAAACCACTTTGAATAAATACCCTGAATTCAGGGTGTCTACTCTCTCTTCCAACCTTTATTTTTGAAATAATCACTTTCATAAAATAAAATGGATAAAGATAACGAAAGGCCGGCTACGGTACCTAAAGAAGCGGTTTGGAATGCTTCTCAAAACGAATGGGAGCTTGGCGAAAAAAATGAACAAGGCCAATACATAGGCGAATGGAAGTGGTGGCTTGCACCCAATGGGTATTTATGCTGCCACACCTTCTTTGACGATCACGGAAATATACTAAGTTTTAAGCGGTTTCATCCCAATGGTGAAATCTCTAGGTATGGTACTTATGAGAATGGTCAGCAAATAGAAGATGTTTATTTAAAATCTTCTGAACCTACCACTGAGGTTTTTGTTTATGGCAATACTGATGATAAAGTATTTAAAGCCGTCAAAAGACCTGGTGTACCTGTATCTTTTGACTATTTTGACAAAGACGGCAATCACCTCAATCCCACCATAGAAAAGAAAAGCCTCGTTGATGATCACGTAACGATTGCCACAGAAGAAGAGATTGCACCTATTAAAGAAGCTATTTACAAGCAAGGAAGAAGTCATCAAAAAAAAGAATTTGGTCAGGAGTTTTATCTTGAGGTTATATTACCCAAAATAAGAGAGCAAGATCAGCGTATGTTCGACCACATCGCTGGAGATACAGTAACGAACCAAAGAGATTTCGTATATGTAGAAGGTGACTTACATCTTAGTAATCTACACTGTTTGGCGCAAATGAAAATAGGCGTGCTCGTCATCAACGGAAACTTAACGGTAGATAAAACTCTATACCTTACCGACGACTTGATGGAGTTATTGGTAGTAACAGGTAATGTTACTGCTAAGAATGTCCTTATAAGTGGCTTCTTATTCGTCTATAAAGACTTGACCGTAAAAAACTGTTTGCTAGGAGATTACAATCACGGTTCTGCCGTAATCGAAGGCAATCTTACCGCAAAATTCTTTCATCCTGAAGAGTATTTCTTTGAAGCGAATGGCAATATCAACTTTACCTATGCCTTTGGTAATCCTTGGCGACTCAATCAAAATGCCAACCCAGAAGCATTTAATTGGAATGAACGTAAACTTTCAGAGTTTATAGTGCTTCTACACGAGAACATCCACGAAGCGGCAAGTTTCGAAGAAAACCCTAGCTTGCTAGACACTGAATGTCGGGAAGAATATTTATTTGAATACATCGACGGATATGAGCTTATTACTTATCTATTGCTTGATAAACCATTCTTCAAGGAATAATGGCTTTCTTAGCGCAAATATCGATATTGAGTGTGCAATAGCATTATTCAACCTTACTCGCCTATTTAATACTTAACCTAATTAAATCTAATACCTTTGTTTATTTTGAAGACAGTCTTGGATAAAAGAAGGATTAAAAAGCCCTGCGAAACCATTATCAATCATTCATTACTATAAAAACGCGCATAAAAGAATGAATCCACTCTTTATAAGTAAAGAAGAAGCCGTAGAACGCTTCAATTTAAGATCAGGAAAGTATGATGTCTTACCTCATTTAGGGTATGAAACGGTCGTTGTGATAGAAGGCAATACAACCATTGGTACTAACTTGACTTCTGATACCGTGTCGGAACTGTTTTTTAATAATGACAGGAAAACCAGACAAGACCTCATTATTATCAACGGAGACTTGACCGTAAAAGGTGATATAAACCTGAAGTCTCAAGCCTACAAGACGTATTTGCTGGTACTAGGTAATTTGACCTGTGAGGTATTGATGAGCACCAAGTATATTATGCACTTTGCAGGAGATGCCCACATCCAATATGTATTTAATGCCAACTATAATGATGGTATTACTACAATTGAAGGAACCACGCACGTTCCTTACTTCTTACACTCAAATCATAATGCCAATGTCACTTTCGGCGAAGAAACCATTATCATCAATTATTATGGAGATGACGATGGGGGTTGGGATTATGACTTTGATTATTATAGAAACCAGCTCGCCGATGTACTAGTAGAGGAGGTTTGCCCAGCAGGAGAATTCAACAGAGACCTTTTTATTGACTACGTCAAAACTGGTTCGAGTCCCTTTAAAGAAGGAATACGATAACGCGTTATTATGTACGCTTAGTAATTCTACCTAAGAGTATGTTTAATTTTTTTAAACTGTCTGTTTTTAAGATTAATAAGTGCGTAGGGCTGAAAATCCAGCGGGGAGGCGGGTCGGGTTCGTGGGTAGAAGCTAACCGACGAAGGAACTCGACGCAGTCAACCGACGAAGGAGCTCGACGCAGTCAACCGACGAAGGAGCTC
>CALEMF010000050.1 GCA_937911505.1 uncultured Cytophagales bacterium
GGATTTTCTTGATTTAGCTGCGCTGAGCTCGCAAGCTCGGTTTTTGGTTCGTTTTGGGCTACGCCGAGCTCGCCAGAGGCTCGGTTCATCAAGAACCGGAACGAAGTGGAGTTCAGCGAAGCTAAAAAATGAACGAAAGGCAAATTGAAGCATAAGTGATGAAAATTTCGTGCAATGTTAATTACGCAGAATTTAATTTTTAAACATTCTCTAAGTGATAAAACGAAAGACAAAATTTAAAACAAAAGTCAATGCCAAACCGAAAGGTTAGTGAGTAGAAATCCGCTACTACTCGTACACTAGACCATTGAACCGAAATACGTCTAACATACGGTTACAGACCGCATAGCACATTACCCCTTGACAGACGCACTTTTATTTAATAGTTTCAGGAGCAAAGATAGGTTCCTTACAGATAACCACTTTGTCAGGTAATGCGCCGTACGTCGCCTGCCAGTACATTTGTTACCCACAATTGACAGGATGAACAAAAAAGGAATATTGGTAAAGAATATTTTCGACCCATACTTTGAAGCACCTATTGAAATATGGGAGTCATTCGCTGAATACTTAGAGCCAAAATCTTTTAAGAAAAATGAACTAATAAAAGACACGAATCAAAAAGAAAAGTACCTTTCTATCATTACTAAGGGTTCCGCAGGAATTTTTCTCTGGAAAGAAAACTCTACTATCTGCCTCGATATATGTAACGAATATGAATTCTTTGGGGACTATATGTCATTTCTGACTCAGAAACCGACCGAATTATTTACACAAGCGATTGAATACACTGAACTACTTTCCATCACCTATTCAGACTTGAACGAATTGTATAAAAGTTCAACCATAGGTTTGAATATTGGCAGAATCGCATCGGAATCCCTTTTTATTCATAAACAAACACAACAAATAGACTTATTAATGCTAACTGCTGAAGAGCGATACTTGAACTTATTGGAACGTCAGCCAGAAATAGTCCAACGTACACCACAAAAGCATATTGCCTCCTACTTGGGTATTACCCCAGAAAGCTATAGTAGAATAAGGAAAAAAATCACTCTCTAATTTTTTTCTTACCATACATCAAGTTTTTCCGACTTTACTTATCTGACCTTTGTCCTAATCAAACACTTTAGGAACCATGAAGATTATCGCACCCATTTTAATTACTGGATTAATTACTGTTGGCATTCTAACACTTTCAGGTCAAGCGAATAAAGTAGGCATTACTATAAGCGAAAACAGCTATATAAATTTTCAAATAAACTATCAGTTGATTTTATTGGGCTTTGCTTTACTTTCAATGATTAGCTCGTACCTCCTTAATCCAGATAGTTTCAAGTCGATTTTATCCGTTGGAAATATTTCTGCAATTGGAGAGGAATTAAAAATATTTGGAATAAAAAGAGGAGATAGTTGGTTGAAAACTGGAATTTCCTTGTCGATAGTGATTAGTACGATAACAGGTATATTTATGTACTTCCAACTTAAAGAGCAGCCTATAGATTACAGTTTATTAAAAACAGGCCTATTTTGGATTGTTATATTCTCTTTAACAAATTCCTTTTCAGAAGAAATAATTTATAGGGTTGGCGTAAATGGACCATTGGCCGACCTTGTGTCACCAAACAAAATTTTTCTAATATCTGCGGCTATATTTGGTATAGCTCACATTCAAGGAATGCCCAATGGTATTATTGGAGTTATTCTAGCGGGATTGTTGGGATATGTACTAAGTAAATCTGTGTATGAAACTAACGGTATATTTTGGGCTTGGATCATTCATTTTCTACAAGATATGATTATTATTGGGTCGTTATACCTAATAAAAAGCTCATAAATAAGAACAAGAGTAGGTAACATTATATATGAAATCATAACCGAAATACACCTCACATACAGATAAGTGCCATACGCCACCTCACCCCTTGACAGGCAACCTTTTATTCATTATTTTCATAGACAAAAATAATTTCTTTACGGGTAACATCTTCGGTTGGATAGTACGTCATACGGTGTCTCCCAACCCATCCGTTACCACTCATAATACCCAGATCAAATTTTGAAAGTATATGGCATAGGTGGTTTAGGAGTTGATGAGAGGGTTTTCTCAGAACTAACGCTGAACTTCAGAATCAATCCTCTTAACTGGATCGATCCAAAACCAAAAGAGACAATGCAGCAGTATGCCGTGCGATTTGCTGAACAAATTGACTCCAAGAAACCCTTTGCAATAATCGGAATCTCTTTTGGGGGAATGATGGCAATTGAACTGAATAAGATCTTAAACCCAGAGAAAATCGTACTAATATCCTCAGCAACAAGCAAATCTGATATTCCATTGATCTTTCGAATCTTCGGAAGAGCTGGACTACTAAACTTGACACCAGATTTTTTGATGAAACCACCACCTTTTTTGGCTAACTACTTCTTTGGAGTATCTGAACCTCAATTTAAGAAAGCACTTAAGCAAATTCTAGCAGATACCGATATTAAATTTCTAAGGTGGGCAACTAACCAGATTATAAAATGGGATAACACTGAACAACCAACTAACCTGCATAGAATACATGAGTCATCTGATCGACTTTTGAACTTCTCCAAAGCAGAAAAAGTAACAGTAATTCCAAACGCTGGACACTTTATGATCATGAATAGAGCTAATGAACTCAGCCAATATTTAAACCAAGAATTAAAAGCTGCTACTAACAATACCTAGGAACCATACGAAGCTAATACTTAGTTGACAACTCTACTCTCAAATTTTTTCAATATTTTTAATAGTAAATTGATTAACAGTAAGTCTGTACGGTTTCTTCTAGTTTCTGTAAGCTTAACACGGAGTAAGTGCCATACGCCACCTCACCCCTTGACAGGTAACCTTTTATTTAATAGTTTCAGGAGCAAAGATAGGCTCCTTACCGAGAATCATCCCAACTATTGGAAAACATTAAATATGAAATACTTACCATTTGAAAATATCACATATAAGACCAAACTTGATTCAGAGGAAGTTCTAAGTAAATTGAGTGAGGTCATTGAACCAAAGAAAACATTTAGAATGGTAGGAGCCTTTGGAAGCGGTAATCATAAACCGTACGAAGGAAGTATTAATGGAACTTCTTTTAACATAAACCGAATAATTGGTTATCGAAATTCATTTTTACCTAGAATCAATGGAATTATTGAAAAGGACATTAATGGAATTATTGAAAAGGACATTAATGGAACTAAAATAAAGGTCAAAATGAGACTACATGTAGTCGTTATTATCTTTATAGGCATATGGTTTGGAGGAATAGGAATTGGGTGTTTAGCTTTTTTATCAACAATGTTCAATAGTGAAGGCTTCAAACCTATAGTTTTGATTCCTTTTGGAATGCTAATACTCAGTTATGCTTTGGTTACTGGTGGATTCAAATATGAAAGTATTAAATCCAAAAAGTATTTGACTCAATTATTTGAAGCTGATATTGAGAAATAAAACGATTTGACAACATACTATGTACAATGCATACCCTACACATAGCATGTTACACGAAACAACATAAACTAATAATGAAGAGTATTCCAGACAATCAGGCAGTGGAGAATCTTAGAGATGAGTTGATAATGTTAGTCAAGGATAAATTACCTGAAGGATACCTACAAACAATTAGTTGAAAAAATCACGAAAAGTAGGGAGATGGATAAAACTTCTAAGCCAAACCTATCTTAAGACTATATAACTTTTTTAGAATTGCTTGAAGATCATCATAAAAAATTCTACTGCATAAATGAGTAGAGTATTCAGATTTAATGAATATCAGTGGTAGAAAGCTTAATGCCATCTCTAAAAAATGGACTGGTAAAAAGGCTTGTGATATGATCTCAGAAAAAACTAGCTACAATGGACAAAAAAGTATTTCATTAGTAGATTCAATGGTTGTAGTCCACTTCAGTTTTTGTGCAATTTAATAAGTTCAATGCTCTCAATCGTCAGTTTTGCCTATACTCATCGTTGCGTATAAGTAAAACTGACAATACAATATAAAGCGTTTGTAGTTCGATATTTTTGTGAGTAGGTAATCAAAAAATACAAATGAATATGGAAAATATTAGTTTAAGAAAGGCAACCATACAAGACAAAGCATTAGTAGTTGCCTTCGACTATAACCTTGATAAAGTTGAGCACATCGAACTCAAGAGGGCGGAAAAGATTACAAAAGCAATATTAAGTGAGGAATGTTTTATCATCTCGATGGACAACAGCGCCATTGGATTTACCCTATTTGATTACCGCTTTTTTGACCAAGGTTGGATAGAACTCATCGTTATTGATGAAAAGGAGCAGGCGTACAAGCCCTGGATCTTATATGTAAACAAAGCAAGACGAATAAAGTGTTTACTTCAACGAACAGTTCTAATACTCGAATGCAAAAAGCATTAAACAAAGCTGGTTTTTCTTTTGCAGGTAAAATAGAAGGGCTAGACGAAGGAGATCCTGAACTATTTTATTTTAAAACGACTGACAATAGGAAAATGAAGTGATTAACGCGTGTTCATACGATATAGATGCTTCATATACAAAAGGCAGCTCTCCAACTACTACAAATATGAGTACAATGAAAATTTGTGCTGCTACACGCCTGAACTCTTCCAACTTTCATGAGAGGCTTACCTAAGCACAACCTCAGGCTACAAGGTTAAAGTCTTCATTTTATACAAGCCTCTTTGATGTATAGTTTTACAAGTAAGCAGATTGTTCTCAAATAAGGTAAGGTAGGTCACTTTTACGTTGAAAATACTACAGTAAAATACGACCATAAATGTTTGCTACCTAACGGAATAATTCTGACAGCCTGTTTTTCTGATCCAATTTTTTTGTATCTTACAGCTTTGACAATACAAACAAGTTATTTTGATGCTACTCTCGCATCTTTCCTGAAAATAACTATCTCATTGTCAACAATATGAATTTTTATACATTCTTTAACAAACACCTAAAAATCAGTAACTTATGTATAGAATACTGCCACTACTATTGCTCATTGTCCTTTGGAGCTGTAGCGAAGATAATGAAGATAAAATTAATCCAGCTTTTGAAGGAGACGTTGTTCTATCAACCCAACAAGAGGTTGACGATTTTGCTGACCAAGGGATCACAGAAATTTCTGGTGACCTGACTATTGAATCAGAACTCGATGCTTCCATTGCGATCACCTCCTTAGAAGGACTATCAAATCTTGTACGCGTAGACGGCGATGTATTAATCCAGCGAAACAACCGCCTCTCTGATCTCAAAGGACTATCAAATCTTGTACGCGTGGAAGGCGATATATCAATCCGGCGGAACAACTGGCTCTCTGATCTCAAAGGGCTATCGAATCTTGTACATGTGGACGGTAGTGTATCAATCTTTCGAAACAACCTCCTCTCTGATCTTGCTGGTCTAGAGCAATTATCAACCATTGGGGGTAGGTTATCAATTTCATCCAATGACAACCTGACGAACATTCAACATTTAAGTAGCTTGACCTCAATTGGTTCGTTACTCGAGATCCAATACAATGAAGATTTACGTGAAATTAATGATTTTAATAACCTAGTTGACATTGGGGACGCCATTGAAATAGCCGGTAATCCTCAGCTTCTTAGCATTGATGGATTCGAAGCGTTAGAGACAATTCCTACTCACTTGCTAGTTTGGAGTAATGTATTATTAGAACAAATCAACGGATTCTCCAAACTCTCATCTATAGGAAGAGATTTTA
>CALEMF010000051.1 GCA_937911505.1 uncultured Cytophagales bacterium
CTTCCCCAGAATGTAATTCGCTTTTGTCCAAAAATACGGCTTTTCAACACCGATACTACGGCCGTTAGTGTTGTGATTTTAAGTCCTCCAGAAGTACCAGAAGGGGAGGCACCTATGTACATCAGAAAAATAACTGCCAAGAGAATGGGTAAGGAGAGCCCGCCAGTAGAAACAGTATTGAAACCTACCGTAGTCATGGAAGTCATAGCTTGGAAAAATGACTTTAAAAATACGTAGGACTCACCGAAGTTGCTCCCCTCGGTAAAGTATATGAGCAACGTACCAACAGTAAGTAGAAAAATAAAACCCACCATTACAATCTTAGTTGTAAAGCAGACCTTATCTGATTTACCTGTAGCTCTGTACCATAAATCGGTAATCACGATGAAGCCTAAAGACCCAGCTATGGCAAGCGTAGAAATGATAAGGTTGATAAAAACATTGTCTTGATAGCCTACAAACCCATTGTCAAAAAGTGCAAAACCAGCCGTACAGATAGCCGAAATGCTATGAAAAAGGCCATACCAGATGGCTTTTAGAGGAGACATCCCTTCTAGAAAAAAAGCAACAGAGAAGGCGATCGTACCCAATGCTTCCATCAGTAAGGTAAAGCCGATAACACTTTTTATAAAGTCGTGTGTACGAATGGATTTTGGCATGGTGAACTCGGCATTGATGATGCTATCGTGCCACCGAGAGACTCTCTTTTTAGTGAATAAAAGAAAGTAAGTGGTGAGTGTCATGTAGCCAATACCTCCCAACTGAAAGAGAAGCATGACGATAATTTGCCCAAAAATATTGTATGAATCGACGACACTGATGGTTACTAATCCGGTGGTAGAAACAGCCGAAGTAGCAATGAAGAGACTATCCAGAATAGATACGGATGTTTGATGAAAAATAGGCAGACAAAGCAATATAAAACCTATGGCGGTGTATAAGAAGAACCCCCATACGATATTCATTTGGGGCGACTGGCTGATCTGAAACTTCTTGTAAGCATTGGCAACCTGGTCGAAAAACTGATTATTCATACTTGGAAGTATTAAAAAAATGATGGTATAGCAATAATAAGCTTTGAAAGACTTATTTTGTTTGCACTACTTTTTCTACTGACTTAGAGAGGGATAAGACAAGAATTTTATGAAAAACCCTTCAATATTTCTAAATTAGGAAATATTGTTGTAATAAATTTATCACTTAAACGACTTACTCAGTAGATTACTGGTGCGAAGCGAACAGGAATTTTTACAGAAGCTCAACGAAGTACAAGGCATCTTATGGAAGATATGTCACCTTTATTGCCCAGAAGCAGTAGATAAGCAAGACCTCTTTCAAGAAATCTTGGTACAGCTTTGGCGCGCTTATCCAAAGTTTAGAGGAGAAGCCAAGTTTTCTACTTGGGTATATCGGATTGGGCTGAATGTAGCGATCTCCTTTTTAAGAAAGGAAAAAAGAAAACCATCACTCGTAGATTTACCTAAAGAAGTCTACGAAATGGCTGCACCAGAGGTAGATGAAGAAAAAGAAGAAAGAAAGAAGTTATTATATTGGGCAATACGCCAACTAAAAACCATAGAAAAAGCCATTGTTCTTCTTTACTTAGAAGAAAAAAGCTACGAAGAAATTGCTCAGATTGTAGGGATTACACAAAACAACTTAAGAGTAAGAATTTCTCGTATTAAAGAAAAGCTTAGAAAACTTATGCTACAACCCATTGACTCTTAACGAATGGAATTAGATGCGCTTAAAACCCTTTGGAAAGAACAGCAAGAAGCCGTACAAGAAGAGATAAAGCCGATTGAGGCGGCTCAGTTGCTGGCCCTACTTCGTCAGCGAAGCCATAGTGTGGTAGCGAAGATTAAGCGTAATTTATTGGGCGAGGTGATATTGAGCCTTGCGATAGGAGTACTATTTTTAGCTTTCATCCCTAGCCTATCTAATACGACCTTACAGATAACACTCACGAGCTTTATTGTATTTTTTTGTAGCGCCACCAGTATGGTCTACCTGTATTTTTGGCGGTGGATCAAAAGTAACTATGATCTTTCTGACAACCTAAGAGCAGCGACACAACGCTTAATATTTTGTATGGAAAGAGCTATTAAAATTTCTCTGTACTGTAATATGGTATTAATTCCGCTGGGTACAACGCTTGGAGGGCTTTATGGCTATGCTTTAGGAGGTAAACCTATAGATCTCTATAGCAATGTCTCTTTTACAGTAACGATGGTATTGATCCTCCTTTTTTCTATACTGATGGCTTATCCACTACATAGACTCTATATTAATAAGCTATACAGAAAACATTTGAAACATTTAAAGGCTGTACTGGAGGAGATGAACTAATGTAGTTCCTATTTGGCCTTTAAAATAAAGGTAAGGGTTCCTTTGGCACGAGGCGGCGCATTGGCATCTTTTTTTTCTAAACAATCTTCTATTTGGCTCTGTACCGTTTGCTTGTAAAGGTTCATAAGAGCAGGACTTACATTGTAGTTCTTAGGCTTAATACCCGTTAGGTAGCCTTGGTCATCAATCTCAATCTCAAAAATAATCTTTCCTGATTCGCCAGAGCGATCATTTACTTTCAAATCACAATTGAGTCGCCAGCCTTGTACATTAAATGGATCATCACCACCAGCACCGTTTGCACTATAAATGCTTCTGCCATCAGGTGTTCCTTGTTCTTTTCCTTTATTACCTGGGGTATTGCTTTCACCTTTTCCATTGCCTTCCATCAGGCTACGCGTATTTACTTTTTTTTGCTTTTTTACTTTCTGGGGTTGTTTCTTAGGGGCAGGGGCTTTTTTCTTGATAGGTGTCTTTTCTGCGACTACATCGCTTTCTGCTTCTTTTATAATATCTTCTGAGGTAATCTCTGAGGGAGCTGTTGTGTTTTCTGGGGTAGGCTCTTCACGCTCCGTAAGTGCACCTGCTGCGTTACTAAAGTCGGGTAAGTCTCCACTGCCTTGCTCATCGGTACCCAGTGATAGGGCTATCCCCAGTTCTGGTGGTGGTGGGTTAGGTGGGGTCCAAGCAAAGGTATACAAGAAGATCGCTACCAATACTATGTGAAGTACGATAGAGACAGCTAAGCCTACTTTTCTACTTTTTTTTTCTTCTTGCGACAATTTCATGGGAATTGGTTTCACAACCTTTATTATTCAGCCTTATCATAATAACAAATACCTTGCTAACTTAACTAGCAGGTTTCGTAGCGACAGTCACTTTGGCACCTAGCGACTTGGCAATGCCTGCTACTTGGATAAGATATTCTGTTGTAACAGCTTTATCAACATACAAAATAATGCCGCCTTCTTTTTTCTGAGTGTCGTTTAGTATCACTTTTAGCCGCTGTTCTAGTGCTGCCAAGTCAGCTACTTTTTCTCCGTCTACGAAATATTCAAGATCGGCGGTAATGGTGACCCCTACTTTCTGTAAGGCAATTTCTGCACTCTTACTAGAAGGCTGGTTGACGGGTATTCCTGAGGGCGTAACCGCAGAAGAGGTAAGCATAAAAAAGATCAACAACAAGAAAATAACGTCAGTCATAGAAGACAGACTAAACGTGGGGCTAATCTTATTTTTCGATTCTAATCCCATAGTATTTTTTAGATAAATTAATTGGGTTCTTGTAGTAAGTCAATAAAGTTAATGGACGTGTACTCCATCGCGTGGATTTGCTTTTGCACCCTTGCCACAAGAAAATTATAGGCTAGATAGGCCATAATCCCTACAACTAGTCCCGCTGCAGTTGTAATCATCGCTTCGTAAATACCTGTTGATAGATCGCCAGGGGTAACTTGTCCTTCAATATTTGCAATGTTCATAAAAGCTTGGATCATCCCTGTCACTGTACCCAAGAAGCCAATCATAGGAGCGGCTCCAGAAATGGTAGCCAAAATGGATAAGTTTTTTTCTAGCCGATAGATTTCTATTTTTCCCACATTTTCTATGGAAGCCTCTATGTTTTTGAGCGGGCTCCCAATCCGCGTAATACCCTTCTCGACCATACGTGCAATGGGTGTATTTTCTCGAATGCAAAGGTTCTTAGCCCCCGATATATCATTATTAAGTACAAGTACTTTAATTTGCTCCATAAAATTAGTAGGCGTTTTGGAGGCCTTTTGTATGGTAAAGAGGCGCTCAACAAATAGATAAACGGTCACTACCGACAACAAGGCAATAGGAATCATAATCCAACCACCTTTGGTCAGTAAATCGAAGAGGGAAAGTACCTCCTCTTGTGTACTAGAACCGCTATTTTGTTGAAGACTGTCTACAGCCGTAGAGAGGGTGTCGATTTGTAATAAGAACATAAAAACTTGTTGGTGGTGATTAGTAATATAAAACCCATATATCTGATCCAAAGGTAGGTTTCAGTTTATTAGCCCTGCTTTCTGCTTCCTCTTTACTGTTAAAGTTTTCGTGGGCTACTCGATAACGATTTTGGCTATCAAAAGGAGGAACTACTTTCAAGTTCCTCACACCACGATCAAGAAGGCGTCTTGTCATTTTCAAGGCATTATACTTATCTGCAAAACTTCCAATAATGATATGATAGCGGTCTTTCTTTCCAGAAAAGACGAGTACTTCTAAGTCAGAAAAGTCCTCTGTGCGTGGTTGTGGGGTAGCTACATACGTTTGGTTATTATTGGTAGGCGGGGGTGTATTCTCAACCGGAGGGATATCCTCTTCTAAACGCGTGGCGATTCCCTGTTCTTCGGCAGGCGTAACTTCTTCCGCCTCTGTATTATCTTCGGGTACAGTAGTCACGTCTTTTTCTACCGTTACATCAGCAAAATCATCCGTTTCTACCGTCTCTTCGCTGGCTATTTGCGTGGTATCAGTTGTGTTACTCGTGAAGTACTTGAAGGGATTGAGGTTATCGTTTACAAAAAGTACAAGCCCTACCCAAATCGCTACCAAGGCTAGTGAACCAATCGCTGCTACAGCACCCCAGTTGGTTTTGTTTTTCTTTCTAGTAGGAGGAAGCTTGGCTTTCTTGGTAGTAGCCTTCTCTTTAGAAGAAGGAAGCGCAGTTTTCTTTGTATCGTCATCAGCTAGACGATCTATAGGCTTTCCGAAAATTTCAGGCAAACCGAAGCTTTCTAACAAATAGTTATGAGCGGTATCTTGTTGAAAAGTAAGTTGATCCTCATACTGTAAAGAGAAGGTTCCTACTTGAGAGAGTTCATATTTTTTATGAATACCCAAGTCAATCTTTAAAGCACTTACAAACTGTTGTACTTGCTCTTTGGCCTCTTCTCGGGTAACACCCTCTCGTTCTGCGATGATCCCTTCTAGTACTCCATTTGATATCTTATCACGTTCGTTAAAAGAAATATCCTTAGAGGGAGGGCTAAAAGTATGCGTAGAAGTATTAATATCGGCACTTGTGTAGTGGGTTTGTAAAGTGCCTAGGTCATTGATAATCACTTCTTCCTCTACATGAAGTAACTCTTGAATGTATTTTGCTACGGCCATAAACTAAAATGCATAAGTTAAACCTACTAAAAAGTTAAATCCTCGTACGGGATAATTCAAGTATCGTTGATAACTATTGGATGTTAAATTGTTGGCTGATAAAAATGCAGAAAATTTTTCAGAAAACCAATAATCTGCTTGTAGGCTCAGGTCGAATAGCGGGTCTAGACTTACCTGTGTCCCATCACTTACCTGCAAGGCTTCGATTCCATCAATCAAAAACAAGTTAGCAGTAAAAGAGAGCTCTTCCAGGAGCTGATAGCTACCCAATAAGTGCGCCTGAAAATTAGGACGATGCCAAGCAGCTTCTTGCACGTCATCTTCAAAAGTATAACCTAGGAACTCTGCTTGCAGGCTTGTTCGTAAGCGTTCGTTCACTTCGTAGTAAGCAGCAGCTTTGAGACTGAACAAGCGAGTGCTTTGGTCGTTGTAAACAACTGTAAAACGGGTAGAGTCCTGCAAGTCATTAAGATAGAAATATAAATTCTCATAGGTACTGTAGGTAACCTGTGCTTCTACATTGAGTTGTGGTGTGAGGTTTCCTCTAATCCCACCATACAGCGCAAACTGCTTGTTGCTATGAATGAGATTGATTTCTGGGGCTAAGAAGGGGTTCTCTCTGATATATTGGCGGTAGCTGGTACGCTCCATATCGCCTGTAATCCCTCCAAACAAGACAATGTCGTAGAACAGCCGATAACCCACTTCTAGGTGTGGATAGAGATGAACATTGTTGGTATTACTTACCGTATCGTCCTCATATACAGTATTCAAACCTATCTCTACCTGAAAGCGATCCGTATTGAAAAAATAACGAGGCTGTAAGCTAATAAAGTTACGATTAATCTCCGAAGAGTCTGTACGTCGCATTAAATAGGCAGCAAAGGAGGCTTCTAAACGGCTCTGCTCGTTAAGACGATACCTAATTTGGGCTGGAATTTTAAATTGACGCTCAGTAGTCAAAGCATCATCAGAGATCGTTGCATAGCCAGCGCCTACTTCAAACTGTAGTGGGCTTTCTGCATCGGTACTTCTGATGACCCCTTCTATCTCAAAATCATTCAAAACCTGTCGTATACTATCATTATCGTTGATTTCTATTAAATTGGGGTCATAGCCATAAAAAAAGTACCGATCACGGCGATAAGCAGCTTTGCCTTCAATGGCAAAATTATCAGCAAAGTAAGTACCCCCTAAATGTAAGCGATGGCGGGCATTGCCCGAGTTCTCATCGGCTACTTCGCCAGTACGCGACGACAAGTGATGGTAGTGGGCGTAGTACTGATACGCTTCATTTTTTTCACTGCCCAAATAAATATCTGCGTAAGGAGTGGTATAGTTACCAAAGCCTAGCCTAGCATAATTACCAAGCGGTACATCCGAACGAGGTAAACGAACCGCTTGTGGAGAGACATCTATTTTTACGTCCGCTACTTGATAAGGATCTAAGGTCTGCAGATCGTAAGTGAGCCTGCTACGATTGGCAGGCTTGGGAGAATAGCTAATTTTCTCGTAATTACGATTGGCAGGCGGTAAAGTATTTTCTCGCTCTTTTTCTATTACAAACTCAGTATCTTCTACTCCTTCACGTACCCAGTCTTTCTGTGCTACACCCACTTGGGCAACCAAAAGAAAGGAAAGGGTCATTACAATATATTTCATAGAAAATCTTTTTATTTAAGTTGGTCGAGTTTCTTCTTGGCCTCTGCTCTCAGCGTTTCTTCTTCAGCGTTATCTATGATAGAATTTAAAGTAGCCTTGGCTTGGAAGATTTCATCAAGAGCAATGTAGTTGTCAGCAATCAATAGGTAAGCCTTGCCTCGCCAGTAGGCGTAGGTACGGTAGCGATCGTTAAGTTCAAATAAGGTTTCTATTGACTGTTTATACTGTTTTTGTTGATAGAGCACCTCTGCTAGCCGATACTGTGCCTCAGCGCCTCGCTCATCTTTTGCGGTATTGGTGGTTTGTAAGAACGCATTGAGTGCTGTATCCAAGTCGCCTTGGGCATAAGCTACTTTTCCTTTGTAAAGATTGGCCGTGTTAATAGCCGTTTGATTGCTACTCTGCGCCAAGGTTTTACTAGCAAAATACAAGGTAGAATCGTACTGCGTGGTTTGATAGTATCCTTCTATTAAACCTGTCCAAGCAATGGCCTCTTCTCGTTTATTGACGGCTGCTTGAGAGAGCAAGCGATAGTAGGGAATGGTAGCGGCGATGCCTTTTTCTTGCTTGACTAATTCGGCAGTACGTTGCAAAGAGCGGGTGTAGCTACCGCTTTTTTGTGTGGCTACTACCTGCTGATGATACTGTAAAGCTTCTTTAGGATTATTATTACGGTAATACGCCTCTGCTAAGTAGTAAGTAGCATCGTAAGCCAGCTCGCTCTCAGGATGCTCCTGTAAAAAGAGTTCAAGTACTTGAATGGCTTTCGGGTAGTTCTGCGCGAAATAGACATTTTTGGCAGCCTCAAACTCAATACTTTCTAGGGTGTTGTCATCTGGATTATTGGTTTTATACTTGGCTAAAACTCCCTGAAACTCTGTATCTCTGCCCAATTCTCCCAAGAGCGCTTGTAAGCCGTACAGTGCATTGGAAGCTACTTTTTGCGTTGTATAGTCATCTACAATACGCTTGTAATCAGTTACTGCTTTTTCTTTATCGCCTAGGCTGTTATACGCGACTGCCCTGCGTAGTAAGGCATAGGGAACTGTATTGCTCTGCGGACGTTCTTCAATCAATTGAGAAAAGCCTTTAATAGCGGCGTCCAAACGGTTTTGCTGCAAATCAATCTGTGCCAATTGAAAGAGGGCTTCATCGTAATAGGGAGAGTCTTTGTAGTTGCGTAGTACTTTTTGTAGACTGGTTTCAGCCAAATTCTCCTTCCCTTTTAAGCTCCATATAACACCTTTTTGGTAATATACGTAGTCTTCATCTTTGGTGGCAGTATTGAGGGCATTGTCGTACTGATCGAGCGCACGATCGTAGGCTTTCTCTATGTAGTAGCAGTCTGCTAAGCGAATGTAAGCGTCGGCTAGCTTCGTTTTATTAGAAGGCTTGGCAGCAATGTATTGTTGTAAATAGTTTTTGGCTTCGTCGTAGGCTTGTAAATTATAGTGTGCATAAGCAAGGGCGTAGCGTGTAGGAATGACCCGTTCGGTAGAAAGCGCCAAGGCTTTTTGATAATAAGGAATGGCTTCTTGGTAGCGTTTACCGATACTAAAGGCCTCGCCCATATAGTACCATGCTTTAGCTTCTAGTGGTTTATCAATGCCAATTTGGGCAGACTGCTGGAAGTATTTTACCGCTGACTCATAGGCTTCTTGGTTGTAGTCTTGGCTACCTTTCGCAAAGGTGAGCTTTTGGTAGGCTTTATTGATGTTTGTATTGCGCTGTGGCAGGGAAGCAATGTAATCAATCGCCTCTTGGTAGTTATCATTATTAAGGTAAGCCTCTGAGATCAGCTCGTTGGCTTCCTGTGCTTCTGGTGTAGTAGGGTACTCCCGAACGTATAGTTTAAGCACCTCTAACGCGGTGGCATACTGCCCCAAATCAAAAGCTACCTTTCCGTAGTAGAAATCAGATAGGCGAGCGATGCGAGGATAATGTGTGGCTTGGCGCGATTGAGCAAACGCATTGAGGGCAAAGGGTTTATTTTCCACTTGCATATAGCTGAGTCCTAAATGGTAAGTAGCATTCTGTGCCAGCGGTGAGAGTGCTTCGGGATCGGAAGCTGCCGCCACCTCTTTAAAGCCTTGTATAGCTTGTTCGTATTGCTGTATTTCGTAGTAAGTATGGGCTACTCGGTAGGCAATTTCACCTTGTAGTTTTCCTCCTTTGGCTTTTTGATACTGTGTAAACCAAGTGGCAGCTTGCGGATACATCTTTTTTTGGTAGTAGGCATCCCCCACCAGTAGATATACATCAGCAGGTTGATTCCCTTTCAAGCCCTCTCCGTAGGCAATCACTTCATCGTATTTCTTCTGGGTGTAATAAATGTAGGTAATTAAATAAGCGGCTTGAGATTGATAGGTAGGATCGTTCTTTACTTGGGTCAAGTCTACCAACGCTTCCTTATATTTTTCTTGTTTAAAGTAGATAAAACCACTGTAATAGTTAGCGGCTTGTGTATAGGTGTTAGGGTATTTTTTAAGAACACTAAAATTAGTGAGGGCAGGGGCATATTGTTGCTCCATTAGGTAGGCATAGGCCAGTTTAAACTGGGTTTCAATACGCTTCTCAGCGCTAATTCGGTCAGTTTCTACTTTTTCCAGATAGAAAATCGTTTTCTGGTAATCTTTAAGAAGGTAATAGTGATCACCTAAGGCATAATAAGCCTGTACCGTTTTTGGGTGATACGGGTATTCCCTAATGAACTGCTCTAGTTTCAAAAGTGCCTCTGGATGATCTAAGTACAAGGCTGCCAAAGCGATGTAGTATTTTGCTTCGATATGCCGTAAGGACGGAGTATTTGTTTCTTGTAGATACTGCTCAAAAGACTTCTGTGCCGCGGTGTATTTTTCTTTGTTCCACAAGGCTAGGCCGTTTTCGAAATAACGACTAGAGGCGGTCTGCGTAAGGGTATTTTGCGCCCGTAGGCTGATAACGCAGGCCATCCATACTAAGGACAAAAGGACTATTTTCTTTATGCTAGTTTTAAGCTCACTCAACTTTCTATCTGATACATTCATGTATAATACAGGATTTTTATATCCATTTGACAAGCCTTCTTACAGGTTTCACTTGGGGAACGCCGTGATTCACGTAATCGGGTGTAAAGTGGTTCAAATCTAATTAAAAAAGTAGAGATTGGTTATGGTGCTGGAAGTTTTTTGTAAGTATATAATGTTTTGGTGTACGGAATACGACCCTTTGAGGTTTCCAAGTAGTTGATGGCTTCTTTTTTTCTACCCTGTTGGTCATAGGTGTATACTAAGCGACGATAGGGATAATCAGCGATATTATCTCGCGGAGGCATTAGCCCACTGAAGCGTATAGAAGCGCTACGACCTAGCGTATCGTAACGGTATTGCGTTTGATAAGTAAGACCACTCTCGTTGTTGGCAATCTCTATTTTCTTCGTAAGCCGCGCAAGAGAATCGTATAGGAATATAATGAAGGTGGAATCGTTACGACTTTCCTCTTCTAAGTAATGGGTGGTGATCATCATCTTTTGCCGATCAGAAGGATACTGATAAAAATGGGTGCCCAATACTTGCAAGGAATCTTGAGGTGCCTTGTACCAAACTTCTCGTTGGAGGCGTTTAGCAGTATCATATTCGAAGTTTTTCCATAAAAAGAGTGAGTCTTGGTGGGGCAAGTATTCAATACGACTTAGCTTACCATCTGGATCATAAACGTACTGCCAATGGCGTGTCGATTTATCTTCCGTAAAAAACCATTTATCTGTAAGGCGACCAAGAGAGTCATATTGATAATAATACTGCTCGTCTTTGATGACTAGTCGATTTTTTCGATCGTATTGACGAACGCTTGAGTCTGTACTTAGTCTAATAGCGCCTTGGTCGGTGAGTTTAATTCGCCTTACAATCTGTAGTTCTCGGCTTGTTACTTGTTGCTCCAGCGCTGTCACAAAAGAGGGCTGCTCAGTCTGGCAGCCTGTCCAAAAAGGTGTAAGTAGCCATAGAACTGCCTTAAAACCTGTCCAGCCATGTTGTTTTATACTAGTTAGTAAAATACTTTTTACACTCATCTATACTATGCTGTGCTATCTATACCTTTTTTACTGTAGGCTCTACCCACATAAACTGATGTTTGCTGTACTCCTTTTTTAGAGAGAACAACATATCTTCCCACAAAATTACTTGACGCTTAGCTTGTGCAGCTCGAATGGCACAGTTACGCAATATGTTGATTAAAATACCACCCGTAATACGATTATACGTTTTAGCTAGCTGCTTGAAGTCGATCTCCTCGCTAATTGCTAAGTGGGTCTGCTGGAAGGTCTTTTCCCATAAGCGAAGTCGTTCTTCTTCAGAAGGCTCAGGAAAAGTAATGATAGATTGAAAGCGGCGCGTAAAGGCAGCATCAATGTTAGTGGGTTTGTTGGTACACAAAATAATCATACCGTTGTAATCCTCTACACGCTGTAGCAAGTAGCCCACTGTCTGATTGGCGTAGTTATCGTTGGCATTCTTAGCAGCAGACCTACGGCTAAACAAACTCTCTGCCTCGTCGAAAAAGAGAATCCAGTTACGGTTTTCAGCCATTTGAAAGAGGCTTTCTAGGTTTTTTTCTGTTTCTCCTACATACTTCGAAACCAAGCTAGAGATATCTATTCTGTATACAGGCAACTCAGTTTCTTTGCCTAGCAAGGTAGCAGTAAGCGTTTTGCCTGTTCCTGACTTACCTGAAAAAATAGCCCGATACCCTTTTTTTAAGTGCTTACTCAGCTCCCACTCCTGCATAATTTGTTTTTCGTGGATAATCCAATGCTTTATTTCTTCTACCTGCTGCATCACTGCCTTAGAAAGTACCAAATCACTCCAGTCGTAAGAAGTTTCTAGTTGCGAAGCAGGAAACTCAGCACTGTATTGTGGTTGATAAGGTTGTCCGGTAAGTAAGAGCTGTAAGCCATTGTGGGTAAGTTGTAAAGGGTAGTCTGGCTTAAAGTGACCAGGAGGTGTCATCAATAAACCTTGTTTGTATAGAACATTATCAGGTGCAAAAAGAGGAAGTAAATTAAATCGCTCGTCAGTATTGATACCCGAGAGAATAAAGAGGGCTGTTTGAAAGGTAGGCATAAAATGCTTTGAGTCTTGGTCTCTAAGCCCACCAAACAAAGGAACCCAGCCGCCTACGGCTCTTTCTACTTTATGAAAAGGCTCAAACCTGTGAGGTGCCATATAAGCAGCCAAGCTCATCACCAACAAAAATCTTTCATTTATAGAAAGATCTTTTGTTATTTTGGTATAAAAGTTTTCGGTAGTATCTTTCGACGTTTCTACAAAGTCAGCACTGCTGTACAAAAGAAAGTGCTCACTGAGTTGAGGATACTGCGTCAGAAGCTGGTCTATAATCTTATATTCTAACCAATCAAACTCCTTTTCTAGGCGCTGATAATAGGCATGTTCCATATCAAATTGCAAATCTTTTAGAGCCTAAAATAAATACATATGGGTGGAGAAAAAAAGCAAAAGCGAGAAACTTCCAAAATAAACATACCCCCAGTAGTAATTCCTATGAGAACGGGAGAACTTACTGGTAAAATCGACAAGTATAAAGAACAAATGGCTGGAGATAATAATGAAATCTCACTAGCATTCAGCCCTAGATGAAAAGGGTTATTTATGCTCATCCTATTTACTAACTAATCTCACGAATACCGCTTGTATGACACAAGATTCTTCTGATACACAACATCTCTTTGCCTTTCGGCAAAAAAAGCGTTTTGGTTTTATCAATCAACAAGGCGATATCGTTGTTCCGCCCACTTATGAATACATTTACCAGTTCGAAGAAGGGCTTTGCCAAGTAGAACTTGCAGGTAAAATGGGTTTTGTTGATGAACAAGGGAAGCTGGTGATTCAACCGCGTTATCAATACCGTTCCTATTTTTCAGAAGGACTTGCACCCGTTTTTCTGGAAGAACAACTAGGTTACATTGATACAACGGGTAAAGTAGCCATTGATTTTCACTTTACCGATGGCGGGAGCTTCTCAGAAGGCTTGGCACCTGTAGAAGTGGATCACCTCAAGTGGGGCTTTATTGATACCACTGGTAAGCTGGCGATTCCCGCACAGTACGAATATGCTTTACCCTTTTCAGAAGGCTTGGCGCTCGTAAGTCAACAAGGGAAGGAAGGTTTTATTGACCGGCAGGGGCGCTGGGTAGTGAAGCCTGTGCTGGATCAAGCTTGGTCTTTCTCAGAAGGATTCGCAATGGTAGAACAGAAAGA
The DNA here is from genome assembly GCA_937911505.1 of uncultured Cytophagales bacterium. GTDB lineage: Bacteria > Bacteroidota > Bacteroidia > Cytophagales > Thermonemataceae > CALEMF01. The sequence continues at coordinate 13,404 of CALEMF010000051.1, forward strand.
GAGACGTGGTTTTATCAATAAACAAGGCGATGTCGTACTCCCGCTTCGCTACGAGAAGACACTCAAAGTCTTTAGTGAGGGTCTCTGCGGGGTACAAGAAGATGGCAGTTGGTATTTCATCGACAAGCAAGGGAATCCCCTTTTCGACCAGTATTTTCAAGATGTAGCTGAATTCTCAGAAGGGTTGGCGGCTGTACAAATTAACAACCTCTGGGGCTACATCAATAAAAAAGGAGAAATGGCGATTCCCCCGCAGTTTTATAATGTAAAACCTTTCCACAACGGTATTGCGAAGGTAGCTTCTCACAGCGATGCTTCGGGTACGTATGTATATGCTTTTATCAATCCTGAAGGAAAGTATATCTTTAAAGAGCAAGGCTTCATTGTTCCTTGGCTAGGGAGGTAGTAACGAGCGTTTAAGGCAAAGAATAGGCGATGATAACTTATCTTATTTTTTGCTAGCAATTTGTCTTTTAAGTAAGGTGAAATGTGTACTAAGTGTTTGAAATAGCTGTTTCCTCTATCTATAACTACCCACTAAAAATACCGAAGATTTTAAGTTTTTTACCAGCTTAAAATCTTTCAGCCACCCATAAATTTTTTGTAACTTATTGCCTGTAAAAATATACCTTATAGTAATTCAGTCATACTAAAGTCTTTAGAGGTAAATAGTCAATGGGCGTATTGAAGCTAACTGCTCAATCAATACACTCCTTATGCTTCCTTGCATACTTCTAAAGTTTAGTAATACACTACAATTATGGGCGGAGAAGTAGTAGACCAAAGAAAGCAAGTACCTTCCGAAGTACAGGAAACTTCTAATGCTGGTCAAACAGGGTTTCTTGATAGAGTAAAATATACGCGCGATACTTACGAAAAGCAAGTCGCAGAAAATGATAATGAAATTCCTATCAGTGAAGCCCATAGGGCGCTGAAAGAATACTCTGGAAAGAACTATATCAAATTAAGCAAGTTAGATGGTGATTGGAAAGGGTTCGACTGGGAGTTGGCGGCTTTTGTCTCTTTAGTTTCTGGAAAGAAAGTAGAAAGTGAGCCAGGTTTTCAAGGACCTGGACCAGATTTTAAGGCAGAGATTCGTTCTCAATACGATAAGGGGTTGGCAGGTGTCATCAAAACAGGCGTTTTTAACTTTATTTCAGGAAATACTGATTCTATCTTAGAAGGACCCTTTGGAAAGTTAAATGTGGCTTTTCAGGCTTACTATGAAGCACCAGAAGTGTCTCTGAGTTCTAAGAAAAAGAAAGGAAAGTTCGGGGCAGTAGAAGTAACAGTTACAGGTCGCTGGGAATTAATTAGTGGTGTTACCCTTGACCTGTATGGTGAATTTTCTCTTTGGCCTAAGACTGAGCAAGTGTTAAAAGGCTTAAAAAACCTAGGAAAGAAAGCTCAGGATGCACTTAAAGTAAGAAAAGGAAAAGCGCTCCAAAAAGTAATGGTTGAGGCATTAAAGGCAGAAAGGGCAGAAGTACTGGAACAAATTGCTAAACTTGGTGCCAAGCAAGACGATGACATCTTGAGGTATATCAATAAAGCGATCCAAGAAGGAGACGCAAAAATACTGAAGAGGCTTGGCTTCAGTAATAATAAGATCAAGAGGCTGCTTAGTGAAGGAGCAGGTGAGTCCTTGGAGCAACTCGCAAGGACGGGAGGTACTAACATCGATAAGCTTAGAAATACAAAGCTTATCAAAAATGACTTACTCAAAAAATACATTAAGGAAGCTATAAAGGATCAAAGTGCTGATGCACTACGTAAACTGAAAGGGGTAGGTAGAAAGACAGCCCAAAAATTATTAAGGCTAGATGCCAATACCCTTCATTCTTTAGATGACCTTAAAGGAAAGGGTATTGATAAGAAGTTGCTTAAACAGATCAAAAGTAGTAATCTTCACAAAAAGGCGATTCAAGAACTCAAAGAACAGTCTGTTAAACTTACCGATGATATTGCTAAGACAGCCTCTAAAAGTGCGCTTAAAGTTTTCGAGCAAAATACCAAAAATGCTGGAAAGAAAACGGTACGGAAGGTAGCTGTTGAAGTCGCTGAAAAACTTGGCTTAAAAGTAGGCGCTAAATTCTTGGGAAGGCTTCTCCTAAAATTCATTCCCTTTGTCAATGTAGGCATAATGGCTTGGGATCTGTATGAAATCGGTTCATTGCTCTATAAAGCCTATAAAGCGTATGATAATCCCAAGCGAGAAGGTACAGGTGGAGGAGGTGGTGATGAGAGCGGAGAGACTGATAGAGAGACAGGTAGCGCACAAGAGAGTGCTGGGAAAGCGCCAGAGAATACTATTGCCGAACGTGAAGCGCCTTTACCTGCTGGTATTTCAGAGACTGCCAGACAAGTACTGGAACAAGCGCCACTACCTATTCAAAAAATGTGGCATTACCTTACCTTACAAGAGGAAAATACAATTACAAATGAGCATCTGATGCACTTCTTATCGCTCGTCCCTGAAAATATTTCTGATGAAAGAGCAGATGAAATTATCCTAAGAATGTTGGAAGACCCTGCCCCAGATCCAGAAGCGCTGTTGGAAAAACTGCGAATAACGATAGCCAATCTTCCAAAAGAAAGTGTCAATAATGGGGGTAAAGCGCCTGGCGTTTCGGAGCTGCCTGAAGGCAAAAAGAAAAAAGAGGACAGTAATACTGATGATGGTGTAAAAGTCACGCCTCTCTCCCCAAGTGAAACTATCAAAAAGACGAAAGAGTACTATGTAAAAATATTGAATCCTTCTGGTGGTCATATAAACAAAAAGCCAGTAACACTTGACATAGATTTTTATTATGAAGAGAATAAGTCTGTGCGCTTAAAAGTACCAGCAAAAGTAATAGATTATGATTTACAGAATGCCAACGGTAAAAGCTTACCCAAAAGGCAAATGAAAAGAGCAAGGTTTTTAGAATTGATTTATCAACTGCTAGAAGGCTTCAAGTTAGAAGTTCCTGGTAGAGAACCAATCAAAATACCATTTAAGGAAACAATGAGGGTGAAAATCTCCAGAGATAAAGTATAGCTAGGGTGATTGGAATCTTCAAGAGTATAATTTCTATATGCCCTGAACTTCTTCAACTTATTGAATACTATTGACTATAACCAGAGAAGCGTACCAACCAAATACCCACAAACCTACTCTTACCAAACGAAAGCAGCAAGTAAGTAATAAAACTGAAATTGCCGTATGAACCTTTCGTTTACTAATAAATTTTTCCGTAATTTGGAGGCATGTATTGCCAAGATTATGTTTTGGCGCAGTGACACATTGACTTATTTTGAAGAGATAGTAAGGTAAGCCGATGTGTAACCCTATGTTACTTTTTACGAAAGCAAGTCTATGCTACCTTATACACCTCTAAAGTTTGAAATAAACACTTATGGGCGGAGAAAAAAAACAACAGAAGAGCACAACTACATCAACTGATACAGAAGCAGTAGTAGTACCCGAAAGAGCTGAGGGAGTAGCTGGTGCTGTAAAAAAGTATGAAGAACAAGTCGCTCAAAATGGTGATAAAATCCCCACTAGCGATGTCCACCAGATACTCAAACAGTATTCTGGAAAGAACATCATCAAATATCCTTTTAAGAAAATTCCTTGGAAAGGCTTTGAGATAGAAATTGCTGTTTCCCTTTCGCTTGTTACTGGTAAAAAAGTAAAGACAGAAGAGGGTTTTAAGGGCCCAGAGGCAAAGTTTACTCCTGAAATTCGCTCACAGTACGATGCCAAAAAAGGGGCTTTAGCAGGTGTAATCAAGACAAGCGCTTTCAATGCAATTTCTGGTAATACGCAATTTCTCGAGTCAGGTAACTTCGGTAAAATATATGGTGGCTTTAAACTCTTTGCTGAAGGCCCAGAAGCTTCCCTCAATCCAGCCGAACAGAAGTTCAAGCTAGCTTCGGCTAAACTAAGAGGGCTGGGTCGTTGGGAATTACTAAGTGGCGCCACCGCAGATTTGTATATTGATGTAGCCATTGCTCCCAAGACAGAGGCGGCGATGAAACTACTGAAAAAGGGACTAGAAAAAGCGGCCAAACCTCTTAAAGTAAGCAAAGGAAAGGCACTCCAGAAAGCCATGATGGAGGCGCTAGAAGCAGAAAAGAGGGAAGCACTAGAGAAGCTCAGTAAACTCCGTTCTCAGCAAGATGATGTAATTAAAAAATACATCAATGATGCTATAAAAAAAGGTGATAGAGAAGCACTCAAAAAGCTTGGACTCAGTAATAATAAAGCAAAGGCACTTATCAAAAATGGCGTAGTGGACTCACTCGATGACCTTGCGAAGGTAAAAGGGATCGACGTAGGTAAACTCAAAAATGCCAAGTTTTTTAGCGATGAGGCAACCAAAAGATACATCAACGAAGCCATTAAAAGAGGCGACGAAGAAGCGCTACGCAAGCTAAAAGGTATCGGTAAAGGTAGAGCCAAAGCTATGATAAAGAATGGGCCCATTGACTCTTTGAAAGACCTTAAAAAGATCAAAGGCATTAAAGGAAAAGTACTAGAGCAAATCAAAAGTAGTGATATTGGAAACAAAGCAGCCAAAGAGCTTCAAGAGCAAGCTGCCAAGCTTACCGACGACATTGCTAAAGTAGCCTCTAAAGAAGCGCTAGAAGTTTTTGAAAAAGAAGCTGCCAAAAAAGCAGGTAAGCGAACAGTACGAAAAGTAGCTAGTGCAGCCGCTAAAAAGCTCGGCTTAAAGGTAGGAGCAAAGATTGCTGGTAGAATACTACTGAAATTCATTCCTTTTGTCAATATTGCGATGATTCTTTGGGATATCTATGAAATTGGTTCATTGATATACAAAGCTTATAAAGCCTACAATAATCCTAACCAAGGTGGTAGCAGTGGCGGTGGTGATAGTGAAGAAGGTGGTGAGACTGGAAGCGAACAAGAAAGTGCTGGAAAAGAGCCTGAAAATACCACTGAAGGTCGTCAAGCACCTGCCCAAGCAGGTATTTCAAGTGCAGCTATGCAAAAGCTGGCAGAAGCACCCGCCCCTGTTCGAAAAATATGGGAAAGTCTTACTGTAATGGGAGGTGAGGCCACCCTCACTGACGAACATTTAATGCGCTTCTTAGCCCTCATTCCTAAAAATATCTCAGAGCAAGATGCAGACAAGCTTATTGAAAAAATGAAAGAAGATCCTGCCTCTGATCCAGAGACGGTATTCCAAAAGCTACAAATGTCAATGGAAAATCTTCAAAAAGAGAAAAACGCAGCCAATAATAAACCAAATGTCGTTAAGCCCAAACCCAAGCCCAATGAAGGTACTGAAGAAGAAACGACCAATCAGGTAGATAAAGCAGCAGGCGGTGGTGGTAAGAAGGCAGACTCTGATACAAGACCTGCCGTTCACGTAGAGGCAAAAGATGCTACCTATAATGGCCCTTCAGGAGGTGAAAGAGTAGGGTCAGTAGAAGTAATCAATGCTTCTTGGAACCACACAAAAGGAAACGAAGTAACGATCTCTATTGCTGCTTGGCACTACGAGTCTGATACACCTGTGGTTGTACACAACATACCCGCCAAGGTAGTCAAGCGGATGTTTATGAAGGACGACAAAGCGGTAAGTACAAGAAAAGAAGCCAATCGCTTTCAGATACGATATCAGCTTTATAGCCACGGCGTAAAATTTGAATTTCCCAACGGTGTATCAGGAACAGTAGGCGTTAACAGAGAAGTTTCAGGCTCTATTGAGTTGTGATTTTTAGCGTCATTTGCCTCAATTTTCTCATCAGTTAGTTATCTTTAAGTGAGATGAAATACACCCTTGCCCAAACCATAGCTCAATTTGAAGCAGGAGAGAAGCTAAAGTATGTTTTCTTCTGGGGGCATACCGTAGAGGAAGGAAACATTACCAAAACCTCCTTTAGCCAGTGGTATCCAGCGCCTTTTACAGTAGAGCAGGTTACCTATAAAACCACCGAACACTGGATGATGGCACGAAAAGCAGCCCTGTTTAATGATGCAGACATAGAAGCGCAGATATTACAGGTAGACCAACCCGGAAAGGCAAAAGCAATAGGGCGGAAGGTCAAAGCCTTTGAACCCACCGTGTGGGATGCACATAAATATGAGATTGTTGTAAAGGGCAATTTCCATAAGTTCTCTCAAAACCCGCCTTTGAAAACCTTTTTACTCAATACCCAATCCCGTATCTTAGTAGAGGCTAGCCCAGTAGACCGCATTTGGGGAATTGGCATGGCACAAGACCACCAAGACATAGAAGTACCCAGTCGTTGGAAAGGTCAAAACTTACTTGGATTTGCCTTAATGGAAGTCAGAGATTTATTAGCTTAAAAGACGATCAAAAGTGCCTACAAAACAAATGAGTAAAGGAGAGAAAAAGCCTGTAAAACGAGCAAAGCTGATCCCCGTTCTTGAGCTTAACTACCACGACACTTCAATAGAAGCACCTCCTCATCCTTACTGGCAATATCCTGATGAATGGGATGTCTATCGGCAAACTTGTTTTGAGCGTGCTGGTTTTAAAGCAACCCTCAAGCCCTTCGAGCCAGGTGCTTTTCTCTACGAAATAGAGCAAATACCCGATGCCAGCCTGCTAAAGATTGCACAAGATCATACCGAAGATCTTAGGAATGGAACTTATACACGTGAGGAAGCTTGCGCACTTTTTGGCGGATATGTGCTGCATATAGAGGGAGAGAATATTTTTTATCCACAGTGTTGTGGAGATTTAAGTGATATACAATTTTGGAGGAATATTTCACAAGGCAAGCAGTCTTACTATGAAGGACACCCTGCTCCTATTGTACGCTTCGATAAGGATAATGTACATTTTGCACTCACCCAAGCGATTCGAGAAGCAGAGGCGATACTGATGAATCTTGCACAAAAGCTCCAGCAATTCAACGAGCAGGAAAAATGGCAAATAGCGCGTATAGATAACTTACTTATTCGGGAAAATGGGAATTATACATAGCATGTATTAGTAGAAAGTATTGAGTAGTTAGTACAAAGTACCGAGTGGTAAGTGTGAATATCTTTGCTCGTATGGAAGTAGTTTTCCATTTTACCTATATACTGAAGTCGCTTAACCTTTTTCTAAAAAATGACCAAAACCCACTCCTATTCTGTTGAGTTTGGGTCAAAAACCAAAAAAACTAAAATTCTTCACTTAAAAATAATTCTTTCGTGAGTCAATTTGATCAAATAGCCAAAGCCTACGTGCAATCATTGGGAGAAGTATTAGAAGGCTTCCAGGTAGACTTTATCAATCCGAGAGTACTATTCACAAAATACTACTACGATTTGATCTTCGTGACCTTGGATGGCAACATACCCCAAGAGCCACCCATTGCAGGAGGCGCGCAAGGCTTCACAATCGATAAACAAACATTTGCCATAGAAGTACTAACCGCAGGAGAAGTAACTGCGCTCGAAGAACAGGAAAGCACCTTAGAAAATACCTATCATAGACTAAAAGATATTCAAGAAAATAATGGCTCATTACTTTGGCTAAAAGAACATTACCAACTCGATGCCCCTACACTTTTACGTATCAAAAAAGCGCTGCTTCAGGTAAAGTTTACCAAAAAAGGAGTCATAGAAGAGCTCAATCAATTGATAGCCACCCATCGCTAACATCTTTAGAATACCCTACTTATCATACAGGCGCTACCACAAAAGAGGCATCTTGTGAGACCAGCAAGGGCGCAACCTTTTCCTGTATCTCAGCTTTCAGTAAGGCTAAAATTTGCTTCTTTACAAAATGCTGGTGCACTACTAAGCTAATAGCACGCACTGGGACAGGCGGCTGAAAGTACTTAATTTTTTCCTTTTGTGCCACAGTAAGGTCTAAAGAAGCTAAATAGGGCAGCATTGTAACGCCCTTATTTAAGTGTACGAAGCGAATAAGACTATCAATAGAGCCTGTCTTAAAGTCAAAGTTGATGCCTGCCTTTTCTCTGTCTTCTTTTAAATCGCAAATACGCTTTACTTGTGTACTTAAGCAGTGACTTTCTTCTAGTAACCAAAAGTTACTGAAATCTATCTCCTCAAGTTGCACGTAGGGTGTCGTATTTATATCGGTGCAGTCGTACAGTACGAAGGGTTCTTGGTACAACGGCATCTCTATCAAGTCTTTTACAGCGATAGGAGTGGCCAGTATGCCTACATCCAACTCTCTTTTGAGTAATCTTTCAGTAATGGTTTCGGTAGTCATCTCACTGATGGAGAAGGCAATATCAGGAAACTTTTGGGCGAAGTCATTCAAAAAAGCAGGTAAAATGTAGGGCGCTACCGTGGCGAGAATACCTATATGAAGTATACCAGTTAGTTCTCCTTTGAGTGATTGAACCAACTCACCCAATACATTTACCTCTTTGGCAATCAATCCCAATTGTTGTAAGACAATTTTCCCTTCTTTGGTAAGTGAAATAGGTTTTGTTTTACGATCAAAAATTTTGATACCCATCTCGTCTTCCAACTTACCAATCATCGTACTAAGGGTAGATTGGGTAACGCAGCATTTTTCTGCCGCCAAACTGAAACTTTTAAGCTCTTCTACCGCAAGGACGTAGTCTATCTGTTGTATGTTCATCTATATTATCAATAGTATTATAGAAAATATCGTTTTTATCAATAATAAAAATACATTATTTTTAACATAATCATTCACCCTAACCAAAATTCAATATGGCAGACAACAATAATAATAATGGCAAAAGCAAGTGCCCTTTTCCTCACGGTACTTCTAAGCAAGTAGCAGGAGGCGGCACTTCTAATAAAGATTGGTGGCCTAACCAACTAAAGCTTCATGTATTGCGCCAACACTCCCCTATTTCTAACCCGATGGGAGAAGACATTGATTACGAAGCAGCCTACAACTCCTGGGAGTATAAGGCGGTGAATAAAGACATAGCGACGATAAT
>CALEMF010000052.1 GCA_937911505.1 uncultured Cytophagales bacterium
CGTAGCTACCAACCAATTTGCGCAAAAGAATATACCAGTTTATACGCTGACTAATTATACCCACGTACTTATGGAGGCCGTCAAGCGTAATATCGTTACAGAAGACATGATGGCCTCACTACACGAGTGGCGTAAGCAACCCGCTACTTGGACGGGTATATGAAAGTAGATTAAACCTTGACGTCTTGCTCTGCTGGTAGGCAAGCTTCTAGCGTTTGGATAAAAATCGCAGGCGCTTGCTGCACCCAGTCTTGCATTTTGTCTTGTATAGGCTGATGCTGCGGAATGTACGCCAATAGCTTCGATAAATCGAAGGTTTTGCTCATAATCCCTGCTCCTGCCTTTTGTCCATCGAGCGCATTACAATGCTGCTCGAAGTGGCCTTCTACGGGCACCATCATTACAGGCTTCCCTAAGTACATGGCCTCACAAACTGACTCAAAGCCGGCCGTGGTAACGAAGCCTTTACAAGTACGCATTTTCTCTAAAAATTTGGGCGCATTGATTTGATGAAATGTAAGATTAGGATGCATAGAGCTATCCTCTTCTGGTGCACCTTTTCTATCCCAAAAGCAATGTAAGCGTACCGAACGGTGCTGTTCGTGCCATTTCATAATCTCATCTCCATAGCCGTCGTTATTTACATATACCAATATGAAATCCTGTACCTCAGGCACTTGTGCTTGCACTATCTTTCGTAACTTAGGGGGGACGATCACTGTATTGCCTAAATCGTCAAGGTACTTTTGGAAAGAGAGCGCCAGTTTTTTAGTGGCTTTGTAAGCGGTAATCTTAGAGTTTGTTTTTAGCAAGAACTGGTCTAGTTTTCCTTCAGGAAAGGTGAATTCTGGATGATCTAGAAAATATTGATGCCCAATACATACCATAGGAATAGGCGATTTGAAGCGCCACTTGTACAGCCCTCCTAAAAAATCATAAAAATTGATGATTAAGTCAGGCTGATACTGCTGTATTTTTTGGTGCATATCGCGTAGGCTTCCCAAAAACTTCCTAGCGTGTTTGAGATTGTAGGTAATGGTAGGGAAGATGCGGATTGCTTTCTTTTGTTTGTCAGTGACGAAGTTAGGACTCCCGAAGGTTTCGATTGGTGCTTCGATTTGCTCAAAGAAGAAATCTGGAATCTCCCTATTGGGGCTTTTTCCTACTAAGACGGCTACCAGCTCGTGTCCTGCTTGTTTGAGAAGATTTTGCAAGGAAATGGCCTGTGTCATATGTCCTCTACCCTCTCCTTGTACTATAAAAAGGAATTTTGCCATAAATAAATATCGTTCTATCCGTAAAAATGGAAAGCGCCCTGCAAAGACGCTTTCGTGAGGTTATATAAATAAATTTAAGATACTTTCTGTAAGAAATTTTCCATATACTCTACATAGAATTCTTGTTCGTCGTCAAGCTCATCTTTTTCGTCTTCGTCTTCTAAGAAACTAAACTTATCTTTCTCATCTTCTGTATAGTATACTAAGCTCCAATTACCCTCGTAGTCTTCGGTAAGGGCGGTAAGCGATTCTACCCAGTCACCAGAGTTCATATAAGTAATGCCTTCTATCTCTTTCATAGCAGGCTGATGAATATGACCACAGATAATACCATCGCATCCTTCTATCTTTGCCAAAGCAGACAATTCTTTTTCAAAGTCGTCAATGTAAGAAACGGCTGACTTCACTTTAGACTTAATTTGCTGTGATAAGGAATAGTAAGGAAGTCCTTTCTTGGCCCGGTATTGATTATACTTCTTATTGAGCCAGAGCAAAAATGTGTAACCCATATCGCCTAACTTGGCCACAAACTTCAGCTTCGTAGTGATGGAGTCAAAGATGTCGCCGTGCACCACATAAAAGCGTTTATCACCGCTTTCTAATACATAGTCGCGCTGTATAGAAAGGTTACCGATTCTTAGCGGAAGGATGTTGTCAAGGAAATCGTCGTGATTGCCTCTCAGATAGACTACTTGGGTTTTGTACTTCTGAATCATTTTCAGTATAGCTTTGAAGAAGCGGGTGTGTTTGCGTTTCCACTTGCCATACTTTTTAAGCTGCCAACCGTCTATAATGTCGCCATTAAGGACGAGTGTGTCGCAGGAGTTGTTTTTCAAGTATCTAATCAGTTGCTTTGTTTTCGAGCCTGATGTACCCAAATGTACATCAGAAATGACAATGGTCTTATGATGTGTTTTCAATTACTTTTTACATTTGGTTTAACAAAAATAGCATTCAAGCATTAACTCATTATGAATGAATATTTAATTGTACGCTATTTTTGAATAAAATAAAGAAGCATTCTGTTGATCTTAAGGTAATATGGGGCTATTGAGACAAGCGGAGGCTTATATTAAACTATTTGTTTGCAACAGAATTGCGTGTATATACTTGTATAATTCAGGTTTTACCTTTGGGTTGTCTTACTTGTTGCGTTAATTCTTTTGCGATATACAAGCACAACTGACATCATGTTTGTATGTCCTCTAATATAGAATCAGCTCTCAATAAACCTTTAGCCTAAGTCTCTATTACGAGATCAAACATCTTGCTTGCGTAATTACCATTGATTAGCTGCCATTACAGTGGAAAAAGTAGTAGAATTTCATTGATGCTACTAGCTGGGAAACCCGCTACAATTACACCCTACTGCACCAACATCACCGTGCCGTAGGTTTTTCCGTTAAAGTTGAGTTCTTCGCCGTTAACTTTCTTACCTTTTAAATACCAGACGTACGCGCCTTGAGGAAGGCGTTCTCCATTATTAGTGCCATCCCAACCGATGTTTTGAGCTTGGCTTACATCGTTGGTTTCATATACTAAGTTGCCAAAGCGATCGTACACAGTAAGGCTGATCTCAGCAATACCAAAGCCAAATACTTTAAAGCTTTGGTTGTTATTATTGGTGCTATTGGGAAAAAAGGCATTGGGTACAAATACTTCATCAGCCGTTTCAAGCGTAAGGGTTTGGGTTGTGATACAACCTGCTCCTGAAGTAACAGTAAGTGTATAAGTAACCGTCTCCAATGCGGTAATGGTGGGCGTCGACGAAGTAGGGTCGTCAATGCCTGTAGTTGGCTCCCAAGTATAGGTTTCATTTCCGATAGGGTTTTCCAGCGCTACTTCTATTGGAACCTCCTCTCCCAAAGCGGCATTGATTGTGTTTATAGTAATCCCTGCTTGTTGAATGCTCACAATAGGTGCTTGTATTTGCTCCACTACTACAGGAGAAGAAGTTACCGTACCACAACCATTGGTCACCACTACTTGATAGCTTCCTGAGCTACTGGCGGTGAAAGTAGCAGCCTCTGCCCCAGCGATGTCAGTGCCTCCCTCCTGCCACTGATAGGTATAGTCGCTTTGGTCGGGTGTATTTAATACAACGCCTTGGTCACCACAGAAGTAAATAATATTTTCGAAGGGTTCTACCTCAGCGGTAATGTTCGCAGTAGCCGCAGAACTAATCGTGATATTGGTGGTCTGGGTAAATAAAGTACAGCCACTGACGCCTCCACCCACCGAAAAAGTAATGGTATAGGTACCATCTGCCGTTGCATTGAGGTCAATCTCTCCTGCTACATCATCCACGAACACCAATCCAGCAGGAGCCGCCGTAAAACGTCCTATCCCTACTGCAGAAGCATTGACGTTAGCTACTGGATTAGGGGTTGTACCATCTTTACAATAACTGCTAGCCGCATAGCTAAAGGTAGCATTCGGCTGATTGATCACGTTTACAGTTACGTCGGCCTCACCACTTAAGCAATTAATTACGGGGTCTTCATAGCGAGCGGTAAAAGTGGCGCTGCTTCCAGTACCACCAACACTTACCGCATCAATGTCTACACTAGCACCCGTAGCAATTTGGGTATCTGTGTCGTCAAACCAAGCATAAGAAAAAGTAGGATCAGGATTCTCGATAGAAAGTGTGGTAGTGGTACTCTCACAGACGATGGTGGTACCCACGATGGTCAGCGGTGGCGCAGGCGGGCGGGCCGCCCCTATCACTAGAAAGTTGTTTGCGCCAATACTTAGCGGACTTTCTACCCGCGCGGTAAGGCTACCAGTGGGTTGGGTCGTAGCAGCGTTGACCAGAGTAGTAGGACTGTACGTGCCACTTTCGGAGGTGGCTAGGCCTACTAGCAAGCGATTGGGAATGGTGGGATCGTTTACGCCATCGCCTGCAGCATAGTTAAGCGTTATATTTCCGTTTTCATCAATTGTGCCTGTTGTTTGTAATGACCAGACGCGTGGAAAAGCGTCGATACAGGCAAAGGAGTCATCTACACCAGTACCACCCGTTCTGGGGGCATCAGTGTTGAGGGTAACGGTCAGGTTGGTTCCGTTCATCCCGTTAATTGTTACAGGACGATAGTCGTTGCTTCCGCTACCAATGGGAAAAGTAATATTGAAAGGCGTTGTATTGCCACGGTGATCATAGCGCACCGCAGTTTTGATAAAGCTGTTGGTATTGCCACCAGTAAGTGTCGTAAAAGTAGGTGCTAATATAAAAGTACCTGAGGTGTGTTCAATAAAGCCATTGCTCAGGGACAAGGTATTGCCTACGGCCAAATCTCCCTCTACCGTGAGTGTTCCTGAAAAATTGCTAGTGAGGGTGTTTAAGGTGGCTACTTGGGCATTTTCTACATCAAAAGTAAGCGGCTTATTGACTTGTGTATTGCCCGGGTAGCTTCCACCCTGTAAGTGAACTGTTTCACCAGCAGAAGCTAAGTTAATGGCTCTGTTTACATCTGCCTCGCTGGTAAAGGGAGTAAAGAAACTATTGGGAGTTACATAATAGCTCCCAGCACTGTAGGTAAGGAAGCCCACATTAGGCACATCGATGGCGTGTACGATTTTATCTTCTAGTGTAAAGCGCTCTGCTTCGTTCATGGCAGCAATCGCCCTACTTGTAGGTACAGCAAAAGTATTGGTGGAGAGGTCAATAGAAGCGTCAAACTCCTGTCCAGGTGTACCATCAAGGCGTACGAAGTATTGTAGGTTGTTCTCGAAAGTATTATTTTCTGCGGTAAGACTTGAAAAAATGGGCGTAGGTTGTCCGCTTACGCCTCTATTACCATTAAGAAATGTAAGCGCCGTTCCTCCTAACACAGTACCTTCCCGAAAAGTACAGTTTTCTACGCGTACCTCTACTTGCTGAAAAGGCGCACTTGCCTGTCGGCTGTCGATGGTGAGGTATTGAAAATCGGTGAGGGCGGCGTTCGTAAAGTTAATTTGCTCTATGATACCCTCACTTCTACCTTCATAGTAAACACCTCGATTTACATTAGGATCGGTGATATTTACATTAAAGTTTTTTAGAGTTACATTGTCTTCATCCACTTTTATGATCTCATCAAAGCTCGCATTATTAGAAGTAAGCGTAGAAAAGGTAGGAGAGCTGTTGTAGCTTCCATTAAGAATCATCGGTTTATTGACAACAATAGCCTCGTTATAGTTTTGTCTTGCAAAGCCTACTTGCAATTCCCAACGTTCCACTAGATCGATAGGTACTGCATCAATGGCTTCTTGAATGGTATAGGGGAAGTCAGGGTCGAAGGCTAGCTGCTGATTAGATTGATAACCTACTTCATTAATATCTACATCTGTTGCATTATAAAGCCATACCACAGCGTCTACATTATTGACTGCTGCACCATTGATGGAAAAGCCATCACCTTTACCCGGAGGGCCACCTGTACTCCAGAAATTAGCATTCACATCTATGTTAGTACTAGGTGATTGGTTACCCGTATAAAAGGCAGGTCCGCTACTGGGGAAAAAGTTCTCACGGATACTAATCAAGCTGCCATTATAAGTAAGTGTATTATCACCATCGACGAAATAAATACCAAATGTATTGAGATTCTCTATGTAGTTACGAGCAATAGTCAGTTGCCCAGTCAAGCCTTGTGAAGAGGCATTTTGTGGTCCTGCGAAAATACGTATGTTACCTGGAGCACTTGTTCCAAATACATTTGAAGTATAATTATTACTAAATGTTACCTCCTCGCAGCTCTCTCCTACTAGTAAAGCTGCATCAAACATTCCACCATCAAATGTAAAAGAGCCTGGTACATCTCCTATGATATTGCCAGTAATGTCAACTCCTGAGCAATCTTGAAGCTCAATACCTGTGTTGGCAAAAGCGATTTGATTATTAGATATCTCAATGGTAGAAGCATTGCTAAACCTTAACCCTTCCTTTGGTAAGAAAAGAGCCATATTGAGCGCGAACAAATAGCAATGGGAAATACTGATATTATTGACATTAGTAACATCCAGTAATCTGTTCCCTGTTCCATCTAAATATACCCTCAGTCCATTAATAGATACATTGTTTGTATTGGAGACTACTATATCATCTGTAATTTCACTCTCCGCTCCTCTTGAATCGTACCCCCTTATATCTTTGTTAGCTCCTTCAATTTGCACACTTTTATTCACTGTAAAGCCTGGGTAGCTTCCTGCTTCTACATGAATAATGTCTTGAACACTTGTACTTGAAGCATTGATAGCGTCTTGCACATTTGTATAGCAGGGAGTACCACCTGTACAAGTACCCGAGGCGTTTACGTACCGATCGGTTTGTGCGCTACTTAACGAGTAAAAGAATAAACTTATAATACTTAGTAAGGTAATTCTAATAAGACCATATTTTTCTTTACGCTTCATAGTCGACTACTAAATGGTGTATCTTCAAAATTTTTCTGGACTATGTAGTCCTCGATTTGAGACAAGTTAAAAAGGGTACAAGAAACTTCTACGATGCTATCGTTATGTCTTCTGTACCCTTCCTTACTTCTACTTTACAAAACAACCAATCGTCGCTGGTACTGCTTACTTCCTGCAATTACCTGTACCATATACACGCCTGGCTGTACATCTCTTGTTGTATCTCCCCTTAGAATAGTACCCTCAATGTTGTAGGCTTGCTCGTGAATGCGTTTACCCATCAAGTCCATCATCCGTACTTGTGCAGTCCCTTGTAATCCTTCAGGTAACTTGATGTTATACTGATTACCTTGGGTAGGGTTAGGGTAAAGGGTAATATCACCTAGTACATCACTGTTATCTGGGGCAACGAAGTTCACTGCTACAATCTTCGAGTAGTTTTGTCCCTCAGCATCTCGGTAGGCTAGGCGATAGTAATTAATGCCAGCCAAAGGAGATTCATCGAGGAATTCATACGATTTGAGTGTACCCCCTTCTGCAATCTCTACTATGCCGATCTCTGAGAAGTTGCTACCATCTGAGCTTCGCTCAATACGATAGTTTTCTAAACCGATTTCATTACTTACAATCCACGTCAAGAGTATTTCTGCTCCTACTTGCTCAGCACTAAGGTTTAGTACATCTACAGGGAGTGGTGTAAAGAACCATCCAAAGGTGAACTGCCCATTGCCTAGCGTGGTAAAGTTGACAGTAGATTGTATAGTTACCCCTTCACTTTCTAAGTCGCCAATACCACCTAGATCTCTCCATTCAACCCCTTCTCCGGCGCGTCCTCGACGTATATTCAGAGGGCTATTCAAGGCACCTGGTCCCATACGTAGTCCAGCATCAGTGGTAGCATCATAGTCTTGTAAAATACTTAGTTGTGTTACGAGATCTGCATTTGTATTAAAAGTAGTAAACAGGTTTCCATTTACAGTTGTCGTAGCTTGAGAAACCTCTCTGGTTGACTCAAAGCGAAGAGAGATAACTGCTTCCGCCATATCAGGTACGAGTGTAACATCATCTTTCTCTCCTGTAGGATAGCCAATATTTCTCACTCGCCAAAACCGATCATTAGAGATCATATTGACAGATGGTGGTAAGGTTCTGGTACCAGCAAAATCATCGAAATACTCGTCAGCACTTGGGTCTGGAGTTGGATCTGCATTATTAGGATCATTATCAAATAAGCCATCCCCATCCTGATCTTCTGCATCATTAAAGACGATCTCCATAGTAAAGGTAGTAGGATTATTATTAGTGAGTCGAGTACTGAAACCAAAACCATCAGCACCAGCACCAATATCTCCACCGTCGTAGGGCTGAGGATAAGCACCGATCGGATACAACTGCGGAATACCCAAGGTGACACTTCCTCTAAAAACACGTCCTACGGGACCATCTACGTAACCTAGATTAGGAATAGGACTTGTCTCTCTTACCCAGCTACCTGCCTCTCCTATAATGAGTTCTTGGTCTTCTCGAGTAGTAATGATTCCTCCTTTAAAAAGTACTTCATTAGTCACTAATACTCTACTTGCTAACTCCAACTCATTAGGATTACCAGGTGCGGTCTCCTCCAAAGCGAACTTATCTAGTTCTAAATTGTAGAAAGTCTCTACATCATCTAAGGTACTTCCAGCGTCTGGACCTGTCTTCGTAAGCATTTGGTCAGCTAAACCATTGAAAATAACTGTTCCAGCACGTGGAATGAATTGTCCTCGATCATTTTCCCAATCACCGCCTACAGTAATGGTAATATTTTCTACATCAGAGGCATCAAAAATAGGCGTATTACCACTCGTCTCTACTAATGTAAAGTCATTATCTATGATTAGGGCATCATTATTTTCGGAGTAACCTCCTTGAAACTCCACATTCCAGAAAGGACTGAAACTGGGGCCTGTAGTAATTACACGAGAACCAACTGGTTGATTGAAAACTACATTTACCAGATCTACCCCATTGCCTTCCGCATCATAGCTAAAGGTACCTGCATTACTCCATCCTTTCCCTATGGTTAGTAGACTTGGAGTAGGTGATGCTCCCCGGTCATAGACCTCCATAACACTTAATTGACTAGCGGAAAAGTCTCCTCCAAACTCAACCCCTCCTGGGCAGGGTGATTGTCGTTGAATATCAAGTTTTCCTCCATCTACTAAGTTTAAGGTAATGGCTGCAGCAGGATTCGCACCAAAGGCATCTGAGTTGATGGTAAGGTCTCTTACTGTAGCGGGTGTACCAGCATAGGCACCACCTAGTTCTACGGTGTAAGCCCCAGCTACAAACTCGTGATCTAGGAATACCGCATCTCCATTACTTGGTACTGCATCGCCTACCCAGTTAGCGGGATCGCTCCACGCATTGGTACCTGCACCTCCGTCCCACTTTCTGATTTGTCCTGACCATACAATCACTGAGTCTGCTCCTCCTGAGGTAAACTGCCCTGGTGCCGCTGTTTCTCTGTCATACGCTTCTCCTGAGAATACACCTGTCGCATTGATAACCAACACTTTATCGTACTGTGTATTAGAGGTATCTCCAGGAATAACCCCTACAGGTGGATCATCCGTAGTTAATACGTAGGTAGTAGCATTATCCCCCTGTGCATTCTCTCTTCTGATGTTAGAAGTGTTTGCAGCAGTAAAGGCAAGCGGGAAGTTGAGATTATATATTTCTTGAGAACGATAAGTAGGAGGTAGATAGATATAGGTCGCGTCTGCAACGTCTTCTCCATTGGTAAGCGTACCGTCACTAAAATTACCGACTGCCACTACTGGGCAACCTCCTCCAAACAAGGTAATACCAGGACTTTGATTAATCCCTTCTCGCATATCAATCCCATTGACATCTGTAAACTGTACGTTGTAGAAGCGCATACTGATGAAGCCATTTACATCAAAAGTATAATAGCCCGTACCTAGACGAGAGAGTTTTACATACTGATCTTGCGTTCCAATTGCTTCAAAATAACCATTAGGCTCTACTTCAATGCTATTAGTGCCCGAGCCACTGGTAGCTCCCGTTTGGATAAGTAGCTCGGCTCCTGCCTCTAGGTCTAACCTACCGCCATTTTCTATACGCAGACCATCCAGCCCTAACGAAACTGCATCCCCTGTTTGTGTCCTTACAATTGCGGTATTTTGAATATATGTTAGTTGTAAAGCACGCATATTATCAGTGATGGTATAAGTGTGGTCACTACCACCCGCTCCATTTTGAAAGAACACCTCAGGAAATACTTGTCCTCGGGTAGTAACGGTATGATTGATGATAGAAGCGTCACTGGCTCTAAAACGAACCTCTGCATTTACGTTGAGAATCTGATCTGAGACGAAGCCGCCTGTATTGATCCAGCTATCCCCTACGGTCACCCTACTGTTATCGAAAATAAAGGTACCACCATTCAAGGTAACATCATCTCTAGTCGTCAAACGCGTTCCCGTAGACAATCTAAACTCTGCACTTCCATCGGGGCGCTCCATCACAAAGTCAAACACATTCATCTCCTGCCCGCCTCCTTGCATAATGACCTGACCTGTAACTTTATCAATAGTAAGATTCTCTAGGTCGTCTTCCCCACCATTGTTAAATTTGAATTCTTGCTCACCTGGCCCATTCATCACTAGCAGGGCCTCTGTAGCAGCATCGCTAAAGTCAATAGTGGCATTGTTCTCAATCCCCACATTCTGTCCTATGTTGACGGTGGCTGCTCCTGCAGCAAATAGATCTGCATCTCCACCATTTACACCATTCTCCACAATCACGCTGCTGCGGGTGGTTACTATAGTAGTACCATCGATGGTAAGTCTTTTGTCAGGTGCAGAAGTATTTTGAGGAATAATATCCATACGTCTCAAGCGCTCTCCGAAAATACCTCCTGTAGAAGCATTACTTCCTTGTGAAACACCAGAGTTGACAATAAAACTACCAAATAACTCTAGGTCGGCTGCAATAGTCGGCTGCGTAGGAGCTGTCTTACAGATAAAAGCATCATATTGTTGTAAAGTATCGGGAGGTACAGTACCATCGAGGGGATCACCTGGCCAATCTCTTAGGTAGGTGCCTGCAAAAGGAGCCGTGGTTTGCCCGGGATATACCTGCCCTGGATTGTAAAACTCATCATTTCTCAAAGACCAATTTTTCCAGTTAGTCCATTCCGTATCACTGCCTGTGTAAGTCTCCGAAGGTTGGTCAGTTCCTCCGTCAGCGTTAGCATCTCCATCAGCTTCGTCAGGGTCTCTGTCGCCAAAACCTGAGCCGCTATAGTTCCCTACCCAATACATCGGATTGTAGTTTTCCCAAACAATTCTATCCGTAGAAGGCGTATTGGTATCGTTAGAGCCCCCATCCCAGCCTTCACCATTTACGCCACCTATTGCTCCTTCTGAGAAAATCATGGTGATTACGCCACAACCATCTAAGGCAGGATCGACATCACAAGTAGCAATACTTACACAAGGAAGTCCATGTTCATCTAGTGTACCATCATTATTACTATCCATCGCATCGGCTGACTCTGCAGGACTTGCCACAATGTTATTATCTTGTGTAATACAGCAAGAACCAGTGAAGCGTGTTCCCATCATGGTAAGGGTTTGCCCCGTATTGACGGTTATACCCGTGTAGCCAGTAGCACCTTGTGCATAGCTACAGAAGCTGAAATTATGATAAATAGGAAATTCATCTCCATCTGCTGGGGTACCGTTAGGGTCGACAGGGGTATAAGAAGGTACATCATCCAAACCTGTATTCCCATCACCATCCACGTCTAATGGATCATTTTGTAAAGGATAAAGTGTATTTATCCCTGCTACTGGATCATAGCCTGCCCCATTACGTGGATTCAAAATAGAGCCAAAGTGCATTTTAAGACCTCCATCACTTCTTGCCCCACCATCATCCAGAAAACCATTGTCGGTAGACCCTTGGAAAGTGAAGTTGGTAAAGACTGCCTCTATCATCCCACCAGGTTGTGCTTCTATACGATAGTATTGTCCAGGTGTACCGTCTCTGTCTACCGCTACGCGTGCACTAGAAGAACCAATTAGCTTTAGCAAGCCACCTCTTCTTACCTTCACAAAAGCACCGCGACTATTCCCTCCTGTGGAAATACCGAACCGGCATCCTTCTCTTATGTTCAGGATACCATAAATATCTAAATCGTCATTATCACGATTCCCATACAATAAAGTGGAATTAGCAGGTGCTGTGAAAGTACCTATTACGATACGCATATCACCTACTACGCGCACCCCTTTCCCTGCTTGTATTAGTACTTCCCGTGTTTCTATATCTTTGGCTACATATACATTCGGCAGGTACATACCTTCTAGTCCCGTAATGGGTTGGTTAGTGCGGTTTTTTAAGCCATTAGTAAAGCCTCTAATTTCTTGGACTTGTGTACCTCTGAAAACGACAGTAGGCAAACGGTTGTTGTCTCCCTGCGAACTACCTCCTGATAAATTGGAAGGAGATACGAAAAACCCTCTACTATTTGTGGCGTAGTCTGTATTATTGTCCTGTATGGTTCCTGTAATATGCACACTGATAGTATTTGCATCGCTAGGTTCATTAGAATAGGCATCGATTCCTCCTGTATTACTAATTTGTATAAAGCCTGCATACAAATCTGCGTCAGGTACAGCAATACTCAAAGGATCACAAGGCGCACTCGCAGTACGATTGCTGGAGTTATTGGTCACGTTATTAAGTATCAATCTACTATTACTTCCGACAATTAATCCATCAAGTGCAATCAGTGGTGCACTAGAGGCATCTAAAGTCACCTGTTTGGTATTTCCCAGCTCAGCTTGGACAACTACCTCACGAAAAATTGTGTTATCAGTGTTATAAGGTGTGGCGGTTGTAGGTCCACCCGTATTAGTACCACATAAACGTAAGGTCGCATTTCCTTCACCCACAAACTGTACACTTGAGCCTGATCCTCTGTCGAAGGGTGCATATCCATTGGCTGTGTCAAACTGATCTGTTCTGAAGTCGTCTCCTACGCGTAATACTGAACCAATATTATTGGCTATAATAGTCCCATTATTGACAATAGATACATCTCCATCTACTCTAAAAGGTGCACCTACATCTATAACGAACTCTCCCTCTGCTACAATAAAGTTTTTAGAGTCTGTAGTAGTACCAACATTAGCTGGACCTGAAGGATCATCGAAGGTTACACTGCTAGCACCTGTCTTATTGATAAGTACTGCCGCTTGGATATCAATAGTAGTTCCTGATAGAATAGCAGCAGTACCACCTGTAAAATTAACGGGAAAAGAGGCAAGGTTAGCAGCACTGTTGGTATTATCAATAGAGTTATTACCTATGACTGTCCCACCGTTTTGTGTCCAATTACCTTGAATATCTAAGAACAAGCCTGCTGGAATGGTAAACTGTCCGCTGGTTACTTCAAATTCAGTAGTACAAGTGAGTCGCCGGTTTACAGCAGGTACAGAACCGTCATATGAAAAGCTCGAATTACCTCCTATTACCTCAATATTATTATAAGCTGCTGGACCAAAAGAAAAACGAGCAAGACCTTGATTTAAGATAAGTTTGTTGGAAATACTTACCACATTTGGGACAGTGAGGCTTGCTGTGGCCACATCTTTTCTGATTTCTAAATCATAAAAAGTAGTAGCACTAGTAATCTGCGTGTTAGTAGTACCAGAAAAAATAACCTTTTGTGTATTAGCTACAAACTTAATGGCTGCTACATTCCAATCACCACTTACAGTAAGATCAGCATTTAAAATAAGTGTTGCAGTGATACCAAACCCTCCTGGCTGTAAGATATTACGACATACAGAAGGCACATCAACGATACAATTTCCTCTTCCTGTTCCAGAAAGAGTTACGTTATCTGTAGCAGCAGGTACTCCTACTGGAGACCAATTGTTTGGATCGCTCCAGTTACCTGGTCCTGAAGCTGAAGGCCTAATCCAAGTCTTTTGCGCCCATCCCCCATGAGCGACCAATAAGAGTAGTGTAAAGAAAAGAAGTTTGGAAAGTTTATTCATTGTATTCTGGTATTTTCGTTTAATGTTAAATGATTCATACGACGTATTTTGTAACCTTATTTCAGCTTAATTTCAGCATTCGTGTAAGTTTTATCGCGCTTTCGCATGTAAACATATGTATATGTTCATATAAAATTCCTCAAGGGCTTTGATTTTTTCTTTGCTTAGTAGCTCATTCTTGTCTCTATTGCTTAGATAGTTTGCCCTTACATATTTGCTTTAAGGAAGATCGTCAATTCGCGTAATACTTCAAAGCCTTCCTTTCTTTGTAAACTTTACCTGCTGTAATTTTTCATACTACTTTGCTTGGATCACTTTTTTTTACGTGTTTTGTGCTTCCTGTTTCGACATACCTTAGACTTAAGAGATACCCTAATGAATTATACCATAAAAATTGCCAAAGCGCTTAACCTTACTGAGAAACAAGTAAAAGCAACAGTCGCACTCCTAGAAGAGGGTGGGACAGTTCCCTTTATCGCACGCTATCGTAAAGAGCTTACCGGCAGCCTTGATGAAGTAGCCATCACCGCTATTCGAGATCAACTCACCCAACTAAAAGAGCTTGACAAGCGTAGAGCAACAATCCTGAAAACCATTCAAGAGCAAGAGAAGCTCACCCCTGAACTAGAAGCAAAAATCAACGCTGTGGAGACACTTTCTGCTTTGGAAGACCTTTACCTTCCCTACAAGCCAAAGAGTCGTACCATAGCCACTGTAGCCAGAGAAAAAGGCTTAGAACCACTGGCTTTACTACTCCTCACGCAAGAGGAGATAGCCGTTGAGGAAAAAGCAGCCAATTTTATCAATCCCGAAAAAGAGGTAAATACTGTAGAAGAAGCTCTAGAAGGCGCAAGACACATTATCGCAGAAATCATCAATGAAGACCAAGAAGCACGTGCTAGTATGCGTCGTCTCTTTGAGAAGAAGGCGCTCGTTCGCTCCCAAGTGCTCGCTAGCAAGAAAGAAGAAGAAGCTGCGCAGAAATTTAAGGACTATTTTGATTGGAGCGAGGCACTTTCGACGGTTCCCTCCCATCGTTTACTTGCGATGCGTAGAGGAGAAAAAGAAATGATTCTCTCTTTGGATATTGCTCCTGACGACGAGGAGGCCGTGTTGTTGCTTGAAAAACATATTCTGAAAGCTCAAAATGAGGCAGCCGAACAGGTAAAGCTAGCCATTAAAGACTGCTATAAGCGCCTTTTGAAGCCCTCTATGGAAACGGAAATGCGACTCCTTTCTAAAAAGAAAGCAGATGAAGAAGCCATTCGGGTTTTTACGGATAACTTGAGAGAGCTACTCTTGGCTGCACCACTCGGAGAAAGACCTATTTTAGCGCTTGATCCTGGCTTTCGTACTGGCTGTAAACTGGTAGTCTTGAGTTCGCTTGGAAAGCTTCTACACCACGACACTATTTACCCGAACGAACCACAAAAAGAAATACAGAAAGCGAGTGCACTAGTACAATCATTGGTCGAAGAATACCAAGTAGCAGCCATTGCTATTGGCAACGGTACAGCAAGTCGTGAAACGGAGCGCTTTGTACAAAACCTTTCCTTACCTAACATCACCATTTTGATGGTCAATGAGAGTGGCGCATCGATTTACTCAGCTTCGCAAGTGGCACGAGAAGAGTTTCCCGATAAAGATGTCACCGTACGTGGCGCGGTTTCTATCGGCAGACGCTTACAAGACCCTTTGGCAGAGCTGGTAAAGATTGATCCAAAGTCTATTGGGGTAGGCCAATACCAACACGATGTAGACCAAACGGCGCTTAAGAAAAGCTTGGATGATATCGTCATGAGCTGTGTAAACGCGGTGGGGGTAGAAGTAAATACCGCTAGTAAGCAACTGTTGATGTACGTAGCAGGACTTGGAGAAAGCTTGGCCGCCAACATTGTTCAATACCGGGAAGAAAATGGAGCCTTCAAGTCAAGAGAGGCTTTGAAACAAGTACCTCGCTTGGGCGCAAAAGCTTATGAGCAATGTGCTGGGTTCTTACGCATTCGAGGAGCTGAAAACCCCTTAGATAGCAGCGCGGTTCATCCAGAGACTTATACGATTGTAACACAGATGGCAAAGGATGTAGACTGTACTGTGAAAGACCTCATGGAGCAAGCGGCACTGAGAAAGAAACTCAATCTTCAAAAATATATTTCTGAACAGATAGGCTTGCCTACACTTAATGATATTGTAGCAGAACTCGCCAAACCGGGACGCGATCCGAGAGAGAAATTCGAGGTATTTGCTTTTGCAGACGATGTACACGAAATCACCGATCTAAAAGTGGGGATGAAACTTCCGGGCATCGTAACCAACGTTACCAAATTTGGCGCCTTTATAGACATTGGGGTACATCAAGATGGCTTGGTACATATCAGCGAACTCTCCAATCAATTCATTTCCGATCCTAATACCGTAGTGAAAGTACAGCAGAAAGTACAAGTAACCGTGTTGGATGTGAACCTCGCACAAAAGCGCATTTCTCTTTCTATGAAAGAAGGCGGGCAGGCTCCCTCTAAAAAGAAAAAGAAGCAAAAAAAGACTACTACACCCGAAAATGACATGCAGGCCCAGTTGATGGCGCTTAAGAAAAAGTTTAATACTTAATAATTGTTCAAAACTAATATCGAAAAGATAATTGGTTGAGAGAGGTTTGAACAAACCGCTTTGTAACTATCGGTAAATTCTTTTGGCTAAAAATAACAATAGTGATGACAGGTAAACACCTGCCATCACTATACCTTAAATTACAAAAACTACTCCCCCCACTCAAGTAGTGCTACAGGAAGAAACATCAAATGGGCATCTTCTTCTGCTACTTTTAAAGTAGGAAGTGTCATACCTTCAGGAATGGTGTTTCCAGAGAGTTCTAACCCTTCTACCAGCTCATCGGTAAGTAGTGCACTCGCCTCCAAAGTATATACGTCATTGGCCAAAATCTCCTGATCGATGGCTGTCTCACGGCTATTCAGTTGAATATAGAGATAGTCATCCACGCGGTATACCAAATCGACTTTAGGAAATAGCTCAGAAAACTCACCGGTAAGTACTTCTGGTAAAATCACCTCTTTTGACAACACTTGCGCCTCTCTGGAGACATAGCTAATTTGCTCAGGAAGTGGAAAAGGAAGCCTTGGTTGGCGGCGTTCCAAATCACAAAACGCTGGCCATACCTCACAGGGATCAGCTTTAGGCCCTTCTTCGAGCTCATAAACAACAGAAGAAGGCCAAACGCACAGTGAAAAGAAATCGGGGTTACAGGTATTCCCTTCTTCTACTGTAATCACCTTTTTCCCCCAATCAATACGCCCTGGCGTGTATACTTTTCTCACCCGAGGACCAGAAGGAAACCTGATGTTACTGGTCTTTTGAGAAGCAGGCACAATGGTCTCTGAAGTATCTGAGGGACGAAGCGACTCGCAGCTACATAGACTGCCAAGGATGATTAGTAACAGACCGATAGGGATGAAATGGCTCTTTTTCATGATAACTTCTTAAATTATTCATAAACTTGTTCAAAGACTGATTCATGCAAGATCATCAGTTTTGAAGCGTAGCCTATTTCCTCCTCCTCAATTGTCACGATAGGCACTACTACTCCCTCTGGAATTACGTTCCCTGATAATTCAAGCATTTCTACTTGTTCTGCCTCCAAAATAGCATCCGCCTCGAACTCGAATACCTCTTCTTGAAATACTTCTTCTTCTCTATTATTGAAAAAGATATACACAAAGTCATCTTCTCTGAAAATCACATCTCCCTCTGGCACTTCTTCTTCATAGACAGGTAAAGGAATTAACTCAGGTAAAGGGTATTCCCATTCGCTTTCACAAGGATGTATTTCACAGAGTGGAATAGGAAAAAATCTTCTTGGTACAATTTCTTTAATAAACTCTATAGAGCAAATAGAGATAAAGTCTTGCAAACAAGCCGTAGAAGGAAATCCTTCTAAATCCAAGGTTACTTTTTTACCCATTTGTACCTTTACATCGTAGAAGATATAATAGGGAAGCCTCGCATTTGATAAATCTTGGTTTTCTTGCTCTGTAACAGCAACCTCTTCAAAGGTGGTTACTTCTTCTTGGTTTTGTTGGCAGCCCAACAGTAAGCTGAGCGTGAGTAGTAAGGTAGTACTTACATAAATTACATTTCGCATGTGTGTAATAGGTTTAGTTGTAAATTAATTGAACTGATACAAAGGAACCTATTTCAACGAAGGCAATCCATACGGAAAATTACCCATTTATAGCGGGGAAAATCCCTGAGTGGTAGTTAAAGACAATAGTGATAGGAAAAAACAAACTCCTTAGTCAAGTGGTACAAGCCCTTCTTTAATGGCGTATTTGACTAAGTCGACGTTGTTTTGGAAGTGGAGTTTTTCGAAGATGTGTTTTTTATGGGTCTCTACCGTGCGAGAGGTAATATGAAGCTTATGCGCGATTTCTTTATAGCTAAGCCCCTCCGCGAAGCTTTGTAGTACCTGCATTTCTCTTTCGCTCAGTTCTTCTATTGGCTCACTCGCCTTTTCTTTTATTCTTTTAACGAAAGTTTTGAAAACCGTGTGGGTGATGTTGGTACCGAAATACAAATCACCTCGGTATACTACCTCTATCGCTTCCAAAAGGGCTTCTTGGGAACAGTCTTTGGAAAGAAAGCCTCTTGCGCCTGCCCTTACCGCTGCAATTACATAAGCCTCTTGTGTATTGGCGCTTAACATCAACACCTGTGTAGGTGAATGTTCTTGTTGTAACTGCCTAGCAATGTCGATCCCCGACATACCCGGTAGTGCAATATCAAGAATAGCAACGTCAGGAGGCTCTTTTTTGATCAATTGAAAGAAGTCTTGAGCGTTACTGGCTTCTCCTGCAAGTTGAATACGTTGATTTCCTAGCAGTAGTGCGCGTAGCCCGTCTCTCACGATCTCGTGGTCATCAACCAGCATTATTTGGATTGTTTTCATATAGTTGTGTTTATACTATGAAGTTATTTGGGGTAATGAAATCGTAAAATTACTACCTTTTTGAAGCTGGCTCTCTACCTGAATACTCCCTCTGAGTCGCTCTACTAATTCCTTGCTCAGCAATAGCCCAAGACCTGTCCCTTTCTCAGCAACTTCTTCGATAGTGTTAGCACTTAGCCTATTTTTAAAAAGGCGAGCTTGATTAGCCTCTGAAATACCTTTACCAGAATCTCTTACCGAGATATGTACATTGCTCCCTACTTGTTTTGCAATCATTTCAACTTTTCCTCCTTCTGGGGTAAACTTAATGGCATTTGAGATAAGATTATGTAAAATAATCCTTAACATCTTGGCATCTGTCTGCAGCGTTAGGGTTTCAGGGATGGTTTCTTTTATCTGAATACGCTTTACTTCTGCACTAGTGCGTAGTTGGTCAGTGACTGTTTGTACAGTTTCTTTTACATTTGTCTCCTTAGGTAAATAAGCGAGTTGTCCTGCTTGGTCAATGGCCCATTGTAATAAGCCTTCCAGCAAATTGTAGAGCTGTACAGAAGATTTATTGATCTTTTCCAAAAACCGCTTAATCTCATTTTTTTCTAAGCTATGTATATTGTTCGTCAGTGAATGGGTGATGTTCTGAAAAGCGGAAAGAGGATTTTTGAGGTCGTGCGCTACCATCGTAAAAAGCTGATCTTTAGTAGCATTTAGCTGTTTCAACTTCTTGTTGTAACGATAGTAAACAACTGCTATGACCGCCAAGAAGAATGCTGCCAACAGGCCTCCATAAAGTAGATAGCGTTGGCGTTGTAGGCGTTCATTTAGAGTAAATGTTTTCTTCGCTTGTGCAAGTTTAAGTTGCTGCTCTCGCTTCTCATAATCGTATTGAGTTTGGAGCTGAATAATCTTCCGATCGTTTTCTTTATTTTGTAGGCTATCTTTAAGCGCCACAAAGGATTGATGATAGTCA
This sequence comes from uncultured Cytophagales bacterium, assembly GCA_937911505.1. Lineage (GTDB taxonomy): Bacteria > Bacteroidota > Bacteroidia > Cytophagales > Thermonemataceae > CALEMF01. The sequence continues at coordinate 19,675 of CALEMF010000052.1, forward strand.
AAAGCAGCTTGGTAGTTTCCTTGCGCCGCATAAATGTCTGCCGCTAGTTCGTAGATATTTTGTAAAATTTGCTTCCGACCCGCTTGCTTGGCCAGTCCCAGGGCTTCTAGGTTCTCTTGGAGCGCCTGGGCATACTTTTTTTGAAAATAATGTACAGTAGCCACCCCTAGTAACACATCGACCTGTACATCGCTAATACCCGTTTTTTCTATTAAACCAAGTGCTAGTTGATAGTGTAGAAGCGCTTTGTCGTATGCTTTTACCCCTTCATAAGCACTGCCTAAGTTGGTGTATACACTAATCATTCCTCGACGATTTCCTCCTGCTTGTTCTGCTGTAAATGCTTTTTTGAGATAAGTAATGGCTTTATCGAACTGTTCCAACCGCTGGTAGGTATTTCCCAAATTGGTTGAGGCGATCGCGATTCCCTTTTGGTGGTTCATCCCTTCAAAGCTACGGAGTGCCTTCTTGAAGTAATGAATCGTTTTGGGATAATCTTCCAGATTAAGGTAAGTACTACCAATTCCTATGTAAGCACCTGCGACATCTTCTGGTGCTGCTACCACTTCCTTTAATTTAAGAGAGCGTAGAAAGTACGCTAAGGCAACGGGGAAGTTACTTTGTAGCCGATAGATATTTCCCAGACCATTGTAAGCGTCCGCCAAGCCCACGCTATCAGCGCTTGCTTTAAAGTAAGGGATCGATTTTTTGATTTGCGCAATGGCTTCGTCATTTTTCTCTTGCATTACATAAGCGATGCCCGTGTAGAACAAAGCCTCTCCTTCTGCGCTTTTATCGCCTAGTTTTTTACTAAAAGTTCTGGCTTTCTTTGCATAAGCGATGGCTGTTTTAGGCTGTACAAAACAATATATGTAAGCCACTTCCAGTAAAAGCGTAAGTCGCGTTGTATCTGGCTGTTCTTTTTGTAATTGCTGTGTTAAACTATCCAGCTTTCGCTCATTTTGGGCTTGAACACCTCCAGTGATCAATAAAAAGCTGAGAAGGACGCCCAACGAACGCATCTGAGTGCGTTTGTCATAGATGTTCATACAATTGTGCAGTGTGTTGTAAGTATTAGGTAGTAGCTGTTACTTCGTTCAATCTAATACCTTTTTCAGTCATTTTCAAATTAGCAGAGATGATATTTTCATCATGTTCGAAAAAAAGTGTAGCACCCTGATCATAAGCCATTTGCAGCACTTTCTGCTTTTCTTGCATAGTAAGTAAGGGGCGCACATCATAGCTCATGACGTAGGGAATTCCTATATGCGCTGCCGAAGGGATCAGGTCGGCGCAGTAGAGTAAATTATACTTCTCCTTGTAGCGAATACGAGGGAGCATTTGTTGCTCGGTATGTCCATCTACAAAAATAAAGTCGATGTGTGCAAAAGGAGAAGGTTGTTCCTGCTCAATAAAGTGCAAATGACCGCTTTCTTCGATGGGTAAGATATTTTCTTGTAAGAAAGAGGCTTTCTCTCTTGGATTAGGCTGCTTGGCCCATTGCCAATGTGTTTCATTAGACCAGTAGCGGGCGTTAGGAAAAGTAAGCGTAAGTTGATCACCTTGTCGCTGTACAGCGCCTCCACAATGATCAAAATGAAGGTGGGTAAGAATAACGTCCGTTATTTCTGAAGGTGAGAAGCCTGCTTGCTTAATAGAACTTAGTAGAGAAGCTTCTCCGTGTAAGTCATAATGGCTGAAGAACTTATCATCCTGCTTGTCACCAATGCCACAGTCAATTAATATAAGCTGATCTCCCTCCTCTATCAAAAGACAACGCATTGCCCAAGTACATCGGTTGTGTGCGTCGGCAGGTACTTTCTTTTCCCAGAGCGTCTTGGGTACTACGCCAAACATCGCACCTCCATCAAGCTTAAAGAAACCTGTTTCTATGGTATATAATTGCATTTTTATTCTATTTACATTTGACAATCAAACGCAATATATCATTTTAAGCGAGTACCTTCATTTAAGCCATCAGCGTTACCAAATCTTTGTAATCTTCTTTTTTCATGTCGAAGAATTGTCCCCTTACTTTATTCTTTTCAAGATAAGTGAGAATTTCTTCGTGTTTTTCTTGTTCGATCCCCCATTCCTTGAGTCGTACAGGCGTATTGATCTGCTGATAGAAAGCTTCCAACGCCTTGATGAAATCTTCTGCCTTTTTTCCTTCTCCCAAAGTACGAACCGCTAAGAAATCCAATTTTTCTTCAATTTGGGACTTAAAATGACGCAACCAAGCGGGATAAATAATAGACAACCCCGCCCCGTGTGGAATATCATACAGCGCACTTAGCGTATGCTCAAAAGCGTGTACACCCCAATCACCACCTTTTTTACCTGCCTTTAGTGAGCCGTTCAGGGCGGTAGTAGCCAACCACATAATATTGGCACGAACAAAAAAATCTTCAGGTTTCTCAAACACCTGTTTACCAACCTCAACAGCCAGCTTAATAATATCACTCGCTAGGTGATGACTTAAGGGTGCGTCATTGGGCTCTAAGTAAACTTCAAGGGTATGGGCGATTAAATCAGCAATGCCATAGGCAGTATATTGTTGTGAGACAGAATAAGTATAGGTAGGATCTAAGAAAGAAGCTTTGGGAAAGAGGTGTGGGCTGCCAAAGCCATGTTTTTCTTTTACTTCGTCGTTTTGCAATACTGTAAACATATTCATCTCTGTACCCGTAGCAGCTAGTGTGAGTACAGCCAGTAACGGAAGGGCTTTGTCAGGGGCAGCCGCTGAACGGTTGTAAAAATCCC
>CALEMF010000053.1 GCA_937911505.1 uncultured Cytophagales bacterium
TGGATATTACTACTATCTATTATGATCTGACTATTACACAAGGAACTGATGAAGAGGCAGAAAAGATAAGCCATAAGTGTAATAAAGAATTTATCGGTGACATCTCTGGCGAAGATATATTCGTTTTAGAAAGTGAAGGGCGAAAGTATTACATAGGTGCTGCAAAAATGGATATAATGAACAATACGTATAGCCCGCTAGAAACGAGTATAGGAGCAAAAAGAAAATCGTAATAACTATTTATAGATGATGAAAAAGGAATTCAAAGGTATTTTTACAGTGATGGACTACGCATTATCTCACAAGATACTTCTCATCAGAAATACTATTATTAAAGATCAAGCAGCTTATAATACAGATATTGGTTTTATGGCTGTCTATTACCTAGAGATCATTACAACTTTTGATGATCTCATCATTAGAAAGGGAGAGGCTGAGGATGTGGACAGAGTCATTAAAAGATGTGGTAAAGATGCTAGTAGCGTCACTACTGAAAATGTGTTTGTATTGGAAAGTGGAGGTGAAAAGTACTATGTTGGTGCTTATCAAGTAGATATATATAATAATACTTATGATCCTTTAGAAACGAGTATAGGCATAAAAAGAGAATCATGAAATATACTCTAGCGTTCCCTCCGTTGTTCTTAGTCTTTAGCATAAGCGAGACTACGAACGATCTTGTAGAAAATTAGAATATGGAAATCCCAAAATTAGACACAGGAAAATGCTCACTTATAATCTCTGACTATAGTACAGGAATCATATTAAATAAAGATTATTCTAGCTATTTGAATAGTGGTGATGACTACTTTTATGTTGTTGAAAGTGAAGAACAAGCTTTTAAGCTTGCAGAAAGTAAACTTCTCGAAAAAGGTAATATTGAAGTAGCAGTTTATAACCATAAAGGGGACTTCATAAGAGTATTTAGACCCTAATCGCAGTATCTGCCTATCACTCTAGTATTCTGTGTATTTGGAACGCCAGAAAAGGCTAAAACCTTGTTTTTGGTGGCGTAACGGTATTTTTTAAGGCTGGCGTTCCCAATTCCCACTAGGTCGCAAATACTTACCACCCAATTTTACACTAGCATTTCCAAATGCGGAGTTTGACGTACAGTAAAGCAGGTAGGAAGCAAGATAAGTAGTACAGTTCCCGTATTAAAAAATGCTGTTATAAGAAGCGATTGTAACGCAGTGGCGACCTAGCGGGAGAGCAATAGAGATAAATCTCTCTGCTCCTTCAACACGCCAAAAGTTACGGACATTTTGCTTTGCCGCGTTGTAGGGTGTATTTAGTATTACCTGCTCGCCAAGTACCTTTTTGCGCACGATCTTGTGTAACCCAATATTGACCTGTGCGACCATCGTCGTAGTTTACTTTTACGATATCCTTGCCTTCGGCTTTCCCAATGTACCAATTACCTGTGTTTTTACCTTTCTGAGCGCCTGCACTCTGCGGATGATCGGGGTAGTCTGTCTCAACCATATAGCTGCTGTCGTAGGTAAGGCTGAACCGCCCGTTGGGGCAAAAGTTAATAAATACGAGTGAGCTTGCCGAAGAGCCTTCCAACATAATAGAAGTTCGTTGGTAAATTACCAGTTGGCTGCTAGCCACCATCTGCTCTAGGGTGCTATTACTAGCCTTTGGTGTACTTTGTTGGGGTTGCTTTTTCGGTGTGGACGTATTTTGTGAGGGTGTATTTTGTGATGAGGTATTTTGCGAAGAGGCATACGCTTCAGGAAAGTACTGGGCCACATTGACGGAGGCCAGTTCGTGTTCTCTTGAAACAAGTGTGTAGGCCTCCGATCCAGAAGCGTATTGAATGATAAGACCCGCCTGTTGTGGGGTAGCGATAAACGGCACAATTTGGTTGCCCACAAACATGTTGCCTTGCAGTTGATTGTTTTGTTTTTGGGCTTTCATAGCATAGCTTTTATCACCGTGGTAGAAGATACCGTGGTATTCGTTCCCTACGGATTTAACCCTTAGGGTAACCCCCGCTTGTGGATTTTGAAAAGTACCTACTAGTGGATCAACCTGTGCTTGTAAATTAAAAAAGAGGAGCGTTGAAAAGAAAAATAGAAGTTTGATTACTTTCATGGTGCTTCATAGTTTAGTGTGGGTTCGATAAAGGCTCGTTATGTAGGGTAGTTGGTAGCGCCAATGATTCCATAACTAAGCTTATTAAAAAGAGTGTAACAATAATCAGAACGGCTGCCTTATGAGTAATGGTGTTTATGGTAAGACAAACGCGTTGTAATGCTATTTGAGAAATTACAAGAAATATACCAACTGTCCTTCGAGATATACTGTTCTGTATAGGTTACAGTAACTCCTAAAAGGATTGCTTTAAAATTATAAAGTTCAGCATTGGAAACATAGTTATTTGCAGTTTACAGATGCGCTCGAAGAAGCAGCTAAGAATACTAGTTTTTCTATATCACTTTTTTCTGGTGAAGCGATTAGCCTTCTCGTTATACAGGATTCGACTTAAACACACATATCTTAGGAAATACGCTATCTATTTAAAAACTTCCTCTCAAGCTGACAATAAAGTTTCTTCCTGGTGCTACAATGCCAGAAGAATAAGGGCGATATTGTTTATCTAAAATATTTTCGACGCCTGCACTGATTTGTAAGTTTTCACCCAAGCGGTAGTTGGTCTTAGCATTCAGAATAGTCCAAGCAGGCGCATAAGGATTACCTTGTGCATCTTGTGCATAAATTTGCGGTTTGTCTCTTTCAGAAGGGGCTAGGTTAGCGAAAGAGATTTCTCCATTATACACGGCCGAAAGCTCTACTAAAAACTTTTCGGTTCTAAAGGTTAGGGAGGTCTGTCCAAAAAGAGGAGCAACGTGTCTTACCGCTTCACCTTCATTGGTTTCGCCTTGAGTGTAGGTAAGGGTAGAGTGTAATCTCCAACGATTGCTGATGTCCCAACGAATAGCACCTTGCAAGCCCCATATTTGGGCAGCACTCACATTTTGCAAGGCTTGTACCTGACTAAGCTGCCCATCGTACAGGACAGAATCTTGTCCGTTAAGGCTAGCATTGCGTCGTACAATGGCATCTTCTAACCAAGCGTGAAAAGCACTTCCTTCTATTTGTAAATCATTTCCAAAGTTTTTGATAACACCTGTTTCTACATTCCATACGTATTCGGAGCGTAAAGAAGGATTGGGAACAATCAAGATACCGGGCGCCGAATCAAATAGCTTTCCTATGTCGTCTACATTAGGTGCTCTGAAACCAGTAGAACCTTGTAGATTAATTTGCCAACTTTCCGTAGGGCGATATACCAGTCCTGCACTTCCATTGATGGCGCTGTTGTTGGTACTAGCGCGCTCGAAAGGGAAGGGGTAAAAAGTTCTGTCAAAAGTAGCGGCTACCAATACTTGACTAAACCTCAAACCAGCAGTAGTTGTGAGTTGCTCATTCCAAGTGCCTTGGTAGCTTGCGTAGACTGCTTGCGAGCGCCAAGTAGCGCCATCAGGGTAACGTGTTGCTGCTGGCGTACGTGCTTCATTGATAATGTTGGTGCTTTGGGCGGTAGAGCCTACACGGTTAAAAACCCACTCTGCTCCATAAAAAAGAGAATGGCGATCGTTGAAAGGCTTATCAAAGTCGAGGTTGATAGAAGGGGCATCGACACGCTCGGTTTGGGTACGTAGCTGGTCGCTGCCGAATCTTCTCGTATTACGACTTTCTCGGTAAAGTTGCTGGGCTAGGGTAAGGCGCGCTTGTTTGAAAAGTGGGTTGTCTTTTGGTCGGTGCAATACGTGTAAACTGTGCATTTGCCATTCTTGAGGGCCATAATACCATTCGGCGGAGCGCGGCGTTCCTTCTCTAAGCTCGATCAATCGGTCATAACGAGGGATGTCGGAGGTGGTAGTGTAAAGAAAACTATAGCTAAAGTCCCATTGTGGCGTAGGTTTGAAGCGTATTTTTTGCAAGAGGTTCCATTGCGAGTAAGCCGAGCCTATCTGCAAGGTAGGGGTTGGGTTCTCGATGACTTGGTCTTGGTCGCCGATTCGTTCTACATAAAAATCCCTCAAGTAACTTTCTTGACCACCGTTGGTGCCCATTCTCAAATCTTCAAAATCGCTGTACGAAAAGCTTCCTGCGTAAGCCCATTTTTTAGTACCTAGCCGTAAGGAAAGGCTTCCTGTTTTTTCATTGTTGGCAGAAGCATAGCGCGTCAAGGCATTTACCTTTACCAAGAACGGTTCTTCTTCAGCAAAACGCGGCTGTAATGTGTGAAAATCCATGACACCTCCCAAAGCATCGCTGCCATAAATGACTGAGCCTGGACCAAAAATTACTTCAGCTTCTTCTAGGTTGTTAGCATCTAAGGAAATTACATTCTGTACATTTCCCCCTCTAAAAATGGCATTATTCATACGAACGCCATCTACCACCATGAGCAAGCGGTTGGCTGAAAAACCTCTAATCATAGGACTTCCTCCTCCTAACTGACTTTTCTGAATAAAGACTTCTCCGCTTTGCCCTAACAAGTCAGCAGTCGTTTGTGGGTTCGTCCAAGGCGCATTTTGCGGAAGCTGAAGACTTAAATATTTGACCGGGACTTGTCGTCGGTTCTGCTCCCAACGATTGATGGAGATAACCACCTCTTCAAGTTTTACACTACTCTCACGCAGGGAAATGGTTTTATCTTCAATGATTTGCGCATAAGAAAGTACCCTGTTTTGGTAGTTGGGATGTTGGAAAATGATTTGTTCATCCTCTTTTAATATAGAGACATCCACCCAACCTTGCTCGTCCGTTAAGACAGATTGTGTTTTTCCCATAAGAAATACACCGTTAATGCCTTTACCTGTACTTTCATCTACGACCTGTATTTTTTGGGCTGTCGTATAAGAAGTTAGTGCTAGAAAGAACGTAAGTAAAAAGTAGTATTTTAGCTTCATAAAGGCATAGCCTCTAGTGATGAGAACTACAAAATTCTAATTTTATTTGAGAAAATACAAGTAGTAAGCTTTTTTGAAAAAAGGGTACGTAGGCATTGGCGCTCATCTTGGCAACTTTTTCTATGGTACAATTCCTCAAGGGGAGGTATCGTTCAACATAAGGTTACATTCACCAAGAAGCCCATAAAAGGGTAGGATTGAAGGTACAGTAGAAGCTTCTCTAAAAAGTAAGGTCGCAACGCTAGTTGCGACCTTTTAGTATTATTTACAAACGGCTTTCCCCGGCATAAAGGTATACTTTGTATTGCCTAAGCGAAAAGACTTTTGTTGTGCACGAGCTGGCGTAAGCCAATAAAAGCTTTTATTGCCATTATCAAAATTAACGCCTACTACATCGTAGCCGTCTTTCTTACCAATATACCAAGTACCTTGGTGCGCCGCTTTATTGACTCCATAACTGCCTATATCATCGGTACTCACCGCATAGCTAGCATCATAGGTGAGATGGAAGCGCCCATTAGGGCAAAAATGTATAAAAATTAGGGTACTTGAACGAGACTTTCTTGAGGAGTACCTAGGAGATTTTGAGTATACCATCATCTGACTTCCCGCCACTACTTGTTTGAAAGCAGCATTGTTAGACTTAGGAACACTATTATCGGTTACATTACTTTTTGGTTGTGGCTGAGAGGGTTGTGTGCTAGGGTTTTGTGTTTGGGGCGTATTATTACTTGTCTGTGGAAAGGAGGCGGTTAGATCCATCGACTGAATCTCGTGATCAGTAGAATACAAAATGAAATCGCTTTGCTCTCCATTCGCTGAAATTCTAAAGCCACCTTGAAGCGGAGTGGCTACAAATACGATTTTCCCTTGTCCAGCATATACTTCTCCGTTAAGTTGGTTACCGCTTCTTACAGCTCTTAGGGCAAAATTGGATCCACTGAATTGAAACAAGCCGTGGTATTCATTAGCTACTTTTTTCAGCCGCATCGTGGTAGAGCCAGAGGTATTGACAAAGGTACCGATAAAAGGATCATTTTGGGCTTGTAACTGCGTAAAACTCAAAAAATACACAATTAAAATAATAGTATTTACTTTCATAGTATAGGGTGTTTAAGTTAAAATAAATAATACTTAAGCGCGTTCAAATTTATTTATGAATAAGACGATAAGAAGGTGTAGGGAAAGTCTTAAAGCATAAGTATTTAAACTTGTTGTGTGAAGAATACTAAAATCGTGCAACTTCTAGCTTTGGTACAGGTATTTTTTGATTTGGTAGTGATAGAAAAATAAAAATTGTTATTTATAGACGTTTAGAGCGTCTAATTAATGTTTATTTAAGAGCATGTTTAAATTTTTCTTAACTATCTTTTTTAAGGTGATTATAAGTGCGCAGGTCTGAAAATCCAGCGGGGAGGTGGGCTGGATCGTGGGCAGAAGCTTTGGATTTGACTTCGTCGAGCTCGCAGGCTCGGTTAGCTGCGCTGAGCTCGCAAGCTCGGTTTTTGGTTCGTTTTTGGCTACGCCGAGCTCGCCAGAGGCTCGGTTCATCAAGAACCGGAACGAAGTGGAGTTCAGCGAAGCTAAAAAATGAACG
>CALEMF010000054.1 GCA_937911505.1 uncultured Cytophagales bacterium
CTAAAAAATGAACGAAAGGTAAACCAAAGGAAAAGTGATGAAAATTTCTTAAAACGTTAATTATACGGTATTTAATTTCTAAACATTCTCTTCCTTCCATTAATATAGCGACAGACATCTACTAGTATTAGGAGGAGGTACCTTTTCTCTTTTCCAACTCAGTGTTAATGAGTCGCTCTAAATCAGAGTATTTGATTTTTAATGCACTAGCAGTGATCGCAATGGGAGAACCATATATCTTATAGTTAGCCTTCATAGCGCGTTTAGCAATGCTATTCTTAGCCCGTTCAATGTATTTTTCAGGTGTATTGGTGGCGATCATAAGAATTTTAGTAGAAGCAATTTGAATCGTCCAGCTTTCTGTGATATCTGCCCATTCTATCAAGCCAACACTTGTTCCACTGGTATTATCCGTTATACCATATTGATCGATGGTTAGCCCTACTTTTTTATCAAAAAGTTTTGTAGTCATAAATACTGCACAAGTACCAAAGAAAATGATCGTTACTAAGCCCACTATATTGGCTAGCTCAATATCTAGAGGCGTTTCACTAACAAGCGGTAACGCAAGGAATACACCCATTACCACAAAGGCGATTGCAGCGATTAATAATAATATGATTTTTTGCTTACTGAGCGGAATTTCAATGCTATCGTCCACAGGCTGCGTTTTAACATGTTATTGCTGCAACAATTTAAGTATTTTACGTAAATAAACGTACACTTTATCTAGCCTGTATACCTGCTATCGGAAATGATATAAAACAGCACTTTTTCCAGTTACTCATATAGATTTCAGACCACTAAATATTTAGAAAATAGGTATTTAAAGTAGTTTTTTGCGTAAAAGAATAGACTTTATATAGGAACAGTAAAAGCTCTACCAGCTTGATAGCATAACTTTTCATCTCAAAGTATTTTATAATCAAAACGCTAGGCTAGCTGTAAAGAATCACCTTCACACCATACAAACAAAAAGCTGCCATCTTCCAATGGCAGCTTTCTAGTATTAAGTTATAAATCTTCTATTGCTTAGAGAACTTCTCCCTAATAATACCTTCCTCTGTTGTAATGACTAACAGATACATCCCTGAAGGCAACCGAGAGACATCTACCCCTTGCTCCGTTACCTGTACATTTTGCATCACAGCCCCACCTACACTATAAACTTCTAGGCTTTGCGTCCCTTTGGACATTTGTACATTTAGGAAGTTAGTGGCTGGGTTAGGATACATCAAGGTATTGACTTGCTGCTCATCTAAAGTTGTAAGCGTTGCATTTCTTGTAGTAAGTGTCGTCGCTGTATTAGAGGTAATAGCAATGTCATCAATAGCCATCCTTCCACCGTAGCCTGTAGTACCCACAAAACGTGCTCGTATAATTAAACCTAAATAACTACTTAGATTGATGGTCGCACTTTGCTAAATATTTCCTTGATCTCCTGATTGGCTCCAATAGTCAACCCAGCCTGTACCATCATCTACTTGTAGAACTAAGTTCCCAATGTCATTACCGTACAACTGATACTGAAAAGTGAAAGAAGCGTCACTTTTATCTGTTAGATCAATGCAAGGTGTCCTAATGATAGCCGTACCGTTGTTCTCAATATATCTTAATATTAAATACCTCTTTCCTTCTGCTGCCGCACTGGGCGTTGAAAAGGAGGTTGCTAGTTTCCAATCACCATCATCGTTATTACTTTGTTTCCAATCTACACCTGATTCAAAACCTTCTGTATAAGGAAGAGGACGTTCTGCTATTCCATCTACATTCGTACAAATAGCTGTAGGTACACCTACTGAATTAAGGGTAGTGAATGATACTTCTGTAGAAGAAGCCATTTGATTTCCAATACCATCGAACGCCACGATACTTACAGAATAATCAGTGTTTACGCTTAAACCTGTTATATTAAAAAAGGTATCTGTAGTACTACTACTACCAATACTATTACCATTTAGAAGTATGGTATAACCTACTGCGCCAGAATTGCTGCTGAGTGGATTCCAGCTTACAGTCGCTCCACTTCTCGTGATATTACTGACATTTACGCCACCAATCTTTAATGAGACTGCATTAACGGTAGTAAATCTTAGGGGTGTAGAAGCAGCCGATTTGTTTCCAGAAGCATCGAGTGCTTCCACACGTACTGTATACCCAGTACTTGGGGTCAAATCTGTTAGACTAATAAAAGTGCTTGTAACGGTATCAACAGTAGTGATATTAAAAATATCTATAGTACGGATAAATACATAACCTACTACACCAACATTGTCGCTAGAAGCATTCCAGCTTACAGTTGCTGTATTACGCGTAATACTACTTACACTCAAGCCAGTGGGAACACTCGGTGGTTCTGTATCGTCTTCTGCTATACTAGATTGAAAACTTTGTGTACGATGATTGGTGAAGTCAGTAGAAGGCTGTTCCTCGAAAAAACAGCATCCGAAGAGTGGTCAGGTGACAGGGACGCCTCTTCAGTATCATTAAAATAGTAAAGTGACGAATTGTTTTCTATCTTGTCTTGTGCCTTAACGGTGGAAAACAGCATTACAAGGAAAATGCTAAGGAAAATTGTTCTCATTTGAGATTAAAGTTTGAGATTGAAAGTTGTAACAAAGCCCACAAAGTAAGGTAGTTGTTTCACTATCTTTGAATAGGCTTTACAAGATAGAAATTATTTACTTAAGTAAATAACTTACAGTAAAATATTATATATGATAATTTTATTATATGAGCATAAATTAATGCCTTACTCATTTTTATAGTTGCTTGTCTTTTAATCAACGTAGAACCCTGCTTAATTTTAAACTTTCATTTCACTATACGAGGTATTTACCTTGAAGTAGCGTTTTTTCACTTTATTATTTTTAAACTTACAGTTAAGTTATTCTACCTAAATGATATTATAAATAACTTTCTCTCAATTCAATCTATTGGCAAACAACTCCTATTTTTTCAACTCTTACGTGACAATAATACAACTTAACCTGTTTACAGGCAGGTACTATTGAATAGAATATTTAAAATGACCTTAAGGACTATATCATCCTAAGGATAGTAGGTAAAGAGGAGTTGTTCGAAAAGAAACTTAGTACTTAATAACATTTAGGAAGGGTATAATTCTACTCGCGTTACACGCTGGCAGATCATTTCTTGCTAAATAGTACGAGTCAATAAAAATGTGAGAAAAAATAGCGTACAGAAGAATTAAGATAATCTTCTCTAAGTATTACTCAAAGTAGTAACGCTACTATATTTAAACATAGGGTAAACGGTAGAAGAATTTATCAACTCAACAGATTAGCTTGCTATTTCAAAGTATTTTATAATCAAGACTTTTACCGTCAAGTATCTACTTCGTACAAACAAAAAGCTGCCATCTTCCAATGGCAGCTTTTTAGTATTAAAGTATAAATATAAATCGACTATTGCTTGGAGAACTTTTCTCTAATCACGCCTTTCTCTGTGGTAATTACCAACAGGTAAATTCCTGAAGACAATTGAGAGACATCTACTCCTTGCTCCGTTACGCGTACCTTTTGCATCACAGCGCCATTAATGCCATAGACCTCTAGTTTTTGTGTACCTTTAGGCGTTTGTACGTTTAAGAAATCCGTTGCGGGATTAGGATACATCAAGGTGTAAGCTGTACTCTGTTCTGCTAAGGCTGGAGTACCCAAACTCCTACTTACTGTATTGCCCACACAGAAGTCGGTACTTTCAGTTGGTCCAAATGCACCTCCTGAGGCTAACGTTGTATTGTCTTCAGTGCTAAGACTGTAAGAGCCATCACCATAAGTGCAGCAAATACCATCGCCATAGCTATCTGTAATGGTAAAGGTATAACAGCCATCTGCCAACGTGATAGTTTCTGTTACTGTACTACCCGCACCACTGTAAGATCCTCCAGAAGCTACTGGCGTACCTGATCCATCGGTAATTTCCCAATTCGTTTCTGCTGGGTAGTCATCGAGTACAATTGTGAGGGTTACCTCGTTTGAAGTAGGGGTAGGCGCTGCACCAGTAGTAACACTAATAGCATCGATGGCCATATCACTTTGCCAGCCATCCCCTGTAGTTCCCACAAAACGGAAGCCTACTACAGTACCTGCATAATTAGCTAAATTAATCGTCGCACTTTGCCAGCTATTCCCTTGATCGCCCGATAGGCTCCATAGATCTACCCAGCCAGCACCGTTATTTGCTTGTAGTACTAAACTTCCCATATCAGCACCATACATATGGTACTGGAAGGTAAGAGAGGCACTGCTTTCACTTGTTAAATCGAAACAGGGACTTTCTAAAGTGGCAGTAGCATTGCTTCCAATTGCTCCTGCTGTATTGTTACTGGAAGCCTCTAAATATACAAATTGACTTCCTGCAGCAGCAGCAGTAGGTCCTGTTGAGTTGGAAGGTGTGGGTACCGATAGGCTTACCCAGTCGCCATCGTCGCCGCTGGCTTGTGTCCAGCCTATCCCAGACTCAAAGCTTTCTGTATAAGGGAAGCTACTGATTGTACTAGCGCAAGTACTTCCACCTCCCGAGCCAGTGGTAGTAAACGATGCTGCCGAAGAAGCAGCAGATTGGTTTCCAGCAGCATCAAAGGCTACTACACTTACTGAATAAGCAGTACTTGCACTCAAGCCTGTTAGATTAACAGAGGCGCTCGTAGCGTTACCTATACTACTCCCATTTAGAAATACAGTATAACCAGTTACCTCAACATTGTCGCTGGAAGCATTCCAACTCACTGTAGCTGTATTACTTGTCACATTACTTATAGTCACCCCAGTAGGCGTACTCGGTGCCTCAGTATCTCCTCCACCGCTGTTTGCTGCCAGCACTGCCTGATGCGCATTGACTCTTCCATGACCAAAGGTATTATCAAATCCACTTGCCCCCATATCATCTGCTGTATTGATCAAAATATCAAATACTTGTTCACTGGTTAGATCTGGATTTACCGATAGTACTAGTGCTGCTGCACCTGCTGCTGCAGGACAAGCCGCTGAAGTACCACCGAAATCGTCTGCATAGTTCGTATTATTATACCCTGCACTTCCCACACGATCAGTGGTTCTAACACCATATAGTAAAGTAGTGCGACTGCTGTTGATATCATTACTTGGTGCTACAATATCAAGCTCAGGGCCTTGGTTGCTATAACGACTTATATTACCATTTGGATTAACAGCACCCACTGAAATCACGCTTTGAATGTTACTAGGATAGCTCACGCAGTCTCCATAATCATTACCAGAAGCAAAGAGAATAACACAACCTTTGTCCCCTCTTCCATTGTCAGCCGCATCATTGATCGCTGCCGTCAATACAGGGAATGGATTGGTAGCACAAGTGCCGTAACCCCAAGAGTTACTAATCACATCTGCCCCTTGGTCTTTGGCCCAGGTAAAGGCATCGGCCAAATCTTGTGCGGTCTCTTCTTCTGTAAAAATATTAATGGCTAGTAGGTTAACATTAGGCGCTACGCCTCTTACCCCTTCGTCATTATGTTGTGCAGCAATAATTCCTGCACAAGCAAGCCCGTGTGCGTCAGTACTTCTAATAGGTGTTCCATTTCCGTTGTTTGCAGGAGTAAAACCTGCTGTAATGGGCGGTAGGTCAGGATGCCTTTCTACCCCATCGTCAATTACCGCTACGGTTATAGAGGAACTACCTGTAGTGATTCCCCAGGCTTCTAGGGCATCTATATCAATGTCTGCGGTAAGCGGTAGTCCATCAAGTGTACCACCTGTATTGTGCATTTGAAACTGTTCGGGCAGTAGTGGATCATCATGTTTTACGACTTTCGCTTGGAAATTCGGTTGCCCCCAAACAATCAAATTGGCTTGTTGTAACTCTTGCAACAAAGCCAACTGGCTTGAGACGGTCGCTACTTGTAGCAAGGTAGAGAGTTCATTTCTAAGTACTTGTGCATCATATTTATGGAGTATATTTCGTAAACGTGTATCTTCTATAACGGTGTTGAGTTTTATAATGACTTGTTGGGTAAACCAGACTTGCTGCCCTGCTAGTTGAAAGCTAGGCGCAACCTCAAAAGCACCTTGACTGGCTAAACCCGTCTCTTGTAGAAACTGAGCGGAACTAGTTGAAATAGACTGCTCCAATCGCTGGTTACTACTTGCATTAGGCGTAAACTTCGCCATTTTTAAGCGTTGGTAAACCGCTTCAAATTGAAAACCTTGCATACGGCGGTTGGTGAGGTCAGTAGGCGTCTGTTCTTTAAAGTAAACAGCATACGAAGAGTAGTCAGGTGACATGTACACTTTTTCTGTACCATTGAAGTAATAAAGAGATGAACTCTTCTTTACCCAGTCCTGCGCATGGGCGTTAGAAAGCAGCATTATAAATATAATGCTAAAGATGATTTTTCTCATTTTAGATTAAGTTTTAGGTAAAAGTTGAAATAAAGCCTATACAATAAGGTAGTTGTTTACTATCTTTAGATAGGCGCTGCAAGATAGAAATTATTTTCATATGCCCATAACTTTCTGCGAAATATTACATACATTATTTTTATAATAAACGAATATCATAACGCTTTAGAGGCGTTTATTGATTTTTATACACTGTTTTAGTTTATAATACAAAATAAAGTCACTTCATATTTTTTACACTCTACTTGTTTCTTAAAACAATTTGATTTATCGCAAAACTTATATTATTCGTATTTTTATTTATTGATTACACAAAAAACCCTCATTATTAATATTATTATTAATCTATTATATAGTATTTTAATTAACTAGCTATTTGCGTGCTTTTAACTTCAGTATAGCATTCGCATAATATGAGAAGTTTGATAAATTGTATGAGTCATCAGTATACCCAAAAGCACATTCAGAGACTCTCTTACTATTAAAGTAGCTATATAAGTAAATAGGTTATGAAGGGTAATACAGCGGCTAGTTGTGTTTATTTGAGCCTATGGTGATTATGTAAGTTATTCTATTAGGTATTTCTACTAGCACAGCAACTGCTCACATCTTTTTCAAATGTCTGCAACTGATGTCTCTAATACCCATAATTTGATTCTCCTAAAAAAGGAATTCGAAATGCCCTTTTAAGGACATTTCATCCTTTTTTCTAAGCCATTAGATAAGTCAGTAGCCAGTAATGCTTTATAATCAATGTTTATATTACCTTCTTTGAATTCCCAGATGGTAATCGTTTGTTTGCGGGTTTTAAAATACTATTTAGCCGCAGTGGCTTACGTAGAGAAAGCTTCCTTTCCTGTAATATTCAGCTTTTGATCATATAGCATACTACTTATAGCACTTTTCTAGTTCATCTTCTAAATCACTCATCTTTGAAGAAGAATAGGCACCCGAGGTAGCATAAACTATCTTTCCTTGCTGATTGACCAAGTAGAGATAGGGTTCGTCTTTGCTGTTAAGAGAGAGTACGTTCTTGTAAGAAGATAGTGAGCCTTTATATAAAACAACGTGAGGCTTGAAGACCTTGTCCGTATTGGCTCTCATTTCTTTTTCTACTTTTCCGTAGGCAGCCTTGTTGATACCCCTAAGCATAGGTACGAAATATACGTTTATATCGTAGTCATCCGCTAGCTCACTAAACAACCCTTCGCCAGTACTGGCAATAAATTGCTTATAAACAGGTCGAACCCAAGTTTCTAAATCATCTTGAGACTTTTTAGAATAGGCCAAAACCATGAGCGCTGGTTTCCCTTGAGAAGCTTGTGGCAGCGTCACCGTTTTATCATTTAGATTGGTACCGGTAAGGTTAGGAAATCGCTCCCCTACCTGTGCTTGTAGTGTATGACCAAGGCTTACTATAAAGATTGCGAGAACAAGATACTTTTTCATGATTTATAAAGATTTTAATAGAATACTGGTTGTATGGTGTATTACTTTACACGATTTATTTTTACGCTACATCGTAAGAAAAAGTTGCATGACAAGGGTTATTCATAATCTTCACAATTATTTAATCACAAGTTCTTATAAAAATTTCCTAGTCTCATAAATACCCTTTACCTTTATGTCGCAAATAAAGTACTTAAATTTATTTGCAATGCTCAATTCATCCAAATTCCTTTACGAAGCGCTCACTTATGACGATGTGCTTCTACTTCCAGCCTACTCAGAAGTACTCCCTCGCGAAACGCAAACGGTTACACAGCTAACCAAAAATATACAACTTAATGTTCCTATCGTTTCGGCAGCGATGGATACTGTTACAGAATATAGCCTTGCTATTGCTATGGCAAGAGAAGGAGGTATCGGATTTATCCATAAAAACATGTCTGTAGAAGCGCAAGCAGAGCAGGTAAGAAAGGTAAAGCGCTCTGAAAGCGGTATGATCATCGACCCTGTTACCTTAAAGGAAGGTGCTACCTTGGCTGATGCCCATGGTATTATGAGTGAATTTAAGATTGGGGGTATTCCTATCGTAGACGAACACAAAAAGTTAAAGGGCATTATTACCAATCGTGACTTACGCTTTCAAAAAGACCTCACCAAAAAAGTAGAGGTCATTATGACCAAGGAGAATCTCATTACCGCCAATGAAGATATTACACTTGAAAAGGCCGAAGATGTGTTACAAGAGTTTAAGATTGAGAAACTTCCTATTGTTAGTAAATCAGGACAACTGATTGGCCTTATTACTTATAAAGATATTATTCGTAGAAGAAACTTTCCTTTCGCTTGTAAAGATACCTTCGGTAGGCTACGGGTAGGTGCTGCGGTAGGCGTTACGGCTGACATTCTAGAGCGTATCGCCATGCTGCAACAAGCAGGTGTAGACGTAGTAAGCATCGATACCGCCCACGGCCATTCAAGAGGAGTGATCGAAACGCTTAAAAAAGTAAAAGCCCACTACCCTGATCTCGATATTGTAGTAGGAAATGTGGCCACTGGAGAAGGCGCTTTAGCTTTGGCAGAGGCAGGAGCAGATGCGGTCAAAGTAGGCGTAGGTCCAGGCAGTATTTGTACTACACGGGTAGTAGCAGGTGTAGGAATGCCGCAACTTACGGCCGTCTACGAAGCGGCTAAGGCACTCCAGCAGTTGGGGGTTCCCATTATTGCTGATGGTGGTATACGTTATTCTGGCGATATCGTAAAGGCCATTGCGGGTGGGGCAAGCTCTGTGATGATAGGTTCTCTTCTAGCTGGTACGGAAGAATCTCCTGGCAAAGTAGTGATTTTCGAAGGAAGGAAGTTTAAAACCTATCGGGGTATGGGCTCTTTGGAAGCCATGGAAGCGGGTTCGAAAGACCGTTATTTCCAAGATGTAGAAGATGATATTAAGAAATTGGTTCCGGAAGGAATTGTCGGACAAGTCCCTTACAAAGGTACGTTGAACGAGGTGATTTACCAGATGGTAGGTGGGCTGAAGGCAGGCATGGGTTACTGTGGCGCAAAAACCATTGGAGACTTACAGCAAGCGAAATTCGTAAAAATTACCGCTGCAGGTGTGTATGAAAGTCATCCACACGATATCAACATTACGAGAGAAGCACCTAATTACAGCAGAAAATAAAGCTACACTCCGAGGGTTGCTAAGGAAAACGAGGTAACTTACTTAGTGGCGTAGTTTATCTAAAAAATTGTTAAAATCAATGACTTCTTCTTCTGTAAAACTACTGAACAGGTCATTGATTTCTTCTACCGTTCCGTCCAGCTTTTGAAGCAGGTTGAGCCCTTCATTGGTAATCGTAATGTCTACATTACGCCTATCTGACGGGCATTGCTTCCTTTCTAAGTATTGTTTATTATGAAGTTTATCTACAATACGAGAAGCGTCTGACATTCTGTCTAGCATCCGCTCTCTAATATACTTAAGCGATACGGGTTGTCCTTTAGATCCTCGTAAGATGCGTAAGACGTTGTATTGTTGGTGAGTGATACCCTGTTTCTTAAGCACCTCGCTAATCCTACCGCTCAGCCAACTAGCTGTATAAAGCAGATTGACTATTGCCTTCTGATTTGTATCAGCAAATTTACTCTGGATAGCTTCCTCTATCTTCATGCACTCAATCGTTTTGTGAACAGATGACAAAAAGACTACAAAAGCCTGTGTTACCCTTGTAGTCTTTTTGTTTACAATGTGCTCAGCGCACTACTACTCTTTAGTTTTGATGTCAAAACCGATGTGTACAGTAGGGTTGATGAACTTGTCTCCTAGTGACTCGTCAGCACCATAGTCCATTCCCCAGTCTTTACGGTTGATGTTGAATTTAGCTTGTGCATCTACCTTGTTATCTGCCATTACAATTTTAGCAGGGAAAGTGATACTTTTCTTTACACCTTTAAGTTCTAAGTTACCCGTTACGCTGTGTGTAGGGTCTACTAGCGTGTACTCAGGATCTTTTTCTTCTTCTCCCTCAGGAGCCACGTAGTCTGCTACGCTTACAATCTCGAAAGTAGCCGTAGGGAACTCTTCTATTGTGAAGAAATCAGGGCTAGATAAGTGGCCAGCTAACTTTGCTTTTTCCTCATCTCCCATTTCTTCGTCAGTTACTTCAATAGAGGTTACATCAATAACGAAGTTTCCTCCTACAATCTTACCCTCTTCTACTGCAATAGCTCCTTCAGATACTTTAAAGGTTCCTTGGTGTTTGCCCACAGGCTTGGTTCCTACCCAAGTTACCATACTTAAATCTGTATCTATAGGCATTTCCTTCGCAGCGGCTACTTCCTCTTCGTTTACTTCTTTGGCATCTCCTACCTCTGCCTCGTCACTTTTAGGAGTACTTTCGCAAGCCATTAGGAAGGCACTTGCTAACAATCCGAAAATAAATGTCTTTTTCATGAGTTTGTCTTTACTAATTGTTGAAAAATGATGAAAACTACAATCTTAACCTCATTCAGTAATTTTTGTTTCAAGAACTGTTCGTGAGGTTACAATTAATTTGTTATACAAACATATGTTATAACATTTAAAGTTCAAACATAAAATAAAATTCTTTTTATTTCTTCTGGTATGGAAGGTGGTATAAATAAAAAAGCCATCTTTTGCAAGACGGCTTTCTCATTCATTATTTGATTTAGATAAGTAGCTCTATTGGTTGTTTACTCACGATTTTTTAGTGAGTGTAAAAGGTACTTCTTCCTTCTTGTCGATACTTCTCCAAGTACCTTGAACAGTTTTTCCTTTTCGTACACCCAAAAAGTGTCCTATCACTTTTCCTTCTTCATCTCTTTCTACAAAAGAGAAGCGTCCTGTATCCATGTTGATTCTCCCTTCAAGTGTCAGTTTATCCCGTTGGGTAGAGGCATTCTGGTAAGCACCTGAGTAAGTCATGGTATGACCACTCATAATTACCTTAGGAGTGAGGTGTAATACAATCTTCTCATCCTGATTGATCATGCCTACATAATTCTCTTCCCCTTCGCTATACTGAGCAAAAGAAGTGGATGCTACAAAGATACAAGCAGTTACTAATAATAAGATACGTTTCATAAAATTTGTCTTTTAAAAGATTATACAGTCGTTTACCTTAGCAAGGTACACATATTTATGATAAAACCTTCATAAATGTAATAAAAAAGCTGTTAATCTATTAAAGTCACTAAAATTAGTAGTCTGCTGCTTATGGCTTACGTTGTAGCTTAAATGGAAGTTCCTCTTTTTTATCTACGCTTTTCCAGTGTCCGTCCACTTGATTACCGCTTTGCGTACCTACCAGATATCCTTTTACCTGTCCTTTTTCATCTCTTTCTATAAAAGAGAAACGTCCTGTTTCCATATTAATTTTCCCTTTTATAAAAGATTTTTTTTCTTGATCGGTAAGTGGATAGAAAGAACCTGAATAAGACATATTATTTCCTGCCAGCATTACTTCTGCGGTAATACTCAACGCTATCTTTTTGTCCTTCCCAATAACCCCTTCATAGTTTTCTTGTGCAAATACTCCTGTAGAAGTGAAGGTTGTGATAAATATAATAAGCGCAATTAGTAAAGTATGTTTCATGTAAGACTTGACCCCATATTGTTACATTACAAATGTAGAAAAAAAGATGCCAATTATTAAAACTAGTATAATTTGTTCATATGTACTCATCTATACTAAAAACAAAGTAGAAGCACCTCGTTGTTACAAAGCCCTTCTACCTATGTTATATTTATATTAATAATTTTATGCAGCAGGTATGCCCCACTTCAAGTAACAAGCACCCCAAGTGAAGCCTGCCCCAAAAGAAGCCATCACAATATGATCTCCTTGTTTAAAGTCCTTTTCCCACTCCCACAAACAAAGAGGGATGGTAGCTGCGGTAGTGTTGCCGTATCGATCTATATTGATCGTTACCTTCTCTAGCGGAACTTCTGCGATTCGTGCGACTGCCTCAATAATACGTTGGTTAGCCTGATGAGGAATGAAGTAGTCTAGCTCACTTACTTGTAACTGATTACGTGCCATGATTTCTTGTGTCACTTTGGCCATTTTAGCCACTGCCTGCTTGTAAACAACTTTTCCTTCCTGACGAAAATAGTGGTCGCCGTTGAGTACTGTATCAAAACTGGCGGGATTGGCAGAGCCTCCTCCCTTCAAATAGATAAAATCCTTTCCAACAGGATCACTTTCGATAATCAAATCCATAATTCCTAACTCTTCGTTACTCGGCTCAAGTAAAACAGCCCCAGCAGCATCTCCAAACAAAATACAATGGGAGCGATCTTTATAGTTTGTAATGGCGCTCATTTTATCTGCCCCTACTACTACCACCTTTTGATACCTCCCTGATTGAATGAAGTTTCTGCCTACTTCTAGTGCATACAAAAAGCCAGAGCAAGCTGCTAGAATATCAAAAGCGGGAATATTCTTTGCTCCAATTTGATCACAGATCAGGTTGGCTGTATTAGGAAACATCATATCTGGGGTAATGGTAGCGCAGATAATAGCGTCTATATCACCTACCGGAAGATCAGCCTTTTCTAAGAGGCGCTCTACAGCCTTGGCTCCTAAAAAAGAGCTCCCCACTTTATTACCCTTGAGTATTCTACGCTCTTTAATGCCTGTACGCTCTAGAATCCAAGCATCTGTTGTATCTACCATACTTTCAAAATCTTGGTTGGTTAGTTTATCTTCCGGAACCCAACCAGAAACAGCCGTAATATTAGCTTTAATAGACTTCATAAGAGGGTATTTTTAGGTGAATAATAGTGCTAAAGCTAGTGGAGCAGGCTGCCTTGTTCAAACCAAATGAAATTATATTTACGACTTTTGAAATAAGTTTTATTTGTTTTTATTCATTAAAAATCATTTAATACTATTTTTACTTCACTTTAAATACGTTTTCAAATTCCAATATTTAACAGATTCTTAAAATAATACTAGCAAGGCTTTTTGTAGATTTACGGTATCTAACATTTATAATCATTCATACCATGCGCTTTTTCTTACTATTCTTTTGTCATCTTATTTGTATCGCTACTTATGGCCAGCAAAGACTTTTACAATCAGGTCCTATGGTGGGCTATTCTGAAATGCGTGAAGTGATGCTTTGGGTACAAACCAAACAAGCGGCTGAAGTTAAAATTGGCTACTGGGAGAAAGGGAAACCCAATCAGAAAAAATTTACGGCTACTAAAACGACGCTAGCCAGCGAAGGATACGCTGCACACCTGCTTGCCGACCAGGTAGTGCCTAGTAAAACTTATGATTACGAGCTATACATCAACGATCAGCTTATACAACGAGACTACCCGCTTTCTTTTCAGTCACAAGCCTTATGGCAGTGGCGTACAGATCCACCTACCTTTCGCTTTGCTTTAGGGAGTTGTGCTTATGTTAATGACAGCCTGTACGATCGGCCTGGTAAGTCTTATGGAGGAGATTATCAAATTTTTAAAGCCATTCACCAGCGCACCCCAGATTTTAAGATTTGGCTAGGTGACAACGTATATTACCGAGAGCCAGATTGGGGAACCCGCACCGGGATGATCTACAGAAATACCCATACCCGTTCTTTAGAAGAACTACAGCCTCTACTGGGTAACGTACACCACTATGCTATCTGGGATGATCACGACTTTGGCCCTAATGATGCTGATGGAAGTTTTGTTCATAAAGAAATGGCGCTTGATATGTTTAAGTTATTTTGGGCGAATCTTAACTATGGTGCTCCCGAAGGAGAAGGCGTAACGGGTACTTTTGTATGGGGCGATGTGCAGTTTTTCTTGCTGGACGACCGTTATTTCCGTACCGCCAATCGCAATGAGGCAGTTACTCCTCAAATGATGGGAAAAACACAAATTGACTGGCTTGTTAATGCCCTTGCCTACAGCAAAGCTAGCTTCAAAGTAGTGGCACTTGGTAACCAGGTTCTCAACCCAGCCGGTAAGTACGAAGGGCTTATCAACTTTAAGGAAGAATACGATTACTTGTTGCAACAAATTACCAAAGCACAAATAGAGGGAGTATTGTTTATCTCAGGAGACCGACATCATACGGAATTAACAGCACTGATGCAGGCAGATTTTTATCCACTGTATGACCTGACCGTCTCACCACTTACTTCTGGTGCAGGAAATCCTAAAAACGAGAATAATACTTTACGGGTAGCCAATACACTAGTAGCAGAAAGAAACTTTGCCATTGTAGAGGTGAGTGGAAAGCTTGGAGAACGTATACTGACGATCCAGATTTACGACAAGAATAACCAACTTAAGTGGTCGAAGCAGATTTCTCAGCAATCCCTTCAATTAAAGAAAAAATAGTGGCTTACTCGCTCAGTACCATTTCAATGGCTTTGTAGGTATTTTTGTCAAGTTCTTTTTTAAGCGTTTTATACGTTTTTAGGAAGTTACCCCTTCCTGAGGCATAATCTTTCCCTCTGATGATAATGTATTCATTGTCTTCGGTTACCTTATAATTGGCTTTCTGTAATTGCTTGACAATTCTACTTTTTTGTATAAAATAATCTTGTATAAGCTTCTCAAAGTGTCGATTTGCCAACTGATAAGTTCTTTTGAAGGCAACATTATTAAGCACCTCTTCATATACTTGAGGATGATAGGCCTTGGCATAAATGAGATATTTATAGATATAGAGCTTAAATTCTAAATAAGCGTAATAAGTGCTATTCACATTGGCTAAATAAACAAGCCAATCTTCTGGTGTGCCTTGAGAGTACTGATCGAAGTAATGATACATCTCATAAGCGGCTTTTGTACCATGGTAGTAGGCTACTAATTCATTAAGAAGCCCATAAATGCCGTTTGCCTGCGTATTGAGATTCCTATAAGAAGGCGCTATGTAAGTAGGAAATCGAAAAGTTTGTAGCTCCTCACTGAATAAATGACGTGTTTCATAAGCAGGGAAGGTCTCTGTAATGGGTACAATCAATACCTCACCGTTAATAAAAAAAGCATAATGATCGGCATTCCAGTCATATAGCTCATTGGATTTTTGTATGTACTTATAGCTCATGTGGTTGGCATAACCATGAGCCACCTCGTGTACCGCTTGGTTGAGTCCGTCGATTACACTGATGTAGTTATCTTCTTCCAAGTATTTGACAAGGCTCTCTTTTTCTTCTATTACGATGATTTCATCACCTAGTTGGTAGGTAGAAGGGGCTGCCTCGTATTCTTCTATCATCGCGTAGCTGGTAGGATCATACATTTTTAATAAGGTTAACGCCATATTGCGCTTATCAAGGCTTTTTATGCCAGTTTGTATTGTTTGTGCTGTTAGTGTGGTAGAGAGCAGGAGGAAGAAGGAGAGCCAATAATGCATATATGTTCTGGTTTTTTCTTTATAAGATAAAGAAAAAGGTACAAAATTCATACTACTTCCTGTTTATGAGTGGTCTACGCTGTAAGTTTTCTACTTAATAATCTCAAATTCTACCCTTCGATTCATGCGTTTGTCTTCTGACGTCACCTCAGGTACAATCGGATTACTACTGCCATAACCAATGGCTTCTATACGCTCTTCTTCAAAGCCTGCCTTATTGATGATGTAATTCTTAATGGCATCGGCTCTCGCTTGAGAAAGCTCTAAGTTCTCTGCTTCATCTCCATCAGAGTCAGTATGCCCTGCAATGCGAATTTTAGCCGTAGGATGATCGGCCAAAAAGAGGGCTACTTTATTCAAATCACTCTCCATCTCTGGCAGAATATTGGCTTTTCCGGGCTCAAACTCTAAAGAAGCAAACTCCCATTTCTTAAACTTAATGGAAGAAGTTTTGATTTTGATAGTGGTATCTCCTTCTAGATAAAACTCTCGTTCTACTCTAAAAAAGTCGTCTCCTGTAATAATAAGCAGGTAATTATTATTTCTAATTAAGTCGAAATCGTAGGAACCATCAGGGCGTAAATATTTCGGGGCAATTTCTATCCCGTTATCTAAGTCAATCACAGCCACAATTCCCTGAAAGGGATCACCTGTCTCTTCGTCTGTTAATGTACCTTTAAATAAAGCCGTAGCAGTAGGCTGGGCTTCCATAGGCAAGGGAAAAGACTGTAAATTTAAGTCTTCTTTGTTCAATGTATCCGATTTGGCATAGAAAAGGTCTTTGGAGTTGGCATCGATCGTAAAGTAATATTCGCTTCCTTGCCCGTTTACTAAGGGGCCAAGATTGATAGGTTCTTGCCATCGTTTATAAAAAAAGTGGGATTTGAAGATGTCAAAACTTCCGAAATTGACAATATGTCCGTCAGAGCTAAAGTAGAGCACATCGTACTTAGGATGATAATAGGGACTAAGTTCATTTTTTCGGGAGTTGATAGTAGGCCCTATATTCTTCGCCTTTGACCAAGAACCATCTTTTTGCTTGTAGGTAAAATAGATATCCGACAGCCCAAATCCTCCAATACGATCGGAGGCGAAATAAAGGGTATCTTCTGTATGAGAAAGTGAAGGATGAGAATCCCAACTTACACTATTTACGTTCGCTCCTAAATTACGAACTTTCCAAGTACTGTCTGCCTGTATATTAGCGACGTAAAGGTCACAATTACCATATCCATCAGGGGCTTCACAACGGGCAAAAAATACAGTTTTACCATCTCTTGTAATATGCGCTGACCCCTCATTATAAGGAGAGTTGAGCCCTTTAAATTCTTGCGCATAATCCCAGTCGTTTTCAAGTTTTTTTGAGTAAAAGATATCTTCATTGAAGACCTTTTCCGCCTTAGAAGAGCTCTGTCGTTGGTTACGTTTAGAAGTAAACAGCAAGATGTCGTTGTTTACATTTAGTGAGGGGGCATAGTCAGCAGCATCTTGTTCGTTAATGCTGTATCCCATATCTAGCAGTACACCCTGGGGTGGTACGAGCGTATCTATTAGTTTACGATACTCTACTAACTCATAGTAATAGTCTAGCGGTACGTAATAATCTTTATCGTTGACCGTTAATGAATCGTAATAAAGTTCGATGTTACGTACATCTGCCCCTCTATGGTGCTTCAGTACCAAGCGGTATAAGCTTTTTGCTACCTCTACATCATCTAAGAGTTCAATCATTTTGGCCAAGCGCCAAATCATATAAGTATCTTTATAAAAATTCTCTACTCCAAACCTCATAACATACTCATAGAGCATAGGATACGCTTTATCCCAATCTTTACCTTTAATGGCTTTTTCGATTTGTTTTAGTTCTTTGTTGTCGTAATAGTAGAGCGTGTTGTTTACATTCTTAAATAAGAATGTGCTTTCTTTGTACCTAGCTAGCACAGTATCATTCAAGGTGACAACAGATTGTCTTCTCATCTTATCAACCTGACAGTATGCCAGTGATGCTGTCAATATAGGCGTGAGTGTAAGTAAACTTAGTAGTATGTAACGTATATAACTCATAAGTAAATAAACAATATAATCATTCATCTAGTCGAAACTAAATAAAGCGGCCTAATGAGTTCCTATATTAAGACGTATTTTCAGTCTATAAGGTTTTGGCATAGGTCTTGACGATTGTAGGCAATAACTTTGCCTATTCTATCGTGTATATCATCTAACGGCAAAATGTAAACCCACTTGGAGTATCTTTAAAAGATAAGAGCCCCCATCTGGCAATCAAATACAAATAAATAGCATAAGTTATACTTTAAACGAGTATATTTTTTCGATACTGAATATAGAGGAGTAGAATCACTATGGCTAACCAACGCTTACCTTATAAAAACCTGTTTTTCTCGGAGATGGACAATGAAGAAGCAGTCGAGATCGTACCATTACTGACAGAAGAAGACGTCAATGACTTATCAGAAGTACAGTTTCCTGATAACTTACCTATTCTTCCTGTAAGAAATATGGTGCTTTTTCCGGGTGTGGTCATTCCCATCACCGTGGGGAGAAAGAAATCCATTAAGCTAGTTAAAAAGGCTTATAAGGGCGATCGTATTATAGGCATTGTTGCCCAAAAGAAAGAAGGCAACGACGATCCTGATACCACTGATTTGCATGCAGTAGGTACAGTAGCACAAATCTTAAAAATGCTTGTATTACCAGATGGGAATACCACTATTTTTGTACAGGGAAGAATGCGCTTCCGCATTGATGCTTATGTAAATGAAGACCCCTACCTTACCGCCAAAATAGCCCCACTCTCTGAGCGTTTTCCTTCTAAGAGAAGTAAGAAATCAAAAGCCTTGATGGCCTCTCTTAAAGAGGCGGCCTTTCGCATCTTAAAGCTGAATCCTGAAATTCAACAAGAGGCACAAATTGCCTTAGATAATATAGAAAGCGTAAGCTTTTTGACCCACTTTCTTTCCTCAAACATTAATGCCGAGCTCAAGGATAAGCAACAACTACTAGAAACAGATGATGGTGTACAGCGTGCTACGTTGTTACTTGAATTTATGATGCGTGACATTCAGCTACTTGAATTGAAAAATGAAATTCAAAATAAGGTACATTCAGACTTAGACCAACAGCAACGGGATTATTTCTTACGACAACAGATTAAGGTATTACAGGATGAACTAGGCTATGAAAGTGGCTTAGTGGAAATAGAAGAGCTTCGGGCGAAGGCAGCTAAAAAACGATGGCCACTGCCAGTGAGCCAGCACTTCGAAAAGGAGCTTGCTAAATTGGCACGTGCCAATCCTGCTTCTCCTGAATACCCTATGGCGCTTAACTACGTAGAACTCATGCTAGAATTGCCTTGGGAAGAATATACCCAAGACAACCTAGACCTTAAAAATGCCAAAAAAGTACTGGATGCTGACCATTATGGCTTAGATAAAATCAAAGACAGGATTCTAGAATACTTAGCGGTTCTTAAGCTTAAAAATAGCTTACGAGGGCCCATTTTGTGCCTCTATGGCCCTCCTGGTGTAGGGAAAACTTCTCTTGGTAAGTCTATTGCCAAGGCATTAGGTAGGAAGTACGTTCGTATGTCGTTGGGCGGTGTGCATGACGAAGCAGAGATCAGAGGGCATCGTAAAACCTACGTGGGGGCGATGCCAGGAAAAATCATACAACATCTCAAAAAAGCCAACTCCTCTAACCCTGTCTTTATTTTAGATGAGATCGACAAGCTCAATGCTGACTTTAGAGGAGACCCTTCTTCTGCTTTGCTAGAAGTACTCGACCCAGAACAGAACAATACTTTTATGGACAATTACTTGGAAGTAGAGTATGACTTGTCTAAAGTATTGTTTATTGCTACTGCTAACTCTCTCGATACCATCCAGCCCGCCTTACGGGATCGTATGGAGATTATTCCGCTCTCGGGCTATACCTTGGAAGAGAAAGTACAGATCGCTAAGAAGCACCTCGTTCCTAAGCAACGTAAAGCACATGGCGTAACGGGTAAGCAAATCAAGTTTGCCAATGAGGCGCTGGTAAAAATTGTGGAGGATTACACGCGAGAATCGGGAGTAAGAAGCCTAGAGCGACAAATTGGAGCCATTATCCGTAAAATTGCCAAGGCAATTGCCCTTGAAGAGCCCTACAAAACCACAATTAGGAAGACTGATGTAGTACAACTACTAGGGACAGAGCGCTTTGATAAAGAACTGTACACACAAGAAGAAGTAGCCGGTTTAGCTACTGGCCTCGCTTGGACTGCTGTAGGCGGAGAGATTCTCTTCATTGAGTCGAGTGTAAGTAAGGGGAAAGGACGCCTCACTTTATCGGGTCAGTTGGGCGATGTGATGAAAGAGTCTGCTAAAGCAGCACTCTCTTACCTAAAAGCGCAGGCAGAAGCGCTAAACATCGACTACCGTTTGTTTGATCAGTATGACTTACATATTCACGTACCAGCGGGTGCTATTCCTAAGGATGGCCCCTCAGCAGGCATTACATTACTTACTTCTATCGCTTCTGTTTTTACACAAAGAAAAGTGAAGGATCGCTTGGCGATGACAGGTGAAATTACCTTAAGAGGAAAAGTATTACCTGTGGGAGGGATCAAAGAAAAAATATTAGCTGCAAAGCGAGCAGGGGTTCATGAGGTAATCTTAGCTGAAAAAAACCGAAAAGATATTGAGGATATAGATGCCAACTATATCAAAAATTTGGTAATACATTATGTAAATACAGCGGAAGATGTACTAAAAATAGCCTTGTTAAATCGGAAAGTAAAAAAAGCAATAGCCTTGGAAGCCAACCAAGAAGATACGCACAAAGCGTAGCCTTTCCTTACACTTCTAGCTTCTTCAAGTTATCTTGTGTAAGAGGCTTGTTGATATATTTTTTTACAAAAGGATACTTTTTTGATTTACTCATATCTTGAGGGTTAATAGAGGAAGTAAGCATCACAATCTTACAGTGTCCTTTTGTTTCTTCTGAGAGGTTTTCGAATTCATCCAAAAACTGAAAACCATCCATCAAAGGCATATCAATATCCAAGAAAATTATTTCAGGTAACCCTTTGTTATCTGTAGTAGGGGCTATTTTTTCCATATTTTTCAGAAACTCAATAGCGCTTTTCCCTCCTGTGTGAGTAAATATGTTTTCGCAAATGCTTGAGGCTTCTATAATTTTTTGGTTAATGAGATTATCGATTTCGTTATCATCGATCAGCATAACAGTTCTATACTTCTGTGCCGTCTCAGCCATATTCGTGTGCTTTGTTTATTATTGTTGGTAAAAATAAATCTTCGGTAATATATAAAAACTATCAGATTCTTCTATACATATCATATTTTTTTTTGCCCTAAGGCTACTCGGTATCTTCTTCTTTAGTGAGGCGTTCTATGATCTTCAAGAGCCGATCTTTGTCTTCTCTCAGTGACATAATTTCTTCTTTTAATAGCGCCACTAACTCACTAGATTCCTGATTTTGATTGACGTATCCATACCCAATATGGTTATGCATGACATTGATCGCCTTTTCTTCTCCTAGCAGATCACCTAAATTGATGTGAAAGAGTGCAGCTATTTTCTCTAATCGTTCTAAAGTGAAGCTCTTTGTTTGGTTGTTCTCAATTTTACTGTAAGCATTTTGTGAAATACCCAACTCTTCTGCCACATAGGCTTGGCTATATTTGAGCATTTCTCTGTACTTTTTTATATTATCGCCCACCATTGCATTCTTTTTAAACATTCTGGGAATAACTATCTCTCAAAAGCGTTAGTAACTTACAAAAACATTTGCTACTTTTACAAAGAAGATATTTAATATTGTTAAATGCAACTCTCGGTTGCGCCACTTGTCGTCTTATAAAGTTTTAAAGAAAAAGTTCAGTTTAGAAATACAGGTAGTTATTTTTGAATTGAACAGAAGATCGAAAAAGG
Organism: uncultured Cytophagales bacterium; assembly: GCA_937911505.1. Classification (GTDB taxonomy): domain Bacteria; phylum Bacteroidota; class Bacteroidia; order Cytophagales; family Thermonemataceae; genus CALEMF01. The sequence continues at coordinate 21,680 of CALEMF010000054.1, forward strand.
GGGAAAACTAATACCAATCCACCGAAAGGGATTAAAATAGTCGCTTTCTATTTGTCCCGCACCCTTCGTTAGCTCCAACGAAGGGTGTTTTTTTATTTACTATTGGCCAGTTTATCGATAATTTTTAACAACTGCGCTTTCTCTTCTCTTAAAATCTTTACTTCCTCTTTCAACAAGGCCACTACACCACTAGCATCATAATGGTGATTCACATAGCCGAAGCCTCCCGATTGATCTACGTTATTTACAGCAATTGATTTTTCTATACCTATCAAATCGGCTAAGCTTATCTGAAATAACGCTGCCACTTTCTCCAGACGATCTACTGTAAAGCTTTTAGTCTGATTATTTTCTATCTTACTGTAAGCGTTCTGCGAAATACCCAACTCTTCAGCCACATAGGCTTGGCTGTATTTGAGCATTTCTCTGTATTTTTTTATGTTATCTCCTATCATAAATACCCATTTAAAATGAACAAGTAAAGTACAATAAACGCCCTCACTAGAAATCGAACGTGATTCCTTGTGCCAGTGGCATTTCTGTACCATAATTGATTGTATTTGTCTGCCGACGCATATATACTTTCCAAGCATCAGAGCCTGATTCTCTCCCTCCACCCGTTTCTTTCTCGCCCCCAAAGGCACCACCTATTTCAGCGCCAGAGGTACCAATATTTACATTGGCAATACCACAATCTGACCCTTTATGTGATAAGAAGTACTCTGCTTCAGAAAGATTTGTTGTAAAAATAGCAGAAGATAGTCCTTGTTTTACATCATTCTGCAATGCTACGGCATTGGCCACCTCACCTGTATACTTGATAAGATAGAGAATAGGCGCAAAAGTCTCTTGTTGGACTGTTTCGTAGTGATTTTCTGCTTCTATGATAGTCGGTAATACATAATTACCTTTCGCGAAGAAGCCTTCTTGTAGCTGTTCGCCACCTGTGAGTAACTTCCCGCCTTCTGCTTGTACGTTTTGAATGGCGGCGAGATACTGCTCTACCGCTGCTTGATCAATAAGCGGCCCTACTAACTTACTAGCATCTAGCGGGCTACCGATAGGGAGTTTATTATACGTACGTATCAACCGTTTTTTAACCTCTTCGTACACTTCTTCGTGTACAATTAGGCGTCGTGTGGTAGTGCAGCGCTGCCCACACGTACCCACTGCCCCAAAGACAGTGGCACGCAATGCCATCTCTAGGTGTGCGTGGGGGGTAATGATAATCGCATTATTACCGCCTAGTTCTAACAAAGACTTACCAAGGCGTTTGGCAACGGTTTCTCCTACCCGCTTACCCATTCTAGTAGAGCCTGTTGCTGAAATAAGCGGAAGGCGTGTGTCTTGTGCCATCATTTCACCAATGGTATAATCCCCTATAATGGTAGAAAACACCCCTTCTGGTACTTGGTTTTTCTTGAGTACTTCTTGGATAATATTTTGGCAAGCAATGGCCGTCAAAGGCGTTTTTTCGGAAGGTTTCCAAATACAAACATCTCCACAGACGGCGGCAATCATAGCATTCCAAGACCATACTGCTACTGGGAAGTTGAAGGCAGAGATAATCCCAACCACGCCCAGCGGATGATACTGCTCGTACATACGATGTGATGGGCGCTCTGAATGCATGGTTAGCCCATATAGCTGTCTTGATAAACCTACCGCAAAGTCGCAAATATCAATCATTTCTTGTACCTCCCCTAGCCCTTCTTGTAGGATTTTACCCATTTCGTAGGCAACTAGTTTGCCCAATGCTGCTTTATGCAAACGGAGTTGCTCCCCAATCTGACGAATGATCTCTCCTCTTTTAGGCGCAGGCCAATCGCGCCAAGCCTCAAAGGCGATCAAGACTTTTTGTACTACTTGTTCGTAGTCTTGCGCTGTAGCCATTTGCACAGTAGCCAGATAAGTGCCATCTATGGGTGAGTAAACACTTTTCTTCACACGTTCCTTACTGATGTTGCCCCACTGGAGGCCAGTAGCATAAGAAGCGTTTAAATCTTTGATCCCCAAAGTATGTAAAGTTTGGGCAATGTCATTTTGGGATAAGGTGGTATAGTTCATAGGTAAGGTATATAATAAGTGTAATAAAAAACGCTATCAATTAGGTTCTTCAGCTTTAAAGCTTCCCATCTCTTCAGGAATCCCTTTAAGATGCAAGGTCTGTGTAGGAAAGGCAAACTCCACCCCAGTCCTTTCTGCAATGCGCATTACTTCTAGCATCACCTCTTGTCTACTTTTTAGCTCTCTACCCCAATCGGGCGCTTTGAAAAAGATATAGAAGAGTATTTCTATGGCAGAAGCACCAAAGCTATTGACATAAATATGGTAGTTTCCTTTCCAAGTATCTTCTCTAGTCTCTACCATTTCTTTCAGGGCAGTTACGAATTGCTCCAACTGATGCGGCGTAGTACTATAGGTAACACCTATTCTCGTACTATAGCGCCTATATCTTCTTGCGCCCATATTATCAATGGTCATATCGGCTAGTTTGCCATTAGGAATGTACACTACCGAATTGTGAAAAGTGCGTACTCGTGTAGAGCGAAAGCCTACTTCTTCTACGGTACCATCTATCTGGTCGCAGGTGATCCAATCGCCTACTTGAAAGGGTTTATCAATGAAGATGGTTACTGAGCCAAAAAGGTTTTTGATTGTATCTTGTGCGGCCAAAGCAAAAGCCAAACCTCCAATGGAAATTCCCGTTAATAATGCGGTAACATTAAACTGTAATACGCCTAATACGGCCACCACTCCTCCTATGATCACAAAGACTTTTAACGATCTTTCAAGTAAAGGCACTAGCTGGTCGTCTAAATTCCCTTCTGTTTTTTCAGCAGCACGCATCATGTAAATCCCCAGAAAATCTACGAGCCGGTAGAGGATGAGCATAACATACACGCAGATAGAGATGCGTAGTCCTAATAAGATATATTTAGAGAAGATAGCGGGCAACTGTAGGATAGGTACCAACTGTAGCATTAGGTAGCTTACAATGAGTAAACTAGTGGGGCGCGCCGTTGGAAAAATAAGTTGTTGGGCCAAAGATTTTTTTCCCCAGCTAATAATGAAACGAGAGATGGTATTTCTTACAATGAAGAAAAGAAGCTTGTGTAGAATAAACCCAATGATGAACAGCAGTAGCAGCCCAATGTATTGCCATAGTGCTAGCCCTAAAAACCGTTCACTGGTGGTATGCGGAAGCAGATCGAGTAAATTATGTAGCCCGTAAGGGTATATACGTTTGTGTAGCTTTGGGATTTGCGCTACTGTGGTAGCAGAGTAAAGCCATTGATCACCTACCTTTTCTACGTATATTTCTGGATACTCTTCAAAAAGTACATAGCGGTACTTCCTTGCTGTAGAATCATAAAAGTTTTCATCTTTAGGCACTACCCCCATATCTACGAAAAGCCCTTTGCCATCTAGAAACTGAATAAGCTGTATGGCTCTTCTTTCTTTTTCACTTTGACTTAGCCCTTTTGCGTTTAAGGATTTTGCGGCTAGCTTAGGCTGATAATTATTGGGTTGTAAATACGTTAAATGAGTATCTATGGTATGATAAGGGGAAGAGAGCGTCACGTCTTTCTTTTGTGCCCATACATTACCACTAATGATCAGTAGAAGTAGAAAAATAGGAATGCTTTTACCCTGCATGCTTGGTGCTTATAATTTTAATGGTAAGAATCGATTTGCTTGTAAAACTACAAAAAATAAAGATGAACCTAAGTTCACCTTTCATGAAAATTTATGTTACTGAGTGAGTTCCTTACCAGCCAATTGGATAATAGGCTTTGTCGCCATTGGTATAGATACCCTCTAGGTAAATACCTATGTTTTCTTTCTCGGCACGCTTACTAGCTTTTATAATATCCTCTACTTCCTTTACCAGTATTCTCTTCCCATTAATACTGAGATGTGTAATGATGAAGCCTTGTTTAATACCCGCTTGCAGCATTTTACCTGCTTTCAAGTTTTTTACTTTCAAGCCTTCTTTTAAGCGAAGTCTATTTTTTTCTTTTCCATTTACCTTTGTTAGCTCTGCCCCAAGTACACGTGTTTTACGAGGGCGTTTCTTTCTTACTACCTCTACATTGCCCGACTTATTTTTCAATACGATACGGGCTACCCTTTCGTAAGCGCCACGCCGATATTTTACCTTAATAAGATCACCCGGTTTTTTAGAGGCAATAATCGCCTGTAATTCTGCAATACTATTCACTACCTTATTTTCTATAGAAAGTACCACATCTCCTTCTTGTAAGCCTGCTTCTTCTGCCCCACTGCTTCTGTTCACACCTGCAATATAAACTCCATCAAAGCCTTCCAGACCCATTTCTTCTGCAAAGTGGGCGTCAATATCTACTATATGTACACCTAATAAAGCCCTTTGCAACTCTCCATAGTTGAGCAGGTCATTCATTACCTTTTTAACCAGATTGACGGGTACAGCAAAAGAGTAGCCTTGATAACTAACAGTTACACTTGCAATGGCTGTATTGATACCGATCAACTCTCCATTAAGGTTAATAAGTGCGCCACCACTATTCCCCGGATTCACTACGGCATCAGTTTGTAAAAAAGACTCTACCTGTAGATGGTCGCTCGTGCGAATAATATTAATGCTACGTGCTTTGGCGCTGATAATACCAGCCGTTACTGTAGAGGTGAGATCGAAAGGGTTACCAATGGCCAATACCCATTCACCAATTTGTACGTTATCTGAGTTACCATATTTGGTAAAGGGAAGTGACTCTTCATCTATCTTAAGTAAGGCTAAGTCCAAGCTTGGTGCGGTACCGATGATTTTAGCTTGATAGTTACGCTTGTCATTCAAGATGACTTCTATGTTTGTAGTGCCTGCTATCACATGATAGTTGGTGGCTACATACCCATCAGGTGAGATAATGACGCCTGAACCAGATGAGCTCCTTGGCGCTTGTCCTTTTCCGTGAAACTGTCGGAACATATCTTCCATCGCTGAGGCCTCACCGTAGCCATTCTTAACCGTAGTTGTTTGAATGTGTACGACAGCGGGCGAAGCGAGATTGGCGGCTTGAATAAAGTTAAGCCCTTCTGGTACAACTATTTTCCCCTGCTCTACATTAGAAAAGTAAACGTTTTGCTTTTCTTCAAAAGAAACATAGTCTTTTTTGGCAGGAATCCACCACGAGATGGCTATTGCCAAGCTTGCTCCTAGAAATGAAGCGACCACTATTCCTATCCAAAATTGTTTTTTAGACACCATAATCTGTTCTTATTTTGACCTACGCAAGCTTCTGGTCTGGTGAGGTATTGATGAAGGATACTGCTCGATAAATAGAAGCTTAGTTTCTCAATATAACTATTTTTTAGGGTAAAAGATATAAATTCAGAGAAGTATTTTGGTACATTGGTAAGTAACTCAGCTTATTGGCAAAGTTAAGATTGTACTAAAATAAAATTGATTGATTTTTTCTTTCATAAAATTTGCACAATGAGAAACTTAGTAGTAATATTGCATTCCGTTTAGGAAAAGGAACATTCCTCTTTAGCTCAGCTGGTTAGAGCACCTGACTGTTAATCAGGGGGTCCTTGGTTCGAGCCCAAGAAGAGGAGCAACAAAGCCGACAACGTTTCAAGGCAAGACACAAAGTGATGCGATAGTAGGATTCTAAAAGAAATACCGCTAACACATCACTTTTTCTGCAATGTAGCTACTTCTCGAAAATGGCAACATTACAGGTTGCATATAAGGCGACACAGGACGATTAACCATCGTCGCTCCAGTCACCTCCACCAGTAAGGCTTTGCTGACTTTGCGCGTTGTTCTGTTGAGTTTGTAAAGGCTGTAAATTTTTCTCTTCAGGACTGCTAAAGGAAAGTAATAGCGATAAGATTAAGTGTATCATGTCATTGCTTATTAGTACGATACAAATTTAGCTCTCGAAAATTGAAGAAAATAGCCAAGTTTTCAACAAGAATACTCAATCTATCTTTGAATTACAAAGTGTAAAAAACGAACTATATGAATGATCTTACAAAATATGTAGAGCTTGCAGTAGAAGATTGTGCTACTTATATGCCTCTAGCAGTGAGAAAACGAAAAACTGAAACGGTTGAAGAGAAAGCTATCAATTATCTTTTTGATCAATACGATGCTGGCATTAAGGTCACGGACGAGATGTTATGCGAGCATATCTACAAGCATCGAAACACAAAAAATAGCACTTTCAATAATCTCAAGGTAAGAATAACAGAAAAGCTACAGAACAATTTGCTTTTCTATGAGTATTCTGAAAACGACAAGGGGCGCCTTCTTATTGAGGCTCAGAAGCTACATTTGAAAGCTTTAGGCGCCCTTAAGTCTGGCTTTGACAAGGAGGCCAAAGACCTTCTTCTTAAGTGCATAGCAATATGCGAGAAGTGCGAACAATACGGTATAGCCACACAAGCTTGCTCTTGTCTTGCCGACTTAAGCACGCGCACAGAGCGCATGAGTGTCGTGAAATACATAAGAGATATGGAGAAGTACGCCGACTTAGAACACCTCCGCCAACGAGCCCGAGCCAAACATGCTCTTTTTCTACATTATATTCGCAACTCGAAAAATAAGGTGAAAGTTATTTCTTCCTTAGACAAGTTTATTGAAGAGACACAAGAGATATGGGAAGCTTCCAAGCTTTCTAACGCCTGGTGGATATACATCCGTCTTTCGGCGATTAAGGCTGAAAATTTTGCGGACACTGTTACAATTATAGAGCTAATGCAACGCACTCGGAAAATGCTTGCTAGTGGAGCTCTTAAAAAGGATGTAGTAGATATTCGATATACTTATTATACGGAATCGCTCGCTTGCTTAATGGAAAGAGATGTGAGCACTGGACTGAAATCTGTTAGAGCAGGGTTACAAGAGTTCGAGAAGTACAAGAAAAACTGGTACGTGATGCAGATGCATCATCTACTTCTATTATTTCATGCACGTAAGTACGAGGAAGCAGCAGATGTTATAGACGAAGTAATGTCAAGAAAGGTCGCATTTAACTCTCAGTTCAGACTTAGTGTCGAACGCACAAGGCTTTTTAAGGAGTACCTGCGGATTTTACTGCCTAATCGCTGGAGAGGAGGCATTGACTATGATAAGTTTTATAGAGATCAGAAGGAGTTAAGGCAAGATAAAAAAGGGTTGAACTTTTGGCTACTTCTATTAGAAATATTTTGGTGCGCACAAGAAGGCAAATGGGATCGCATGGATCGTAGAGTGACCGCCCTTATTGCATACAAAAATCGCTGGACTAAGTCTAAGCGTATTCACGCATTTGTTTACCTTTTAGCCTATGTAGCGCAGCACAACTATAATCCTAAGAAAACACCAAAAAGAGCTGTGCTAGAAAAGATAGAGTTTCTCAACTCAAGCAGCCTAAGTCCAATGTCGCAAGCCTATCCAGATATACTACCGCTTGAGGATGCTTATGAGCTGTTCATTTCAATTCTTGTTCGCAAGCGCAAGCAGATTACTATAGAGTCTGTAGTCTCAAAACAAGATTTACGAGAGCAGGCCATAGCTGAATATCAGTCATTTAGCAAGCTTTAACTTTTCAAGTTGAGTTGAATATTATGTTGAAAAATTGATTTTTTCGACACTAGGATATGATGTAGTTTTGATGTCAAAACAAATAAAAGCCCCCGTCTCGACTTTGCGAGCTTTGACGAGGGCAAAAAATGACATCTTAACATCATCTTTTCATGACAAAAGTACGAAAATTACCCGAAAGTGAAGTAGTTGTACACCACTTCTTACCAGACCACTTAGCCCCAAAGCGCATGAGAATACTTTTCTGGCTTAGGAAAAACAAGATTAACAGGAAGGGAACCTGTGCGCTTATGCTGCGTGTGACGGTCGAAGGAGTGCGCGCCCCAGACATTAGTACTCGACTTCGCATATCACCCAACAAGTGGGATTCTGGCAAGCAGAAGGCAAAAGGTACTGGGCAAGCAGTTCAAACAATCAATCAACAGCTCACCGAAATTCGTAATCGTATTAACAACATCTACCTCACACTCGAAAAAGAGCGCAAGCCGTACACGGCACAAATGATTATTGCGATCTATAAGGGTGGCTACAGAACGGATGCTACGCTGGTCGAGGCCTACGAGCAGTATATTAAGCATCTGTACAGCTTACACGGCACAGACAAGGAATTGAAAGAGAAAACAATCAAACACTACGAACACTGCCTTATGAACGTCGAGAAGTTCTTAGCTTATAAGAACAAGAAGCACCTATTAGCGCAAGAGTTCAATACTCAAGTTGCGAATCAATTTTTCAATTACTGCAACACGGTTCTGAAGCACTCGAATAATCACACCGTGCGCCTGCTTAATAAGATCAATAGAGCCTTGAAGTATTGCCACAACGAAGGCGTAATCAAGCGTATGCCCTCGCTCGTGATCGAGCATAAGAAGAGCAGAAGGAAACAGCCTATTGTTTACCTCACCAAGCAAGAGCTAGACCAATGGCAACGTGCAGAAATGCCCCACGAAAGTCTCGATGTGTACCGAGACATATTCACCCTGCAATGCTATACGAGTATGGCCTATGCGGATGTGATGAGTTTTGATCCCGAAAAGCACATTGTAATAAGAGATGGTAGAGAATGTATCAAGCGAGAGCGAAAGAAAGGGCATCACAGGGGCTATACGCTTATTCTGCTTCAGGCAGCCAAGGATATACTAGAAAAGTACGACTACCAAATACCGCATCGAAAGAATTCCTATTATAATGAAATGCTCAAGATTGTAGCAGCTATTGTAGGTATCAAGGATAAGAACATCACTACTCACGTCGCCCGCAAAACCTTCGCCGTAATGGCTCTGAACACCTGGGGACTATCGCTGTCCACAGTGGCAGCTTGTATGGGCCACAGCAGCACTACTACGACTGAGAAGTATTATGTAGATGTACTCGACGAGAAGGTCTATAGGGATATGGCGCATTTGGAGTAGAGAGTCGGTTAATAGCCCCTAATTAATATCGTTCCGTCAGCGTACTATAGTTTGCAGAAAATCGAGATCGTTGTTTAGATCGTCTGAAAACAAGCTTAGATTTTAAAATATAATTTTACTTGACGAAATATTTTATTAAAAGATTACTCTAAAGTTCAAAGTGATGTCGTTATAAGTGTTTAAAATGATCCACAGGGGTATTGAGGCTTACCCTTATGAAAATAAATCACAAAATGCTTGACTTATATTGTTATTATTCGTACCTTTATATCATAACGTTAAGAGAAACACAAACCAAAACGACCATGATTTACGACAACACATACGACTTAGAAAAATTAGACGACGCTCCTCAAAACATCAAAGATGCCTTTTTCTACGCAGATCAAAAAATGAGATATTGGGAAATGCACGAGGAGGCAAAAGGAATGGTAAGAATAGACGGAGAGTATGAAGAAGTTGATAGAGGTCAGCTCCAACTTCATCCTTCTGTTCATTACAACTGGAAGAAATCTCAAATCGAGATCAGAGTTAGATGGTTTGATGACAACGGTGAGAACAACATTGAAACGCTTATCGACTGTAACAAGAAGCAGGCTTATGTAATGATTCAAGATACTGATAATCAAGAGTGCATAGACATTATGACTAAGATCACAAGAGGCGCACTCAAAAAACTTTAAAAATATGTATGTGTTTCATACTTCCTGTTAAGTAGAACTCTCCTGCTCTGCAAATGCATTGCGGGAGTTTTATTTGCCACCCATCCACAAAAAGCCCCCAGGTAACCACACCTGCGGGCTATAACGTTATAATGTTGAACCGAGGCTTGTCCAAAGCCTCACAAATGGATGGTATAATACAAAAAATATAAAAACATTGAAAATAAATATCAAAAACACTTGACAATACAAAATTACTTTCGTATCTTTATATCATAATGTTCAACCGAGGTACAATACCTCACAAACCGAAAAACCATGAGTAAATTTCAATTCGCCTCAAAAGGCAAAAATGAGTTTCAAGAGCAGCACGATGAGTGCAGTAAGTTCATTGCTGACAACTTCGAGAAATTTCTTGAAGCAGCTCGAAAATCCATCTTTGTATACGAGTACAAAGGGTGGTTCAAAAACGAGGTTAGCAAAACTCTTGTTCATTGCGTAAAGCACGCGTATGCTGTTCACGTAGATGAAAGCACGCTTACAGTAACTGTTAGCAATCAAGAAGATGCTGATCGTGAAGACTGGAAGTTTTCTTTCAATCACGAGGGCATAGTTCAGTCTTACTACTGCATTAGAGCTGGATACGTTGAAGAAGCTGTTAAGCACTTCATCGAGTTGTTTTCACTTGATATTTCAATTCAAGACTAAGCGATAGCTTAAGCAATAACTAATGTTTCACCAGCGCGCTAGTGTTATCTAGCGCGCTTAACTTCTAAAAAATGGACAATAACAAAGAATATAACGTAGCAGTGAAGGGCGCAGACAATGTAGCTGCTATAGTACAGACTCATGATGATTTCGAGACTGCTTGGAATCACTTCAAGCAAATCAAAAGCGAGTGCAACCTACCGGGCGTGCGCAAAGTGCTAGTTTTGAGGGGCCACCCCAGCTTCAACGATGTAGTTGCAGAGGCTGACGTGGTTGCCTTATAACTCATCTATCAATTTCCACCAATGTAGCGGTTTCTAATCGCTACATTGTTCTTAATCGTACTATACTAGAATCAAAACGAGCGAACGCTCAATTCAATATGCCTAGAAAAAATATTCAAACCGCCATCGACGTAGCAACGCGTCGAGAGTTCACAATCGAAAAAAAGCCTGCTCGCTATTTCAAAATCAAGAAGCACGACTACGAAAGACTGCTTACGCTGTGTAAGAAGAATAACCTGCCCAAACCCGAAAAAAATTCGTTTCGCTGGATCGAGTCAGGCGGAAAGGTATACGCTGCGTATACGGGTGACACTGACGACGTGTACTATGCCCTTCACGTTCAGAATGAGCGAGAAGAGACACACAGACTACATCTGTATCTTGCGAGTAGCAGGCTCAACTACGTGAAGCAAACAGGTCTCAACCAAGAGACTGTGCAAGAGACGATATATCGCATCATCGACGAGCATAAGCAGATGAAGCAAGTGATCTCAAGTGTTAGTATGTATCGTGAAAATAAATAGCAAAATACTTGACTTATATTTATATTATTACTACCTTGTAGACAAGTTAAAACAAACCAAAAAACCAAAATGAACAAGTCACAACTATTTTCAGCAGCACACAGATACGCAAAGAAAAACAACAAAAAAAGCTACAGAAAAGCTTTCGCAAGCGCACTAAGACACGTATACTACATCCAAAAGCAAATACAAGATGCAGCAAAGGCTGTAGCCGAAGGCGACAAGTTTAACGGAAAAGTTTACCAAAAAAACAACGGAAAAACTTGGTGCCTACTCTACATCTACGTAGACAACCAGTTTGTAAGAGTTGCGCAAACCGAGCAAGTTACCGCACAAATAGATAGAGAGGTATTTCTTAGCAGCGTAGGTGGTTCTAAGTACAGCGCTCCTAAGCAGAACAAGCGTAGCGGAATGTCTTACGACGAAGCATATAGCAAATATGGCCTCGACTTCGCAGAAGAAGGAGAACTGCACGGCAAAGACATATTTATAGGATAAGCATTACTAACCCTGTGCCTAGTTATGCTACTAGGCACAACAACCCAAAAAAATCATGACAGATTCAAAAATTAATTACGAAGCAGAGTTAGAAATTGCAAACGGCAAGCTTTACAAGGCGTACAAAAGAATTAATAATCTTGAAACTTTTGACCTAAGAGCATTTGAATATTTCGATGGTAAAAAGCAATTTACCAAGGTTGCCCCTCTGTTAAGGGCGCTTAATTTTGCAGAGCTTACAGCCGAAGAGCAAAAAGCAAAAAACTTGATAGAAAAAAGCAATGTTTCTAAAATAGAAAATGGATTAGAGTTCGTAAAGGAGCTTTTGCGTAAATAGCAAGTGAAAACCAACATCCAAAAAATCATCGATCACGCCTATACAGACGACGAGGCCACTATAGAGGTGGCTAAGTCGCTGTGCAGATCGCAAGGCATATTCACCGATCTAGCCACGATGGTGCGAAGCAACTACGAGCTAGGCATCAATCGCAACGTAGCATACATAGACGTGAAAGGGTATAGCAGCTTGCACACCAAGGTACACGAAAGCTTATCATTCGGACATATGGTGGAGGAATATATGCAGCAAGGTATGAGTGAAAGACAAGCAGCCGACTTGCTAATAGACGGGCATACGCTTACTCTTTCTGCCCAAGGCAAATCGCAATTTTCTAGTCAAATAACATTTCGCTACACGTTGCAGAGAAAGAAGGCACCAAAAATAATATACACCTATGAGTTCGGTGTGCATCTCGAAGGTCACGCAACAGCTCTTCTTCAAGAAATCGAAGCCACAAAGAAGACCCACCCCGAGCAGTACCAAAACAACTGCATCGACTTCTGGGGGAATCCTGTGGAGCTGATGGATGAAACGTATAAGAGTACAACTACAACTGCTAATAAGGTATAGTTTTCCTTGCTTTTCACGCTAATATTGGGTAATTTCATGCTCCATAGGTTTTTTGACAAATAAGACAAAACTAGAAAAGGGGTGTAATTTTTGCACCTCTTTTTCCAAATGCGACGGTTGCCAATATGGTTAAGGCGCTGGGTTGAAGCCCCAGAGACGTAGGTTCGATTCCTGCCCTTCGCACAAACCCGAAAAGCTGGGCGTAAATAATTGCCCGGCAAAACAAAAGAAGCGGTGCAGCGGCTAACGCCAGTTTGTACCGCTTTCTTATTCTCATTACGCTTTTTGGTTGCATATATCAACAATATTGCTTACATTAGTCGCAACTAGGTCAAAGCCAATAAGCTATAGCCTATAATAACTATGAAACCATATTCGTGCTATGAGTAAGCAAGAAATCACAAAACTTGTTGTGAACTGGGTGCTAGCCTATACGGCTCTGCTCTTGTTCTTCCCGCCAGAATTTAAGTCTGTGAACTGGTGGGTGGTGTCGATTCCGCTTTTTACTATTGTAGGGGGTTTTGTAACGCTTTTTGTAATCGGCGTGATTGTGAGGGCGCGGAAGAAACTTAACGAGTAAATAACATTTGTGAACTATGGGACAGTTTCAAGAGGGTAACGACGCATCGCTAAGGTGGACAAAAGAAAAGGCAGAAGAGTTTCTTACGAATTCGCTTGATAAGCTAGTTAACAATAAGAAAATCAGGTACATAGGTTCACTTGCTGTTGAAATGAACGAGTATAGAGAGCTATACAGCTACTTGCTTGATAAATTTCCCGAGTTTCACACAATAAAAAATAAAATCGACGCTATCATCGAAGCGAGGTTATACGAAGACGGCCTAAAGGGCGATGCAAACGCCACTTTGGTCATTTTCGGACTCAAAAACAATCACGGCTGGAAAGACAAAACAGAACACGAGGTAACGAAAAAACAGGCTAATATTGATCTAACAAAATTGACAGATGAACAGCTTAGAGAGCTTGCTATACTGCAATCCAAAAGCCGAGTTAGCGAGTAGGAACTTCGAGGATTTCGTCGAATACATGTTCGATGATTATAGCTGGAATTGGCATCATCGCTACATCTGTCACAAGCTACAACAGTTCGCAGATGGCAAGATTAAGAAGCTCGCCATCTTTGTCCCGCCCCAACATGGAAAGTCTGAACTTGCCTCACGCCTTTTCCCAGCCTACAAGTTAGGCAAAAACCCTGATGCTCGAATAGCGGGCGTATCTTATGCACATAGTCTCTCAGCTAAGTTCAACAGATCGGTGCAGCGCTACATAGACAGTGCGAAGTATCGAGAAATATTTGCCAATACGCAGCTATACAGCAAGAACATCAGAAGTGCCTCGGACGGCGCCTACCTTCGTAACTCAGATGAGTTCGAGATCGTTGGCTACAAGGGCGGTTATATCAGTGTCGGTATTGGCGGAGGGCTTACAGGTAACAAGGTTGATCTTCTTATTATAGATGATCCCGTAAAGGATGCAGTAGAGGCGGGAAGTCCCGCCTTTCAGGCTCGTAACTGGGAGTGGTACAATAGTGTCGCAAGCACAAGACTCAACAATAATGCGCAGCAGCTACTCATTCAAACAAGGTGGGATAGCAACGACTTAGGCGGAATGATCCTAAGAAACGATCCCGAGTTTGAAGTTATTGTCATCAGAGCGATTAAGGAAGATATGGCGCACGATTGCGAAGGTAGAGACCCAAGAAAGCTGGGCGAGGCGCTATGGGAAAAGGAACACAGTAGAGAAAAAATACTAGGCATTAAGGAGCGTAGCCCTAAGACCTATTTCTCTCTCTATCAGCAGGAACCCCAAGACCCGACCGACATTCTTGTATTCGCACGAAATAGCGAGATGACTACCCATCCGCTGCCTAGCGTTTCAGAAACCTACTACGCCTGCGACTTTGGCTTTTCTAACTCGCAGACGGGCGTGTGTAAGTTTCAACTAGATGTAGAGAACAAGGTAGTATACGCAGAAGAGGTAATCTATGAGCTAGGCTACACTAATCACGATATCGCCTTAGCGCTAAGGGAAGACGAGATAGGAAATAAGCTACTCATATGCGATAGTGCAGAGCCTAAGAGCATACAAGAACTAATAGACCCACCTAACAACTTGAATGCTATTCCCTGTCCAAAATTCCAAAACTCGGTGCTTACAATGATCTTATATTTGAAAAGCTGGCAATTAGTATTGAAAGGTGCAGGGTTTGAGTTCGAAGTACGCAAGTACAAGTGGAAAATCAACGCAGAGGGCAAGCCGATCAACAAGGAGGTGGACGCACATAATCACCTATTCAAAGCATTGATGTATGGTGTGTATCAGATTATGGAGGGTAGCTCGGTGTCCGTAGGCGAAGACGAGGCCGTATCAAAACCCCGCTCCCGCTTCGGAGAACACGCAAACAAGAAGCGCACAAAGTGGAAACGCAACAAGTTCTAAGCTATGCTGAAGATCAAGATCAATAACGATACCTATCACCTACCCACCTCGCTTGAAGAGATGAGTTTGGGGGGTGTGTTGCACTGTGAGAGACAACACAGAGTCGCTTGAGAGGGAGAGGAAGCGC
>CALEMF010000055.1 GCA_937911505.1 uncultured Cytophagales bacterium
GACGCAGTCAACCGACGAAGGAGCTCAGCGAAGCTAAAAAATGAACGAAAGGTAAGCTAAAGCAGGGGCAACTAAAGTTTTGAAAAGTGTTAATTATACAGAATTTAATTCCTACACGTATTCTTAATCATGACCATGAAACCCGAATTTTTATCCAAAGAAGAAGCGCAGAAGAAATTCAACCTTGTAGCATATAAAAACCTTGTGGCATATGAACGATTTATTGATGTTTATGTATATTTTGAAGGTGATCTTGAACTCCAAGAAGGTTTGTATGAGGAAACTCTTCAAGACCTTTTTTTTGAAGGAGATGCACTCGAAGGCAAAAATATTTTATTTATTATAAAGGGTAACCTCAAGGTCAACGGTGACATCAGTATCCCAGAGGAGTTTCCTTGCCTGTTAGTATTGGGTGATGTACATTGTACAACGCTTGTCAGTGAAGCCAATTCCACGCACATTACTGGAGATGTGTACATCCAGTATGCTTTTGATGGTAATGGCAATGAGGGAGATACGACTATCGAAGGGACAACCCATGTTCCCTATCTTTTAAATTATGATCATAATGCTGACTTGACTCCCACTGAAGACACCATCACCATTAACTACTATTCCGATTATAACGATGCCTTCTATTACGACTATTTCGTTGATGAGCTTCCTCAATTCTTGGTAAAAGAGGCATTTTACACCACCAATGAGGAGGCTGAAAAGGAAGTGTTCGACGAGGAACGCTTTAAGCATCAACTTCGAAAAGAGCTATTGAATGAGCCAGTGGAATATGAGCAGGAGAAAGAGGCTGAGTTTGACCGCATGGCCTTCCTTAATATCGTTGAGAAGGGGTTTTCTCCTTTCAAAAAAGGAGCAAAGTCCTACTATATACTGATGGAAGAGACGATTGTAAAACTAGCGCAAGAAAGCAGAGAGGGAGCTAGCATTAAACACTTAGACTTGACCAGAAGAAGATTGTCAAAGTTGCCTAAAGCGCTGTTTGAAATCGAAATGCTTGAAGAATTGATTTTAGAAGAAAACAGTTTCACCGCTATACCCGAAGCGTTAGGGAATTTGAAAAACCTCAAAGTATTAAACCTTAAGCATACACTCATTACCAGCCTTCCTTCTACGATTGAGCAACTAGAAAGCTTGACCATATTAGATCTTCGCTATTGCCGCAACTTAAAAGCGCTACCTTCTGCAATTTTTCAACTTAAAAAATTGGAGCAGCTCAAACTAAAAGGTAGCAATATTCCTGAAGACGATCTCAAAAAACTCAAAGAATTAAATCCTACAATTGAAATATTTATTTAGATATGACTATGAAACCACAATTTTTATCTGAAGAAGAAGCGCAGGAGCAGTTCGACCTCGACCAATACGGCTTACTGGGCGATATTCCCTTTGAAAGCTTCATATACCTTGAAGGCGATGTTGAACTCAACGAAGACTTGACAGAAGAAACAACCGAGCAACTTCTTTTTGGAGAAGAAGCTCCCGAAGAAGAAAGCCTCTTATTTATCATCAAAGGTAACTTGAAAGTCAATGGTGAGCTACGTATTCAAGAAGAGATGCCCTGTTTTTTAGTACTAGGCGAGGTACATTGTGAAGTATTGCACAGTTTTGACAATGTGGTACACATTACAGGAGATGCCCACATCAAATACGCTTTCAACGGTAATTATAATCACGGCGCTATCACTATTGAAGGAACCACGCACGTACCCTACATTCTCAACTCCGATCACGATACGAGCTTGACTCCCGCAGAAAATACCGTTGTCATCAACTACTACTCAGATCAGGATGACTTCTTCACCTATGATTATTATAGAGACGATCTTTCTCAAGTTTTGGCGAAAAAAGCACTGAACGATGAAAACAAGTTAGACTATGAGCGATTCATCGACTTACTGAAAGCTGGTAAACCTCCCGTCAAGAAAGGCGCGAAACCCAATCGGGTGTTGGTAGAACAGATGATTACAAAACTGGCCAAAAAAAGTAAAGACGGTGCAGGCATACAACACTTAGACCTCAAAGATAAAAAACTATTGACGCTGCCCAAAGCCATCTTTGAACTAGACACGTTAGAGGAGCTGATCTTAGAAAAGAATGGCTTTACCTCCATTCCCGAAGAGCTGGGGAATCTCAAAAAACTCAAAAGACTCAACCTCAGAGGGACAAGTATTACCAGTCTCCCTTCTACCCTTGGCCAATTGGAAAACTTGGAAGAGCTAAACCTCAATTACTGTAGCCATCTAGCAACATTACCTTCTAATATTGGAAATTTAAAAAACCTGAAAAAATTGACATTGTGGGGCTTTCAAGGAGAAGTTCCCGAAGAGATCACACAGCTCTCCAATCTAGAAGAACTAGATATATACGGATGGTATATACACATAAAAGAACCCGTTGATTTCCCCGCGTGGGTCTTTCAATTGAAAAGCCTTAAGGTCTTAAAGGCAAGCAATAACTCCTTCAAGAATTTACCAAAAGGAATTTTAGGCTTAGACAAGCTAGAAACCTTGCATTTGAATTCCGCTTTGTGTTACGTAAAAGAGTTACCTGATTTGAGCCAATTAAAAAACTTAAAAGAACTTGAAGCAGATGGTCGACCTTCGATAAATACAAGACCACCCGTAAAGCAAACAATATTGCAAAACTATTTTAAAATCACCTCTTTAGAAAGGCTTAAAATTGATGCTTTTGGGATGATAGATAAGTGGATACCAACCAGTAAAATTGAACAAGAAAGAGAAAGGTTAAAAAATGACCCTGAACAGTTGGAAGACTTTGAGAAAAGGTTGAGGATGAACGATAGCGATAACTATTTCCTTGAAATCAGACGTGCTATGCAATTAGAAGACTTCAAAGGATTGGAAAACCTTGTGAATCTAACATACCTCGACATCGAATTCAATAAACTAGAGAAGCTCCCTCCTGAAATTCTCCAACTTAAAAAATTGGAGCATATCAAACTCAATGGTAACAATATCCCTGAAAGTGACTTCGAAAAGCTGAGGCAGCTCAACCCCGATATTATTATTGAATAAAGCCGTAGCCGAAATACCTTTAAGAGCCTATTTAATTTTTTTCAACTGCCTGTTTTTAAGATTATTATAAGTGTGTCGGCCTGAAAATCCAGCGGGGAGGTGGGCTGGTTTGTGGGCGGAAGCTTTGGATTTAGCTGCGCTGAGCTCGCCAGAGGCTCAGTTGCATCAAGAACCGAAACGAAGTGGAGTTCAGCGAAGCTAACCGGCGAAGGAGCTCGGCGCAGCCAAAAAATGAACGAAAGGTAAATCGAAGGATAAGTGATGAAAATTTCATAAAGTATTAATTATACAGAATTTAATTTTTAAATGTTCTCTAAGAGGAGCAGTCGTACGTCGCTATCTCTTGATGGTTCCTCATTTATTCATTATTTTACAAGAAGTAAGTGGTGGAAAAAGATAAAGAAGCTTACTACAAATACACTACCCTCGCAGTGGTTATAGATCATTCTAAATAAAATACTACAGATGCATAGAAGTGTAACAATAAAAAGGCTACTTTTTTATTGGTTGGCTAGTTTTACACTTGCTTCCTCTATGTATTACCTATTGCGGCTGGTTTTACCTGGTCATCAGGTTTTTGGCGCACTGTACAGAATGTTTTTATACCACTGGGAGTTTCCATTACAATACATCGCCATCCCCTGCTTTTTTTATGGGATAATCGCTACCCTTTTAGCAAATCTATTTCAAAATAGAAAGACCCTTGGGCGTATACTTATAACAGGGTTGATTATTGCACTTACCATTTCGGTGAGTGCTCCTTTTGGTGGCATGCTCTGGCACTTTCACGATATGCAAGCAGGATACTTTCCTCCAAATTGGATTTCCATTATGGTAAGTAAAGGATTTATATGGGGACTCGAATTAGGATGGCTCATTATTGGCTTTTCAATTCCCTACAATATAATGGGTACAATAGCCTGCTTCTTTCTGACAAAGAAGAGTGTTGAACTGTTTAAAAAAGAGTAAAGCAGAAGCCATCTGTTAAAAACCCCTTACAGTAGAAAGTGATCCCAAGACTAAACAACAAACACACTACCCCTTGACAGGCAAACTTTTATTTTATACTTTCAGAAGTAAAATTGGTTTCTTACAGATAAATGGAAAAAATACCTACAATATTTGATAGAAATTGGGACGGGGATAGGAAAGTAAATTCAAAACTCGTGGTTCCAGAATTTGATTTTGGAAATGCTATTGCAACCGAAAAGCTTGATGGAATGAATATTCGTGTGACTGTTAGAAATCATACCATTGTTAGAGTTGAAAAAAGAAGAAATCCGAGTAAAATTCAAAAGAAACAAGGAATTAAAGAGCCTTGGTATGTTGATGCAGATGAATTTGACAAAGCAGATACCTACCTATTCGATGCAGTTAAAAATACTGACTTTTCGGATGTTCCAGATGGAGAATGGAGCGCTGAGGCTTTAGGAGAAAAAATACAAGGCAACCCATTGAACCTAAAAGGGCATACGCTTTTTATATTCTCTCTAAATGATTGGAGACAGAAAGTTGTTTATCCAGATGTACCAACAGATTTTGAAGAACTTAAAAAATGGTTGCCTCAACAAAAGAGCCTATTTGGTAATGATTGTGGGATAGAAGGAATCGTTTGGCACAATATAAATAATGGAGAAATGTGTAAAATTAAAATTAAAGACTTCAACTACAAGGAATAAATCAGTTACTAGCAATGACTAAAAAATCATAGCTCCCCTCTGGGATAACGACACCCACCATCCCACCCGTTAGTGGCAAGCTAGGCAAATCAAAATTTTGAAAAATCTTCCTCAAAGTTGGAAATAAAATCATTGATATACTTTTTATCTTTATCCGATTTACGAAAAACTAAATGATACAATGGCAAACACCTATCTTTAACCAACAAACCATCTACTTTTATCGAAAAATTGGCGGAATTTCTAAAACAAAAGAAAGATTCTGGTTGACTATTGAAGCGTAAAAGCCATAAAAGTTGCAGAGACAATCAAGTTAGGCTATCTCTACAGCTTGATTACGTAGTAAAAAATGATTCCACAACCAGACAGCAAATATCCCTTGACAAACAATCTTTTATTGATTATTTTATGAAATAGCTATGCTAGCTAGTATTCATTTAACTCTTCCATTATAAATAATTGGCATTTCTATGATGCACAGAATAATAGCATTACTCCTAAGCTTGGCTAGTTGTAGTTCAGGTGGAAACTTCAAGAGTGATGTACAGTCTAACCAAGTAACTGAAATGAGCGAGCAACCTACGCACAATTATAACAAAGTAGTACAGTTTGAATTACTTGAAACACTGGTATTTCCTGACTTCTCTATTCGTTGTACAAAAGAAAAACTTATACCAGGACCAAATAACGCAAAATGGACAATGAGGACGCTGTATTTTGAAGTAACTGGAAAGCACGGATCAAAGGAAATCTCTTGGTCTAGTGGCACTGGTAGCTTTTCAAATACAGCATTTGATTACAATGATTCAGATTTCTCCTTAATTTTAGGCGCCTATCGAGACCTAGAAGCAGCAACCAAGTCATTTATACCACTAGGGAAATACGAACTCATGATTAGAAAGTCACCTACCAAAGGAGAAGAGTAATAACGAACACTACCAGAATAAAAGTTAAGCATCTCAAAAATAACAGCTTATACACATAAAGTCCATTACATCTGAGGGTTGATCTAAGCCATTTGTCAAGAAGCACTAAGCTCTTAACCATCATAGATAGAAAATGCCAAAATTTGTTAGATTAAAGACTTATCAACCAAAAGACTCTCTTTGGATCAAAGAGGTCACGGGGATCAATAAGATAGCCGAACAGAATAGTTACAAATCGGAGTTTATAGATAATATTGGTAGTCCAAACATAACTTTCAGCAACAAATCTGCCAAGCTAACTGACTATGTGGGTGGCGTTGGAACAAGTTTTCGAATAGTATCTCATCGTCTTAAAAAGGTTTTAGATTTGCTTAGCGATAAAAGGTATATTCAATTTTTTGAATGTGACTCTAATTATACCAAAAAAGCCAAGTTTTATATTATGCATATTCTAGGATATCTAGATTGCTTTGATTGGGAAAATAGTAAATATATAAAAAGGACGACAGCCGCTAATAAAAATGAATTCTGGGCCGATAAAATCACTGAGTTAATGATGTTAGAGGATGTAATAGGCAATAGAAATATTTTTAGGATGTCTCAAAGTATGGCAAATATTTTCATCAGTAAAAAACTAGAAAACATCATACTAGAAAAGCAATTAAGAGTTACGTTGGTAAGAACGCAAGATTTAACACAACTTACTGATGTTGACCCTAACAACCCCAGTTTAGCCATTTGGGGACATGAAAATATCCGTTAGATTTCATTAAGATGGACAGAAAAGAAGTACTGGAAAAACATATCACCTCGATAATTGCTAACTACTCTAAAGAGGAACGAGAGGAAGAAATCGAGCAGTTACTTCTAGAAAATTGGTCTGATGTTGATGGATGGACTCATCTTTCTAAGGGTATTCAGCAGGAGTTCAGTAATGATAAATTAACAGGCCACCATAGTGATAAAAAATACGATGAGATTTTAAGGTTTAAACTAAGAGACGAGTACAAAGGGGTTACAAATGAGTATTTATCAAATAAAACAGGCATTAAGATAACTACCGGAAGTGCTGTCGATTTAATTCCGTGTCCTTGTTGTGGTTATAAAACATTAGAAAATAGAAGCGAATTTGAAATATGTACAATATGCTGGTGGGAAGATGATGGACAAGACAATGAACATGCTGACGAGATATGGGGAGGCCCCAACTATGGCGTTAGCCTGACACAAGCCCGACATTTTTATTTGACTATTGGCATTTATAATCCAAAGCAAATAAACTTGAAGGAAATTCAGGAAGAAGCTGAAAAGTATTCAGTTGGTAGAGTTTTTGAAATAGACGGAGCCTATGTAGTCGAAAAGGCTAAAAACTGGAAAGGAAAAATAAAAGAAAACACTTAAACGTTGCGAGCAGCACATTAACCACTAGCGTATGGAACAAAAAGGAACCTTACCGAATAGATCCGACAGAATAGCACCTTTATTAGGGCTCGCACTAACCCTCATCATTGGCATGATTTCCTACTATTCCTACAGCCTCATAGGCTTTCCTGACGGACATCTTACCACTTATGCTCATTTCTCTAAATCTGTGTTGTATCCACTATTTTTCGTTGTCAATGCCCTTTTTATCGTTTACTTCCTTTGGTTTGCCATCAAAGGGAATAAGCGTTACTGGATTTTAGCACTATACGTAGCCTTCCTCCTACTCTCTGTGATAGTAGCCCACTATTACTCGCTTCATTTAGAGAATGGGCAGGGTGGATAAAGCCTTTGTCTTCTCTACTACCACCTTCAACCCTTCACTATCCATAAAAATATATAAAGCACTGAATAGCTATATGTGAAATACCTGAGTGCTTATTTCATTACTAAGCACTATGCTTCGTCTGTTTCGATTCGATACTTTTAATGTATGCTGTAGGGGTAGCTTTCATTATTTCTTTAAAGGCTTTATAAAAAGTTGATTTGGAATTAAAGCCAACATCAAGTGCAATGGAGACTACAGTAAATTCCTTATGCTTATTTTCTTTAATACTTTGTAAGAAATCGTCAACTCTGTACTCATTAACGAGTTCATAGAAAGTTTTTTCATAAACATTATTGAGTACCCAAGACAATTTATTAGTGGTAGTATTAATTTCATTCGCTAAGACGGATAAACTTAGATCAGTACGCCTATGTCCTTTCTTTTCATTAAAGTAAGCATCTACTAAATCGCTAATCTTACTAACCTCTTCTTCCTTCATACTATGTTTTACAATAGGTTCATTGTCATTCTTAGTGAGAAAACGAATTTTGAATACTTCTGGATGTTTTAAACTATAAAAGCCAACAATATAAATCTGTATGCCAAAAATTAAACACGATATATCGTAGACCAAGCTGATATTGATCGGCAATTCAATAACAAACCGTTCAAGAATACCTAAAAACCAAAAAATTGTGTAAACTAATAAGCAAGCAAGCAAAATTTTTACATATTGTACAATGGTCTGATTAAAGGATAGCTCATGTTTTTCATTTTTATGATAGTAATTTAGTAGTGTTTTAGATTTGATTAAATAAGTAGCAATTGAAATGAAAAAGGTAACTTCAATCCAAAATAAAAGTAGGTAGCGATAGCGATCGAAATCCTGTATTGAGTCATATATATAGATATGAAAAAGGCTATACGAAAAGTATAGTAAAGCTGGTAGATAATGAATATATCCTAATCGATAACGCCCATTTTTATAAAAAAGTAACCGCCTGATATAAGTATAGATCAAAGGCCCTATAAAAAGATAAAAAGTATTCCTTGCGTAGCCATATTGAAAAATAAGATCTCTTTCTACCTCACGGAATATAATTCTTTCCAATAAATAGTAACTATAAATAGCCAATAGGTATTGTATGATTCTATTTGCCCCAGTGTGCTTTTTAGGAATATACTGAATAGCAAAAATCAAAAAAACACATTGACCGATAATCAAAATAATGAGAAACTCATAAAAGGATATCGTCATCCGTTTAGAATTTTAGTTTTTAGCTCTGATAACGAGCTTTTAATAACTTTTTGGCATCTTAAAATGCTAATTTTTTATTTCGCTTTGATAAAACATTTATTGAAACTAGCCTCATAAAGAAAAGTAATCGTCAAGAAATAGTCCGAAACTATAACTTAGGACATTTAACGACGAAAAATGTCACATTTAGTGGCCAAGAAAAGCTTTCTTCGTAAACATAAAATCGAAAAAGACACATATTTATTCATTTTACTATGCCCTATCAACCATTAATGCTCAGAATAATGATGCTGAAAAACTTCCTTATAGCCCTATCATTTTTTTTAATGCTAGGCTGCACTTCTTCCTTAAAAAAATCATTACAGTACTTAGCACAACAACCTCCCTCAACCCATCCAGAAGTATTTGCGCCTGGTCTCATCTCTAAGACAGACGAATATGAGTTCAGTGCTGTTTTTAACAAAAAGGGTTCTGAATGCTTCTTTTCAAGAGTTGTCAACGGGAAAGAAAAAATCTTGTATACTAAGTTGGAAGGAGGGTCTTGGATGGAGCCGGTACAACTCTTAGAAAGCTTAGCATATGAGCACAACGTTCCATTCCTTTCACCCGATGAGAACCGCTTATACTTCATCTCAAGAAGCGCTATGGATGGTAAAAGTGATCCTAAAGATTATGATATCTGGTTTTTAGAAAGACAACCCGATGGTTGGTCTACGCCAATTCACGGCGGTAAAGAAATAAACTCAGACAGAAATGAATATAATATGTCATTAACTGATGCAGGCAACATGTTCTTTGTATCTAACCGAGAAGATAAATTTGATTTTAACATTTATCAGTCTGATTTTTCAAATGGATCATTTCAAAAACCTACGCCCTTGAGTAATGCCGTCAACTCTTATTTTTATGAAGAAGGTGTTTTCGTAGATCCAAATGAAGCATATATCATTTTTTCCTCTACAAGAGTGGGAAGTTATGGCAAAGGAGATTTATACATTAGTTTTAAAGAAGAAGATGGTAGTTGGGGACAAGCAAGAAACATGGGCGCTAAAATCAATAGCAAAGAGACAGAGACGACTCCTTTTGTCACTAAAGATGGAAAATACCTATTTTACACAAGTAATAAGGATATTTATTGGATTGATGCAAAATTAATTCAGGAAATCAAGAATACTCCTATTGCTAAACTCAACCTTACTAAAAGCTACTCTAGCATAAAGAAAACCTCTGCTAAAGATTCATTGGCAGCGCTAAGAAAGCATATATTAAATGGTAAGTATCCCAATATTGAAGGAATATTGGTAGCACAACACGACGAAACGATCATTGAAGAATATTTCGATAGGTTTGATAGAGACAGTCTCCATCAAATTAGGTCTTCACTTAAACCCATCACAAGTTTACTTGCTGGGATCGCTGTAGATCAAAATCTATTTTCAGTGAATGATCCTGTAGGCAGGTTCTTAACCGAATGGAAAGATGACCCTAGAGGCGATATAAAAATCAAGGACTTTCTTGAAATGAGATCAGGACTTGCTTGCGAAGGTTTTTTTGGAAGAGGTCCCGACTGTGAAGCTGAGATGGCGAAGACGGACAATTGGTTGGAATACTACTTAAGCGTACCTGCAAAACACGCTCCTGGCACAAAATGGGAATACTCCTCGTTAGAGCCCGATATTTTAGGAGTTGTTATTGCAAGGGCAAGTAATATGAAGCTAGAAGATTTTGCCAAAAAGTACCTGTTCGAACCATTAGAAATCAAAGAATACAGATGGCATCATACCCCAGAAGGAAGAGCTTACGCCGCAGGGTCCTTTTACATGAAGCCTAAAGATCTTCTCAAAGTTGCTCAGCTAGTACATCACAAAGGCGTATGGAAAGGAACACAAATAGTTAGCAAAGAATGGATAGAAGAGGCTACCAATTGCGAAATATTAATTGATATGTCATTTGTTGACGTAGCCGGGGTAGAGCAGGCAGAGCACCACATGGCGAGGTACGGTTATTATTGGTATCGAGAAGTAATTGATTACAAAGATTTTAAAACCGAAGTATTATTTTCTTTTGGAAATGCTGGTCAAGCCATGATGATTTTAGAAGATTACAATGCTACTATTACATTTAATGGAGGTGCTGAAGGCTCTTGGAAGCATCTCCTCTGTTTTGAAGTCTTATTAAAGTACATCCTACCCATTCTTCAACCATCATAGTAGGAGAAGTGAATTGATTTGAATGAGGTATCGAGTTGAATCCCAATTATAAGAAACAGGTACCTCAAGTTTTCTTCTAGATGTTGAAAAGCACAGTTACATTACAGACCTTTTAGTCTGCAATGGGTAAGACACCTTTCTTAGGGTTACATATAGGTGAAAATGTCCACACGAAACGGCTATGTAACCACAAATCCCTATTGCGCGCAGGCTCATCAAGAGTGGGATCAACTTTATATGTAAATAATGTTTCATAGATCTCTTCTCAATAACCTTTTATAAAAAATTAGAATGCGTTTTTACAACGTAGTTAAAAATGACGAACAGACGATTTGATTTATAAAGAAATAAAAACTACATTTAAGGTAAATATAAATTTATGAGTAAATATCATCTCGGAGAGTTTGAAGAAGTGGTGATGCTAACCGTAGCCATTTTACACGACAAGGCCTATGGAGTCGCCATCGTTACAGAAATACAGGAAAGGCTCGATCGCAAAGTAAGCATTGGCTCTTTACAAACCGTTTTGAGAAGATTAGAAGAGAAAGGCTACTTAACTTCCAAATTTGGGGAAGCGACCAAGGAGCGAGGAGGAAAAAGAAAACGGTTCTTTTCAGTCACCAATGTGGGCTTAAAAATACTGCAAGCAACCAAAGAACAACGGCTTGGTTTATGGAACGCCATTCCTAAGATTATCCTGAACCTTCAAGCTGGATAAATATGTCTTCAAAAACTACCCCACCCACCTGGCTATTACGCTTTTTCCGCTGGTTCTGCCATCCTGACTTTCAAGAAGATATTGAAGGCGATTTGCTAGAAATATTCACCCAGCAAGTAGCCGAGAAAGGCCCCCAAAAAGCAAAATGGTACTTCCTTCTCGAAGTAGTCTCCTTAATTAAATTGAACCTGTTGCGTCCCTTTAAAAGTAACACCCCTTTCATCCCTGTAGGTATGTACAAAAATTACTTTAAAATTGCTTGGAGAAACCTTTACAAGCAAAAACTCTATGCTTTTATCAATATTGGCGGTTTGGCCATTGGGCTTACCTGCTTCCTGCTGATTTTCGTCTATGTACAACACGAACACTCTTACGATCGCTTTTACCCCAATTCCAATCGTATTTATCGGGTATATCAACAGCAAGTAGGGAACATATATTCAGGTAGTGATTATTTTGCGGTTACTCCTGCTGGCTTGGCCTCTGTACTAAAAAATGAATACCCTGAGGTAACACAGGCAACGACCATAGAAGATTTCGAGGCTTTATTAGGGAGAGAGAAAGCCTATTTTTGGGAAAAGGGTTTGTGGGCTGACAAGCACTTTTTCCAAGTTTTTGAATTTCCCTTCCTACAAGGAAATCCTCGGACAGCCCTTACTCAAAAAGAAAGCATTGTACTCACGGCCTCTTTGGCTGAAAAAATCTTTGGAAAACAGAACCCCATTGGGCAAAAGCTAAGTTTCCAAAACAACGAGCAGTATACCGTTACTGGTGTCATACAGAATCCTCCCGTTTATACTTCCTTTCAATTTTCTTTCATTATAAATATTGAGGCCAATGCCAACTACAGTGATTACATCAAGAAAGAAACTTGGAACAGCAATGCCTACCACACTTTCTTTACGTTAAACGAGCAAGCAGACTCACGTGACCTACAAAGAAAAATGCCTGCACTTGTCGAAAAGCATGTTGATTACGGGGAAAACTTCGCTTTTGAGAGTACTTATCTTGTACAACCTTTGCACGACCTACATTTACAAACCAATATCAACTTCGACATTGGTCTGAAGGGTAATCCTCGCTACCTCAATCTATTTTCATTGATCGCGCTCATTGTATTGTTATTAGCGTGCATCAACTATATGAATTTAGCGATCGCTCGTTCTATTCGTCGTGCCAAAGAGGTGGGGTTGAGAAAGGCAGTTGGTGCCCAACGTAGTCAAATAATCAGCCAGTTTTTACTGGAGTCTATTATGATTACTGCCCTAGCTTTATCTTTAGCTTGGGTACTTACCCAACTTCTACTACCCATTTTTGGTCAATTTGTGGAGCGCCCCTTGGTGTTAGATGTAGTGGCTACTCCTTGGCTATTACTTGGACTCTTCTTTTTGATGGTATTGGTAGGTATCCTTTCGGGTAGTTATCCAGCTCTTTTTATGTCTTCGCTGAATCCAGTAGAGGTATTGAAAGGTAAGCTAAGCAAGAAAAACTTAGGCATCCAGCTACAAAGATGGCTAATCATAGGACAATATGCGGCCTCTATCACTCTAATTATCAGCAGTTTAATCATTTATCATCAATTTCAATACATACAGCACAAAGAGCTAGGCTACGAGACAGAACATATCCTTAGCATACAAGTACAAGACCCTTCGCTGAACGAAGAATTCAAAGTAATGAAAGAAGAATGGTTACAACAGCCGCAAGTATTGGAGGTGAGTACTTCTCAAGATTTACCCGTTAATAGTAATTCGAACACTGTGATCAACAACGTCGAAAACTTTGATGATAAGAGTGAGATTATCATTTACAACAACAAAGTAGATTACAATTATATCGATCTATTTGGCCTTGAGTTGTTGGCGGGGCGTAATTTCTCTCCAGACTTTGGAACAGATGCTGAGCGGAAATGTATACTCAATGAAAGAGCTGTAAAAGCGTTGGGATGGACAACTAGCGAAGCGGTTGGCAAGCAGTTTTATCGTATGCAAGACCCTGATAAATATACGGTCATTGGTGTAATGAAAGATTTTCACACTCACTCTTTACATTTACCCATAGAGCCTATGATGTTAATGCTCAAGGAGCAGTTGTCTACTTATGTCTCTGTTAAGGTTAGTCCTGAGAACTTACCACAGACCATTGCAGTCCTAGAAGAAACGATGGCGCAATACTCCCCCTACCCTTTCAATTACAGCTTTATGGACGATCAGTTTGACCAGCTCTATAAGGCCGATTTAAAGCTAGGGAAAACCTTTAATTTCTTCACAATGCTGGCGATTCTTATTGCCTCACTAGGGCTTTTTGGATTGGCTGCTTTCACCACCAAGCAAAAAACAAAAGAGATAGGGGTTCGCAAAGTAATGGGCGCTACTGCACAACATATTACCCACATGCTGACTAAAGATTTCTTAAAAATGGTAATCATTGGCTTTGTGCTTGCTATTCCTGTAGCTTGGTATTTTATGCGTCAGTGGTTAGAAGACTTTACTTATCGTATCCAACTACAGTGGTGGATGTTTGCTTTGGGTGGCATTATAGCCGTGATAATCGCTTTTTTGACGGTTGGCTTTCAATCTTTCAAAGCAGCCCTTACCAACCCAGTGGAGGCTTTGCGGAATGAGTAAATGGGTGCTTTGTGTAGATATAATGGTTCTCTAATAATAAGGTGAGTACTTTTCTAGTCATTGTCTAACGCTCCACTTGCGTATATCTCTTGGTACTTACGCCTTTTTATCAGTGGTGTGGTAAAGATAGAGGTACTTACCTTGCCGTTGTAGACTTCAATGTAGGCTCTTCTGCCTTTTATAATTACTTCCCTACTTCTTGGGGTTCCTTCTTTATCCTTGGGTTGTATGATGTTAATTTCAAAGTAGTTAGCTTCAGGATTTTTAATAGTAATAGGAATAAACCGATCAAAGGCAAAAGTCCTAATCTTTAGGGTTTGAAAGGGTTTCTCGGGGCGAAGTGCTCTAAAAAGCTGATCAGTATCCAATGGTATTTGATGTTTAATATTTATTGCGTGAAAACACCTCCGCTCATAGGGACGCTCCATTAAACGATAATACCTTTTTCCCTTTCCATATTGAACCGTCATTAATCCGTAGGAGACTGGTTTTTCAGTAATGAGTTGTTCATTTTCGTATAACTGCTCCGAGTAGTTAATCTTAAAGTATAGCGAGTCCTTTGAATACGCTACTTTTTCTACTACTTCAATCGACCTGTTACGTGGCTTCAAATGAGGATTCAGAATTACTGTTTTGCCATTCCTTTTCCAGCTACCCTTTGTGTCATACTTTTCATATTCGTATATAAAGGTTTTTTCTCGATTTCGTAAGGCAAATGTGTGGTCTTTATTAAGAATAAGTATAGTGCTCGGACCGTGTTTATACACATATGCACCCGCTAGCTCGGCATCTGTTTTCTGTGCTTGGCAGTATGATACTACTAGTAAAAGGAGAAGCACAAAACGTTGTTTACTATTCATAAGCTTCTTGATGAAGTTTGAAAAATTGTCTGTGGAACTGCCCTCAAACAACTGAATATTCTTAGCACTAGAGCTACTCTCAAATGACAGCTACTTTACAGACCGCTGGTTAAAACCTCTAATGCAAAGATTGTACTCTTATGAAAGCTCCTTCAAGACAAGTTGCATAGTTACCATATTAAAAATAAAAGCATACTTGTGTACGAGCAGGAGATTGATCATCTTGGGTATTAAAAATTAATAAGAGCCTGTTTAAATTTTTCCTAACTACCTGTTTTCAAGATCAGTATAACTGCGTCGGCCTGAAAATCCAGCGGGGAGGTGGG
>CALEMF010000056.1 GCA_937911505.1 uncultured Cytophagales bacterium
ACCTTTATCAATATTGCCAATGCCGTCTTATCATATGAACCAGTTGATGGGGGTGCATTCTCTCCTAACATCAATTTTAATCTTACTGCTAACAATAATATCTTTATATACAATGAAAATAATACTGGACAACAAGTAATTCCAGCTACTTACCATCACTTACTCCTTAGTAATGGAACTACTAACGAACTGAATGATCCACTCATAGTAAATGGGGATTTAACGATTGCCGCTGCTGCCTCATTGGTTTCCAATGATTTTGATATTACAGTAAGACGTAACTGGATCAATGATGGTGTTTTTACGGCTGGTAATGGTGAGGTAACCCTCAACGGTCCAGCCCCGCAAGAAATTTCTGGTGCTTTCGATCCTAATTTCTTCAACTTAGTGATTGATAATGCTAATGGTGTTCGTATTGATAATATAGTAGTGACCATTACTGGTAGATTACTCCTGACAAATGGAAGGCTCCAGCTTACTGATGATGACTTGATACTTACCAACCCAATGGTTGCTGACCAATTACTTGGTAGTTTTGATAATACCACCTATATCTACACAGCGGGCACCGGCAGCTTAGTGAGGCAAGGTACTTCGCCAGTGGCCAATTTTTTGTTTCCAGTAGGGGGTGCTACTACGCTTCGTTTGGTTTCCTTTAATATTGTCGAGAATACGGCTGTACGTTTCATTGAGGGAACTATTACGCCTGTGCCACCTGTCGGTGCAGATGACTTCTCTACTGGCGTATGGGAAATTAACAGTACTGCTTCTACCAACATTACCTTTGGTACACCAGGCGCTATCGAACTAAATAGTCAAGTATGGCAAGAAGTAGCTGGTAGCTGGACAGCCCTTACCACGAGTGTTGCGGTTGGGCCTGAATATACGACTAACCTCTTTACATTTACTGCGCCTACACGTTTTACTGTATTTAGGGTGATTACACCTACATTGGTAATTACACCTGCTACGCTGATGAATGGTGAGGTAGATATACCAGCTAGCATCCCATTTACAGCAACGGGCGGTACAGCTCCCTATACTTTTACACTGGAAAACGGAAATTTACCGAATGGTGTCAATCTCGTTGGTAATACCCTTACTGGTATCCCTGTTCAGGCAGGTAGTTTCAGCTTTACCATAAGGGCGACTGATATCATCAGTAATATTGGTGAACAAAGCTACACTTGGGTAATTGATAAAGCCTCACAAGTGATTGAAGAGACTAGTTTTATTTATATTCCTGTGGCAGGTACAGACAACCAGTTTGAGCTACAAGTGGATGCCAGTTCTGGTTTACCCGTACGCTTTGTGAGTTCTAATCAAGAGGTAGCCGTTATCAATGAGAGTATACTGACCATTCGTCGCGACCAAGCAGGCGTAGCTAATATTACAGCCGTACAAGAAGGAAACGAAAACTATCAGCCAAGTCCCGAAGTACTCCTAATGCGTGTGTCGGGTTTCCAAGTGGTGACCAATCTAGACGAAGAACTTTCACAAGCACTCTCGATCTTCCCAAATCCTGCTAACCAACTATTGTCAATCGTACGAAAGGACGGAAAAATATTTCAAACAGTAGAAATTCTGAGCCTTACTGGGAAAAGTGTAGCCAAATTCTCTGTAAGAAGCGCTTCTGTCAAACTCGACGTCAGCCATCTTCCATCAGGAAGTTACCTCTTGAACATCACTTCATCAGAAGGGACGATTAGGAAACGTTTCGTAAAATTATGATTCCTTATGTATAAGACTCTACTATCTTTCTCCCTATTCGCGTTGATTCCTTTCATTACTTGGGCACAACCCTCTTTGAAGCAACAAAAGCTTATTTTCGATCAGAAAGCACAAAAAATCATTATCCCATATACGCTTTCGGATGGTGGTGACTACCGTTATGAATATGATGTAGAGGTATACTACACCCAAGATAATGGCAAAACTTACAAAGGCCCGCTAGAAGCACTGAAGGGTTTTCATGGAAAGGAAGTCTTAGCCAACGATAGCTTGGCGGTTTGGTGGTTTCACAAGGAAGAAGATCCTAGTTTTGATGGGCGAAACACAAAAATGAAGCTCAAAGTAGACTATGCTCCTAGCGTCTTTAATCTACAGAATGAAGAGGCTATGAAGTACTCTGTTCTTTTGCCTGGTTGGGGACAAACCAAAGTAAAGCATCGCAAAGGTTGGAAGTACAAATGGCTTGCTACTCCTCTACTTGTGTATGGAGGTATTGCTGCCAGCCTTCTGGTAAATAACCAAGCCAATCGTACTTACGATCAATACCAAACAGCTACTACACGTACTGAGGCACAAGATTTATTTGATCAAGCTTCTCAGCAAAGGCAACTCGCGGTAGGTCTGGCGCTGGTAGCGGGAGGTATTTGGGCAACTGACATCATATTGGTAGGTTTGAGAGGAAGAAAGAACCGCCTCAAGAAACAACAAATTATTGAAAAGAATAATGAAATGAAGCAAGAAATCAGTGTTCAAATCAGTCGCTTAAACGAGCAACAATATTTACCTACTTTAGGTATGAGGATCAAATTTTAAGAACTATGCGTGTTTTCTCTTTATCCCTTTCTTGGATACTACTTTGTCTGCTTTTGGTCGCTTGCGACGATTTTGCACGCTTTAGTGCTGTACGCATTACCAGTGTTAATGTAGACAATGATTCGCTTTCCTTCGATATTGCTGGTGAATTTATAGACAATGAAGATGATAGAACTATCGTAGATCACGGTTTTTGCTTTTCTAGGGAATCCTTCACACCTCGACTCGACCAAGTCGATACTGACTCGGTTAGTTTAGGGATGGTTGTGGATGAAGATGACGTTTTCTCTGCTACTGTTGAAAGGTTGATTCCTAATAGCAACTACTTTGTAAGAGCTTTTATGATCATTGATGAAGAGGTCATTTACAGTACAGTAAGGCGTGTAGATACGCCTAATTTTAACGTGCTTGACTTTCTTATAAGTACTGAATATGCGATTGTAACAGGTAATACCATAGAAGTAAAAGGAGCTGTAAATGAAATTCCTGTAGAAGGGAGCCCTATTACTATTATACGCTATGGCTCTTTGGTAGCGGCTGAGCCAGATTCAACCTCAACGCTAAGTATGTCAGTGGACGAAACTGTCCTTGAAGAGGGATCAGCCACTTTCTTACATCAATATGACATTGCTATGATTCCGACGAGTGGATTACCTTTACCTGTGAATCGATATTACATTTGGTCGTTCGTAGAGTTTACTCGAGATGACAACCCTATTGAAACAAGAACTATTTACACGGGAAGAAGAAGTGTTCTGACTCTCTAAAAAGTACTACTATGCCTGTACATTACTTCACCATCCTCTTTCTCTTTTTTACGCTTACGCTACACGCGCAGGGAACCTTAGAAAGTGAAAGTGATACCTATAACTGGGAGGTACTCAACCTAGATATCCAAATTAACCTAGTAGATGCTGATACGCAAGAGCCTGTTGCCGCCAACTGGCAGTTGAGGGAAGCGACTAATAGCAGCACACTACTCGAAGAACAGGTGAATACGACCAATACAACCTTATCGCTTAACAAAGAAAAAAAATACCAGCTTACACTCTCGGCTGAGAAATACGAAGACAGCCTTCTTACTATTGATGCCACCCAAGAGCAAGCCTCTGAAAAGACTATTGCCCTCCAGCCTAAACGTGTCGACTACCAGATTGACATCTCGGATGTAGAAACAGGCGAAGGACTCCCTTTTGGTGTTGTACTTACCAATAAAAATAGAAATGAGGTAATAGAACTCGATCCTTCTGATGGAAAAGATGGTAAATACAATGTACGCATCAGAGAGGACGACGAATATGAACTAGAAGTGAAAAATCCAAAAGAGTATATTTTTTATTCGAATACAATACGTGCTGACGACCAAGATAACCAACTGCAGGTAAAAATACATAAGCTAGCGGTAGGGGCTAAGATACCACTGTACAATATTACCTTTGCCACGGGGAGTTGGGAGCTTAATAACAACTCTAAGCGAGAGCTCAACCGTATCGTAAAGCTTTTAGAAGATAATCCCACCGCCGTCATTGAAATTGGCGCGCATACAGACAACGTGGGCTCAGCACAGAAGAATCAGCTTCTCTCTGAAAAGAGGGCACAAGCAGTATTTGAATACCTTGTGGCTAAGAAAATTTTCGCTAAACGCTTTGTAGCCAAAGGCTATGGTTACTCACAGCCTATTGCAAGTAACCTTACGGCTGCAGGAAGAGCCAAAAACAGACGTTTTGAGCTAGTTGTATTGAGCCTCTAAATACAACTTACTAGGAAGTAAGCTGGCTCTGAGGTCTCACTTGCGCTACAAATTGCTTTACAGCTTCTTCTAGAGGGGCTTCCTGCCCAATTGCCTTGATAAAGGCACTTCCAATAATAGCACCGGCTGCATATTGACAGGCTTTTAAAAAACTAGCTTGGTTAGCAATACCAAAACCGATGAGACAAGGGTTCTGTAAATTCATCGCTTGGATACGCTGAAAGTAGGCTTCTTGTTCCTCTCCGAAGCCTTCTTTAGCACCCGTAGTACTGGCAGAGGAAACCATATAAATAAATCCTTTTGAAAGCTTATCAATGGTTCGGATGCGTTTTTCTGAGGTCTGAGGTGTAATTAAAAAGATATTTGCTAAGCCATATTGCTGAAACAAGGGTGCATACATAGTTTCATATACTGCTAAGGGCATATCTGGTAAGATAACCGCATCTACACCTACTGCTTTGCATTGCTTGCAGAAAGCTTCCATCCCGTATTGCAATACAGGATTCAAATAGCCCATCAGAATGATAGGAATGCTTATCTTTTGCCGTACATCCCGTAGTTGCTCAAATAAGACAGAAAGCGTCATCCCGTTTTCAAGCGCTTTTTGGCTGCTCCCTTGTATCGTCTCACCATCAGCAAGCGGATCGGAAAATGGCATCCCAATTTCTACGATATCTACCCCTGTTTCTTCCAGTAAAGTAAGCAATGTGGTCGTATCCTGCAGTTGCGGATAGCCTGCAGTAAAGTATATATTAAGTATATTGGCTTTTTTTTCTTGAAAAAGCGTATCAAGTCGATTCATAAGGATGTATGATTAAAAGATTACTTTTGCCACTTGTCCCACTCTTGTTGCAGTTGCTGCATGAGTTGTTGAAGTCGCTGGGTCTGTTGGGAAGTCTCTACAGGTGGTAGCGTGGTACTGAACCACAAAACAGGCTTCCATACTTCAAATATATCTCTGAGTAATAGCGGTACTGTCGTTAACGCTGCTCCCATAGTTATTTCAAGCTTTCCTGCAGCTTGGAGTTGGTTATTTACTTTGGCATACACGATCCCATACTTTTGTGTAGCAAGTACATAAGTAGCACCACTCTCTAGTTGGTACCAGTTTTTGAGGTATTTTCCCACCACAATGCTTTGGGGCACTGGGAAGTCCTTGTCCATCTCAAAAGCCCTATAAAGAGAGCCAGTCTCTAAGACACTCAACTGGATTTGCGGTAAATTCTCTACAAAATCAGGTGCTTCGTATTGTGCTAAATAAGCCGTATGGGTGGCTAACTTCACTAAAGGCACTGTGACACCCGCCGCAGTAGTATCTGGTTCAAGCGACTTTGAGAAAAGTTCTTCTTGAATAGTAGGATATTGTTTGGTATGCTTAGGGATGATGGGTGTTACTTTCTCCTTCTTACTGACGCGTTTTTCTTCCTTTAGAGGCGCTATTTCTTCTTCTAAGTCCTCTTCTACTGCTTTGCTCTCTAAAATCTCTAGAGCCTTCAAAATACTGTCTTCTCCTTCTGGAAAAACACTGGCCGACTCACGTACTTTACGAATATCAATCGTAATGAGGTCATCTACAGAAATACCAAAAGCTTTGGACATATTGACCAAGTTGGTGAGGTTAGGCGAAGCACGCTCTTCTTCATAAGCACCTAATAGGGAGCGCTTTATGCCAATTTTTTTAGAAAACTCTTCTTGTGTAAGACCGTGAAGTCTGCGTAAGTAGCGAATGTTTCTGCTTACCAATGTCATAGATATTTACGCCTTATATATTACAAAAATAGAAAAAAACGATAGATTTACTAAAAAACCAACATAACTCCTTCCCTTTCTATCTAAAAACTTCCTATCAAATATATACTGCTTATTTACCTTTTTTAGATCACTTACTTTTTATTTGTAGAACCATTTTTTACTACTAATTTTGTGCATGGAAAAAATACTTATCCTCGACTTCGGCTCGCAATATACCCAGCTCATTGCCCGTAGAGTGAGAGAACTCAATGTTTACTGCGAAATTCACCCTTATAATAAAGTACCTACCATTACCCCTCAAACCAAAGGAATTATTCTTTCGGGAAGTCCTTGCTCTGTGAGAGATACCGACGCCCCGCAGATAGACCTACAGCCTTGGCAAGGAAGCTTACCTATACTGGGTATTTGCTATGGCGCTCAATGGCTGGTACAACAAAATAACGGTACAGTCCTTCCTGCTGCACACCGAGAGTACGGCAGAGCCCACCTCTCCTCCTTCGAGACAGATCATGTGCTCTTTAAGCATATTTCTTCTAATACACAAGTTTGGATGTCACACGGAGATACCATTACGGAGCTTCCTATGGGCTATCGTTGTATTGCCAATACCCAATCTATTAAAGTAGCGGCTTTTCAGGTAGAAGGAGAAAACACTTTTGGGATTCAATTTCATCCAGAAGTAACCCATACAACCGAAGGAAAACAGCTCCTTAAAAACTTTGTAGTAGAGGTTTGTGGCTGCCAGCAGCAATGGACGTCTGCTTCTTTTGTAACTACTTCTGTAGCCCTCCTACAAGAGCAACTAGGCGACGATAAAGTCGTACTAGGCCTTTCAGGTGGCGTAGACTCTTCCGTAGCAGCCACGTTACTTCATAAAGCGATTGGTAAAAACCTCTACTGTATATTTGTAGATAATGGCTTACTACGCAAAAACGAGTTTGAGGAAGTCCTACATTCTTACCAAGACTTAGGGTTGAACGTTAAAGGGGTTGATGCAAAGGATTTATTTTACAAAGCGCTACACCAAGTCTCAGATCCAGAAGCCAAACGTAAAGCCATTGGGAAAACATTCATTGAAGTCTTTGATACAGAAGCACATAAGATAGAACAAGTAAAATGGCTGGGGCAAGGCACTATTTATCCTGATATTATTGAGTCAGTATCTGTAAAAGGACCATCGGCCACCATTAAATCACACCATAATGTGGGGGGCTTGCCAGATCGTATGCAACTCAAGGTAGTAGAGCCTTTGAATACGCTATTTAAGGACGAAGTACGCGCTATTGGCAGACAACTTGCGCTCCCAGAAGCCATCTTGGGAAGGCATCCTTTTCCAGGACCTGGCTTGGCCATTCGTATTTTAGGCGAAGTAACACCCGAAAAGGTAAGACTGCTTCAAGAAGCGGATGCCATTTACCTTAGCCATTTGAAAGCGGCCAATTGGTACGACAAAATCTGGCAGGCAGGTACAATACTCCTTAATGCGCAGAGCGTAGGCGTGATGGGCGATGAAAGGACTTATGAAAACGTGGTAGCGCTTA
The DNA here is from genome assembly GCA_937911505.1 of uncultured Cytophagales bacterium. Lineage (GTDB taxonomy): Bacteria > Bacteroidota > Bacteroidia > Cytophagales > Thermonemataceae > CALEMF01. The sequence goes on from CALEMF010000056.1 coordinate 7,588, forward strand.
GGGCCGTGACCAGCCTTGACGGAATGACCGCCGACTGGGTACCTATCCCTTACGAACTACTCGCTAAAATCTCCAACGATATTATCAACCAAGTCAAGGGAATTAATAGGGTCGTATATGATATTTCTTCTAAGCCTCCTGCTACCATTGAGTGGGAATAATAGGCAGTGATTTTTACGATTCGCTACTTTTGTAATACTTGGTAAAATTGATAAGAGTAGCACATCATAATTTTCTCGTTGGTGTTGGTAAGCAGTGGGTACAACTCACGAGGAATACCACCTTGCGCCAATATTTGAAAAGCAATTTCTACATTAGCATGCTCGTTACTTTTAAGAAGGGTTTTAAGGTGTTCAATCATCTGGCGTGTCTCAGGGGTATCCTGTAGGAGGTATTTTTCCATAGGTACGCAAAATCTGCCAAATGGCTATTCTATAATTTCTTCTAAGATAAATTTCTCCCAGTCAGCTAAGACCTCTCCTTTGAGCACACGAGGAAATTTATGTTGCCCGCCTTCTTTTCCTTTAGCACGCATCCACTTATAGAATAAATCTGTGGGCAATACATTTACAAAAATTTCTTTCAAGGCTGCGCTCCGCTCTACCCGATAGTCATCATTGAGGGCTTTGAGTTGTGCATCTAAGCGTTGTTTGAGCGCTTCTGCATTCACTACGTTATCTGTCCCAATAAACCACTTATGGGCAAAGAGCGTTTCATGCTTTACTCCTGCCACCGTAAACTCTTTGATTTCGATGTTCATTTCGTGGGCAATCAGGTCGATAGCGCGGTTCATATTATCAATAGAAAGGTGCTCACCGCAAAGGCTTAAAAAATGTTTGGTTCTGCCTGTAATGATGATCTCACTCCGCTCTCTGTCAATCAAGCGAACAGTGTCACCAATTAAGTAGCGCCACGCACCTGCACAGGTAGAAAGCAGTAAGGCATAGTCTTTTCCTTCCTCTATTTCATCAATCATCAAGGTTTCAGGATTTGCTATGAGTTCTCCCCCCTCGGTAAAGTTTCGGTTATCGAAAGGAATAAACTCCATAAAAATGCCATTGTTCAACACGAGTTGGAGTTCTCCCTCTGGCCGCTTCTGAAAGCCAATGAAGCCTTCTGAGGCCAAGTAGGTTTCTATGTAAATGAGCGGTTTGCCCAAAAGTTTAGAAAAGCTCTTCTTATAGGGTTCAAAAGCCACCCCTCCGTGTGCATAAATGCTTAGATTAGGCCATATTTCGTGAATATGATCGACTTGATAATACGCAATGATTTTCTCCAGAAGAATTTGAATCCAAGCTGGTACGCCTACTACAAAGCCAATGTTCCATTTGGAAGCATTCCTGACAATCTCTTCGAGCTTGTCGTCCCAGTTAGTATTCTTAGCAATGCGCTTACCAGGCTTGTAAAAGTGTTGAAACCAAAAAGGGATTTGGCTTGCAGTAATACCACTCAAGTCTCCTTCGAAGTAAGTGCCACTATAGTTAAGATGTGTACTTCCACCCAACATCAACATACCAGACTGGAATAGACCACTGGGTAGCCCTTCATAACTAGATAAGCTCAAGATTTGCCGAATACTTGTTTTCTGAATCTGCTTGATCATCGCCTTTGTAACGGGAATATACTTGGAGGAAGCCTCAGAAGTACCAGAACTCAACGCAAAGTACTTCACTGATCCCTTCCAAGCAACGTCCTTCTCGCCAGTCTTGGCCCGATGCCACCATTCTTTAAACATGTTATTATACGTAAAGACAGGGACTTGTGCTTGGTAGTATTGGTAGAATTCTCTGCTATGACTAGGCGTATTTTGTATCAATTGAATGAGCTCTTCAAAGTGATAATGCTGACCAAAAGCAGTGTTGCGCGCAGTAGTAATCAATTTCAGCAGTTCTTTCTTTTGAAGCGTAAAAGGAGGATATTGCTCTTGCTCTTTGCTTTTTCTCAGTTTTATTCCTTCTTTTAGCAACTTACCAAGTATGGGCATAAACACAATATTTGGTGGAAATTGGACTAAAAGTAATCGAAAATTTTTATTCTTGCAATCATTTATTTGAAAAGCACAAAATGAGTATACAAGAGAATTATAAAGAATACGCCGAAACGCTACAAAAACATGGTGCTACCTTAGTAGCAGTGAGTAAAACCAAGTCTGTAGCACAGCTACAAGAGGCATATGAGGCGGGTTGTAGAATATTTGGTGAAAACAAAGTACAAGAAATGACGGCCAAGCAAGAAGCCTTGCCTAATGATATACAATGGCATTTGATTGGTCATTTGCAAACAAATAAGGTAAAGTATTTGGCTCCTTATGTGCATCTTATCCACTCGATCGACAGCCTGAAGCTACTCAAAGAAATTAATAAACAAGCGGCTAAATACGACCGTACTATTGAAGGACTCCTGCAAATACATATTGCCCAAGAAGAGAGCAAGTATGGTCTTTCTTTTGAGGAGGCTAAGGAACTCCTCCATTCAGAGGCGATAAAATCTTTTAATAATGCAAAAATTGTAGGGCTTATGGGCATGGCTACCTTTACAGAAGATACTATACAAGTAAAAGAAGAATTTGAACGTTTACGCGATTTTTTTGAGGAAGTAAAAGCTTACCAGTTACCCCATATCGACTGTCGTATTCTTTCTATGGGAATGAGTGGTGATTATGAAATTGCCCTCCAAGCGGGGAGTAACCTGGTACGCATAGGAAGCGCCATTTTTGGAGAAAGGGCTTAAGTAGTTACTACTTAAAATAAAAACGGATTGATGTTGAAAGCATCAATCCGTTCTGGCATATTTACTAAAATACTACTTAATCTTCTGCTTCTAAATAAATACAGCCATCTTCAATTACAATTTTATCACCATGGCTTACTGCTACTTCATCGCAATCTGTATAAATGATTGCTGTTTCATCAGCACCGGGTAAGGTAACTGCCGCCTTGCTACTTTTCTTAAAAGTAACCGTGTGGGACTCATCACTCATATCGACATCAAAAGTATGATCCCTTGCGTCTTTATTGTGATAGCTCAACTGAAGAGCAGTTGGATTATTAGCAGAAATAACACTTGCTACTAAAATCCCAAGAACAATGAGCGTTCTTTTCATAGAATGATTCATTAGAATGAAACAATGTATTATAAAACTGAGTAAATGTAGTTATTTTTTGTAAGCTGCCAAGTGATTTGATAACAATTTTTCTTGCAAAATATAGCCTCACAGGAATATATAGTACAAAAATAGTATATTTTAAAGTCTCTTATAAAAGGGATTATGATAAGAGAATAGGGAATTGTTTTTCACAATGTTTTTTTGGGCTAAAAATTTGACTTCACGTGGCAAGTCAAGATGTTTAAATTGTACTTTTTCAATATATACTTTTTCATAAAAAAACTTACAGCGATAGGGTACAAGTCTTCAAGAACTTGTACCCTCGCCCTATCAAGCTTGCTTTAGTTGATCTTGATACAACCATCTTTGATAGTAATATTATCCTTGTCCTTTACGGTTACTTCATCACAACTAGTGTAGATCACTGCCTCTGAAGCACCTCCTTGTATAGTTACAGAGCTGGTGATGCTCTTCTTAAAAGTAACCTCTTTGTTGCTTCCAGCAATACGCACTTTAAAAGTGTGGTCTTGTGAATCTTTGTTGTAGTAACGCAAATAAACCGAATTAGGGTGGTTGGCAGCAGTAAGCATCATTGTTAAGCAAGCCAAAAATACAAAAGTCTTTTTCATAGAATAGGTAATTTCGATTGGTTGATAAAACAGCCGCAATATACGAAATTACTCCACAAAACTACTTATCTACTTATGAAAGTCTGTACATTATTAAAAAAGCTTATCCCTTGCAGGATAAGCTCATCTGAAAAAGAAAAAAATAGTATTAAACTATTACTCGCCTACTTTGACACAGTTATCTTGAATAACGATCTTGTCGCCATTCTTTACCTGTACCTCGTCACACTCCGTGTAGATAGTAGCTACTTCTGCAGTACCTTCTATCGTTACTGCACCTTCACCACCTTTAGGGAAAGTAACTTGCTGCTTGGCATCATCGATCATTACTTCGAAAGTACGATCTTCTGCATCCATATTTTGGAAGGTCAACTGTACAGCGTTAGGGCTTGTAGCAGCCATGATACCTGCTGCTAAAAACAAAAGAATCACTAAGGACTTTTTCATAGGATGAATTAATTAATTATTTAGATAATTTATTTGAGATGTTTATAAGTACGCATGTTGAACAATATAGTTACATTTTGTTTTATTTTTTTTCAAAATAAGCCTCAAAACCTTTAAAACGCATAAAATAAAGTGTAACTCTTAAAATTTTCATATATAATTAATATCATATATATTTCTATTTTTTCACTTTTAATAAAAATATGATTCATTTTACATAAAAAACCTAGACTAGGCATTCTGATACGCACACTAAGTGAATGCCTCAATGCTACTCACTTGAGAAGTCCGTATTTTCGTCTATCTTCGTATAGATATATTTTCTTATGGCACTACACCTTTTAATACATCCAGAAGATACTTTACCACTTGCTGAAGTACAATCGTGGCAACAGGTAAAAATCTACAGACTCAGCGAGCCGCCTTATGAGCCCTTTTTAGATCATTACACGCTGTGGTACAACCAAGACAAGATGGAACTTGTCGTTATTACGCCTGAGACTGAAATGAAAATGGCAGCGTACTTGGAAGAGGCAACTATGCTTACTCACCTCTCTATTGTGGACGATCAGGCAATACAAGCCGACAATATCACTAACGTTGAGTATTGGTCGCTACACACTTTTTCTCCTATGCGCCTGTTTAGCTCGCTTGCGCAATTATCCTACTTTTATACTACATTCAAAGGAGACTTCATTGCATTAAGTGAGCAGTTGCCCTCCTCTATAATACAGCTTACCGCCCACTTAACGTTACCTTTTGCAGTAGCAGAAGAAGACTGGCTAGCAGCCTGTGACCGTTGGGTACACTTTACCCAGCTCACCTACGTAAAATTACTCTTCGACGATACTTTTTCTATTGAGCAAATTGAGACCTTTATTACCTATCTTTCAAAAAATTCTTCCTTAGAAATAGTGATCTTAACTGGGTCGCAAACATTACCTCCTACTCCTTCGTATTTTAGTATTTCTGGCAAGGGAGCCTTGCACTTATTATCGCTCTATAAGCTACCCATTCGTCATATGGCCTCTTCTTGGCAATACGACACCTTGAAGATTCTCAACCTCAACGAAACGGCTATAGAAGACTTCCCTGCGTTGCTGCCACAAATCGAAGAGCTCAGTGTAGTAGACTGCCCTCATTTGAATCTCTCTTCTATACTCGCCCAAATGCAGCCTGACTTGTTGAGAAGACTAATCATTAGACAACAGCAATTGACCACACTTCCTGCCACCTTAGGAAAGTTTACACAACTAGAGGTGCTCGATTTAGAACGTAGTCCTATCGCTACTTTACCAGCCAATATCTACAAACTACGCCAACTCAACCTTTTCAGTATTTCAAAGGATAGTCCCATTTCTCAACGTACAGAACTAAGTTATGGAAGCCCGCTCATTACACTCTTGAGAAACATGGAGAAACAACAGCTCTCGGCAAAGAAATGCCATATTCAGATGGCGCTGTTTGTACAAGATACCGTTGCGATCACAACGTATTCAATAGCAGAGCTACTAGAAGGCATCCTACCTGCAGCACATAAAGGCGTAGAGCGTGGGCTGCTCACTTACCTAGAAAAAACCTTGGCCGACCCGTTTACACAACCTACTTTTCAGCCTGAGGCAGCGCATCTCTCACTCTGGGGTAAATTTAATAGCCTTTACATTCGACCTACAAAAGCCCTACTTGCCAAGAAAAAGATCAAATTTACTACTAAAATCACTGCACAAACAACGCATATCTGCTTGGGAGAAAACTTCCATAAGGCATCTGCACAGGACATTACCACTACCAATCTTCCTGTAGCTACGCCGAGTCAATTAAAGTCACTGTTAGAAAGAATAGAGACTCCTTACTTAAAAAAGGAAGACAATAGCTTACTGAATAATAACCTAGAAGCGCTTCTCAATAGCGATGATGCAAGTAATGTAGCAGTTGCCCTTACCATGATGAAAGAAGGCGGTATTCCCTCTTCGATGCTCTATAAGGTAGTTATCATTTGGTGGAGAGGCGTAGTTGGTCAAAAAAATAGTGCCTTATTGCGTACCTTAATACAAAAGGCTGTTAGTAGCGGCCTGTATATGCAACTTAGCACACTAAAACGTCGATGGAATAAGGAAAAAGCCCTACAAGACCTGCTCAAGTCACCTGAGGTAGAGACTGCCCTACTAGCCAAAACCATTTTACAGATTGATAACATTCATAGTGAACAACTACTTAAGAAGTGTGTGGAAATCTTATTAAAGGAAAATAAAGAGACTGCCAACTGGGTAATCGCTTTATTTACAAAAGCAGCGGTTTGTTATTGGCAACGTTGGAGTTTACGACACCTTCTTGACTCAGAGGCAGATTTGCATTTGATAAAACAGCTTCAGTTGCGCTTTGCACAAGTAAAAAATAAAACACAGTTGAAGCGCTTAGGGCGTCTTAGCCAGTTAACAACGCTTTTTATTACAGATATTCCACGAGAAGCAACCCTTACTGCTGTTCAATCGCTTCTTAGCGAATTGTATCCTCAGTGGCAAGTGTTGGAAGCACCATAGACCCATAGAACATCCATGAATATCTACCCACTGGTTACACAAGAAGACATCGTTTCAACAAAAATGCAGCGTATTTGCGCCATTTTATTGGAAGACACCCATATGTATCAGACCTATCATAATAGAATACATAATAGCTATTATGCAGATCTTACCTATCAAGACATAGAAGGCGTCATCATTTATACTAGACAAACAGCTAGTAAGTTTTGGGAGTATATCAAGAGGAATACCCAACTACAGGTACTACTTTTACGTAGTCACGAAAATTTTGCGGGCAACTGGGTTTGGGCGTTGACCGCTGGTACCTTACCCTCTGTAGACGGAAAACTTACCCATCTTCATTCTCTTTCGGTAACTTTTTCTACCGATATGACGCAATTGCCTGACTTCTCTTCTTTTCAACAACTTCAGTTTTTGAGCATTCACTTGCATCTGCCGGCAGCCGTTACGCCTGAACAGTACCTCGCTGCTTGTGAGGTATTTTCTCACTTGCCAGCTTCACTTCAATATATACAGGTACGCTTAGGAGAGGGGTTCTCTACAGCACAAGTAGAAACTTTTCTACAGCATTTATCTACTTGTGATTCACTTAAATGTGTATTCATTACCAGAGATAAAGGTTACCACTATACCGACGCTGAGCGTTTTTTGTCTGCACAGCAGGGTTTACAGCTATTGTCGCTGGTCAAAACTGACATAAAACACTTGCCAAGTGCTTGGACAGGGCAACATTTACAGTTCTTACGTATTCGACAGTCTCAATTGACGCAACTACCTATTTTTTTAGAGAAAATTCAGACGGCTGACTTCCAAGAGTGCCCCCAACTTCAACTAGACCATCTGCTTCAGCAATTGAATCCTACTTCTCTCAATCGATTTATCTTAGATAAATGTAAAATCACCGCCCTTCCTAAGCAAATCAAACACTTTGAGCAACTCACCTACCTCTCTTTAAAAAGCAATAAGCTTACACAGTTACCCATTGAACTTTACACTTTGAAAAGATTGAGAACTTTACGTGTATCAGGTAATCCTATACAAAAAACAGAGGTCAAAAATGGCAAGCCGCTTCTCACCCTCTTTAATAATTTTGAGAAGCTCGATTTAACTGAAGAATACAAACGCGTTCAAACAGCGCTCTTTACGGAGAATGATTCTTTTCTCTCTCAATATAACCTAACCGACCTCATACGATTTGCCTTTCCAGCAGGGCATCGAGGCGTAGAGCATAGCTTACTTACTTATGCAGAAAAAAAACTTCAGAATCCCTTTGAGCAACCACAGTTTAAAGAAAAAGAGGCACACCTTGCTCTTTATGGTAAACTTCAAAGCTTACGTATAACCGACGTAAGGAAGGCACTTGCCGAAAAAGGGATCACCTTTACTACGAAAATTACTCCACAGACCACGCACATTTGCTTAGGTGAAAAACTCAATAAAGGTGATGTAACAGCATTGGCCAAGACCTCTTTACCACTTGCTTCTCCTTTACATTTGAAACGACTCGTAGAGGAGATCAGCCAGCCCTACCTTAGCCAAGCAGAAGATGAAACGATGCTTACTAGCCTTAAAGAGCTCTTGATGAGTAAAGATTCACAAAATGTAGAATTGGCTATTCAAATGATGCAAAAAGGAGGTATTCCTTTTTCGCTACTAAGTATGGTCATCTTAGTGTTGCTTTCTAAAAACCATCATAGAGACCTCTACACCAAACTACAACGACTATTACAGAAGCAAATCAGTAATGATTTATATGTAAAGCTCAGTGATTATCGCAGAAAGTGGGTGTACAAAAACCTCATTAAAGACCTAAGCCAAACAGGAGAGCTTTTACCTTCTGACTTGGCGAAAGCGCTTATCGAACTGGTAGCACATGAAGTATCTATCTATACTTACTTACGCGCAGATTGTACTAAACTTTTACTAAAAGAAAGCGAAGAAAGTGCCAACTGGGTACTACAGTACTATACTAAAAAAAGCATCCTTCGTTACTATAATCTCCCTTTGCAACCTTTATTTAATACCAAAGGTGATCTAACCCGTATTGAAGCAATGGCACTAGGAACCAGTTGGCAACATATGAAAAGCTACCTGAAAAGATTAAAGCAATTTACTCATTTAAAAGTGCTTTACTTTATGCCTTACCCAGGAGATGAGAAATACTTAACAGTAGTGGAAAACATTAAGAACCTTTACCCTCATTTAATCATTAAAGAAGAAGACATCCTATTCTAAATACTTCTAGCGCATTATTTCAAACAAGAGCTGCGCGTAGTGGTTCTTACACTAGAAGTTATTTAATTACTAAAACTAAACGGCATGAAGAAACGTACCTTTTTGAAAATATCAGCCACCTTTGGAGCAGGTGTAGTAGTAGCGCCCTCTCTCGTTTCTTGTAATGAAGAGGCCTCAAATGATACTGATGCAACTGGCGAAGCAGCGGCGGCTACCTTACTGAGCTTTGAGCTTCCCAAGCTTCCCTACCCTTATGATGCACTCGTGGCTGCTGTTGACGAAGAAACGATGACCATCCACCATCAAAAACACCACCAAGGCTACGTTAATAAACTCAACAAGGCAATTCAAGAAACTAAAACAGAAGCTTCCTCTCTAGAAGATTTGTTGGCAAAAACCGATTTGCCCGAAGCCATCCGTAACAACGGAGGAGGGCATTTTAACCATTCTCTCTTCTGGGAAATTCTCGCACCTGAACCTGTACAACCTTCCAAAACAATGGATGGTCTACTCAGTAAAGACTTTGGCTCGGTAGAAGGCTTTAAGAAAAGCTTTACGGAAGCGGCTGGAGGCGTTTTTGGCTCAGGATGGGCGTGGCTTTGCTTGGGTGACGACGAGCAGCTTTTTATTACTACCACTCCTAACCAAGACAACCCACTAATGTCTGTAGCAGAAAAGCAAGGGAAACCGCTAATGGGTATTGATGTCTGGGAACACGCGTATTACCTGCGCTATCAGAATGAGAGAGGTCAGTACCTCCAAAAAATTCTAGAACGCATCAACTGGGAAGCAGTAGAAAATAACTTAGGATAAGTATAGTAAGGTTACCATTAACACTAAAACTGCTAGGCAGACAGGTGGTTTGTCCAGCAGTTTTAAAGGTTCATCTTAGTCTCGAGCAACGCCGTCTCGATCGTTAAACCTGGTCCAAAGCCTACCCCTAAGATGCGTGTAGTCTTCTCCCAGTCAATTTGCTTTTGCCACAGATATTGCCATACAAAAAAGATCGTTACAGAAGACATGTTACCGTAATTCTTGAGCGTATCGAATGATCCTGCCAACTGCTCCGTAACTAATTGAAATACCTGCTGTACTACTTCTAAAATACGCTTTCCACCTGGATGAATCGCCCAAAAATCAATATCTTTTACCTCTATTTGTAAAGAAGCCAACGTATGGTTAATCAATGGGGCTATCCCCTTTTGAATCAACTGTGGAATATAACTACTTAAAGTCATAAGAAAGCCTGTGCTTCCTATTTCCCAAGCCATGTCAGAAGCGCCTTCGGGCATAATCTCTGAATAGAAGCGCTTTAGATGTAGGCCTTTGTGTTTTTGTTGCTGAGCTTGCTTGTCAGAGACTACCAAAGCTGCCGCTGCACCATCAGCAAAGAGCGCATTGGCTGTTAAGTTATCAGTGTCGTATACCTTTTGAAAATGCAAGGTACAGAGTTCTACACAGGTTACTAGTACAACCGCCTCAGGATCCGTTTGACAGATCAAATCAGCTTGCTTTAAGGCATGAAACCCTGCATAACACCCCATAAAATTGACGGAAGTACGTGGTGTATGTGAAGGAAGCTGTAGCGCTTTCAGTAGAGCAATATCTAAGCCTGGCGCTGACATACCTGTACAACTTACGGTAATAAGATGGGTAATTTCTGGTGTATGATCAAGTTGCTGCTGAGCACTCTGTATTGCCTCTAGCGCAAGCGGGAGGGCAGCCTGTCGATAACCTTCCATGCGTTGTTCTATGGTAGGAAAGGGCTCTAAGTTTTGGCTGTTAGGATAAAAACTGCGTTCAGTAGTAGGAACAGTATAGTCTGCAATGGCAGAGTAGCGTGTATCAATCCCAGTTTTTTTGTAAAGGATTTCTAATTTGCGGCGCTCTCGCTCGTCAGGTTGGTAAACACCCAACATAAAGTCTAAGATGGCTTGCTGCTTATGCTGGTAAGGGGGCAAAGCCGTTCCAATAGAGATAATAAGGCTCATAAAGCTTTTGGTCAAAGTATCTCTAAACATATAAAAAAGGCAACTGGTTCACAAGTCGCCTCCTGCTTATTATGTTTTATTCATATATATGAAGCAATCTTTTATTAGGCGATCTTTACAGACCGCCCTTTAGTAATGAGATAATCAATTCCCCATTTTCCTGAGCCATGTACCATAGCGTACAACGATACCCAAAGAAAGCCCATAGCAGGGAGCATTCCCCAAGTGCCTTGCCCCCACTTTTGGAAGAAAATAGCAACCAACATAGTACAAGCAATAAAGAAAGCCGCCAAGCGGGTCTGGAAACCAATGGCCAATAATAGCCCGCCAATCGCTTCACTCGCAGCGCCCATCCAAGCAAAGAAATAAGGAGCTATACTAAAAGGCATCCCAAATTCAGCTACATCTCCAGGAAACCAACTGGCTACTTCCAAAAAGCCAAGAGGCTCTTCAGAATTGGACCAAGGCAAGCCAAATTTACTAGAACCAAAGTCGAGGGTGAGTAATAAACCTGTAATCACTCTGGGGATAGTGATCAAAATGTTACTTGCGATAGAAGTGAATACTACTGGTCGTGTAAGTCGGAAAAATAAGTTTTGTATCATCGGATGAAAAAATTTTGGTGAACGAATGATACAAAGCTCTCAAAAAAGGCTTTTTGGATCGTCTCAAAATGCATAATGAGCCTTATTTGTTCATTAAAAGTGCTTCTTGTTGCTTAAAGTACATACTAGGACTTACCCCTTTTAGCTCTTTAAAGATCCGATTGAAGGAAGCTTTAGAGTTAAAACCTGCCTCGTAGGCAATGCCTAATAAGCTTAGATGGCTGTAAGCTTCTTGAGTAGCCAAGGTAATGAAAGTCTCCACCCTGTGTTGGTTCACCGCTCCTCGAAAGGTTGTCTGCTGATCGCTAAAAAATTTAGATACAATATTTTTGGAAGTTCCTGTCATTTTAGCAAAGCTTGTCAAATCGAGCTCAGGATCGAGGTGTACCTGCTCTTCTCTAAAAAGCCGTTCGACTTGTGGTTGTAAATGCGCCGCGGCATTTTCTTCTGTAACAGAAGGGGCTGTAGGGAGTAAAAGGGCTTGGTGTTGGTAAACAAAGGCTTGATAACCAATAAGGAAACTGATCAGCGCGTGGGTAAGTTGTAAAGGAAACGATAGCCAAGGCGTATTGAATAGATTGTACTCATATAGCCCATAGAGTATCCAATCAGCTACTTCATACACAAGGCCTACCACGAGTAGAATGGCTAGCCAAGCGGTAAAACGTTGTAGCCATCGATAAACGGGTTGCTTCCAATGGCTTTTAGGAATCTCTCTTTGTAATATTTGGTAAGCGGCTAGCAAATAAACCGTACTAATCACTACCAGCCCAAAAGTCTCTATGTATTGTACATAAGGCGCTACCACGTGCCGCCACAACCAACTTTTATAAGCCTGTGAACGAAACCCTACCGTAAGGTAAAAGCCAAATTGTATGATGGGAAGCACAAAATGAAAAAGATACTGCCTCTGAAATCGAAAGGAAGGTTGCACACGCGACCTCACAAACAGATAGTATAGCGGAGCAATACTCCAGCTAAAATAGATCGGAATAAAATATAAAAACTGATAGTGGCTATAAATACCTGTGAGCGCAAAAAGCTGATTGCACAACGTAAGCCCATACAAGAGCAACAGCAATCCTAGAAAAAGATTGGTTTGTTTTACCCCTTCTCTACGAAGTAGTAGCTGAATACCTACTGCTAGGCAAAGTAAAATGCCAAAACTGTCTAGAAAGATAGCAATAAGATCAGGAACGTTGATTTGCATATATTTTTGTGTTGAATTTACTTAGCCGCCAAAAGTGATTTTCTGTAAGCCAAGTACGCTTTTGGACTTTCTCCCTTAAGCACCTTGAAAGCACTATGAAAAGTAGCCTTAGCGTTAAAACCTGCCTGATAAGCAATGCCTAGTATACTTACATGTGCATAGGTAGGCTGCATAGCCATCTCAACAAACGATACCACACGGTATTGGTTAAGGGTGGTAGCAAAGGTAGTATTTTGTTCGATAAAAAACTGCACCACCTCTTCTTGTGCATAGCCCGTCATTTTGGTAAAAGTTGCCAAGGTCAACTCAGGGTCGAGATGCATTTGCTTCTCTTCAAATAGTTCTTTTATCTTTTGAGCAAGCTTTGTATCATTCGCTTCTTTGAAAAGTAAGTAGTAATCGAGTCTTAAGTCGAGCTGCGCACGAATGTTTTCAAGTTGCTCTTTGGTCTGCGATGATAGTCTTATGTGCTCAGCAGCCGTCTTTTGTAAGTAAAATGAGGGGTATTGATAGGCAAAGGCTTGATAGACCAATAGTAAGTTAATTCCTACAGAGGCGAACTTTACAGGAAACAACCACAAGGTAGTACCATTCGACGACTGTAAGAATGGTACTAATGACGAGTAAAAAAACTCGTGGAGAAAGTTGATTGATAGAAATAAAGTTAACCATATAGCAAAGCGATAGAGCCAATGCCCTACAGGTTCTTTCCAATGGTCTGTTTGGCGCTCTTTCTTTATAAAGAGAAAAGTGATAGTTAAGTAAAATGCATTGTACAGCCAAAACAGCATAGACTCAATATAAGATAAGAAAAAAATAGTTGATTCTACTTCACTAGATGGGTCTGTATAAGCCAGTATCGTCACTACCATTTGAAATATGAACTGCAGCAAGGGTAGTACAAAATGGAAGCTATAGTGTAGATTTGACTGAAATTGTAAAGCAGGTCTTAAGCGTGCTTTTACAAATAAATAAAAGAGCGGTGCTAGGCTCCAACTAAAATCAGATGGTAAGAAACGTAGAAATGGATAAGTATCATAAACGTTGGTGACGGCGAAGAGATAGCCTACAGTGGTAAGGCCATACAATATAAGCAAGCTTCCCAACAAGGCATTCGTAAGTTTTATACCTGCCTTACGCCACCAAAGTAAAACACCCACTATAAGGCACAATACTGTACCAAGGCTTTCAAGGAAAATAAAAGTGATGTCGACAATTTCTACTAGCATAGTTCTAAAAGGACTGACTTTTACGCTTATTCCATTCTTCTAGCGATAAAATCTCCTTCAATATATAGGTCTGTTGAACCTTAGGTAACTTCCTTATATACTTATATAATCCTATTCCTTTTACATAGTAATTTTTTTGTTCAAAAGTGAAAGGTGCTAGCACCGCTTGTGTATCGCTTTCAATACGAATCTCAAAGTAGTCCTGTAAAACAATTGCTTCGCGTGTTTCCCCCTCAAAGCGTACTGTTACGGAATCTCCCTGAAACTTACGTGTTTTTTTCGTCTCTACAAGGTAATTTGTTTCGCTGTCTCTTCCCTTAAAGCGCCAGATTAGCGGACGATTTTTCCTTAGCTTCCACACAAAGATCGTAGGGTGAATAATTTCTGCAGCCACACGAAAGGCCTTACCCGTATCATTATATTGTGTTTCCTTGTAAGCCTTCATAAACGCCCCTACTTCATTAATTTCCTCTTTAATCCACTCAATCGGTTTCAAGTATCCTAAACTATCTTGTGTATATGCTTCTGTAATGAGAAAAGTAGTTTCCTTTTCCTCAACTGTTTTTAAAATCCAATAAAGATGTTCCAAGCCCTCTTCCAAAGGCGCATAATGATAGACTAATGGCTTTTTGAGCAGTTCTATAGGGTAATAATAACTTCTGTAAGAAGGGCGCGCCGCTTGCTGTCGTTGATGCGTCTCAGTACAACCACCCATCCAAAGAATTATACCTACCACACTTAACCATATAACATAGCTTTGTATCTTCATTCGGGATTTTTGGCAAAATAGGAAGTTTCTCACTTCTACGCTAGTTTTACGCAGAAGTCCTGAACACAAAAGAACTAAAATAAGTCTTTATTTGTATAAATATAATGATCGTTATATATTTGAATTAAACCAGTACATGTATGAGAAACCAAGCAAAATTATCAAAAGGAGAAAGAACCAAGCAAGAGATTATTGTAAAAGCTGCCAAGTTGATTAACGAGAAAGGCATTGCAGGCACCTCTATTGCTGACCTTACCAAAGCTACTAAACTAACGAGTGGCGCATTATACGGCAGTTTTTCTAGCAAAGAAGACATTGTAAGAGAAGCTTTTGATTACAATGCTCAAAGAATATTAGAAGGCTATCGTTCTAAAATTGCCACACAGTCAAACGCCTACGAGAAAATTGTTCACCTGCTCGACTTTGCTTCTCAGGAGCTTCCTCTCCTATTTGAAGGAGGATGTCCTATTCTCAATACAGCCATAGAAGTAGATGACACCCTTCCTTGGATGAAGCAAAAGGTACATTGGGTAGTAAAGCAATGGGTCAATATGGTAGATGGCTTACTTATAGAAGGTATTCGGCAGCGTACTTTCGAAACATTTGATACACAAAAGTTTAGCTTATATATCCTCTCTGCCTTAGAAGGTGCTATTATGCTCGCCAAATGTACAGACGACGTGTCCGTTATCGAAAATGCTACCCATTACATCAAAGAAGATTTAAAAAGAAGAATGAAAAGTGTATAATTTTTTTAACAAAAAAATATAATGACTGTTATATTATAGTAATTTCTTAAAGTAAGTTGATTTCAATAGTATTCATTCACAAAAATAAACCATCCATAGAAAATACCTACTCTATGAAACCTTTCAGTACAATTTATGCATCTAATCGCGATTTATATCCGTTATCCCAAGCCAATACTACGTTACGGCCTTCTCCAGAAAGCCATTTGTCCAAAAGAAAAGTAAGCGATAAAGCACGCTATTTTTTTCACAAAAAATATAATAATCGTTATATTTTTATTCTGCAGCTCTGCCTTTTGTTTCTTTTTCCTGTAGGCCTGATAGCACAATCGAGTGTACTCGATCAGTATGTGGCCGAAGGGGTTCAAAGTAACTTGGCACTTCAACAAGAAAATCAACAGCTTCAGCAAAGTGTACAAGATCTGAAAAGTGCTAAAAGCTTTTTTACGCCAGAAGTGTCTTTCTTAGCTGACTATACCCTGGCCAACGGTGGGCGTGATATTATAGTACCCGTGGGCGACTTACTCAATCCTGTGTATGCCTCACTTAATCAACTCACCGATAGTCAGCAATTTCCACAAATTGAAAATGCCGAAGAGCAGCTATTCCCTAATAATTTTCACGATACCCGCATTGGTATCAGGCAGCCGCTCTTCAACACAGATATTTACTATGGCTACCAAGCGCAAAAATCCTTAATTTCTGTACAAGAAGCCAAGAGAGATGCTTACGTTCGCGAGCTAACCAAAGAAATCAAAACCAGCTATTACAATTACCTCAAGTCGCAAGAGCTACTCCGTATTTATGATAGTACAGAAGTACTCCTCAACGAGCTTCTCAGGATCAACCAAGTATTAGTAAAGAATAATAAAGCCACCAAGGATGTAGTATACAGCGCGCAATTTGAGTTAGACGACTTGGAAAGTAAGGTAGCGGAAGCAGAAAGAAACCAAGCACTGGCCAAAAGCTACTTCAATTTCCTGTTGAATCGCCCTTTAGAGGAAGCGATTATTGTAGATACTACTATAACAAGTGAGGGGGCTGTAACCACCGATCCAACCTTGACTTCATCTGTAAATGCACTACAAAGCCAAGCTTTAGCCCAACGAGAAGAATTGAATCAACTACAGTCGGCTATCGAAGCCAACGAGGCAGCCATAAAACTCAGTAAGGGAGCCAAAGTTCCTGACTTATCACTTGGCTTTTTTGCAGGCTTTCAAGGCTTTGGCTATACCTTCGACGAAGAACAGCGCTACTATCTAGCCCAATTCCAGCTTGCGGTGCCTCTTTTTACAGGAGGACGAAACAACACACGTGTCCAGAAAGCTACGATTGAGGCAGCGCGTACACGTACACAGTACGAAGAAGTACAAGCACAAATAAAAGTAGAAGTAATTGAAGCCTCTCGTAACCTTCGCGCAGCCCAAGCAACTGTTACAGCTAAGACTTCTGCCCTTAAAAGTGCCTCAGAGCGCTTTAAGATTATTAAAAGAAAATACGAAGAAAACCAAGCGCTCTTGGTAGAGTACCTCGACGCCAGAACCAAATTCACCAATGCAGCTACCGCCACAGCTATTGCACGTTACGATCTCTTGATTCGTAAAGCTGAGCTTGAACGCGTAGCCGCCTTATAAAAATATTCATATAAAAAATACTTCCATGAAAAAGAACATGATCCTTTTTAGCCTGTGCTTACTAGTAGCGCTCGCTGCTTGTGAAGAAGATACTTCGCAAGCGGATGGCTCTGCGACACACGAAGTTACCGTAAAAACGGTTCCCGTAGAACAAAAAGCCCTTACCCTACCCGTCTTTTCCTCGGGTCTGCTCACCTCCGACACAGAAGCGATGCTTTCTTTCAAAATCGGAGGAATTATCCAGCGTATCTATGTAGAAGAAGGGCAAAGCGTACAACGAGGGCAACTACTCGCTACCTTAGACCTAACGGAAATTAATGCACAAGTAATACAAGCGCAGAATAGTGCCGACAAAGCCAAACGTGATTTAAAACGTATCAAAAACCTTTATAAAGATGAAGCTGCTACTTTAGAGAACGTACAAGACCTTACCACCGCCGCTAACGTAGCGACCGAAGGACTGCGCATTGCACGCTTCAACCAGCGATTTGCTGAGATTAGGGCTGTTTCTAACGGAAAAATTGTCAGAAAAATTAAAAATGAGGGTGAGTTGGTGACCCCTGGGACGCCCATACTCTACATGAATGATACTAGCCAAGACCAGTGGCGACTAGAAGTAGGCGTGGCGGATAGAGATTGGGCCAGAATTACAGAGGGCGACTCTGCCATCGTATCGGTAGACGCCTACCCTGATGAGGTTTTTACAGGAAAAGTAGCGCAACTCGCACAAGGCGCTGATCCGAGCAATGGCGCATACAAAATAGAAGTACAAGTTTTCCCTCAAGAAAAAAAGTTTGCCACTGGGCTGTTTGCCGAGGCCAAGATTCTTCCCTCTGGTAACAAGCGCTACCATACCATTCCGCTCAGAGCATTAGTAGACGGCTACGGAAAGCGCGCCTTCGTATTTGTTCCTACGGACAATAATAAGGTAAAGAAAATCCCTATCGAGGTAGCTTTTATGCTAGAGAATGAGGTAGCTGTAAAGAAAGGACTGGAGAATGTGAAGGAAGTGATTACTGATGGTGCAGGCTATTTAACGGAAATCTCACGCATTAAAATGTGGGAGAAGGATACAGAAAATCTGAGTAAAACTACCGCCAACTAAGCGTATAAACCTTTACAACCATGCAAAAATTTATTTCATTCTTTGTTAGAAATGCTTCTTTTACGCTCGTTTGCTTGTTAGGTATTGCTGCTTTAGGGGCTAACTCGCTGCTTACTATGCCACGTGGAGAAGACCCAGAAGTGAACTTCCCCCGATTTGTTGTAGTGGCTATCTATCCAGGGGCTTCTCCCATTGATATGGAAGATCAAATCGTAGACCCGCTCGAAGCACGCATCAATGAACTAGACGATCTCAAAAAGGTAACCGCCACCATGGAAGATGGCTTGGCGTTGATAGATGTAGAATATGAGTTTGAGGTAGACCGAGACGAAAAACTCCAGGAAGTGATTCGGGTCGTTAATTCCACTCGTTCTGAGCTACCAGAAGACCTCTTTCTATTAGAAGTAGAAGAGTTTAATTCCTCTGACGTGAATATTTTTCAGATGGCATTGCTTTCAGAGAAAGCTTCTTACGAAAAGCTAGAAACGGTAGCAGAAGCCTTTGAAGATCGCTTAGAAAAAGTAAAAGGGCTAAAGAGTGTAGAAACTTGGGGCTATCCTGAGCGAGAAGTACGCGTAGCCCTCGACCTACAGAAACTAGCTAACAAGAATATTCCTCTCAATTTCGTATATGGTGCCCTCACGGGAGAAAACATTGATATTCCAGGGGGTACAATTATGACGGATGGGCGGAAATTCAACGTAAAAACAAGTGGAGATTACGAACAGCTTGAAGACATCAAAAACACGGTAGTTTACGCCGCCAACGGGAAAAACATCTTACTGAGCGATGTAGCAGACGTCTATTTTTCTTATGAGGAGGAGAAACACAGAACCCGCTTTAACGGGCAGAGAGCCGTCCTTATTACCGCTAGCCAAAAAGACAAGGAGAATATTTTTGAAGTAGCAGAGGCGGCAGAGGCCATCATAGCAGACTTCAAAAAGACAATGGCCCCCGATATGCAACTGGTCGTCAACTTTAACCAATCCAACACGGTAGAAGAACGGCTTGGC
This sequence comes from uncultured Cytophagales bacterium, assembly GCA_937911505.1. Taxonomy (GTDB): domain Bacteria; phylum Bacteroidota; class Bacteroidia; order Cytophagales; family Thermonemataceae; genus CALEMF01. Next base: position 26,853 of record CALEMF010000056.1, read on the forward strand.
GGCTTTGGGAAAGACTTCATTTTGGCCATCCTCCTCGTATCTATTACTTTACTGCCTCTAGGTATACGGGCCGCACTAGTAGTAATGATCTCTATTCCTTTGTCTCTTTCCATAGGGCTCTTCGCTTTAGATGCCCTAGGCTATACTATCAATCAGTTGAGCATTGTAGGGTTAATTGTAGCATTGGGTATTCTGGTAGACGACGCTATTGTAGTAGTAGAAAACATAGAGCGCTACCTTAGGGAGGGCGCTACCAAAAAGCAAGCTGCTACTGAAGCTGTAAAACAAATCGCTTTAGCAGTTATCGGCGTTACTATGACCCTTATTGTAGCCTTCTTGCCTATTATTTTCTTACCTGCTGGTTCAGGTGAGTTTGTGAGAGGCTTACCGATGGCGGTAATTACTACGGTGCTGGCCTCTCTGTTGGTTTCACTTGCCTTTGTACCTTTTCTATCTAGCAAAATTCTAAAAACACATACCAAAGCGGGTGGTAATTTATTCCTTCGCTCTTTACAGAAATTTATCGATAAATTCTACGAACCAATCCTCCGCAAGGCGCTCTGTTATCCAGCCATTACCCTTACCATCGCTGGTGTGTTGCTGGCAGGTTCTTTCGGGTTGATCCCACTGATTGGCTTTGGTTTATTTCCTAAATCTGAAAAGCCTATTTTTCGGATCAATATAGAAATGCCCAATACGGCCTCATTAGAAGAGACCGACCGTGTATCAAAATATGTAGAAAGCGTTTTGGCTAATAGGGAGGATGTCGCTTCTTTCACGACCAATGTAGGAAAGGGAAATCCTACTATTTACTACAATGTGCGACAAAGAAAGGAGCAAACCAACTTTGCCCAGTTTTTTGTACAAGCGGACGTCGATACTTATCTAAAGAAGAAAGCGATGATCGAAGAGCTGCGTTATCAATTCAAATACTATCCGGGCGCTAAGATCCAAGTACTAGATTTTGAACAAGGACCTCCTTTAGAGGCGCCTGTAGCGATCCGTATTTTTGGTGATAACCTAGACACCTTGCGTAGTTTATCGCTAGAGGTAGAAAAAATTATTAAATCTGTACCGGGTACCATGTACGTGAGTAATACGCTTGCCAATAAAAAGACAGACCTCAAAATTAACATTAATAAGAAGAAGGCAGGCTTATTGGGTGTACCCATTGCTTCCATCGATCAAACGATTAGAATGGCGATCGCAGGCTTGCCCTTGGCTACTTATAAACCTGGAGAGGGAGAAGATAAGATCAATGTAGTAGTCAGTCTTCCTAGAGAGCGATTTACTGATTTGACGGTACTTAATAATTTATTCGTCTATTCTTTATCAGGCAGGGCTGTTCCACTCAGTAATCTAGTAAGCATAGATTTTGAAACCGAGTTTGCCACCATACGCCATCTTGACGAAGCCCGTTACACCACCGTCAATGCTTTTGCTAAAGGCGACTATAAATACAGCGACCTCAACGACGCCGTCATTGAAAAGTTAGAAGCTTTTGATTTTCCAGCCGGTTACTACTACGTAGCGGCAGGAGAGCTAGAGAATAAAGACGATGCCTTTGAAGGGGTAGAGATTGTAGGGCTTATCTCAGGGGTTTTATTTCTATTGATCTTAATCTTAGAATTTGGCTCTTTGAAAAGCTCCCTCATCGTTCTTTCGGTAATTCCGCTAGGGCTTATCGGAGCCTTGGTAGCGCTTTTTATCTCTGGGAACCCCTTATCTTTTACCGCCTTGGTAGGTTTTATCGCGTTGATTGGTATTGAGATCAAGACCTCTATTCTTTTTGTAGATTTCACCAACGAGTTACGCAAACAAGGAATGGACTTAGTACCTGCCATTATCAAGGCCGCCAAAACCAGGTTTGTCCCCATTACGCTTACAGCTACTACTGCCATTGGGGGGCTTATACCGTTGGTAATTACTTCTAACCCTTTGTATGCAGGTCTGGTGGTCGTACTCATCGGAGGGCTTATTAGCGCTACCTTGCTGGCCTTCTTAGTATGTACGGTAGTCTATAAGTTGATTCCACCCGTTGTTACGCCCATTACCGCTGAGGAAAAAGTCACTAGCAACCAGCTAGCACAACAGCCCGAAACACCCGTTACCACCTAAGAGAACGGTCTTTACTGTTATAGAAGCTTTTACTCTTTGAGTAAGGGCTTCTTTTTTGTATGTCTTGTATTTGCTAATAAGCTGAATAAGGCGAGGATTTATCTTGTTGAGATAATGCATACGCTTCACAAACAATAAAAGGCAAAATTGATTTACCTGCTTATCTTTGGGAAATTTTTTATCCTACAGAAGTTATATGTCAACTTACAAAAGAATTTTTCATTTCGAGAATGAACGCCCGTCAAAGAGACACTAGAGGCACATCATATTCCATTTGATGTCGAGTTGGAAACAGGTGGTTTATTTCCAAGCCTTGAGGCTATTGTCAAACCCGTTAAAGTAATCATTGATGAGGTACATAGTCGTTCCTTTTTTAGGTTAGTAGAAAAAGATATTCCTTCTGAGATTGTTGCCACTACTACGTTACCTGAGTATTCTTCTCACCGAAAAAAGTCTTTTCGAGGCTGGTACATCGCTGGGTTGAGCGTTTTTGGTATTGTTATGTCTTTGCTGTGTTTAAGGTATTACGATATCACGCAGAAAAGTAGTCGTGATAAAAATTTTAGATATGAATGGAGTGTCAACAATGATAAACTCTCTGTGTATCATAAACAAACAGGTGAATTAGTAAGCATCTCCTACGATAAAAACTATGACTACAATTTCGAGAAATTAGAGGTATATTTTCAGGGCGTAAGAATGGAAGAATTCATTGACGAAAATGAGGATGGATGGTTTGAGGTCATTAAACTCTTTGATAAGAAAGGCAACTTAGTGAGTAAGAATAGCGATACGAACGGAGATTCACTTCACGATCGTATTGAGTTTACACTTGAAAACGGTGAAAAATACCTGTTCGTAGACAATAACCAAAATGGTATTTATGAGCGTATTCAAAGCAAGTAAGCTTCCCTACTTGCTTTGTGTACGTTTAATATATTGATCCATCCTATATTACTGATGAGCGACCATAAAACCCAAACAAAAGATTTCACTGCTTTGTCAGCTCGAACTGCTTACCGCCTTGTTCAAATTGCAGGGTGCCTTCGGAGGGCTTAAAGGCCATTTTAACGCCCGCTCGCTGAAACGCAAACTGGTGTCTTGCTACTGGTGTGAGGCGAAATGAAGGTTGCCCCTCTCCTTGGGCGTACAAGGCTTCTCCCTCTTGGTAGATTTTTATCTTGATAGGAAAATCGTCTGCACTATACCAGCCTTCATACAAAGGATAGAATCGCTTTTCAGGTTGATAGTCTGCAAAGGTAGGTAACGTATAGTCTTGCTCGTAAATGACACTGAAAAGCCCAATCGCAAAATCGTTCGTAGGGTAGTTTTCACCATTGATTACATAAGCCACCGACAGTTGATTATCAGGATTATAAGCTACTACCGTATGGGTTCCGAAGGTATCCCCTCCGTGTCCATACGCTATAATTTTATTGAAAGGAATACGCATGAACCCTAGTCCGAAGACTTCTTTCTTCTGTGGAAGCATGGCCTGTAGTGTTTCTTCCTTTACTAACTGACCAGAGAAAAGTGCTTTGAGTAATTTATTGAGGTCAGCAGGCGTTGAGACAATATTCCCTGCTCCTCCTACATTAGGTAAGTAAAAATCTTTCACAGTCTGCCACTGTTGTCCGTTTTTTTCGTAAGAACTCGCAAAAGTAACTGTACTTTCTTCGTCAATGACGAAGGTATTTTGTAGACCAAACGGTTTGGTAATCTGTCGGGTAACTATTTCCCGAAAAGGTTGCTCATACGCTTTCTCCAAAACGCCCGCCAACAGATAGTAAGCAGAATTAGAATAGGCTTGCTTGTCTCCTGGTGAAAAAGCTACGCCTTGTCGTATAATCTCTTCCATAATGGCTGAGGAAGTTACCGGTTCGTTCAGCCAAAAGTACAAGCTATCTTGCTTTACGTTGTAGCTTCCTAGCCCGCTCTTATGGTTCAGCAACTGCTTGATGGTTATTTCTTCTGCCTTGGGTACTGCTGGAAAATAGTTCGAGAGCTTATCGGTCAGTTGCATGTCGCCTTGCTCTACCAATTGCATCACCAATATCGCCGTAAAGGTTTTTGTAATAGACCCAATCATATATTTTTGAAGGGTAGAGGACTCTTGGGGTACTTTGGCACCTATCTTTCTGTCTAGAACCACTTCACCTTTCTCAAAAATAGAAAGATGACCTAGTAATTGATCGTGTTTCTCAAAGTAATTCACGTATTGGTCAATCTTTTCTTTCTTTTCAGGAGAGATTATCTCCTGTGCAAACACTGTACTGCTGACGGTAAAACATAAAATAAATAAAGTAACTTTCATAATGGATGAACGTTTACGGTTGAATAATTTCTTTAACCTCAAAAGAAGGGTGATCAGGAAGTATAATATTACGGTGAGTAAGCCCATTACGGGTATAAACCAAAAGCCTAGTACCTCTTCGTAACCAGCAGTATTTTTCACAATTCCTAGCATCATAAACTCATCATCTTTGAAATACAGTCCTACTTGGTTGCTAAAAAGCTTGGCGAATATCAAAAAGATAAAAGTCCCCAGAAACAGATAGAGTAAGAAGAAAATACTGTAGATGAATCCGTTACCCAAGTTGAACAGCAACGCTTTAAAAACTTGGAAAGGATGAAAGGTTCTGGTAGCCCTTTCTAGTAGTTTATCAGCCACTAGAGGTTTTAGCACTTCTGCGGGCGTTCCTAACTTATCTATAGCATTGAGTAAAGCCTCTAGCTCTGGGAGCGAGGGGTTGCGTTGTAAGTACTCATAAAGGTGGCTATTAAACTCCATAAGCACTTCCTGTTGATCTGCTGCTGGAATGGGTTTTACCACCTCCTTAATACTATTGATATAGTTACTGTATACGCGTTGTGCCTGAGTATCTTTAAATTGTATTTCCTTAAATTTCATTTTCAGTTATCTTTTTAATGGATAGTTCAAGTGCTGCCCAATACTGGCGCATCTGCTGAAGGGTAAGCTTCCCCTCTTGGGTAAGGGTGTAGTACTTTCTAGGAATACCTGAAGGCTGCTCTACCCATTTTGAAGAGGTAAGCCCTTCTTTCTTAAGTCGGTTCATCAGCGGGTATAAAGTACCCTCTGCCATCTCAATAGCTGTAGATTTTTTTACTACTTCAATCAATTCATAACCATACAGCTCTTTTTTACTGAGTGCATTCAAGACAATAAAGGATAGCACACCCTTTTTGACTTGTGATGTCCACTTTGATATAAATTCATTTTTCAAAATACATTGTTTTACATTATACTTAGTAATACTATGTAAAGGTAATACAAAACACCTAGTATTACAAGGTATTAAAATAAAAACTAAGATTTTTCAATATTAAAAATATAATAATCAGCACTTTAAAAAGTAAATTTTTAACTATTACAGGATTAGAAATAATGGCTTGGGTAACTTCTTTGTTGAGGGAGGCGTTCTCTCTACCGTGAGAAGCACTAGATGAGTAGATGTATATTTTTATTACTTTCATAAAAGTCAATATGGGTGTTCAGGGAAACTTATGGTTATGCCAACTAGAGCCACTAGAACAAGTGGTGATACCTGCCTTAAAAGAGGGTAGTGGCAATAAACTTATACAACAAAGCTTGGCAGCTTCTGCCCTATGGAAAACGCAACAAAAAACAATGGTGGAAGAGATAAGCCAGCACTTTGATGAGGTATTTAAACATAACGAAGTCTATACAAGACGCCATCAAGCTTACGAGGCTTACTGTAGTTTATTCGAATTTTTGGTAGTGACACACTGTTTAAAACCGTTGCCTGTGTATTACTTTGGAAAATATGCTTTAAAACACCGTTTTGAAGATAAAAGCAAACACCTCTCCCCTTATTTTCAAAGCTCTTTTGCTTATGAAATGTTAGTAAAGCTCGATCAGCCTACTTTTTGGACACACAACTCAGGCGGATACCACGAAGGCATTCGCAACTGGATAGATCCTTTAGAAGTAGCCATCTTCTTAGAGGAAAGTGATCAGTTGATATTTCAATCGGACTACAAAGCTTATCACGAAGATGAACTACAAGCTTTAAAGCAATTTCTTCAGTCGGCGGTACAAGCCCAGTGTGGTGTTCTCAACGGAGGCGATCTACGCTTTTTGGAAGGAGTGTAACCTACAGCGTATCTATACCTTTATTGTACAAGCTATCTTTACTTATCAGCAACCAGAGCTATAAAGTAAAGCGACTTCACGGAAATCTCCCAAAAAGCCCTTACATTTAAAAGTATATTTTATCCATCAACCTATTTTTTATGAACCTTTCAGAAGCAAAAGTCATCATTACAGGCGGTACAACGGGTATCGGCTACGAAACAGCTAAGGTATTAAAAGAAAAAGGCGCTCAAGTATTTATCTGTGCCAGAACTACCGCCGATGTAGAAAAAGCTACCAACGCGCTAGGTGTACAAGGTACGACCACAGACGTTACTGAACCAGCAGCGGTCGACCAACTTTTTGATACTGCTCTCAAAGCCCTTGGTGGTCTCAATGTAGTTATCAACAATGCAGGCATCGGGCATTTTAGTCCGCTGGTAGAAACCTCTTTGGAAGACTTCACCAAGGTATGGGAAATAAATGTAAAAGGGACTTTTTTGGTAGGAAAGCGCGCTGCACAACATTTTGCAAAACAAAACCACGGTAACCTGATCAATATTGCCTCTACGGCTGCTCAGAAGGGTTTTGCCAATGGAACAGCCTATTGTGCTAGTAAATTTGCCTTGGCTGGTATGACAGAATGCTGGCGTGCCGAGCTCAGACCGCATAATGTACGCGTAATGCAGCTCAATCCAAGTGAAGTAACCACGCCATTTATCACTAAGCTCGGATTTGATCCTACCAATACCGACAAGAAGCTCAAACCTACAGAAATTGCCCATACTATTGTAAGTTTACTAGCCATGAATAATGTGGGCTTCGTACCAGAAGTAACCGTTTGGGCAACCAATCCGTAGTTAGTTGACTTCTATGGAGACAACGGCTGCCTCTTTGTTACCGGGGTCGCTCACGACTGTATAATTACCAAAACGGTAGAGTCCTCCCTCATACACCAAGTCCAAATACACACGATGACCGCTACTACTGATATCTCCAAACCTACCGTTTTCGCTTTCATCTGCAAAGATGGCATCGAGCCACTGCCCTTCTTTACTATACTGAATAAGTACAGGCCATTCACCTGCTCCTGGGGCAGTTACTTCTACAGGTAATGGCGATGTACTACCAAAGGTATTGAACCCTTGCAAGCCTAAACCAAAAAATAATCCTCCTGAAGCATCTAGTGCTAACTCCATACCCAGCAGAGAGAAACTCGAAGCGATCTGACGTAGCCAAACCCCTTTTCCCTCTGTGTCTACTTTCCATAAGAAAAGATCTCTTTGTCCGTTAGAGAACAAGGTATCTGCTCCTAAAAGAGCAGTCTGCTCAAAAAAACCACTCAGATATACGTCTAGTTCCTCGTTGACAATCACTCCTTTGCATTGGTCGTCGCCTCTGCCACCCCAGCTTTTCTCCCAGCGCAATTCTCCGGTGGCCGTCCAGTTAGTCATATAGGCATCTCTACCTCCTTTCAGCTCGAAGAGAGAAGAAGGACTACTCGCGTAGCACGCTCCATTAAAATCACCCCCTAAATATACATTTCCTTGCCTATCAACACCTATGGCTTTCGCTTGGGCGTTTCCGCTTCCTCTTATTGCCTTTACCCAGTCTACTGTTCCCTCAGCAGTAATAGATAAGACGTAAGCGTCGACACCACCTGTATTCTGAAAATCGAAGTTGTTTCCAACAAAACGACCGTCTCCTTGGGCACCCACAATAACTTGATTATTCGGTCCGATTGATACTTCATTACCTCCCTCATTTCCTGCACCTCCTGCTTGTAGTGTCCATAATACCTCCCCATCGCTAGAGAGCTTTACCACTACGAAGTCAAAGCCACCTTTTGCTCTTAGCAGATCATTACCGAAACGAATCTCCTCTTGAAATAAGCCACTTAAAATAATATTTCCCTCACTATCACAGGCAGCATCGAATATATTGTCTTCACCAATTCCCCCGAATCGCTTCGTCCATTGCCAAGCGCCTTTACGATCATACTTGACGACCATAATGTCTGCCCCTCCTGCACTTATAAGCGTATCTGGCTGTCCTTCAACAACTAAAAACTCCTCAAATTTCCCGCTGAGGTATACATTTCCCTGTGCGTCTGAAGCTATAGCATCGATTTCATCTTCGTCACTTGGTCCTGTAAGGCTGTTCACCCACCGCCAACGTAAGAAGTCGATCCCTTGATCTGAGCTTATCTCTTCGTTCTCGTTGTTACAACCAAAAAATAGTCCCAGTAGTAGTGTGTAAATAAAAGCAATTCTTTTGTTCATGAGTTTTTTTGACTATTGGAGGTATTTTAAGAAGAAGCGTTTAAATACAGATTCAAATTATTTTTAGATACTTTTACGTAGAGGATTACTACTGCGCAACCAATCCACAAGTTGTGTGGTCATAAGTTAAATGACTAAACGCTTAGGGTGCGTTTTAAAAACTCAACAAATCCAAAAAGTATGGCTGTTACTCTTGCTTGGTTGATTCTACTCGCTCCACTCCTTCCTTTATTTATATTGTGTATAATCGGTAAGAAAAAGAATACGTCACAAGCCGACTTCATATTGCTTATTTGGCTCGCTTCTGTTTTTTTGGTCACTTTATTAAATACCTGCGAAGTGTTTAGATACTACAGGATTATTCCTTGGGCCATTGGCATAGCACCAGTATTAATTATGGTGGATTTAGGGATGTTATTTCTTTACGGCAGGGCGCTCCTCAGCAAGCCTACTGATTTACGCAAGCCTGTCGCTATGCTGTTAGCCTGTATTTTTTTCAGCCTAGTGCTATTTTCGTTGAAAGTATATTTACAACCTGCTACCGTAAAGCAGAGCTATATGGAAGCTATTTATGCAGGTAGACCGCCCCTATGGTGGTCGATGTATGAGAGCGGAAGTATTTTCATCGTAATAGGTACTATCGGTTACTTCCTTTATCATATTACAAAAATAGAAAGTAAGTCAAAGAATATTCAACCTACACAGTTGCGCTACTTTCGTAATTTTTTATATATGGTTTTAGTAATCCAACTCATTACACTGTTCGCTAGGACATTGCCCACACACCTCTCGCAAGAAGATGCCATCGGGCTTTATTTGTTCTTCTTTTCGCTACAACTGATAGCAATTTGCTTGGCGGGTTACTATGGTTATCGACAACGCGCTATCTACAAAGAAAACCTTAGCCATCCTGCTCCTCTCGAAGAGAAATACATGCAGATTTTTAAACGACTAAGTACACAGATGTACGAGCAAAAACTTTTTCTCGACGATCGTTTGAGTATTTCACAGGTGGCCATTCTCTTAGATGAGAACCCAAGGTATATTTCAACATCATTACGTCTCAACCAGGTTGATAACTTCTCTTCTTACGTCAATCGTTTCCGTGTAAAAGAGGTGAAAAGACTTCTTAGCCACCCTGCTTACAGCCATTGGTCGTTACTGGCCATCGCCTACGAAGCAGGCTTCTCTTCAAAGACCACCTTCAACCGTGCTTTCAAAGCCATAGAAGGAATGACACCTTCTGCTTACAAAAGTCAAAAAAATTGTAAAAAAACCGCCTTATAAGGATCATATACGGTATTTGGTACGCATTGCAGGTAGTTTAGGCGCTTTTTGCAGAAAAATCAGCCACCCTTATGAAGGTAAAACTTTATCCCTATCTCTTCTGCGTTATAAGCTTATTCATACACCCACTAGCCAAGGCACAACTAAGAGCCTTTGATCAATTTTCGGTAAAAGCGGCTTATTTTGGTGAATTAATCTCACACGCGGGCCTCAAAGTAGGTATCGAGACGCCACTTCGTTTGAAAGAGAAGCCACGAAAGCGTTTTACAAAAGAAAAATACAAGCTACTCGCTGCCAATGTAGGCTTCTATGTACACAGCAGAAACCATGTAGGTGCATTTCTCAATATTGAGTACGGAACAAGAGGCATTACATCAGATGGTTTTTTAAGTGAGTGTTGGGTGGGGCTGGGTTACTTTCGTTCCTTTTTGGCAGCGCCTACTTACGAAGTAAATGACCAAGGCCAAGTAAGAAGAGTACCGCTCGCTGGTAGAGGTAGTTTGATGTTGAGCCTTAGTGCTGGGCTTGGGCAAGATTTGTCTCGAAAGACCCACTGGCCAATCACGTGGGTGATCAAACCTACCCTATTTTTTCAAATTCCTTATAACAACGCTCTTCTACCTCAACTGGGCATAGAGGCAAGTATTACATACCCTATAAATATTTCTTTCTAATGTTATATAAAAGACTTATCCGCCTTGCAGGGTTTCTATCGCTCCTGCTAGTAGGTTGTAGCGAAGACAAATTACAAGACGTAACCTACCTAGACGATCTCTTTTACCTCAGAAACGATCGTGCCGACATGCCTGTAGCCGTACAAGGTAACTTGGGAAGTCGTAAGCTACTGCTTTTTCTGCAAGGGGGGCCTAGTGGAGGCGCGCAAGCCCTTTCGTATGCACGCACTTTTAACCGGCTAGAGCAGCGATATGCCATAGCATATTGGGATCAAAGAGCTACTGGAGAAGCCAAAGGGAGTTTTCCGTCTACCTACTTAAATCGTGCCCAGTACGTAGATGACCTCGATAAGCTGATTACCTTACTCAAGTATCGTTACGGAGAAGATATCAGCATCTTTCTAATGGGAATCAGTTGGGGTGGCATGTTAGGAAATACATACTTGATCCAGCATCCAGAGGAAGAAAGCATAAAAGGCTGGATCGAGATCAACGGAGGGCACAGCTTTCCGCTTATCAGGAAAGCCAGCCCTCAACTCGTGGTAGAAATTGCTGATGAACAAATAACCGCTGGTAACTCAGTCAGTGAGTGGGAGAGGTTGAAGGCGGTAGCACTCGACTTTGATACCACTAATACAGCGTTCGACTACCTTATTGATTATTTTCAACAGGTTTTTGACGCAGAATACTTATTGGTAAAAGATGGTGTTGTCATAGAAGAAGATGAATTTGGTGAGCTAGAAGGCAAGTTATTAAACGTTCCTTTTAACCTTTTGACCACCACTTTTGGTGATTTACTTTTCCAAGCCAATAATTTTGTTAACAAAGCGCTGATTGAAGATACCTTCGTACCTGATAATTTTGATAAAATAACTGTGCCTACCCTATTGCTTTGGGGAGCGTATGACATGCGGACGCCTCCTGTACTAGGGGAACAAGCTTTAGAAAAGCTAGGGACTCCTGAAGAGGATAAGAGACTTGTCATTTTTGAGGAGTCCTACCACCCCCTTGTCACCAACGAACCTGAGAAGTTTTACAATGAAGTGACTACTTTTATAGACCAGTATCCGTAATTTTTTTAAGTTTCATACAATTGTTGCGTATCTTACGTTCCTTATTATAATCTCACATATACCTGTACCTATAGCAGGTATTTTCCACCCAATTTACTAGTCTCATGCTAAAAAGGATCGTTCTTCGTATATTCTTGCTTTTTTTACTTTTTCCTAGTTCTTTAATGGCACAAGTAGATGCCAGTCAACTTGGCGCTTGGTATATGTACTTCTACAATGCTAAGTTCAAAGGGAACACCTGGGGAATCCAAGGAGATTTCCAGTACAGACATTGGAACATATTGGGCGATATGGAGCAGTTGCTTCTTCGCTCAGGTATTACTTACTCTCCCAAAGAAGCAGGAATCATGTTTACGCTGGGGTATGCCAATATCACCACAGGTACATTTGGGGAGGAGAATGCTACCTTCAATGAAAATCGTATTTATCAAGAGGCATTTATTCCACAAAAATTAGGAAAGCGCTATCATCTTGTTCATCGTTTTCGGTATGAACAGCGTTGGGTAGATGACCAAGACTTCCGAACCCGTTATCGTTATAGCCTTATTCTCAACATCCCTATCAACCAAAAAGAACTGCTCAAAAAGGCCATTTATATCGCCCTCTACAATGAAATCTTTATCAACGGGCAGAATGACATCGGGGAAGATAGAGAAGTGGAGTTATTTGATCGTAATCGTATTTATTTAGGACTAGGGTATGCCCTACGTGACAACGTACGCCTACAGTTAGGCTGGATGAACCAAACCACAGTCAATTGGGCCAAAGGGCAACTGCAAGTAGGTTTGTTTCATAACTTTAACTTTTTTAATGATTAATACTACCCTCAAGCGGAGGTTACTGAGTGTGGTAAGGTTGGCATATCTACTACCTTGTTTCCAGAAAATTAGTAGTGCTCGCTAACAGCGTGAATACGCCTATTTATTGACTAAACTGTAAAGATCATGTCTTATACCCTGTTAATTGTACTCACCTTATTTTGTTCTCTTGTTCAATCAAGTGTACCTCCTCCTACAGTGGCGCAAGACTACCAAGCCTTAGTAGCTGCCGAAAAACAGTTTGCTCACTTTACTGAGCAACACACTATTAAAGAAGGATTTCTACAGTTTTTATCAACAGATGCTGTCCTTTATAGAAGAAAGTTTGTAAACGGAAAGGATTTTTATGCTGCCCAGCAATCTACGGCTACTATTTTATCTTGGTCGCCGCAATACGCTGCCATTTCCCAGTCTGGTAGCTTTGGCTATACTGCTGGCCCTTATCAAATCAAACGCCATCAGACAGCGCAACCTTCCTCCTTTGGACATTACATTTCCCTCTGGGCTAAAGTAGATACTACTTGGCAAGTGATATTCGACTTGGGATGTCCTTATGATGAACCGAACGACTTTACGGCGTTTGCATATCCTGAACAATACGACAAAAAAGTAGCTACCTCGCTAGACACTACCCGTCTCAAATCAGATTTGATGACAGTAGAAAGACGCTTTTCAGCCCTGAGCGCTAAAAATAGTTTACAAGCAGCTTATCAAGCATTCCTCGCCGAACAGCCCTTGCTTTTCAGAACTGGTCAGCAACCCTTTGATCAGCCAGCCAAGATAAAAGCTTTAGTAGTCTCATCCCAGACATCAGTCGTCTTTACGCCACAAGACGGGAAAGTAGCTGTAGCCGGCGATTTAGGATATGTATTTGGTTACAGCCGTACAGGTAAGCTCACACCAAAGCCTTATTTACACATATGGAAGATTGACCAACAAAGAGAATGGAAACTCGTTTTGGAAGTACTCACTTTAGCTGCTCAGTAGTAGAGGTACACCCATCAACAACAAACGCCAAACATCTGATTTGTAGATATTTGGCGTTTGTTAGAGTGGTCCCACCAGGGCTCGAACCTGGGACCACCTGATTATGAGTCAGGTGCTCTAACCAACTGAGCTATGAGACCTAAAACAATCCTTTAAAGGATTGCTTTGTAATTGGAGTGCAATTTTACATATTTGCACTCACATAAACAAACGAAATGCCAATAAAATTGCCTATCGTCCCTTCTTCCATCCAAAACATCATCTTTGATTTAGGGGGTGTCATCATCAACATCGACTTTGATCTTACCATGCAGGCACTTCAACAATTTACTACTCAAGAAGACTTAGGGAAAGGAGCGTATCTGGGTAAAGCGCCTTTGTTTTATGAATATGAGACTGGGCAAATTGGCAGTGCTACTTTTTTACAGCGCCTACAAACACAATTTCAGCTCAAGGCAAGTACCACCCAGCTAAATGCCGCTTGGAATGCACTTTTACTCGATATTCCCGCTGCACGTATTGCGTTGCTTCAACAACTACAGTCGCAGTATCGCTTATTTTTGTTAAGTAACACGAACCCTATCCATTTTGAGGCGGTAGAGCAAATCTTATACAAAGCCAGCGGCGTAGCGCACTTTCATCAGCTTTTTGAGAAGGTTTACCTCTCTTACGAAATGGGGAAAGCCAAACCTGAGGCTGCTATTTACCAGCAAGTACTCAAAGAAAACACCCTAGAGGCCGCTGCTACGCTATTCATTGATGACAGCCTCGCCAATATCGAAGCAGCCCAACAATTGGGTATCCAAACCGTTCATATTGAACCTGAGCAATACACTATTCTGGATATTTTTCCATAATTCTTCCCATACATGACCACGCTACGAAAATACTTCATTCATATCCTTTTATTCATTGTCACATTACTTACTACTACCATTGCAGGCATTGAATGGATTTTCGGAAAGTCTATTTTAGATCCAGCCGCTTCACTTACGGCTTATCATTGGACGGAAGGGGCTAAGTATTCATTTGCGCTACTAGGGGCTTTGACAGTGCACGAGTTTGGTCATTATTTTACGGCGCTGTATTACCGGGTAAAAGTAACGCTTCCCTACTACATCCCTTTTTGGGGATTTAGTTTTATGCTCTCTATTGGTACCATGGGTGCGTTCATTAAGATGCAAAGCCCTGTACCTTCCAGAAAGCAGTACTTTGATATTGGTATTGCTGGCCCACTGGCAGGGCTTGTTATCGGCTTGGGGGTATTATTTTATGGCTATACACACTTACCTCCTAAAAGCTACGTACTGGAAATACATCCAGAATACCGAACATTAGAAGGTTATAAAACATACGGCAACGATTACGAGCAATATGCTTACGAAAACCGAGAAGATCCTGCAGTATTTATTGGTAAAAATCTTTTTATCCTACTTTTTGAGAATTATGTAGCTAATCAACCTGAGCGCATTCCTGATATGCGGGAGTTTATGCATTATCCTTTTTTGCTGGCGGGCTATCTTACCTTACTTTTTACAGCACTCAACCTCATTCCGATTGGGCAGCTCGATGGAGGGCATATTTTATACGGACTCATCGGACGAAAAGCTTTTAATCGTGTAGCCCCTGTCCTCTTTTTCATTTTTGTGACCTACGCAGGTATTGATATCATCGACCTATCGAATCCTACCGGAATGCTTTTGCTTTATGTATTACTCTACTTTTTATTTCTATATCTCTTGTATATTAGAGTTGCCAAGCAGCAACTCAATCAAGCTGTCATTTTATCTTTACTCACGCTGGCTACACAGTTAGTGATCCAGCTTGCCTTTCCTATGGTAAAAGGATATGCAGGTTGGTTGGTATTTGCGCTTCTTTTGGGTAGATTCTTGGGGGTCTATCACCCACCTACCTTGTACGAGCAACCTTTGAGCTTGGGTAGGCAATTATTAGGTTGGTTTACACTGTTAGTCTTTGTCTGTTCTTTTACACCTTATCCTATAGAGGTGGTACTGCCAGACACGCAAAGTCCATAAATACCGAACGATTCAGGAGATTTTATCCTTGATAATTTAGCGAGAAACAAATGTGATACGCTCTTGGTTAAAATTCGTAATAAAGTAGAATTTTTTGGCTTTTCTGCACAGAAAAGCAAGGTTAAATGACATATATCATGCCTATTACAGAAAAAGAAATCATACAAGCACTCAGTACTGTAGAAGAGCCCGACCTAAAGAAAGACTTGGTCTCGCTCAATATGATAAAGGATATTAAAGTAGAGGGAAAACAGGTTCAGTTTACGGTGATCCTTACAACACCTGCCTGCCCTTTAAAAGAGAAAATACGTCAAGACTGTGAGGAAGCACTCTTAGCAGTAAAACCAGATTTAGCCATCACTATAGATATGGAGGCAGAAGTAACTTCCGCACGGCAGACACCATTGCTTGAGGGCGTCAAAAACATCATCGCAGTAGCCTCTGGTAAAGGCGGTGTGGGGAAATCAACCGTCACCTCTAACCTAGCGCTTGCGTTAGCACAAAAGGGTGCAAAGGTAGGGCTTATTGATGCAGACATCTTTGGGCCTTCTATCCCTACGATGTTCGGCGTAGAGCAAGACCGCCCTGATATCCAAGAAATGGACGGAAAGCAATACATTATACCTGTAGAAAAATACGGGGTAAAGCTTATTTCTATGGGCTTTTTATCACCTGCCGAAGGGGCAGTTGTTTGGCGAGGCCCTATGGCTAGCAAAGCACTTACTCAATTTATAGGAGATGTACACTGGGGAGAATTAGATTATCTATTTGTGGACTTACCACCAGGTACAAGCGACATTCACTTGACCCTCACCAGTGCAGTACCCCTTACAGGGGCGGTAGTAGTTACTACCCCACAAAAAGTAGCGCTTGCAGATGCCATTAAAGGGGTGGAAATGTTTCGTATGCCTCAAATCAATGTACCCGTACTAGGTATCGTAGAAAACATGGCGTATTTTACCCCAAAAGAATTACCCGAAAATAAGTACTATATTTTTGGAAAAGATGGTGGTAAAGTATTGGCAGACAAGTACCAGCTTCCTTTTTTAGGAGAGATTCCACTCATACAAGGGATTCGAGAAAGTGGTGATATGGGACAACCCTCTGTAGCCAACCAAGAAGATGAAGTAACCGCAGCCGCTTTTTCAACACTTGCTGAGCATCTAGCGCAACAGGTGGCGATTCGTAACGCAAAAGCCCCCTTGTCTACCGCTGTATAACACAAAGTTTTTATACAGATGAATGAAAAAAGCCCTAACTTTGTTAGTAGTATATTAATTTTTTAATGAAATAGTCATGAAACTTTTATTAGAAAAAGTAGAAAAGGCACTGGATAATATTCGTCCTTATTTAGAGACCGACGGAGGAGATGTAAAGGTACTGGAGATTACAGCGGATCATATTGTGAAGCTAGAGTTTGTAGGGACTTGTGGGAGCTGCCCTATGTCTACCATGACTTTCAAGGCAGGTGTAGAGGAGGCGATTAAGAAAGCTGTACCAGAAATAAAAGCGGTAGAGGCCATCAACCTCACTCCCATGGACTCGTAATCTAATTATAATAACAATACTTCAGCAACTACAAGCGTCGCGACGCTTGTAGTTTTATTTTTTTACACACTTTCTATGAATAAACTATACCCTAACCTCGTTCGAGCGGTTGTAGCGGCTATCCAACAAATCTTTAACGAAAAGCGATACGCCGATAAGGTAATTGAAAAAATATTAAAATCTAATAAAAAGTGGGGCGCTCGTGATCGGGCTTTTATTGCTGAAAGTGTCTATGAAATAGTACGTTGGTGGCGCCTGCTCTTAGAAATTTCAGGGGTAGGCTATCGAGAAACACCTCGCCACCTAGATGAGGCAACAATTTGGCAAATTTTTGGTACCTGGTGGTTGTACGAGGGTCGCTCACTCCCTCATTGGGTAGAGTTTGAAAGGATCAATAGTCAGCAGATGCAACGTACTTACGATCGTGTGACAGATATCCGCAAGATTATCCAGTCTATCCCTGATTGGCTTGATGAGCTAGGGGAGCAGGCGCTAAAAGATCGTTGGGAAATAGAACTGGAAGCTTCCAACCAACTAGCACAAGTAGTTCTTCGCACTAACACGCTTAAGACAACACGCGTTGCGCTACAAAAAGCACTGTACGAAGCGGGTATAGATACCTACCCTATCAAAGATTATCCTGCCGCCCTTGTATTGAAAGAAAGACGCAATGTATTTGGCAGCGAGCTTTTTAAAAAAGGACTTTTTGAGATACAAGATGCAGGTTCACAAGCCATTGCAGAAATGCTAGCAGTACAACCAGGCATGCGCGTGATAGATGCGTGTGCTGGCGCTGGCGGAAAAACCTTGCATTTGGCAGCACTTATGGCAAATCAAGGGCGCATTATTGCCTTAGATGTAGTCGCTGGTAAGCTACAAGAGCTTCGAAAACGCGCTAGACGGGCGGGCATAAGTATCGTAGAGACACGCCCTATCGATAATAATAAAGTGATTAAGCGGCTCACCGCTAGTGCAGATCGGCTCCTACTTGATGTACCTTGTTCTGGTTTGGGTGTATTACGCCGTAATCCAGATGCCAAATGGAAACTAAGCCCTGATTTTATTACGCAAGTACAACAAATGCAAGCCAATATTTTGGCCAACTACAGCCTTATGGTAAAGCCTGGTGGGCAGTTAGTATATGCCACCTGTAGTTTGCTCCCCTCCGAAAATGAACAACAAGTAGAAAAATTCTTACACGAAAATAAAAACCGTTTTAAATTGCTTACAGAAAGACACCTTACGCCTGCTACCCACGGTTTTGATGGTTTCTACATGGCTGCTTTGGAACGTGTGCGATAGCTTATCCTAAATACTTTTCACCAAATTTACTACTACTACTCCTTTTAGTTATTACGGAGTGCAATACGTTCTTTGTAGGAAAGATAAGTGTTGTGCAAACCAATAATGGTTATTCAGTTATCTTAATTGATTGATTTGATTTGAAACCCGCATTGATTTTCAGTGCGGGTTTTTCTAACACTTTTAAGGCTTGTTACTGTCAATATACCTTTAACTTACCAAGAAAAACGCAAAGGGCTTTGTTTGGATAGTCAATCTATCCTTGTTAATTGCTGTTTGAATGTATTATATACACAAAAATAACCTTGCAAGAACAAGATTACATAGCCATACAGCAAGAACTATCCACTAAGGTAGTTCAGGAGGATCAACTCCTTGAGGTACATTACGTAGCAGGGGTAGATGTGGCTTACGAGAAAGCAGGTGCGCAAGTAGTAGCGGCCATCACCTTGCTAGATGCCCATACTTTACAATTGTTAGAAACAGCCATTCACGCTGAAAAGGCATCCTTTCCTTATATTCCAGGTCTATTCTCCTTTCGGGAGATACCACCTATACTCAAAGCATGGCAAAAGCTTACCATACAACCTGACCTTGTGATCTGCGATGGGCAAGGATATGCACATCCACGACGTTTTGGATTGGCTTGTCATTTAGGAGTAGAATTAGATATACCTGCAATAGGTTGTGCCAAATCAAGACTTATTGGTCAGTATGATCCGGTAGCTGTGCAACGAGGGAGCGCCTCCAACCTGATAGACAACCAAGAAGTGATTGGGAAGGTCTTGCGTACACAACAGGATATAAAGCCCGTCTTTGTTTCAATAGGTCATAAGGTTAGCTTAGCCACCGCCTGCGACTGGGTATTAAAACTATCGCCTCAATACAGATTACCTGAAACTACTCGTACAGCAGACCAAGCGGTAAAAATAGCGATGAAGGCGCTCAATGAAGATGAGTAAAGGAGGGGTTACATTCGTGAATAGTTGGCTGAACTATAGCGTCTTAGCCTTACCTTGCACTATTAATCATAAACCATAACCACCTGCTAACACAGGTAGTTCTCTTCCTAAAACTTTCAAACGTTTTTTCAAAAAGCTATTTTTGTATAAAAAAGGATAAGATAATGATGCCGCTCGATCAGCTTTCGCAGCACTTACAAGGAGAAGTATTTTACGATGAGGCGATGCGCCGTATTTACGCTACCGATGCTTCTATGTACAGAGAAGTACCCCTAGCGGTCACTTATCCGAAAGACACGCAAGATTTACAGCGACTGATCGAATTTGCCCACCAACACAACACCTCGCTTATTCCACGTACAGCAGGTACTTCTTTAGCAGGACAGGTAGTAGGGAAAGGCATTATTGTAGATGTCTCCAAACATCTCAACCAAATTTTGGAAGTGAACCCTGCTGAAAAATGGGTGCGCGTGCAACCGGGCGTTATTCGCAACGATCTGAATACCTTCTTGAAGTCATACGACCTTTTCTTTGGTCCTGAAACCGCTACGCAAAACAGGGCGATGATTGGCGGCATGGTAGGCAATAACTCTTGTGGTTCTAACTCTATTATCTACGGAAGTACCAGAGCGCACGTGTTGGCGATTAAGGGTTTACTAAGTGATGGTTCGGAGGTTACTTTTGAGCAACTGGACAAGGTCGCTTTCCAGCAGAAGTCGAAGCTTGACAACCTAGAAGGAAAAATTTACCGTAAGCTTACCTCGCTCCTACTGCCTAAAGAGGTACAAGAACGCATCAGCCAAGAGTACCCTAAAACTACCATCAATCGCCGCAATACGGGTTATGCCATTGATGCCTTGATAGATATGTTTCCTTTCAATCAGGAGGCCACACACATCGACCTTACACAGCTCATTACGGGTTCTGAGGGTACGCTTATGTTGATTACAGAGATAAAACTTGGTTTACTTCCACTGCCTCCTGAACATAAAGCCTTGGTTTGTATCCATTGCGATAGTGTAGATGAAGCACTCAGAGCCAATTTAGAAGCCGTCCAACACCAACCTTCCGCCTCAGAATTGATCGACCATTATGTACTAGAATGCACGAAAACGAATATCGAACAGCAAAAAAACCGCTTTTTTATCAAAGGAGATCCGCAAGCTATTTTAGCGGTTGAGCTTTTTGATGATACAGCCGAAGCGCTCGATCAAAAAGTAAATGCCTTGGTGCAAGCTTTGAAAAATCAAAGCCTTGGGCAACACTTTGCTGTGGTACCCAAGGAAGCCATTGCCCAAGTATGGGCCTTGCGCAACGCAGGCTTAGGTTTACTCTCTAATGTACCTGGCGACGCTAAACCCGTGTGTGTCGTAGAAGATACTGCCGTAGATGTACGAGAACTACCCGTATACATCAAAGAGTTTAATGAAATTCTTAAAAAATATGATCTCTACGCGGTACATTACGCTCATGCAGGTTCTGGAGAATTACACCTTCGGCCGCTCATTGATCTAAAGACCAAAAAGGGGCAGCAGCTTTTTAGAACGATTGCGCAAGAGACAGCCACACTGGTAAAAAAATTTAGAGGTTCCCTCAGTGGAGAGCACGGCGATGGTCGCTTGCGAGGAGAGTTTATTCAGCAAATGATTGGAAAAGAAAACTACGAACTCCTTCGCCAGATCAAGTATACTTTTGACGAGGCGGGTATTTTCAACCCGAATAAGATCGTAGACACCCCACCTATGGATACGTCGCTGCGATACGAAGCGAATCAAACTACACCCAATTTTAAAACTGTATTTGACTTCAGCAAAGATTTGGGCATCCTACGTTTGGCCGAAAAATGTAACGGAGCAGGCGCCTGTAGAAAAACACATATAACAGGTGGTACGATGTGCCCCAGCTACATGGCCACACGCAACGAAAAAGATAGCACCCGTGCGCGTGCCAACATCTTACGAGAATACCTTACCCACTCTCATAAACCTAACCGCTTCGATCACGAAGAGATTAAAGAGGTAATGGACTTATGTCTTTCTTGTAAAGGCTGTAAGGCAGAATGCCCTTCTAACGTAGATGTGGGGAAGCTGAAAGCCGAGTTTTTACAACAATATTACGATGCCAATCGTGTCCCTTTTCGTACCCGCTTAATTGCTAGCTACAGTAAGAGTAATAAGTTGGCCATGTGGATGCCATATTTATACAACTTTATTGTCACCACACCTTTTACCGCCAATCTATTTAAAAGAATAGCAGGCTTTGCTACCCAACGTAGCTTACCTACGCTGCATTCTAAAACCCTCTTAAAATGGTACAAAAAGCATCAAAAGAAGACAAGGCCGACTAATAGTGATCGAAAGGTCTATCTTTTTTGCGATGAGTTTAGCAATTATAACGATGTAGAAGTGGGCATCAAAACGATTGAGCTCCTCGAGAAACTTGGCTATGAAGTAGTTATTCCAAAACATATAGAGAGTGGTCGTGCCCATTTGTCGAAAGGGTTATTAGTAGAAGCTCGTAAAATAGCCTACAAGAATATTCGTTATTTAAGAAACTTGGTGAGTGAGGCTACGCCCATCATAGGGATAGAGCCCTCTGCATTGCTTACCTTACGTGATGAATACATAGACTTAGTAAGCAAAGATTACCAACCAACGGCGCAAAAAATCGCTGACCATGCTTATCTTCTGGAGGAGTTTCTTGCCAAGGAAATAGAAGCAGGTCGTATCACCAAGGAGATGTTCCACAATACGCAGCAACGCTTACTAAAAGTGCACGGGCATTGCCATCAAAAAGCCCTTTCTTCCATGGTACACACAAAGAAAGTCCTATCCTTTGTTCCCAACTTCGAGATGCACCTGATCCCTTCTGGTTGCTGTGGGATGGCAGGTTCTTTTGGCTATGAGAAAGAACACTACGAGGTCTCTATGCAAATTGGAGAGCTAGTACTTTTTCCTGCCGTAAGACAACAGCCCGAGGACGTATGGATTGTGGCCTCAGGTACAAGCTGCCGTCACCAGATCAAAGATGGCACAGGCAGACGCGCCTATCACTTGGCAGAGGTACTCTGGGAAGTGACCTAATAAAGTATTTGCCTGTAGTTTTTATTGTATATAGCTTTTGTAGCTCAAGACTATTCCTATGGTGAATAGGGTGGCAGTAAATACATAGGCAGTTGTATTGAGGTTTGCTTGTGGCGCTTCTGGTGCAAACATTCTGTACAGGCCAGCCGCCATAGCTACCCAGCCTATTAGTGTGATGAGCACCGTCCAATTTAACACCCACTGGTTATGTACCCTTACGGTGGCCAAGCCACCAATAAAGAGTAATAATCCGTTTAAATAGACAATCGCAGGAGATACTTTCTCCCAGATGCGTAAATGAATCGTCTCCGAAACCGATAAAGCGATCAGCACAGGCCCTATAAGCCCTGCTAATTGAATTGATTTGTCCATAAGCTATTTTTTATAGTAGTGCTATTATGAGTGATAGTAATTACCCGTATCTAAGATAGTAATAAACAGATAGATTAGATAAAAAGTCGCTGGCTATTACTCCGTTTAATAGGCAACTACTTCTTACTAAAAGTACTTCTGCGAAAGCAGATGTAATACTTAACTATCCATTTTTTTCCATTGAGGCTCTACAATGTAGCTTTGCATAAGCTGTTCTACTTTTTCTTCTTCTTCCTCATCGTCGAAGTCGCTCCAGTACTCTTTCAGCCATACATTTTGTTCTTCTCGTAAAGCTAGCGGATAGTGACAATGCAAGCATCTCCTTTTGGCACTTACCAGAAACTTCCCGCCACAATCGCAAGGCGCCAGTCGTTTTTCTATTGCTTGCATAACGGCTTCGTAAGGCATTGACGAATAATCCTTTATCTCTTCAAAAACAGGCTCATAGACCCCTACGTCCACTCTTTTGGGGCAGTCACTGCAATACAAAGTATAGCTATGCTCAAAGGGAGAATGATCACATATCTGTAGTGTCTTTGAGCAATTAGGGCAGTCCATAAAGTACTTGTTCAACCAATTATCTTCCTCTTCCATGGGCTTGTATATATGCTAAGTGATTACAAAAACTTAATAAGCTATTTATGAGCCATCTAGTTCATTACGCTTACATTTTTTACTCGGCTTTGAAATGTACAAGCACTTCTTAACCACCCTCTTCTGTAAATAAGCAACCCAGTACTATTCTATATCTTTAATTGAATATTTTTATATTTATTAAAATATCTATATATTAGCGCTATGAAAGAGACCAAAAGAAATTTTTCTGCCGAGAAGCTTCAAAAAGTGGCCAAGATTTTAAAAACGATTGCTCACCCAGTGAAGCTAGAAATCCTTGAAGTATTAGAGGAAGAAGAACCACTCGATGTAAGTACCATCTGCGCAAGAATAGGTATTGAGTGTGAAATCTCTATGATGTCGCATCATTTATCTAAAATGAAAGACAATGGTATTCTCACTTCTGAAAAGAGAGGAAAGCAAGTTTTCTATAAAATAGCAGACAGGTACTTACTCAATATATTTGACTGCATGGAAGGCTGCGAGTTTATTTAAAAATTTACCCTCTTACTTGAATAAAGTAACAAATGTTACAGTATTAACTTATGGAAATAGTAGGATATAGCATGGCAGTCGTAATTGGGGTATCGTTGGGGCTTATTGGTGGAGGTGGTTCTATACTGGCCGTGCCAGTACTCGCCTACCTGTTTTCATTCGATGAAAAAGTGGCCACTGCCTACTCTTTATTTGTAGTAGGGGTGGCCGCGTTGTTAGGAGGCTTACGACAAAACAAACACCATAATGTAGACTGGCGAACGGCGATTATATTTGGTCTGCCTGCCATTGTAGGGGTTTGGGTGATTCGACACTACGTTATTCCCATTTTACCAGAAGTACTTTTAACCATTGGAGACTTCGAATTTACGCGTAGAATGGGCATGTTCGGTCTTTTTTCTATACTTATGCTCTGGGCTGCCTACACAATGCTCTCTGACAAAGAAAGTAAAAGTGGTACAGGAGAAGTCACTTACAATTATCCCTTGATTGTCGCCGAAGGATTGGTTGTAGGAAGCATAACAGGTTTTGTAGGAGCTGGAGGTGGTTTTCTAATTATTCCTGCATTGGTCGTCTTGGCTAACCTAGATATTAAAAAGGCGATTGGCACTTCTCTTATTATCATAGCACTTAAATCAATCCTTGGTTTTTTCTTGGGTGACGCTATCCAGATGAAAATCGACTGGTCTTTTCTGCTTGGCTTTACGGCTGTAGCAGTAGTTGGTATCTTCTTAGGAGTTTACATCGGTAAGTTCATTGAGGGAAAAAAGCTACAAAAGGGCTTTGGCTATTTCATCATAGGCATGGCGCTATTCATGTTTGGGATGGAGTTCATTGTAAAACTTTGAATAAGAGCATGTTTAAACTTTCCCTATCTGCCTATTTTTAAGATCGGTATAAGTGCGTAGGGCTGAAAATCCAGCGGGGAGGCGGGTAGATTTGTGGGCAGAAGCTTTGGATTTTCTTGATTTTTTGGTTCGTTTTTCATCAAGGAAAAATGAACAAAAGGTAAATAGAAGCATAAGTGATGAAAATTTTGTGAAGTGTTAATTATACAGAATTTAATTTTTAAACATTCTCTAAAATATTTTAAATCTTTTTAAATCAACACGATATGAAAATAGAACAAATTTATACAGGATGCTTGGCACAAGGCGCTTATTACCTCTACAGTGACGGTGAAGCAGCGATTATTGACCCACTGAGAGAGATCGCTCCCTATTTGAAGCGAGCTGCCAAAGACAAGGCAAAAATCAAGTATGTATTCGAGACCCACTTTCACGCAGATTTTGTGAGTGGACACCTCACGTTAGCAGAAAAAACTGACGCTTCCATTGTATACGGTCCGCTGGCGCAACCTAGCTTTGAAGCGCATATTGCCCAAGATGGAGAAACTTTTAAGGTGGGGAAACTTACCATAAAAGTATTGCATACGCCGGGCCATACGCTAGAAAGTACTACCTACTTGCTACTGGACGAACAAGGAAAGGAGTATGCTATTTTTACAGGTGATACCCTGTTTTTAGGCGATGTAGGCCGTCCCGATTTAGCTCAGAAGGCCGCCAATATGACCCAAGAAGAGCTCGCAGGGATGCTCTACGATTCACTACAACAAAAAATTATGCCGCTTCCAGATGAGGTGATTGTTTATCCCGCCCACGGAGCAGGTTCAGCGTGTGGTAAAAATATGAGTAATGAAACACAAGATACGTTGGGCAACCAAAAAGCAACTAACTATGCCTTAAAAGCAACGAGTAAGGAGCAATTTATTAAGGAAGTGACCGATGGCCTCTTAACACCTCCAGGGTATTTTCCCTTGAATGTGAAGATGAATAAGGAAGGTTATGAAGCCATTGATAAAGTGCTGACGGAAGGCCTGAAGCCACTTACTCCTGCTGCTTTTGAAGCACTTGCACGAGAAACAGGTGCTTTGATTTTGGACGTTAGAACTCCGCAAGATTTTGCACAAGGGCACGTTCCTGGTAGTATCTTTATTGGATTAGACGGTAGCTTCGCGCCTTGGGTAGGTGAGCTTATCGTAGATGTAAAACAACCCATTCTTTTTATTGCCCCGTCGGGACGAGAAGAAGAAACCATCATACGTCTTTCTCGGGTAGGTTTTGACAATACCCTCGGGTACTTAGCAGGTGGCGTAGCTGCTTGGGAAGCTGCTAGTAAAGAAATTGATACGGTTACTTCCGTACCAGCAGCCACGTTAGCAAAAGAGCAAGCTGAACACCCACAAAATATTATTGATGTGAGAAAAGCGAGTGAGTACATACCTGCACACATCAAAGGAGCTCATAATTTACCTCTCAGTGAAATCAACGAGCATTTGGCACAATTCCCTAAAGAAGAGACTTTCTACCTCCACTGTGCGGGTGGGTATCGTTCTATGATTGCTGCCTCTATTTTAAAAGCAAGAGGATTTCATAATCTTATCGACGTACAAGGAGGCTTTAAGGCGATTGCAGCGACTAGTCTTCCCATTGAGGCATCTGTCTCAACAAGTACGCCCAAAAATGCTTAAGATTTATATATACAATGATTTCAAAATCTAATAAAAATGATAGAACTATTAAGTAAACCTTGGCCTTGGTATGTAGCCGGGCCACTGCTTGCCCTTGTCATGTTACTGCTGCTTTGGGCAGGCGGTAACTTTGGGGTAAGTGCCACTTTGAGGAGTCTCTGCGCCATGAGTGGCGCAGGGAAACGCTACCGCTTTTTTGATTTCAACTGGAAAAATCAGCAATGGAACCTTGTTTTCGTATTAGGCGCTATCTTGGGAGGCTTCATTGCCTCTCGTTTTTTAAGCAATCCTGCGCCTTTAGCGCTTAGTACTGCTACTATTCAGGACTTAGCAACACTAGGCATCTCCTTTGAAGGTAGCTTGGCACCTAAGCAACTGTTCAATTGGCAGAGTCTAACAACGCTAAGAGGTGGCTTTATACTCATCATAGGTGGTTTTCTTGTAGGCTTTGGGACGCGATGGGCAGGAGGTTGTACCTCTGGACACGCCATTAGCGGCTTGTCTAATTTACAACTCCCCTCCTTGATAGCGGTAATCGGTTTTTTCATTGGAGGGCTTTTTATGACGTTCCTCCTATTTCCCCTCATCTTCTAAAAATTTATCAATGAGGAAAATAAGCACTTGTATTCCTCTACCATCAAACTTTACATCAATCTCCTATGAAACACATTAAATTTTTACTAATAGGCATTTTCTTCGGTATTGTCATGACCAAGTCGGAGGCGATCTCTTGGTATCGTATCCAAGAAATGTTTCGCTTTCAGTCCTTCCATATGTATGGTATTATTGGATCAGCGCTGTTGCTGGGCGTTTTCATAGTACAGTGGATCAAAAAGAAAAGAATACGCAACACACAGGGAGAGAAAATAACCTTTACTGATAAGAAAATGAGTGTACCTCGCTACCTTTTTGGGGGCATTGTATTTGGGCTAGGTTGGGCGCTTAGTGGTGCTTGCCCAGGACCTATGTATACGCTTGTAGGCAGTGGCTATACGGTATTCCTTATTACCTTATTAAGTGCAGTGGGTGGTACTTTCGCCTATGGCCTTTTGAAAGATAAACTACCACACTAATACTCTTTATAAATACACCAAAAGCTGTATCTCAAATGGATACAGCTTTTTTAATTCAGATATTAGAGCCTATTTATATTTTTCTTAGCTATCTGTTCTTAAGCTAGATACAGTCGCGTCGGCCTGAAAATCCAGCGGGGAGGCGGGCTGGATTGTGGGCGGAAACTTTGGATTTGACTACGTCGAGCTCCTTCGTCGGTTAGCTTCGCTGAGCTCGCAAGCTCGGTTTCTTGATTTTTTGGTTCGTTTTTGGCTACGCCGAGCTCGCCAGAGGCTCGGTTCATCAAGAACCGAAACGAAGTGGAGTTCAGCGAAGCTAAAAAATGAACTGAAGGTAGATTGAAGGATAAGTGATAAAAATTTTGCAAAATGTTAATTATATAGCATTTAATTTCTAAACATTCTCTTAATGCTTTACAGATAAGTCTCTGCTAAAACCCTATCCCTACATTAAGACTCACGTGGCTATTCTCAAAGCGTTGGTTTTCGCCTAGTCCTGTTACGTCTCCACCTCTATTAGCGTACTCAGCCTCAAAGTCAATATTGATGGCGGTCTTTCCTTGACCAATGGGGATGGAGTAACCTACACCACCCAGTAAGGTAACGCCCACTGCGAATTGATGTTCGTAGGTCAAAGTATTATTAAAGCGTGTCTTTTCAGTCATCTGGCCAAAGCCTACATTGGTCTTTACACAAAAACCTTTATTAAAGACCTTGGAGAAAGGATAGTATTTAAGACCCAGCCCTACGTGGTAATAGTTAAAGAGGTAGGTCTCATTATCACCGCCATTATTAGGCGCAGCAAAAAAGCCCTTGATACCACTTCCAACGCCCAGCCCTTTCCAATTTTCGGGGGCTGCATAGAAGAAAGTAGAGAGCGTACTCCCTTGATTTCTACCGTATCCTCTACTATCATTGAGGGTCTCTTTTTCTGCCAGTGATCCGTAGAAAAAGGTATTGCCGTATCCAATAGCGACGTGAGCATAAACGGGGATTTTTTCTTTTTGAGCAAACGAAGGGAGGCTGATCAATATGAGACCTACCCATAGCATATGTATCTTTTTCATTATATAAAGCTTTTTAAGTTAATGGATAGTACAAAGGTAGGAGAAGCCTTTCGTTCAAAACGTTCACCCAGGTTAATAAATTAGCGGTTTTGGGCGAGTCGCTTCCGAATTCTACTGAGGGAGGGAGGCTTAATGCCTAGGTAACTGGCAATATAATGTTGCGGTACTCTTTCAACGACTTTAGGTCTTTGCTGTATTAAATGGAGGTATCTTTCTTCTGCGGACAGCAGGGTAAGTGTCTCGTTTTTTTTCCTAGCACCTAAGTAAGCACGCTCTGCCATTAAACGACCAAAGCGTTCAAATTTAGGTATCTTTGTGTAGAGATGTTCAAGTGTTTTTTTGGAAAGCATCGCTACCTTTGTTTTTTCTAAAGTCTCAATATATTGCTTGGAAGGCATTTGTGATAAAAAGCTATCGTAATCGCTGTACCAACTTCCTTCAAAGAAGAATTGTCCGGTGTGCTCCTCTCCTTCTACAACGGTGTAGTATCGAATACAGCCCTCTAGGAGATAGAAGGCATGGGTACAGATTTCTCCCTCCTGTAGTAGTTTTTCTTTCTTTTTTACTTTTTTGATAGTTAGTTGCTGATAAAAGTAGTCGTACTCTTCAGATGTGAGCGATATAAACTGAGCCATACGTTCTTTCAGAGCAGCCATAAGCACTTTACTGGTGTATCTTCTAAAATACGTATAATTCACTTTCATTTTTATAAGTAATACAAGTATTTAAAGAAGTACACAAAGAAAGTCAGCGACTCTTACGAGCTAAGCTGTGATTATTAAAGCCGTTGTAGAAGTACCTGATCTGTAGGGAACCCTTTCTCTTTTTCGTATCTTGCAAAGCAACCGAGTAGAAACAGTTATGTCGCTTGAGCAACAGTTTATATTTCTCTTCAGTGCCTTAGGGGCGCTTAACGGATTTACGGTGAGTGGTTATGTTTTCTTACAGAAAAGAGAGAAGCAGTATAGCCACTATTTTTTAGGCGGGCTACTCCTTGTGCTAAGCATAAGAATTATCAAGTCAGTTTTTCTGTACTTTAATGGGCACCTCTTTGATCTTTTTATTCAACTAGGGCTGGCAGCTTGCTCACTCATCGGTCCTTTCTTATACCTATACATAAGAAGTGTTGTAAAAGAATCGCCTGCTCCATCTCGTTACTGGTGGCTTATTTTCTTATATCCTGCTAGTATTTTTATTTTTGGTTTCTTCTATCCTTATTATGAATACAGATTCTACTGGAAGTGGTTTGTTGAGCTTATCTACAAGCAGTGGATGGTCTATATTTTCCTAACCGGCTACTTACTTTTCCCTTCGGTAAAACAAGCGTACCTCAACAAAACCTTATGGAAAGATACCACCTTCTGGTTGCTTAATATTTACTTAGGTACTGCGATTATTTGGCTAGCCTACGAAACCTCTCATTATACTTCTTACATCGTAGGTGCGCTCTCTTTTACCTTTATACTCTATCTTTCTCTACTGCTTTGGCGCTCCAAAAAGTATTTATTTACCCCTGCTCCTACAAAGTATGCAGGCTCCTTGTTGGACGATACCACCTTAGAGCAACATAGGCAAAAGCTAGAAGCCTACATGACGCAACATAAACCTTACCTTGATGCAACACTAACCATTCGTAAACTAAGTGAGCAGCTAGCGATTAGCTCTAAAGACTTATCTCAAGTGATCAATCAGGCTACAGGGTACAACTACTCTCAGTATATTGCAAGGCTACGCGTTGCCGAAGCGAAGCGGTTATTACAGTCTCCCTCACATCAACACTATAAGATTGCCGCCATTGCTTTTGAGAGTGGCTTCAATAGTTTGTCTTCTTTCAATGCTTATTTCAAAAAAATAGTGGGCATTACTGCCAAAGCGTACCGCGAAAACACTTAAATCACCTTCCTTCTATACCAACATCAGGATTTCGGTAGCGCCTTACCTACTATTTTATGCAGTTTTGGGCATTCTTATTACTCAAAACACATTAAAAAATATGTACAAATATTTTCTTTGGGGGCTGCTATCTTGGGTAAGCCTCCATACACAAGGGCAATCCTATACTAAAGCAGAAACGCAGGTGCGAGCAGCTATTCAAAACTACATTGATGGCCGAAACACACCCGAGGTAGCCTTACTACAAAAGGCCTTTCACCCGAAAGCCGACCTTCGCTACATCAAGCAAGATACACTCCGCATCTGGCAAGGAAGCGACTACATTACAGGCGCTGCCAATGGTAGCAAGCAAGACTGTCGTGCAAGAATCGTTTATGTGGATGTACAAGGCAGTGCGGCTCAAGCAAAAGTAGAGATCGAATATCCTACTAAAATTTTCTACGACTACATCAATTTACTTAAGGAAGGAGATGAATGGAAAATCGCCGTAAAAACCTTCTCGGCGGCTTCTACTAAAAAGAAGAAAATACTTTTTGTAGTGACGAGCCACGAGCAGATGGGCAATACGGGTAAAAAAACAGGCTTGCACCTAGGCGAAGTAAGCCACGCCTACAAGCCCCTCGCAGAAGCAGGCTACGTAATAGACTTCGTCAGTCCTGAGGGAGGCAGCACCTTTATGTATGGCACCAGTATGAACGACAGTATCAATGTTTGGTTTATGAAGGATGCTTCTGCTTATTATAAGCTCACACACGCCTATACCCCTCAAGAAGTACAGGCGGCTGACTACCAAGCCATTTACTTTGTAGGCGGACACGGAACGATGTGGGACTTACCCTATAATACTGACTTACAGGCACTTACCAGCACTATTTATGAACAAGGTGGTGTAGTGGCAGCGGTTTGTCACGGCCCTTCGGGTTTACTCAATGTAAAGCTTAATGATGGCAGCTACTTGGTGAAAGGGAAGAAGCTTACTGCCTTTACCAACGAAGAAGAAAAAGCTGCCAAGCAGGATAAAAACGTACCTTTTCTACTGGAGTCTGCCTTAGAAGCACGTGAGGCGGTATTTGTCGGGGCTGACAACTGGCAAGAAAACGTAGTAGTGGATGGGCGTTTGGTAACGGGTCAAAACCCCGCCTCAGCACATAAAATGGCCCTAGAAATTATAAAATTAGATCAACTCAACTCAAAATAAACCATGCATTTACCAACTTATATTTTAGCAATCTTTGTTTTGTTTGCCCTCATTACTTCTACAAATGTACAAGGTCAAGTCAGCACTACCCAAACGGAAGAAGAACAAATCACCACGGTGATCAATCGTTATATCATAGGTACTTCCTACAGCTTTCCAGATACGCTGAAGGCAGCCTTTATGCCCGAAGCAAAAATGTTTCTCGACAAGGCAGGTGAGCCTCTTTTCGTAATGACGATTGAGCAATACGCTGCCTTAGTCGCCAAAGGCGAAGCGGGTAAGTTCAACGGAAGAACTACCAACATACTGTCTATCGATCAGTTTCAAGGTATTGCGATGGCAAAGCTGGAGGTAATTATCCCAAGCCTTCAAAAAAGGTTTGTAGATATGCTGCTGTTGAAAAAGCTTGATAATGGCTGGAAGATTATCAGTAAAACCGCTGGTAGTGAACAGAGCAAGAGAGAGGGCAATAAAGTCTTGATCGTCACCTCAAATGCTGCTCATCGAGCAAAGGCAGAATTTTCAACAGGTAATAGCTTCTCTGAAGTATCTGTCGCTTACTTTACCTACCAACAAGCTGGCTATCACGTAGACTTTGTGAGTCCAAAAGGAGGCGCTATTCCCCTTGCTTACATTAACCCTTATGATAGTTTACACGCTGCTGCGTTGTACGATACAGATTTTATGTACGCCCTGTCGCATACCCAAAAACCTACTGAAGTGAACCCAGACGAGTATGATATCATCTTATACACAGGAGGTAGTGCGCCCATCTTTGATATTCCTCAAAATACTGATATCCAACGCATCGCAACGCACATCTACGAGCAGAAGAAGGGCGTCGTAGCAGCGGTTTGTCACGGTACAGCAGGCATTGTAAATATCAAAACCTCAGACGGTAAGTATTTGGTGGCAGGTAAAAATGTAAACGGGTATCCTGAAGCCTTTGAGAATAAGGAATCTGCTTTGTATAAGCATTACCCGTTTGTCATCGAAAAAGAGATAGAAAAAAGAGGGGGCATGTTTGAGTATGGCGAAAAAGCCAAAGCTTATCAGGTAACAGATGGAAGATTAGTCACTGGGCAAAACTTCCAATCAACGAAGGTGTTGGCGCAAAAGAGTATTGAAATTAGTAGGAAGTTAAAAAATAACGAGAAGTAGCGGTAACCTTCAGAGAATCAGATCAAAAAACATAAAAATAAACCATGGATTTACGCGTATATATTTTAACAGCTTTTGTTTTATTGGCAGTTATCAACTGGCCACTCAACGCACAGGTACTACAAGGAGAGCAGAAAGACATCAACCAAATTCTAAAAAATACCGAAAAGTTTTCTAAATTCGTTGTGAACGCCGATTACGCAGGCATTGCCAGTGCTTACACAGCCGATGCCAAGATATTCCCCAACCATACCAAGATACTGGAAGGGGAAGACATCATTGCGTACTGGACACTACCCGAAGGCGTACGCACCACTTACCATAAAATCACCCAAAGCGAGATCACTGTAATGAATGATACCGCCTACGACTATGGGTATTATGAAGGTAAAACCAAACATAAAGATGGGCGTGTCTCTTCTTGGCAAGGGAAATATGTAATCGTTTGGAAGAAAGTCGATAATGACTGGAAAATGTACTTAGATATCTGGAATAGTGTTAAACCTAAAAAGTAATTAAAATGAGTAAAGTATTGTTGGGTGTTGTCCTTTGTATGACTACGATCCACGCTAGTTGTCAATCCTCTAGCATCAAAGATTATCTTCAAAAGCAATATGCGGATAATGTCCTCAACGGAAACGTATTGGTGGTAAAGGGAAAAGAAGTTCTTTATGAGCAGTCTTTTGGCTACGCCCATCCAACCACCAAAGAAAAGCTTACTTCAGCGCATCGGTTTCAGGTAGGTTCTATTTACAAGGAATTTCCTGGGGTGGCGATTATGCAGCTCAAAGAGCAAGGGAAATTGAAGCTCAGCGACCCTATCAAGGGCTATCTTCCTGAAATGCCTGAATGGGCTGCACGTATTACCATTCAGCACCTTTTACAATATACCAGTGGCTTGCCTCGCGTACCTTGGGGTGATTTCTTTAAAAACAATACACCCGTTACAGAACAGTCGATTTTAGCACTTCTTAAAAAAACGGAGGCGCTCGCCTTTGCCCCTGGGTCAGACTATCTATATTCTAATTATAACCCTTGGTTACTAACACAAATAGTAGAAAAAATCACAAAGCAAAGCTTTGAAATGTACGTGCAGGAAAATCTATTTCTTCCTGCTCAGATGGACAAGGCTTTCTTTGCCTCTCAATTCCCCTACAAGGATGAGCAGTTGGTTGCCTTTTCTTTTAATGAAGACAAACAACTGGATCGCTATAACATTCAGGTGCCCCTATTTTTGATGAACCTTACCGCCAAAGACCTCTATCAGTGGCTGTTTCACTTGCACCACCAAAAGTTGATCTCGAAAGCCGCTGTCCAACAACTGTCAGAAAGAGTAGGTGCGCAGTCTCCTTTAGGGGTGTTAGAATGGAAAGATGCCGCCTTAGAAGTACATCATCATCACGGCTCCAGCGGAAACTACGAGGCCGTCATCCGTTACTATCCTGAAGACGACCTGTACATTGTGATCCTTACCAATCGAAAAAACGGTAACGTAACTGAACTAGCTACTGAAATTCATGCGCTCGTACAAGCTGGGAAAGGAAACTAAGGTGATAATTCCTCTTTCTCTAGGAAAAAGCTTTATATATCAATCGTAATACGTAATTTCTCTCTTTGTAACCGACTCTGACTCCTTTTGATCAGGTAGGCGCGTACGATTGGTCATTTTGATCCAGTTACCTGCCTTGTCGTATTGATAAATGATCTGAGAAATTATATCTCCTTCAGGACTAGAAACAGCGTAGCTCATCATATTCCCAAAGCGATCTACTACGGTTTGTAATGACCCGTTATTTTTAGGATCGAGTTTCACAAACGTGATGAAAGTGGTGGTAGTATCTGCGTTGTAGGCAATACTATCTTTTTGTAAAAGCACTTCTTCTTTACCATAAGACAGCTTCTCAATAGGTTTTTGTTGATCGTTGTAGGTTATTTCTACCTTTTTTGTTATTTCCCCTGCAGCATTGTAGGTATAAACGGCGCGCTCATTACCCGCCACATCGTACTGATAACGCAACTTCCTTATCACTTCCTTTTGGGCATTGTACCAAGTCTCTTCCTTCTCGTTCTTATCGTAGGTGTAGCTAACCTCTTGATAGATTTTATCTTCATCTTCTGCATCTACAAAGACTACGTTTATGAGTTGATTAGCTTTATTGTATTTAAAAACCTGCTTGGTTAAGGAAACCTTCGTACCAATCGCACTGCGAGAAACTATGGAGGTAATCGCCTTATTTTTATCAAAACTTATTTCTCGGCTTAAGCTGAAAGAAGTATCAGAAGGGGCGGGCATGCCTGGCAGGCGAAGTGGCTGTGTGTACTCTTTGAGGGTTTTCACCTTGCCTTGTAAAGTCTCAATTCCTAAGTCTTTTTCAGACGGTAAACCTTGTGCGAAGGCGCAAAAAGTGCAAACACTTAAAAGGAGTGTGAGTAATTTCATAGTAAATAGTATGGTAAGCGTTATTGATAAACTAATTTAAACAAAAACTTTAAAAAAAATCATTAACCACATAAAAGCACCAAGAAAACTTCACCTATTCAAGAAGAAAAAGGATTTTAGAAGCCCTTTAATAGACATTTTCATTTAAATATATCATTGGGAGCCTTTGAATTAGAAACAATAGTAAACTTTTTTATTGTAGGATGGTAGTATTTTTCAGATGTCTACCTCTTCTCAGATAACGCTGCTAAAAAACGGTGTACGCATTCCTGCTGCACCACAAGAGGCTGTAAAAAGCGTATTAAACTGGCAGGGTTTCGTTGTCGAGCATCACAAACTTATACAAGGAGAGCTTCCTACCCATACAATACTCGATCATCGGCTTACGATCACCCTTAATACAAAAGCCATTCCTTTTGAATACAAGGAAAAAGGCGTGTGGCGTCAACTGAATTTACAACCGGGTTCCTTTTCAATGCAGCAGCACGGCGATACGGGGACACCACGTTGGTTACAAGACTTCGACTTTTTAGCAATTGCCCTCTCCCCTAAATTATATGATAGAATCACTGCCGAAGAGATTACCGCCCAACAAGTCATTTTAAAAACCCAAAGAGGTGAAGAAGATGCGCACATCTCCTCTTTTATTCCGCTTTTTCAGCAAGTACTCACCTGTCCAAATAACTACACCACCCTGTTCAAGGATGCTTTAGCGATGACCTTTGCCCTTTACTTACTCAATCGCTACGGCTTAGGTACTAAGAAAATTACAGAGCCCAAGGGAAAGCTATTAGGTGTACCTTTAAAAAGATTGATAGACTTTCTCTACGCACATTTGCACGAGGAAATCACTTTACAGACGCTAGCCGAACAAACCAATCTGAGCCCTTATCATTTTGCGAAACTTTTCAAGCATACATTTGGGATGTCTCCCCATCAATTCGTCTTACAAGCAAGAATAGAGAAAGCACAGCTCCTCATCCAACATAGTACCGACTCCTTAACAGCCATTGCACACGCTACTGGCTTCTACGACCAAAGCCATTTTACACATAGTTTTAAAAGAATAGTGGGCATCAGCCCCAAGCAATACCAAAGCAACTTTACTAATACCC
This sequence comes from uncultured Cytophagales bacterium, assembly GCA_937911505.1. Classification (GTDB taxonomy): domain Bacteria; phylum Bacteroidota; class Bacteroidia; order Cytophagales; family Thermonemataceae; genus CALEMF01. The sequence continues at coordinate 63,096 of CALEMF010000056.1, forward strand.
CAAGAATTTACAATTTTTAGCCCTTAGAAAGGTAGATATTTGTTCCTGTAAGCTTTCAACTAAACTTTAGCGATCATGAACAGAAAAAACTTTCTCAAATCAATAGGACTTGCCTCAGCAGGGGTAGCCATCACTGGTACTAGTACACTTGGACAATCTTCTTCCGCAGGCTTGGCACTAAAGGGTAAAACAGCCCTTATTACGGGCGCAGCACGTGGTATAGGCTTGGGCATTGCTGCTGATTTAGCGAAGCAAGGAGTACATATAGCCCTCTTGGATATTGGCGATGCCACTGGAGGAATGGCCGTTAAAGGCTATCGCTTGGCCACCGAAAAAGAACTTAACGATGCTACCCAGCTCATCAAAAAGCTAGGCGTAAAAGCGATAGGTATTAAAGCCGATGTGAGAGACTTAGCAGCGATGAAGCGAGCCGTACAGCAAACGATACAGGAGCTAGGTGGCTTAGATATTGTCGTAGCCAATGCGGGAATCGCCAGTTGGTCGCCTTTTGAGAAAATGAAGGAGGCGCAGTGGAAAGATGTCATTGATGTAAACCTGACCGGGGTAGCCAATACAGTCTGGGCGGCGCTTCCCACGCTTAAAGCGCAAAAAAATGGAAGCATCATTACTATTTCTTCGATTGGCGGCAGGCAAGGCGTTCCTGGAGTAGCCAATTATGCCTCTACCAAATGGGCCGTCATTGGACTCACCAAAACACTTGCCTTAGAGTTGGGCAAATACAATATTCGTGTCAACGCCATTGCCCCTACGGCCGTTAATACCCCAATGTACCGCAGCGAAGGGCAGTATACCTCTACTGGTATGAACTCTTTTGAAGAGCAGGATAAGGCTATGCTAGGCTATCATGCCCTGCCCACCCCTGCGCTCGATCCTGTAGATATTGCGCAGTCTGCTACTTTTCTTGCCTCTGACCAAGCGAAGTTTATCAGCGGGGTGGTACTGGATGTGGCAGCAGGAGGCAATGCTCACTACACAGGGTAAAGAAAATACTCTCCATGAAGTGATAGCTCAGGTCTTGTAGAGGTCTGGGCTATTACGTATAAAGGGGAACAGTAGATGAGCTATACTTTTGTAAGTTGATGATTAGTTTTAGCAGGGAGACAACTGCTCAATATTTCTTCTTAGCACGCAAATTGTGCGCTTTGCGTTAATAATCTACTTAAGTCTAAGAGTAGTTTAAATTTTTTCTAACTTCCTGTTTCTAAGCTATATGTAAATGCGTCGGCCTGAAAATCCAGCGGGGAGGTGGGCTGGTTTGAGGGCGGAAGCTTTGGATTTAGCTTCGCTGAGCTCGCAAGCTCGGTTTCTTGATTTGGCTGCGCTGAGCTCCCGTTGGTCGGTTTTTGGTTCGTTTTTGGCTACGCCGAGCT
>CALEMF010000057.1 GCA_937911505.1 uncultured Cytophagales bacterium
ACTCGCTTTTCGATTCGGTAGCACCTTTTTATTACTAGCAACTTGAGTTAATTAGGAATATTAGAGGAGAGAATTAAAATAAGGGAGACACTATGGATGTGAAAGCCCATTGGAGATCACTAGCAAGAGGAGCGCACCTTTCGCAACGGCAAGAAGCCTGGGCAATGGTAACAGATAGTCCGACGCAGTACCAAGAAGAACTCATGATATGGTTTTGTGTTGCGCAGGAGGCCTCCTTTAGAAGGCAAGCACAACAGCTCCTTTTATCTTCACAGTGGAACTGGCTGGAAGAAGTAATAGGGGCAAAAGAGAAAATTTTTGGGATGTTGCCTACCAATATCATTCCTGTTCACTATCAAGAAAATCCCTCTATTCATAGTTGGCTAGCCTTAGCTACCTCCAAAGATGACAAAAGCCGAGAGCTGGCCTTTGAGCTTGCTAAGGGGCTCATCACAGAGCTAGTAGATCTACTTGTTGTATGGATGCGCCATACGCCTAACTTTTATAAGCAACAGCAACTCTACACGCTATTAGAAGGTACTACCGCACTGAGATTATACGAGCATCGCAAGAAGAACGATATCCCTACTTTTCCTACCGAAGAAACTATAGGCTTTTACTATTTTTTAAAGGCACAGGATCAAAATAATCGCTACAGCTTCAAAGATAAAATGTTACAAAAGGCCGTTTTGGCAGTATGGATGCAACGGAAACAGAAGCCAGAGCGCTTTAAGTTAGAACTTATCAAGCATTTTAAAGACCTTTCCAGCTATTCTTTGGCGGTCTCTAGGGATGAGGTATTCGAAAAAATATATGACTACTTGACCTTTTTAGAAACAAAGAAATAAATTTCGAACCTTAGCCATAAAACGATTACGATAAGAAGACTTTGCAAAATGACCTAAAAATACAATGGAAGAAAACAGCACGATCGAAAGTAGCCTATCGACGAGAGGAGGCTTGGCAAACTGCTTTAGAAGACCCTGATACTTATCATAACGAGCTATTACTTTGGTTTTGTACTGCCTCTAATAACCTATTTAGATGGAGACTCTATGAGGTGCTTCCTTCAGCAACCAAGCAATGGATACAAAAAATAATGAGCCCTTCCTTACAGGGACTAAGCTTATTTCCTAGCTCGTCGCTTCCCCAATATGTACAAAAGGGGGCAGCGGTGCAAAATTGGTTAAAGCTGGCTACTTCTACAGATGAGGTAAACCGACAACTTGCTTTTGAGCTTGCGAAGCAAATGAGAGAAAAACTACAAGAAATATTATGGGTATGGCTCTTACATATGAAAAATACCGATCCGCAACAACAACTATATGAGACCGTAAAGCCTTATAAAGAAGCCAAAATGTATAGAAAGTACTACAAAACAACGCCTTTTCCCTCAAAAGAAGAAGTAGGCTTTTACTATTTTACCGCAGGCAAAGATGAAGCCCTTACGGAAGCTATTTTACGAACATTGCTTCTCAAAAAGCAAAGCCCGCTTACCCACGAGCTTTTCACATTTTTTTACTACACCGATTTGAAAAGAATACGTTTTGGTCAAGAAGAATCCTTAGACGTAGGAGTATATTTTACGAACCTGAAAAATGCTTTCAATAAAGCGCTCAAAAAAAGAAAACGTAACCACTATTTTTAATGAAGTCGCTGAGACTTTATGTTTTTGGGAACCGAAACGAAGTGTAGCTCAAAGTTGAAAAGTCTTCAAAGGCAAAAACCTTGAGTAATAAGGTAAAGTAAATTGTTCTCCCCGTCAGTTGTCAGGTAAGAGGAAGGTCACTACGTCACAAAAAGAAAAATCTATGAGAAAGCGTTGGATACTTTGGGTAATATTATGGGGTGTGAGTAGTGGGCTTTACGCCCAAACTAAAATCACGAAGCAAGCACTGTTGGAAGCAATGCGCCGAGGGAGTGTATATACCACGCAAGTGCTCTTGGATGAACAAGGCAAGGCAAAAGGAGACTACGACTTATTACAAGCTACGTGGACCGACTATGAAGCCATGTGGCATACAGGGCAGTTGATAGGTGGTTTACTGGCCGTATACGAAGTTACAAAGGAACCTACGCTTTTAGAAAAGGCACGTCAAGCCGGTGACTGGTGGATTGCCCAACAAATGCAATCGCCCGCTAAAATGAAAGGTATGCTCAGAGCTGTACACGGCGCTAGTGTAGGCGATTATATCAATGTTACTACCATCACAGACGGTACACCGCCCATTTTCCAACTAGCGAACGTCACTAAAGATAAGCGCTATGCACGTGTATGTCAAGAGGCAGGCGACTGGCTTTTGACCCATACTTACATAGAAGAAGAAGGGCTTTTTTACAACATTATTGATCCTACCACCGGTGAAGTATGGAAAGATAAGAGCCCACATGCCCAGCATCAAAAAGAGGAAGTGACCCTGAAAATGGTCGCTAGACCCAATGTAGAGGGTTATTTATTCAAAGATTTATACGCCTTTACGGGGAAGAAACGCTATAAAGAAGTCTTCCTCAATCAGTGTGAAACACTACTGAAAACACAACACGAGAATGGATTTTGGATGGACTTTGAGCCTAATAACCCTGAGACAGGTTATGTACATCCTCGCTTTAATATTTGGAATGCAGAGGCTTTGGTAGAGACTTATACACTCACAAAGGAAAAAAAATACTTGGAAGCTGCCACCAAAACAGCCAAAGGCATGCAAAAGTTAATGCAAAAAAATGGTGTCATCTACTATAAGAGTTATACTAACGGCAAACACAAAACAAATTCTGCTACCGCTTCTGCCACCGCTTTCTCAGGGTTGCTTTGGCTTCGTTTGAAAAAACTTGGTGACAATACCTTCGATGAAGATATTACGAAAGCGGCGCAGTGGCTTTTAGCAAATCAATTTCCCTCCAATCACCCAGATAAAAACCTCGCTGGCGGCTTTATTGACTTGCGATTAAGACAGAAAAAAGGCAAAAGTAGCATTGTATTCAGAGACATTGCCACCGCTTTTGCCTTACGCTTTTTAGCTGCTTACTATCAAGAAATGCCTATTACCAACGACTAATCCTTTTACAGTATTGATGTCTTCCTACTATTCACTCTTCGTACTAGGGTTGAGTATCTTCCTCATCGTATTATTGACCGCCCGTTTTCGAATCAATGCTTTCTTTGCCTTGTTGATAGTGACTCTGCTAACAGGATTTCTCATAGGGGCTTCTCCTATGGAGGTTGTTCAAATTATGAAGAGTAGTTTGGGAAATACCTTAGGAAAAATTGGACTGGTCATTTTACTAGGGATGCTACTAGGAACCATACTGGAAAAAACGAAAGCCACCTTAAGTATTGCTTATTACATCTTACGCAGAACGGGCGTGAAACAAGTGCCCTTAGCGATAGCCTTGGTGGGTTTTTTAGTAGGACTACCTATTTTTTGCGATGCTGCTTTCGTAGTACTCAGTAGCCTTAACAAAAGCGTAGTACAGCGCGCCAAGCTCTCAATGCCGATGATGGCAACTATTTTAGGAAGTGCTTTGTATGCGGTACATTGTTTGGTTCCTCCTCATCCGGGTATATTGGCCGCCACAGAGCAAATGCAGCTCTCCTTAGGGGCTGTACTAATAGGAGGTGTTTTACTGGCTATTCCTACGGTATTCGTTGCTTTTTTGTGGGCAAGGCGCTTTGCTAACGGACAAACCGCTCCCACCATTTTAGCAGCCACTACAGAAACAGAAAAAACGCCCTCAATTATTCAAGCGATTATCCCTATTCTGGTGCCCATTTTACTGATTGCTATGCAAGTATTTGTTCCCTTGTGGCTCACACCAGCATCAGAAAGCGCCTGGTGGACGCAAGGTCTACTATTTTTGGGAGAGCCTTTCGTAGCCCTGCTAGTGGGGGTATTACTTGCGCTGCTCTTGTTAGTATGCCCACCTTACCAAGCCTTCAATAGTTGGCTCAGTGAAAGCTTATCGAAAGCAGGGGTTATTCTGGCGATCATCGCGGCAGGAGGGATGTTCGGCGCGATGCTAGAAGCTGCTAATATTGGTAAATCGCTCGGAAGTTGGCTCAAACCCTTAAATTTAGGCGTATTTTTCCCTTTTTTGGTGGCCGCTGTTTTAAAAACAGCACAAGGAAGTAGTACGGTAGCAGTGATCACAGCAGCTTCTTTGTGTTATGCTTTGCTACCCGATTTGGGACTTGCTTCTGAGATGGGACGTATACTTGCTGTATTGGCAATGGGTGCAGGTTCTATGACGGTTTCGCACACCAATGATTCCTATTTTTGGGTGGTAGCACAATTTTCGGAGCTGGAGGCACGCACCACGTTTCGAAGTTTTAGTATGGCTACCTTATTGATGGGATTTTTTGCACAAACTGTAGTGTTTTTAAGCACTTTTTTCGTCTTGTAAACAAAGATTATGGGTATGCAGACAACCGTTTTACAAATTCATCCTGATGATAACGTTCTAGTCGCTTTACAAGACTTAGAAAAAGACTATACTATTCAGTTTGGAGAAGAGCAGATTACCTTACCTTTTTCCGTACCACAAAAACATAAGTTTACGATAAAAGTAATTCCCGAAGGAGAAACAATTAAAATGTATGGGGTAGCGGTGGGAAAGGCAACCCAGCGCATTCCAAAAGGAGGCGTAATTACCACGGATAATACCCACCATCAAACAGAAGACTATACCACCACCATTCAGCCGTATACTTGGGAACCCCCAGATACAAGTCGTTTTGAAGGAAAAACGTTTATGGGCTATCACCGTACTGACGGGAAGGTGGGAACGGCCAACATCTGGTTGGTCATTCCGCTAGTTTTTTGTGAAAATCGAAATATAGAAACCCTTAAAGAAATTTTACTAGAGAAATTAGGGTACGCGCCTCAGCGTAATCTGGGGATTAACCTAGAGGCACTTATTCGTAAGAAGCAACAACAAGCTAGTACAGAAGAGATTTTAGCAACAGACATTTTGGTAGAAGAGTCCTCTTCTACCTCTTCACGTATTTTTGAGAACATAGATGGGATTAAATTCCTCACCCACGAAGGCGGTTGTGGAGGCACGCGACAAGACGCCGAAGTGCTCTGTAAACTTTTAGCAGGTTACATCACCCATCCCAATGTAGCAGGTGCCACGATACTGAGCTTAGGTTGCCAAAATGCCCAGATACCCATGCTACAAGGGTACATTGAAGCTTTTTCGCCTCAATTTGATAAACCATTATTCTATTTGGAGCAGCAACAAAGCCGCTCCGAACCCGCCTTTATAGCAGAAGCCGTCAAAAAGACTTTTGTAGGCCTCATGCAAGCTAATACTGTACACAGAAAACCTGCACCGCTATCTAAGCTGAGCTTAGGACTCAAATGTGGAGGATCAGATGGCTTCTCTGGGATTTCGGCGAATCCTGCTTTAGGGTATGCGGCTGATTTATTAGTAGCGCTAGGCGGTACAGCTTTGCTGGCAGAGTTTCCAGAGCTGAACGGGGTAGAACAAGCCTTGATACACCGCTGCCTGCATCAAGAAGATGCCGATAAGTTTGCCCGACTGATGAAGACCTACGCAGCTAAAGCAGAAGCCGTAGGAAGCAGCTTTGCTTTTAATCCCTCGCCGGGAAATATCAAAGATGGTCTGATTACCGATGCCATGAAGTCAGCAGGCGCGGCCAAAAAAGGAGGGACTTCTCCGATTGTACGGGTATTAGATTATGCTGAGCAAACCGACATAACGGGTTTACACCTGCTCTGTACGCCGGGTAATGATGTAGAAGCTACCACAGGACTAGCGGGGTCAGGCGCACAAGTCATTGTATTTACGACAGGCTTAGGAACGCCTACGGGAAATCCTATCGCCCAAGTCTTAAAATTTTCTACCAATCAGTCGCTCTATAAGCGTATGAGAGACATACTCGATAGCAGTGCAGGCACTATTATTACTGGCGAAGATACCATCGCCAGCAAGGGAGAAGAACTATTGGAACTCATTATTGAAACGGCTAGTGGGCATTACCTTCCTAAAGCAGTGCAGCTAGGCCAAGATGACTTTATCCCTTGGAAGAGAGACATTTCTTTATAAACGCAATACATTACTTTAGAGAATGCTTAGTTTTATTAACTGTCTGTTTTTAAGATTGATATAGGCGCGTTGGCTTGAAAATCCAGCGGGGAGGCGGGCTGGTTTGTGGGTGGAAGCTTTGGATTTTCTTGATTTTTTGGTTCGTTTTTCATCAAGGAAAAATGAACGAAAGGTAGATTGAAGAATAAATGGTAAAAATTTCGTTAAGTGTTAACTATACAGAATTTAATTTTTAAACATGCTCTTATGCAAAAGCTCATTTTACTTCTTATAGTGGTTTGTTCCATTTCTTTCGTACAAGCACAAACCTTACAGCTTGGTGGCTTGCAGGGTGATAAGACGATTTTACTTACGCCCTCAGGGAAAACAAATAAAGAAATCGCCTCGCAATCGATTCAAAAAGTAAGCTACTTTGGGTTTAAAGCGCTCGAAGAGGAGCGGTATCCTTTCCAATTTGAACCGCAGATGCCCAAAGAATGGGACTATCTAGCCGCTATGAATGTGCCTGTAAAGGGAGAAAAAATTAATTTTTTCTACTACGAGTCTTGGGTAGGTACCAAGGTGCGTTGTAAAACCTCAGGGCGTTTGAGAAGCTTTCAAAACGATGTCACTGCGCAAGTAAAGTCTAACGTATACCATATCGCTTTGCAGCGTGAGTTTGGGGCAGAAAACGAAACGTTTATGATTTTGGTCAGTCCTAAAAAACAGACTGTTATTGTGGAGCTTCCTAAAGAGGTATATGGCACTAACCGACGGCTCACCTACGAAATGGAGGAATGGGAAGCGAAGTTCGTACATATCATTGTACCTCCCGAGGAATACACAGTAGTTACTTGGCAAGAGCATTCAGAAGTACGCAGCCAAACCACCCTAAAAACGGGTTGGAAATTTCACCTAGGAGACGTAGCAGGTGCTGAAAAGCCTTCTTTTAAGGAGACCAGGGATTGGAAGGACGTACAAGTACCGCATACGTGGAATGATATGCAGAATATGTTTGATGTGCGCAATATACGAGACACGATTGATGTGACAGAAATGTTTGAGCGAAATGTGGGTTGGTACCGGAAAACCTTTACCGTACCCGCTGACTGGAAGGAGAAATACATAAGAGTTAACTTTTTAGCGGCCAATCAAGTGGCGGAAGTATGGCTCAACGGGCAATACCTTGGTAAGCACGTAGGGGGCTATACCGATTTTCATTTCGGCATCAATGATCATACATTTTTTGATAAACCCAATCTCTTGGCGGTAAAAGTAGACAACCGATTCGATTATGATATTCCTCCACATACCGCTGATTATAACTTTCAAGGCGGTATTTATAGAGAGGTAGAACTTGCTGCTTGGCATCCCGTCTTCGTAAAAGATATACACATTACTACGCCAAAAGTGAGTGCCCAAAAAGCCGACGTGTCGGTGGTCACTACCCTGCGCAACACCTCTTCAGCAACCCAAAACCTACAACTTGTAGTGAATGTAATTAACCCTTACAATGAGATTGCAGCCACGCGTATTAAAAAAGTGAGTGTTCCCAAAGGTGAAAAGGTGAAGTTTACGCAGGAGGTGAAAGATTTTGAGCATCCATTACTTTGGGGTCCTAAAACGCCTTTTCAATACCGTATTGTTGCTACACTTTATGATCCAGCAGGGCAGGTAATTGATGAGAAATCGGCAGCTTTTGGCTTTCGGTTTTATGAATTTACTGCCGACAGAGGTTTCTTCTTGAATGGACAGCCTTTAAAGCTTCAAGGCGTCAATGTACACCAAGATACCTACGGAAAAGGTTGGGCGATGGATAGCAGCGATAAACGTCGCGATTATCTTTTAATGAAGAAAATGGGTGTCAACCTAGTGCGCATGTCGCATTATCCGCATCATCCTTATGAATTTTATTTGTGTGATAGTTTGGGGATGATCGTATATCCTGAAATACCCGTAGTGAATACGGTAGGACAACAAGCTTTTGTAGACAACGCTGTGAAAATGATGGAAGAGATGATTCTAAGAGACAAAAACCATCCAAGCATTCTAATGTGGGGCGTGGGGAATGAATATTATCGTGAAACGTTTACAGAAAGTGTGGTGGAGTGGGCCTTGAAGTGTACACAAGCCGTAGCCAAAAAAGCGAAAGAACTCGACCCGTATCGACCCACGATTCAAGCCCAAAATGATTTGGTAGATGAACGTATTATGCAATATACAGATATTCAAGGAAGAAACCGTTACTTTGGCTGGTATTCGGCCGCCGACGTATATGCAGGATATACTACTTTTGATGGCTTTGGTAAATTGATGGATAAAGAGCGGAAGATGCATCCAAAGTGGAAAGTGTTAGTAACGGAATACGGAGCCGAAGGAAAATACGGCTTTCACGTAAACAATCCACAACGATTTGATCACTCTGAAACCTATCAGTTGCTCTTTCATAAGTCGTACTGGGAATATATTGCTACTAACGATTGGGTATTGGGAGGCACGATTTGGAATATGTTCGATTTTACAAGTTGGGCCAAAATTGGTAACATCCCTCATATCAACCAAAAAGGGATGTGTACCTACGACCGCAAACCGAAATCCATTTACTACTATTACCAAAGCCAGTGGACTGATGAACCGATGGTGTATATCAACTCTCATACGTGTATACATCGAAGTGGCGTGAAAGGGGAAAAACAGCCACTGGAGGTTTTCAGCAACTGTGAAGAAGTAGAGCTTTTTCTAGATGGCGTTTCTTTAGGCAAAAAAGCAAAAGCGAAAGAATACCGTTGGGCAGCCACACTAACTGAAGGTCCTCATGAGTTAAAAGCCGTGGCGCATCATCAGGGCAATACACTCACCACCCAAATGACCATTTATTACCACTATGAAAATCCTTCTGAAACGGAAGCCATTGAAGGGAAAGACAGTGATTAATAGCACCTGCTCACTTTGTAAATACTGAGGAAACTTTGTCGAAGGCTTCTCATAGCTGTGTTATGTACACTTCCTAAAAAGAAGTCCTATCGAAGAAGAGAGCAGTAAACCAAAATATCCTATCCAACATAAGGGGAGGCAAGCGACTTTTGCGTCTCTTTAAGAAAAGTATGACCATATGAAGCGTTTTCTTTCAGAGCACTTTCTTTTGCAAACGCCCACTGCCGAGCGACTTTACCATGAGTTCGCAAAAGAGATGCCTATCAATGATTATCACAACCATCTTCCGCCTGCCGAAATAGCCAACGACAAGCATTTTGATACCATTACTGACATTTGGCTCAAAGGAGATCACTACAAGTGGCGGGCGATGCGCACGCACGGCATCGATGAGCACTTTATCACGGGAAGTGCCACCAATGAAGAGAAATTTAAAAAATGGGCCGAGACGGTTCCTTATACTTTACGTAATCCGTTGTACCATTGGACCCACTTAGAGCTAAAAAATCCCTTCGGCATCAATGATATTTTGCACCCTAAGACGGCCGATAGTATCTACAAAGAATGCAACGCACAATTACAAAAGAAGTGGTCTGTAAATACCCTTTTGAGCCATTATAAAGTGAAAACACTTTGCACTACCGACGATCCCATTGACGACCTACAATACCATCACGCCTATCGATCTGTTGATAACGGAATTGAGATGCGTCCCACTTTTCGACCTGATAAGGCTATGTCACCTGAAAACGAAGGGTATTTGTCTTATTTAGAGCAGCTAGCACAAGCAAGCGGCTTATCAGTGGGTTCTTGGGAGCAGTTTCTAGCGGCCATACAACAACGCCATGATTTCTTTGCAAGCCAAGGGTGTGTCCTTTCCGATCACGGACTGGAACACTTGTACGCGGTACCTTATACCGACAAAGAAATCCGCCAAATCTTTAATCAAATTTTAGGAAAAGCCACCCTATCTACCGAAGACTTATGGAAGTTTAAATCGGCTTGTTTGTACGAGTTTGCAAAGATGGACTTCGAGAAAGGCTGGGTACAACAATTCCACTTAGGCGCTATTCGTAATACCAATGGTCGTCTTTTAGCCAAGCTAGGCGCTGATGCAGGGGTAGATTCTATCGGTGATTTCCCGATGGCGCAGCAAATGGTCGCTTTTTTTGATCGCTTAGATCGAGAAGAAAAACTTGCTAAAACCATCTTATATAACCTTAATCCTGCCGACAACGCGCTATTTGCTACGATGATAGGCAACTATCAAGATGGTAAAATCGTCGGTAAAATGCAGTTTGGCTCTGGATGGTGGTTTTTAGATCAAAAAGACGGCATGGAAAAGCAAATGAATGCGCTTTCGAACATGGGGCTCATCAGCCATTTTGTGGGAATGCTTACAGATTCCCGTAGTTTTCTTTCTTTCTCAAGGCACGAATATTTTAGACGTATTCTCTGTAATCTTTTTGGTAACGACATTGAAAACGGCGAACTCCCCAACGATCTCCCGTGGATAGGCACACTTATACAAAACATCTGCTTTAATAATGCTGAGCAATACTTTGGTTTTGGGAAAGAAGTATCTCAAGGTAATCGTTCAAAAGAAATCTCTATTTAATTAAACCCCCTCTCAATGAGCCATTTTCAATACTTGGATCCACAAACCAAAGAACAAAAATCTATAAAAACCAGTAAAATTGGGCGTTACAGATGGCGAATCGTTGCCTTGTTGTTTTTTGCAACCACCATCAACTACATTGATAGAAACGTACTTTCATTTATTGTGACCAATGTAGATTTCAAACTTCAAATGCTAGGACTCCCAGCCGGAACAACGCTCACAGCAGAGCACGAGAGAGCCTTCAACGAGTTATATGCCAATGTGCAATCCTTGTTTAAACTCGCCTATGGGTTAGGATTTATACTGATGGGATGGCTGATCGACAAATTGGGTACTCGCATTGGCTATGCCATTTCCATTGGTATTTGGGCGATCTCAGCCATTAGTCATTCGTTGGTAACAGGCATTAGAGGACTAACTGCCGCTAGGTTTGGATTGGGTATTGGAGAGTCTGGAAACTTCCCCTCTGCGATCAAAACAGTAGCTGAATGGTTTCCTAAAAGAGAGCGTTCCTTTGCAACAGGTATTTTCAATGCGGGTGCGAATATAGGGATCATTAGTACTGCCTTTGCCGTACCTTATTTATTGGAATCGGTAGGCTGGCAAAATACGTTCCTCATTACCAGTACACTTGGTTTTATTTTATTGATTTGTTGGGTGTTTATTTACCGACGACCTGAAGAACACAAAAAACTAAGTGCTGCGGAGTTTGCTTACATTCGCAGCGACGAAGACGCACAGCAAGCCGTACAGGAACGCGTTTCTTGGCGAAGGCTCTTCCCTTACAGACAAACTTGGGCTTTTGCCGTTGGAAAGTTTATGACCGATTGTATTTGGTGGTTTTACCTTACGTGGCTGCCTAAGTTCTTTAATGAAAATGCTGCTTTTCAATTAGACTTAAAAACCATTGGGCCTGCTTTCTTTATCATTTATTTAGTATCAGATGGAGGAAGTGTAGTATTTGGCTGGTTAGCTACTAATCTTATCAAGCGAGGCTGGGAAGTCAATAAAGCCCGTAAGTTTACCCTGCTGATCTGCGCCTTGTGCGTAGTACCTATTTTCTTTGCGGCCATCACAAAGAGTGTGGTAATCGCCATAGGGTTAATCGCGCTGGCGGCCGCAGCGCATCAAGGTTGGTCGGCAAACTTATTTTCTACAGTAGCAGATATGTTTCCTCGCTCAGCGGTAGGATCGGTAGTGGGCATTGGTGGATTATTCGGTGCTTTGGGTGGTGCTTTACTCGATAAAGCCTCTGGCACACTCATCAATGAGCTAGGCTATTGGTCGCTTTTTGCGATTGCTTCTATGGCGTACCTGATAGCGCTTGCATTGATTCACTTACTGGCTCCTAAGTTAAAACAAGTCACCTTTAGCAAGTAAACCTAATGAAAGTAGTCACTTTAGGGGAGGTTATGATGCGGCTTGCTCCGCCTAATCTTGAAAAAATCGTTCAGACGAAGCAGTTGGAAATCCATTTTGGGGGGAGCGAAGCGAATATTGCAGTAGCACTCGCCCAATGGGGGCTGCACGCCACACATGTCACTTCCTTTCCAGACCAAGCGCTTGGTTATGCAGCAAAGCAACATCTGCAAAAGTATGGGGTTGATACCCAGTCCATTGTATTTAATAAAGGGCGGCTAGGGCTCTACTTTTTAGAACAAGGCGCTGCGCTGAGAGGAAGTCAAATTATCTACGATCGGTATGGCGCTGCATTCGCTGAAAGTAGTCCCACACATTTTGATTGGGAGGTTATTCTTGAAGGAGCAGACTGGTTGCATTGGTCAGGGATTACGCCTGCTTTATCGGCCAATTGCACCCAAATATGTTTACAGGCGGTACAAAAAGCGGTTGAGAAAGGGTTAACAGTTTCAGGGGATATTTATTTTCGCTCGGGTCTGTGGCAATTCGACCAAACACCAGAAGAAGTACTCCCTGACTTGGTAGCAAATAGCCACTTGGTATTGGCTGATGTCCCTGCGATGACCAAGTATTTAGGCATTGAAATTCCAGAAACAGATACACCCTTCCAGAAAGGGGCTGAAGCTTTGATGAAAAAATATCCACGTATTCAAAAAGTGGTAGACACCGAACGCATCTCTCACTCAGCCAATCATAATACCATTCACGCGCAACTTTGGAATGGTGAACAGTTATTTCAATCGCCTATCCTGCATATCAATCCCATCGTAGATAGAATTGGGGCAGGAGACGCTTTTTTTGCAGGGCTTATTTATGGGTGGCAGGCCTATCAACAAGACCAGAAAGCCCTCGATTTTGGCATTTGCTCTTCTGCATTGAAGCACACCTTTAAGGGAGACGTACAGCTAGCCGATGTGGCAGCCATTGAGTCATTGATGAAAGGTAATACTTCTGGAGTTATCAAACGGTAGATTTAAGGCTCTTTTTGAGTAGCGCTTCAAGATGCTTGGTAACGGTAGAGACAAATTGTGGAAGTTGAGTAAGGTCGGTTTCCCATAAGGTTTGATTGCTACTCACTTCTCTTACATACTTTTCTAAAGTATTGGGTGATGGCGGATTTATTTTTTGCCACAGGCTGTGAAAATAAGCCGCTTGATCGTCATTAATAGGGTAAGCTTGGTCACGTAGCATTCCGTAAAATTGATCACCTTCTTGATGGGTAACCCTCATAAAAAACAGGTAAGCAGCAAAACCCAAGGCCATTTTTTCAGGAATCTTTCCTTCCTTAGCGACATAGCGAAGCAGTGTGGGGACATTCCGCATCCGCATTTTAGAAGTACTTTGCAACGTAATATTAATCAGCTTATGTACTAAATACGGATTACGGTAGCGATTCAAAATATCATCAGCAAAGGCGGAGAGATCAGTAAGATCAGCTTGAGGAATCGTTGGGACAATCTCTTGATGGATTACTTCGGTAAAGAAACGGCTCATCTGCTCATCTTTCATACAATCAAGTACCGTATCTAACCCTGAAATAAACCCTAAAGGTACGCTGATGGTATGGCTACCGTTGAGAATCCTGAGTTTTCGTTCTCTGTAGTAGGTAATATCAGGTGTTATGATAATGTCTGGCTGCTCAAGCGCAAAGGTGAGGATTTCTTTTACTTTATCACTCCCTTCTATGGCCCATAACTTATACGGCTCTGTGACGGCCAATAGTTTATCTTCAAAACCAAGTTTTTTGTACATTTCCTCCGCTTCTTGCGTCTCTGGTAAACCTGTTACAATCCGATCTACCAACGACCCACAAAACGTAACTTTTTCGTCGAGCCATTTACCAAAATCTTCTCCTAATTGATGACGCGTACTATGCTTTTTTACAAAGGACTGTAGTTGTCCTGCATTGTTGGGAATCAATTCAGTAGGAATGATTACTGTATGAGGACTATCGTTTTTGAAATGTTGGTAGCGTGCATAGAGCCAAGCCGTAAGCTTTGCAGGGTAGGAAGTAGGAGGGGTTTGGAAAATATCTTCTTCTACATACTGGATACCCACCTCTGTCGTATTGGAAATAACCACTTGAAGCACTTCATTACTCGCTGATGCGATAATCTCTTTCCAAGCCTGCTGCGCAGATAGTACCCGACTAATAGCGCTATTAACGATGTATTTCTCAGTGGCTATACCTTCTTCCAGCCCTCTTACTACAAGCGTGTAGAGGCCATCTTGTTGATCGAATGACTGTGTGTCGCCGCTTGTAGATTTCACCACGAGAATACGCCCTTTAAAGTGCCCTTTCTTATTGGCTTGGTCGATGAAATAGTCTGGTAAACCCCTCAAAAGGACGCCGGTCCCAAATTGTAGTACTTTTTCTGGGTATTGAAAATGCGCTGACGACGGTACAGCTAACTTCAGAGAAGCGTCAGAGGTATATTGATGCGAGGTGATCAGTTGTTGATGAAGTAAAGGCATGGATGTGTCTTGATGAATGTTTATAGTGAGACGACAACCTACTTGCTTACCCTTAAAATATTAGAAAAGTACAAATTGCAGCTAGGCCTATAAAGCCTATTCCCTTCTCTCACTACCGCTCGTAACTTACAGGTTATTAGAAAGCGCACTTCTTTTCTTGAAAACAAAATACCCCTTAGAAAACGTTTTCGGCAACGTTGCCAATAAATAAATCTTGAAAAAATATAATTAAATGCTTGTTAGATGATATTTTAATCAATAGCTTATAGAAAGGGGTATTTAAATGTGTAAAGAGATCCTCTCAGCATCTAAACGTCTTCATCAAGAATAAGTGCAAATTTTGAAAAGGTAAAAAGAAGTAAAATAAAGTTTTGAAAAATAGTTTAAAATAAAAATTAAATATATGACTACTGTGATTTCGCAAGTAAGGGTTGCTACGAAAGAAAAGTCAGTAAAAGACAATGAACTATTCGAGCGCATAATTAAATACGATGACGAGAGAGCCTTCCAATATCTTTTTGAGACTTACTACGAATCCCTCTGTCGGTATGCACTGTACTTTGTAAGCGCCCCGATGGTAGCTGAAGAGGTAGTTTCGGATGTTTTTCTGAAAATATGGAACAATAGAAAAAAAATAAAGATTACTTTCTCTTTTAATGCCTATGTTTTTAGAGCGGTACATAATCAGTCGTTAGACTACCTAAGGAGTAAGTCTGCGAGACAAGCGTATAACCTAGAAGAGATTAACTACAGCCACGAGCTACCCACTGAAAGCCCTGAGGAGCAGCTATTATTTGATGAACTACATACAAAAATAGAAGCAGCCATTGAGAGTTTAGCACCACAAGCACGTTTAATTTTTAGAATGAGTCGTGACCAAGGATTGAAATACAGAGAGATTGCCGCACAATTACAACTTTCTATTAAAACAGTAGAAACACAGATGGGAAGAGCCTTAAAACAATTACGTTGTAAGGTATATTGAACCGTTTTACTAAATACTAAGCCTATGAAGAAGGTTGCCTTATGGTTTATTTGCCTACTATCAATACTCTGTAAGCCCATGTCGGCGCAAGACTTTACTGCTACTCACGCTTCTAACCTCAGTAAAGAAGCTTGGCGTAAAAAAGTACCTGCCCTCTTGGCTAGTGTCAAAGTGCCTCAATTTCCTGATCGAACTTATCAACTAGCAGGCAGCCCTGACGATACCGCTATTCTCAAGAAGATTAACCAACTTATTCAAGATTGTTCAGCCAAAGGTGGTGGCAAGGTAGTCATTCCAAAAGGGAGCTATCTGCTCAAAGGAAGTATTTTTTTACGCTCCAATGTGCATCTCCACTTAGAAGAAGGAGCTGTTTTGAGATTTTCACCCGATCCAAAAGATTATTTGCCCGTAGTGCGTGTAAGATGGGAAGGAACCATCTGTTACAATTATTCACCACTTATCTATGCCTATCAGGAGAAAAACATCGCCATTACGGGGAAAGGAACCATTGATGGGCAAGCTGAAAAGTTTTTTTACCAGTGGAAAAAGCTACAAAAGCCCGATAAGCAACGGCTCAGAAAAATGGGAAATGATCGTGTGCCAGAAAAAGAACGTGTTTTTGGAGAAGGACATTACCTTCGCCCTGATGGTATTCAACTACACGAATGTGAGAATATTCTCTTAGAAGACTTCACCATAAAAGGAAGCCCTTTCTGGACTATCCACCCTGTACTATCCAAAAACATTACCGCTCGTAACTTAAAGGTAGCCGCTGGTACTACCAACGACGACGGCTTCGATCCTGAAAGCTGTACCAATGTACTTGTAGAAAACTGTGTATTTGATACTTATGACGATTGCATTGCAGTGAAAGCAGGACGCGACCAAGATGGATGGGAAAAAGGAAGTACTAATGGGGTAGTTGTACGTAATTGTGTCTTTAAAAGTGGTGTAGGTAGCGGTTTTTGTATTGGTTCTGAGATGTCAGGAGGCGTAAAAAATATTTTCATAGAAAACTGTACCATTACCTCTAAAAAGCATGGCCTCAACTTTAAATCTAATAAAGATAGGGGTGGTTTTATGGAACATGTGTATATTAGGAACTTACAGATAGATAGTTGTAAATACGGTCTTACATTTACCACTGACTATCACGGTTGGCGGGGAAATAACTTTCCTACACGTTATAATGATTTTTACATAGAAAATGTAGTAGTAAACCATGCGGAAAAGTTGGGTATTCAGATTGTAGGGCTTGAAGAAAAACCCATCAAACGCCTCTATTTTAACAAGGTGCAGATCAACAATACCCCACTTCCCACCAAACTTAAATATTTTGAACAGGTAGTGGCCAAAGAAGTACTTATCAACGGACAAAAACAATCATTTAGCCTATGAAAAAAATGGCGCTCGTAGCGCACGATCATAAAAAGAGTACTTTACTCGCTTGGACAAGCAAGCATTTGTCGCAAGTCCGCCAGTTTGAAATATTTGCAACAGGTACTACGGGATCATTATTAGAGAAAGAATTGGGATTGTCTGTACACAAATTTATGAGTGGACCGCTAGGAGGAGACCAGCAGATTGGTGCAAAAGTAGTAGAAGGCAGCTTAGATATGCTATTTTTCTTTTGGGATCCGCTAGCACCTATGCCACACGACCCAGATGTAAAAGCATTGCTTCGTTTGGCAGTGTTATGGAATGTACCCACTGCTTGTAACCAAGCTACCGCCGATCTACTCATTACTTCCACTTTACTACCCGACTACCAACCTGAGCGCCCTAAAGTAGAAGAGCGCTTACACGCTTTTAAGAACTAGGGGTTCTGTCAGTAGATTGTCGAACAATGAGATTCGTTTTGAGGACTTGGTGTTCTGGAATGAAATCTTCTTGATTAAGGTGTTTTAGCATAAGATTCATAGAGAGGCGACCTAACGCCAAAGTGGGTTGTGCCATCGTACTAAGGGTAGGAGAGACAATGGTAGCCGTTTCAGAATTGGTAAACCCAATGACGGCGATTTCTTCTGGAATAGCCACCTGCCGTTCTTTTAAGGTAAGAATACAACCAATGGCGCTGCGATCGTTTACGCAAAAAATAGCATCTGGCCTTTGTGGAAGCGCCAATAACTGCTGCGTTGCTTGCCGCCCAAAGTCCCTCGAAAAGCCACCATCTATGATAAGTTCCTGATCTACAGACAGGTTACTTTGACGTAGCGCTGCTAGGTAGCCTTCTAGACGATTTTGGGTCACTTGTAAATTACTCGGCCCTGCAATATGAGCAATTCTTTTACAACCAATTGCTAGTAAGTGTTTAGTAGCGGTAAAAGCGCCCTCATAGTCATCCACAGTTACTTTAGAAACTTGAGGGTTGGCCCAAATACGATCAAAAAATACAATGGGGATTTTCCCTAGTATGGCTTCAAAGTGCTCAAAAGAAGAGGTTTCTTTAGAGACAGCGGCCAAAATACCATCTACTCTATATCGCCAGAGGTGTTTGAGGTTCTCTTGTTCTCGCGCCGCACTTTCGTCAGACAGCGTAATAAGTAAGTTGTAGCCAGCTTCATGCGCTACGTGTTGAATACCACTCAGTACCGAAGAAAAAAAGGAGTTGGCCACTTCTGGAAGAACCACCCCAATACTGAAAGTCTTTTGATTTCTAAGACTTAGGGCAAGCGGGTTTTTCTCGTAATGAAGCTTCTCCGCCAAAGCCAATACCTTTTTACGTGTCTCTTGGCTTACATCAGGATGATTTCGCAAGGCTCTTGAAACGGTAGAGAGAGAAAGGTTAAGCTTCTTGGCAATATCTTTAATAGTAACTTGTTCTTGATACATACGGCTACACTTTGTAGCACTAAAAATATGATTTTTTCTTAAGAAAATCTATCCGTTTAAGTTGAATGATTGTATGAAAATACTCGTATGCCCTGATAAGTTTAAAGGCTCGCTCACTGCGTTAGAAGCTTGTGAAGCCATTCAAAAAGGTTTACTTATGGCTTCCGATCAGTTTGAAATCACCTTACTACCACTGGCAGATGGTGGCGAAGGAACCGCCCAGATTCTTACACATTATACAAAAGGAGAGATTCATAAAGTAAAAGTAAATGATCCGCTCTTTAGAACCATCGAGGCCACTTATGGTTATACGGCTGCTTCTCAGACTGCTTTTATCGAGATGGCGCAAGCCTCTGGGTTGATGTTGCTACAACCTGAGGAGCAAAATCCACTCTACACCTCTACACTCGGTACGGGTGAGCTGATACGCGATGCGCTTACACGAGGTGCTAAAACAATTATACTAGGCTTAGGAGGAAGCGCCACCAATGACATGGGTATAGGCATGGCGCAGGCATTGGGCATCCGCTTTTTAGATAAAGCAGGTGAATCACTGCTTCCTACTGGAGAAAACTTGGCTAGAATCGCTAATATTGCCATTGATAATAAAAACACTTTGATTGATAAAGTTAAATTTATTGTGGCACAAGATGTAGATAATCCACTGCTTGGTGAAGCAGGCGCGGCCAAGGTATACGCGCCACAAAAAGGGGCCAGCGAAGCAGCCATCAGACAACTAGAAGAGGGGCTTGCTCACTTGAGCCTCCTTGTAGAACAGCAGTTAGGTAAAGCGGTCAGTCATCTACCAGGTGCAGGTGCAGCCGGTGGCTTGGGCGCAGGTGCTATGGCCTTTCTTGATGCTACCTCAAAGCGTGGCATCGACTTAGTGATGACATTAACCGACTTTGATACTCACGTACGTCAGTGTGACTACCTCATTACAGGTGAAGGGAAACTAGACGAACAAACCTTACAGGGTAAAACGATTGCAGGGGTTTGCCAGCGAGCAAAAAAACACCAAAAGCCTGTCATCGCCTTGGGCGGTACTTTAGCATTAACGCCCAATCACTTTGAAGTATTGGGGCTCGCGTTTGCGGATGCCATTGTGGTAGCCCCTTGCACCTTGGAAGAGGCACTGCGAGAAGCAACTTATAATCTTGAGCAAGCGGCTTACAGGGTAGGGAAGTGGCTGTGTAGGTGTTAGCCCCATTTTTTTCGTCTCATTTTTAAGATAAAAAATCCAGACTATGCGCACGTTACTTTACATAAGCCTTATTTTCTCTCTTTCTTGTTCCCATAAAAAGATATACAAAATAACGGATTTCGGGGCCAAAGGCGACGGTGTCACCTTAAATACGAAGGCCATTCAGCAGGCAATCAACACTTGTGCTGGAGAAGGAGGCGGGGTAGTAAGCATAGAAGAGGGCGTTTTTTTATCAGGAAGTTTAGAATTGAAGAGCAACGTGACGCTACGTATCGCAAAAGGCGCCGTGCTATTAGGAAGCCCTTTTATCGAAGATTATCCAACGGGGCATTTCCTCTACGCTAAAGCGGCGCAAAATATTCGCTTAGAAGGAAAAGGGCGGATAGAAGGCAATGGCGCACGCTTCTGGAATACTGCTTACTTACCGCTGGATCGCCCCAGACCTTGGATCGAATTCGAGCAATGCCAGCGTATAGAGGTGAAGCAACTTTACCTTAGAAATTCCCCCTCTCATACGCTTGTTTTTAGAGATTGCCGTACAGTAAAAGTACAGGAGGTTGACATTTACAATGTAAAAAGAAGTCCTAATACAGATGGCATCGATCTTAACTCCACCTCCGACGTGACGATCAGCAACTGTCGAATCAATACAGGGGATGATGCTATCTGCCTAAAGGCAAAAAAGCCCATCAAAAATATAAAAGTAGAGCGCTGTACGATTGAGAGCGATGATGCCGGAATTAAATTTGGTACAAGCTCGTCTGCTCTGGTGCAGAATTGTACCTTCAAGAACATAAACTTGACCAACACCCGCTATGGAATTGCCTTAATGATGCTGCAAGGCGGTAAGTACGAAAAAATAGTTTTTGAAGACATCACCTACAATACCACCGAAACGAGACACAAAACAGAATATCCTATTTTCATAGATATTGATAAGAAATACGAAGACTCCTCTCTTGGTACTATAGACGGCGTTACCTTTCGGAATATGCGCATTAAAACGAGAGGTAAAATACTGATAGCAGGACATCCCCAAAAAAAGCTTGGTGGCATCTCTTTACAGAATATAGAGATGGAAATTATTGGAAGTGTGATGCACACCTCTTTGAAAAAGCCAAGAGGTAATAAAGACTTAAAGCGTTTTGAAGAAAGTGCTGACTTTGCCTCTATTTCTGCTTACGTTACACTAGCGCATGGCAAAGGATTTTCTATCGAAAATCTCACACTCACTGTTAGTGCACCACAAAACCATGAAAAGCACCTCTTTTACCTCAATGACGTTACAAATACGACCTTGGCGCGTGTGCAGGTGTACCAACCAATAGCCAACCAAGAGAAGCCATTGGTGGTAATGATAAAAGGTGAAAACGTCACCCTGAAAGATTGGATAAGCGCTGTTCAAGCGCCTGCTTTCTTACAGGTAGAAGAATCAGCAAAAGAAACTATACAACTGGGAGGAAATAAAATTGAGCAAGTAGAGGTGATGACTCACTACGTTCAAGCAAAGCAACCAGTAAAAATAAAGTAACTGAGCTTGCGAGCTTGACGAAGTCAACTGACCAGCGGGAGCTCAGCACAGCTAACCGAGCCTACGAGTTCGACGTAGTCAAATACAAAGTACGATAACGAGGACTAACCTTAAAGAGAATGTCATATACAAGAAAAAAATTTTTAGGAACTTTTGCTTTAGGTATTGTAGGCAGTAGCTTACCTTTTGGGCAATCACTGGCCAAAGAAAAAGAGAAAGCACGAGAACGATTTCAACCCGCCCAGTCGGGAGTGAAGATCACAAATGTAAAGGCCTATCCCCATAAAAAAGCTTGTTATGTGAAAATAGAGACTGATGCAGGCATAACAGGCTGGGGAGAAGGAGACCACGAGTTCCAAGCAGTCAATGCAAAAATAGTAGAAGGTATTCTAAAACCTGTGTTGATGGGCAAAGACCCCTTCGACTCCGAATACCTATGGAAACAAATGTTTTTTGAGGCCTACGAAGGCGGAAGTACAGGTTTTGTACCAGGTGCTGTAGCAGGGGTAGATAATGCCCTGTGGGACTTGAAAGGGCGATTGTTAAAGTTACCCGTATCGAAGTTACTCGGTGGGAGCAATATAGAAAAAGTAGCTGTATACGGAAGTTACGGAAGAAAGAAAAAAGGTGGCTACAAAACACCCGAAGAGATGGCTTCCAAAGGGATGGAGTTTGTAGAAAAGGGCTATAAGACCATCAAAGCACGTATGCAACTATATGACCGGGGTAGAAATCCGCCTAGAGGCTTTACCTTCGATTGCATCAAGGCGATCAGAAAAGCGGTAGGAGATGATATCACTATCTTTGTAGACTTCAATAATGGCTACACAGCAGGCAAGGCCATAGAGCTAGGACTTCGCCTTTACGAGCAACTCAATGTACAAGTAATTGAAGAACCCGTATCGGCCTTCGATTACAAAGGCTTACGCGAAGTGGTAGCCGCATTACCTTGTGAGGTAAATGCTGGTGAACACGAATATAACAAATGGCAGTTTAGAGACTTGATTACCATTGGTAACCCAGATGCCTTAAACTTAGATGCCATCAAATGTGGCGGTATTACAGAGTGCATGAAAGTAGCGGCTATGGCGCAAGCCTTTGAGAAAGAAATTATGGTACATAATACGAGGCCAACCCTCGCTACTGCAGCCAGCCTTAATGTAGTAGGAGCGATCAGTAATGCTTCCAGCATACAGGAGTTTAGTGGGATGCGCCCAGAGCTGAATTTAAATAGATTATTCAACAATAGTATGAAGTTTGAAGATGGATATTTATACATTCCTACCGCTGTAGGCCTAGGGCTAGAAGTAAACGAAAAACAGATGGAAAAAGAGCTTCTAAAGTATTAATATAAAATTTTTATAGGCTGGCTAGGTAAAAATAAAAAGCACATTCATCCAAGAATGTGCTTTTCTTTTGTAGACAATAGCTATTACCAGCGATATCTACCGTATCGTTCCATCACTATTTTTACACCATTCTCCGTCAGCCGTCCAGTCACTGGCAGCATCTCGTATAGCGCCCACGAAAGTAGCTTCCATAAACCAACTACTCAGTGTTTGAGGATTGTAGGTACTCGTTACCTCACTGGTAGGCGCAAACTCAATACCTGTAATACCATTGATAGCGGTACCCACTGTATTATTGTATTCAGGGTTCGCTAAATCACCTCCTTCATCTCTGAAAATATCATCTTCTATGTCGAAAAAGTAAGAGTGTGCAATAAACCTATCGCCATTTAGATCACTTGGATCAGGCAACTGTACCCGCGCTGCGTCATCGGCAATTTGCGATACGGACATATTCACAATACGATAACCTAAAGACCCGTCTCTGATACGTAAGGCATCTTCATCACCTTCTACAGTAGCAAAGTCGGCTCGCCCAAGGATCGTTACGTTAGCAAGGGTTGGAAAAGCCTCTCTAATTTCTATCATTTCTTCCTCTCGTGGAATGTTTACCTGCGCTACAAGGAATTGTAGCTCTCCTTGGAAAGGTACGTCGTCTTCATCATCGAAGCGAAAAACAGACTCTGCTGCGTTGGTACCTACCAAATACCTCGCTCGGGCAGTACCCCCATCGAAGCGGAAGGCAAAGCCGGCTGATTCATATCCCTGTAAAAACTCGATCGTTGTGCCTGAGCCTACATTAATAAATAAGAAGCCAGCGGTTGTATCTTCCCCTTCTTGTCCAGCATATTCCACCCGAATATAGCGATAGGTTCCTGAATTACTTTCTGCATTACTAGCATCTCCATCTATTCTCAATCCTTGCCAGTCACCAGCAGCCGGTGTTTCACCCCGAAGTACCTTATCGCTAGTCATTACAATAGGGTTCTCTTGGGTCCCCTGTGCATCCATTTGTGCCCCTTGCGGAACACGAAGAACAGCGAGTGCTGGTACAGTTGTATTAGCATATATTTCTGCGCCAGGTTCTGCAGTAATAGAAATATCCTCCTCAACCCTTACCTCACCCGTAAGTAAATATTTATTGCCTGTAGCAAAAACAAAGCTCTCATCATTGATAATCGCAGAAGACGCTTCGGCAGGTGCAGAAATCTCAATGACTTCCTCGCCGTTGATATCGATCGTATCTAAGATAAATAAAGCATCTACTATGTTAATGGTGAATGTATTGCTTTGAGTGCTTTCGCCATTCTGATCAGTTATGGCAAAGTTCAATGCAATGACATCGCCGCTTTGTGCAGTAGTAGAAATCAAATAGGTGAAAGTAATGTCTGACTGTATTGGATTATTAAAGTCAGTAATAGTCTCTAACTCACTGATGCTCCCTCCATTTATTTGCTCTGTAACTACCACAGAAGATACCTCAGACACTGACTGTGCTGTAAAGCGTACTCTTACCGTACCGCCTGGAACACCCGTACGCGTGGCATTGCTATTTAGAAAACTGATCTCGGGGTTAGGAACAACGTAATCGAACTCTTTTTGCTCACAACTCCCCAAACACAAACAAAAAAGCCCTAAGAAAAGGATATAACGAATATTTTTCATATTGATGCAATTTTTATGTTTTAGAAACTGTATGAAACACCGAAGCGATTCCACCAGTCATAGTATTCTACATTACTCAGTCGGTTACGATTACCAATGTACTCTATTTCAGGACGATTGGTCACATTAATAAACTCCGTATAAACCCTAAAGCCTTTTCCTAAGTTATACGAGGCAGATAAATCCAATTGATAGCGATCATCACGGAAAATATCGAAAGCACCCCCTGTAGGGATAAGGTCTGAAGTACCAGCAATGGCCGCATTATCAGGCCCTAAACTTCTGATTACGCCCCCATTGAAGTTAAACATGGCTCTTGCATTGAATCGCTTGTAGTCATAGGAAAGTGCAAAGTTGGCGGTATGGTCGGCTTGTCCAGGAAGGCGTACATTTTGCCGTTCAAAGGTATTAGCATTGGAGTAAGTGTAAGTATAGTTGGCATAAATCCCTATCCCTTTTAGAAATAGTGGTGCACTTTCCCAGAAGTCAATGAGCTTCATCTGTACGTTAACCTCAGCCCCAAATAAGTCAGCAAAGTCACCATTTTGTGGTTGCGTTACAGTAAAGAAAAGATTCGTAGGCGCAGGGACTCCTGTAATTTCATCAGGAATACTCACTACACGTTCTTCTCCAAATACCCGGTTAAAGATAAATCCTTCAAGTCTTTTGTAAAATAACCCTCCTGAAATAATACCTACATTTTCGGTATATTTTTCGATCATCAAATCAAAATTATAAGCACTGGTAGGTCGTAAATCTGGGTTACCTAAATCAATATCTTGATTGACCAAATTGATGTTTTCACGGGGCATCACATCCACAAAGTTGGGCCTAGCAAAACTAGTGGTAAAAGCTGCCCGTACATTAGTCATTTCATCAATTTTATAACGGGCATGTACGTTGGGAAGTAGGAACTGATAAGTTACATCCGTATCAGCATCTACCAAGTCAAATGATCCGTCTGAATTAGTGACTAACGAGGCGGTTTGGTTATCCAACTGCGTATATTCAAACCGTAGTCCCCCAAGTACCATAAGTTTGTCACTGAAATTGACCTTGGTCATCACATACGCTGCAAAGACATCTTCTTGTGCTTCATAAAACCAAGCAGGACGCTGTAAAAGCTGATTTTCTGTATCTAATACCAACAAGTTAGGATTATTAGCAAATACGCCGTCTACAAAGTTTTGTGCGAGCCCAGGGTCTAATGTTGGGCCAAACTGAACTCTATCTCTAAAGAATTGTCGGTCTTCAAAGCCCGATACAACGGAGGCAAAAAGAGCCCCTTCATTAACAGAGCCATCATTGATAAAATTAAACTCCTGAAACTCTCGATCTCGGTCGTTGGTGATGCGTCGTACTTTACCACCAAACTTCAACAAAGAACTTTTATCACCTAGCTGGTAAGGAATCGAAACGTTCACTATACCAGAGTGATTTCTGGCCTCAATGGTATTGACACGTTGAGTGACCCCTCTGAATTGATCTACTAAAAAAGGGTCGTTGGTATCCACTTCTTGTCCTACTACGTTAACAAAGTCGGTGTTAAACCCTACCAAGTCAGCCCCAAAAGAACTACTCCTAAAGTCATAAACAGTGGCATCATCACTACGATTAGAGGCGTCAGATAAGAAGGCGGTGTAATCAATAGTAACGTTCCCAATTTTATGATCCCCGTTGAGAGAAAAAGTATTTGTATTCACCTCAAACTCTCTAGGATTATTTAGCCTACGTAAGGAAGTTTCGTTGTTAGAAAGCGTTCCATCTTCTGAAAAACTCCAAGCAGGATTATCGAAGTCTCCTTGCTCAAAATCATATTGTGCCCTAGGTTCCTCGTCTGAATCAAAGCGCCGTGTATACATATAATTGAAGACGATTTTAGAAGTAGAACTAAACTTATAATCTACCGTACTCGAAAATCCAGTACGTTGCCGTAGATTATTCAAATCACGTAAGCGGTAAAATCCTGGTAATACATCGAAGGTAGTCTCTCCATTGGGATTACGGATAGGCGTAAAGTTGGAGGGATAGCGGTATTGCACGCGGTCTCTACCATTATTAGTTTCGAAAAAACTTCCACCCAACACAATTCCTAAAGCACCTTCTTCCACTTTACTATTGGGAAAAAATCGCTTATTGAGACTCAAACGACCAATAAAGTTAGCTTTCTGTACGATGTTGTTGTAGCCGCCACCAAGCTCTACTTTCCCGCGCCAATCAAGTCCTTTAGCTGTGGGACTTATCATATCAATGGTACCACCAATGTTGTCACCATCCAGATCAGGGGTAATCGCCTTAATTACTTCCATAGAGGAGAGTTGGTCTACAGGGAAGATGGAAAGCTCTTGGTTACGCTGACCACCCTCTTGTGTACCAGGAATCTGCTCACCATTAATATTAACAGTAGTAAAAGAAGGAGGCGCCCCTCTTAACTGTACTTCTCCTCCTTCTCCTCTATCTCGTTCTATATTGACACCCGGGACGCGCTGAAGGGCTTCTGCAACATTCAAATCAGGAAAGCGACCAATCAAGTCAGCAGATATTACATTTTTAATGTTATCTGCTGTTCTTTGTTGATTAAGTGCTTTTTCTTGCCCTTCTAAACTTCCCTCAATGACCACCTCTTTTAAAGCTTGGCTAGCTTCTAGGGTGAAGGTAGTAGTAGTGACTTGTCCGGCAGCTACTGTGACAGTTACCTCTTTTTCTGTAAAACCCAAGTAAGAAAGAACGAGCGTCTGTGTACCTACTGGAACATTCGGAATGAAAAAAGAACCATCGAGCGCTGTAGCAGCGCCTTTAGTAGTACCTTTTAGGACTACATTTGCACCGGGTAGAGGGCTATTATTTTCCTCGTCCAGTACTCTTCCTTGTACACTACCCGTTTTTTGGGCGATTGCTTGCCCACAAAAGACATAGAGGAACAGACAAGCCAATAAAAATAAATATCGTTTTTTTGTGTTCATAAGCATATACGTTAGGATTCTTGGCCTAATTAAGTTGAAATAAGTACAATCTTTTCTTGGAATCTTATTATATTAAGTTTCTGTAAAGACGACTCGCCCCTTTTGCACCCTTACAAAAAAGATATTTTTTGTGTTGGGGGAAATCTCGCTAATCTTCGTCCTAGAAGAAAAGTAATCGCACTTGGCAATAGCTATATTTCAACGTATCAATGGGTATATAATAAGTGTATGTGTACGACTATCTGTTTTGTAGCATAAAAAAGAATAGTACAGTGCATAGCAATGATTTATGTTCAAATTCCTTACGAATAAAATACATGTGTATCAATGATAACCGTATCTGGGAGCTCATTGCTAAAAATTTAGCCGATGAGGCAACTTCCCACGAGATAGCTGTCATAAGTAAATGGCGATCTGATAGTAACACTAACGAAGCTACTTTTCAAAAACTGCTTACTATTTGGCAGCAAAAAACTATATTCAACGCTAAGAAAGCGTATAGTAAACTACAAGTTAAAACTTCTAAACAAAATTCAAAATAACATGGCATTAGAAGCTACCTGGCGATGGTTTGGAGGTAATGATCCCGTTTCTCTCACTGACATTCGACAGCTTGGTGTAGAAGGAATCGTCACGGCACTTCACCATATTCCTAATGGGGCTGTATGGGAGGTAGGAGCGATAAAAGAACATCAAAAACAAATAGAAGCAGCAGGTTTATATTGGTCGGTAGTAGAAAGTATACCTGTACACGAAGACATCAAGACACGCTCAGGAAATTATAAACAATACATACAACGCTATCAGGAAACACTGATTAATTTGGCAACGTGTGGTATTGATACCGTTTGCTATAATTTTATGCCCGTACTAGACTGGACGAGAACCCACCTAGACTACCGCCTACCTAATGGTGTAAAGGCACTTAAGTTTGACCTGGTCGCCTTCTGCGCTTTTGATCTGTTCTTATTGCAGCGACCCAAGGCGGCTGCTTCTTACGCCACTACTACGGTTGAAGCGGCCGAAAACTACTACAAACAACTTGGCGAGGAGCAGGCTCAACAGCTTACTAGCAATATCTTGGCTGGTTTACCTGGTGCTGAGGAGGGATATACTTTGAACGATTTTAGAGAAAAACTAGCTACTTACGACCAAATAGACGATAAAAAACTTAGGCAACACTTATATGCGTTCGTAGAGGAAATCGCACCAGTAGCAGCATCGGTGGGTATAAAACTTGCCATCCATCCAGACGATCCCCCTTTCCCTATTTTAGGATTACCACGTGTACTGAGTACGGAGGCAGATGCGCAAATGTTACTAGCACAAGTGAATAGCCCTGCCAACGGACTTTGCTTTTGTACAGGTAGTTACGGCGTATATGAGGGAAATGATTTAGTAGGAATGGCACAGCGGCTAGCCAGTCGCATCCACTTTATTCATTTAAGAAGTACAAAGCGTGATGAAATAGGTAGCTTTTATGAGGCTGATCATCTTGAAGGCGATGTAGATATGTATGGGGTTATGAAAGCTTTACTTGCTGAGCAAATAAGAAGAAAACAAGTGGAGGTATCTCACACACGTATGCCTTTTCGTCCAGACCACGGCCATCAAATGTTAGATGACTTATCCAAGAAGACGAACCCAGGATACACTGCTATTGGACGAATGAAAGGACTTGCTGCCCTACAAGGATTACAAAAAGGGGTCATCAAATCACTCGAATTAACATAAAAATACCTGCTATGAAAAGAATTGAGGTAACACTCACACTACAAAAGACTAAAATAGTACCTGTCTTTTACCATCCTGACACCAACATTGGCTGTTCGGTACTTCAACTATGCTATGACCATGGGATACGTATATTTGAATTTACCAATCGAGGGATAGGCGCACACGAAGTATTTCGTGCACTGAAAGCTTATGCAGTCGAGCATTGCCCAGCCCTTTACTTAGGAATAGGCACCGTAGTAGAGGCTGGAACAGCCGCTTTATTTATACAAGAGGGCGCTGATTTCGTTGTGTCACCTGTACTAAGCCACGATATTTTTAAAGTGTGTAATCGCAGAAAGGTACTCCATATTCCAGGTTGCGCTACGCTAAGTGAAATCTCTCAGGCAGAAGAGTATGGGGCTGAAATTGTGAAAGTTTTTCCAGGAGATGTCCTCTCGCCAAAGTTTGTGAAAGGTTTGAAGGGCCCAATGCCTTGGACAAACGTGATGGTTACGGGTGGCGTAACCCCAGAAGAAGACAACCTGAGCGCTTGGTTTGAAGCGGGTGTAACAGCAGTAGGGATGGGATCAAAATTGTTTTCTAAAGCCCATCTGGCCAATAAAAACTTCGAAGCCATTGGAGAACAACTCAAAAAAACCATCCAAATTATAAATTCTTTACCATAAGCTAGACGTAAGATGACGATACCTGATGATGATTTACGCGTTGAAGGACGAAAAAAGAGGATTTACCACAATCTCACTTTCCAAGTAGTTATAGCCATTATTATTGGTGCAGTGGTGGGGCATTTTTTCCCAGAAGTAGGGGTATCTATGCAGACCCTCAATAAGCTATTCATCAACATGATTAAAATGCTGATTGCGCCTATTATCTTCTTTACCATCGTCATTGGTATTGGGAAGGTAGACAATATGAAACAATTTGGCCGTATTGGAGGAAAAGCACTAGGTTACTTTCTATCGGTCACTACCGCAGCTTTGTTCATTGGTGTAGTGGTGGCCAATGTTTTTAAACCTGGTGCTGGGCTAGATCCTGCCAAACTTCAGCAAGCAGACATCTCTCAGTACGTAGAAAAATCGAAAGAAAAGACCGCGCTGGATCACCTCACGGAAATCGTACCTGAGAATGTAGTGGGGGCTTTTTCGTTAGGAAATTTCATACAAGTACTTTTCTTCTCGGTGTTGTTTTGGGTAGCGGTGTCTAAGATGGGCCCTATGGGAAATTCGCTGGTGGCTACTTTCGATAAGATTCTTAATGCTTTGTTCAAAGTGATGGCGATGATTATGAAAATCGCACCCATTGGGGCTTTTGGTGGTATTGCCTTTACAGTAGGGAAGTTTGGGTTAGCAGTGTTATTACCCTTAGGCAAGCTGATGATCGCCGTATATTTAACGATGGCCGTATTTATTTTTGTGGTACTCAATATCATATGTAGGGTCAATGGGGTAAGTGTATTCAAAATATTGGCTTACATCAAAGAAGAAATACTCATCGTGTTAGGTACTTCCTCTTCTGAATCAGTACTTCCTCAGATGATCGAGAAGATGGAGAAATACGGTTGCTCCAAGCAAGCGGCAGGGCTCATTATCCCTACAGGATATTCCTTCAACTTAGATGGTACAAGTATTTACTTATCTATGTCAGTGATTTTCTTAGCGCAGCTATTTCAGATACCCCTTACGTGGCAAGAGCAACTGGGAATTATTGGTGTACTGATTCTCACCTCCAAAGGCGCTGCAGGCGTTACAGGGAGTGGCTTCATTGTACTTGCTTCTACTTTGGCGTCTTTTCCACAAATACCTATTGAAGGACTAGGTGTTCTATTTGGGGTAGATCGGTTTATGTCAGAGGCACGCTCTATTACCAATCTTATTGGCAATGCGGTAGCGACTGTGGTAGTATCGAAGAGTGAAGGAGAATTTAACCCACCACCTATTAATGAGCCAGATCCAAAAGGAGTGGAGCAAGAAGAATGGGTGGAATAACAAGTAAAAAGTATAGTAGTTATTTAACATCAAACAAAAAAGCTTGTAGCACTCTTAAATCCTTTCGGAATTCGCTATCTTTGACCGTAGTATGCAAGAGATTATCGCCAAACTCCGTAAGTACGAAATAAAAATCCGAAAAGCCATCAACGCACAAATGCGCGGTAACTATCACTCTATCTTCAAAGGATCGGGATTAGAGTTTGACGACGTACGTAACTACCATTACGGCGACGATGTACGTCGTATCGACTGGAATGTGAGCGCCAAAGGGCACGGAACTTTTATTAAAGTTTTTAGAGAAGAGAAGGAGCAGACTGTCTTTGTACTATTGGATGTAAGTGCTTCTCAAGCCATAGGCAAAACAGATTATAACAAAATACAGCTTGCTAAAGAAATAGCGGGTGTACTCATCCTCTCTGCCGCTAAAGAAAATAGTTACGTAGGGCTGATCTGTTATTCAGATCAAAAGGAAAAGTACATGCGCCCTCAGAAAAATCAGCGCCATAGCTACGAAATGGTCTTGAGCCTCTTTAAACTTATTCCTAAGTCTACGCAAACCAGCCTAAAAAATCTTATCCGTTTTGCATTAAACATTATTAAAAGAAAGAGCGTGATTGTCCTCATTTCGGATTTCATAGATGACGATTACCTACACGACCTAAAAGGGCTAGGAGAAAAACACGATCTGGTGCTTATCCACGTATACGATGAACGAGAGGTAAATCTCCCAACCTTGGGTATTTTACCTCTTCACGACAAAGAAAGCGGAAAAACAATCTGGCAGAATACCTCTTCAAAAGCTTTTCAAAAGGCCTACCAAGAGCGTTTCCAGACTACTAAAGAAACATTAGAAGACTTAGTAACAAAAATGAACATCAATTACCTATGTATCAGTACCGCCGAAGATTTTGTGCCTGCTCTTATTAAGCTATTCAAAATAAGAAATAGATAACCTCCTACTACTAATACTTTGAGGTTTTTTAACTAATCGTCTTATTGCTTGATCAGTTTCTTAGTAACTGTACCCTTCGAAGTTTGCAGTGTAATAGTATAAAAACCAGCAGGTAGCAAAGATAAATCAAGTACTAAATCTTCCTTCCCTTCTCCAGAATGTATCTTTTGCCCTTGGCTATCCGATAAATGAAAAGTAAAGCGTTGGGTAGGTACGTTTTTGATAGTAAGCCATTGCACAGTAGGATTTGGATATAACTGCAACGTATTGAAAATATCTTCTAGCGAAGTAATGGTTGACCGCTCAACGGTAAGTACTTGCTCTACGGAGGGTGCTGGATGATATACGATGCTTCCTTCTTGAGAAGCCGTTAAAGTGGTAGTACCCGCTCCTGTAATAGTGACACGATTACCATTGATGCTTGCTACTGCCTCGTCTGAGCTAGTGTACCGAACGGTAAGCCCTGAACTGGCGGTTCCATTAAGTGTGAAGGCGCGGTTCAATCCATCCCCAAATACTGAAGTAGCGTTATCCCCTAAATCGAAGGTAATGGTTTGACTGCGTGCCAATTGAAACACGTAAGCAGCGCCTGCATTATTCAGAGCGTTCTCACCTGCTTCGTCTCGATCTTCTTCAAAGGCACCTAAGCAAGTATATTCATTGATGCTGGAATAGCCAACACTATGACCAAATTGTGCCCCTGAGACCCGATCTGTGGCTACAATTTTCGTAAAGGGTCGCCAATCACCGCCTGTATCTCTTCTAAATGGATAGGCGGCACCCGCATTACTAAGCGTATTCATTTCATTTTCGTCTTCATCTTCGAAGGGCGCTCCTACTAAGGCCCTAGTAACCGAAAGTGCTACTGAAGTACCAAATTGGTCATCGGCTTCTCTGTCATAGGCTACTATTTTTTGCTGGATAGTCCAGTCGTTATTGCTTGGACCTGTGTTTCTTTCTAAGATATAGGCAGCCCCTGCATTGCTGAGCGTATTGGCTTCATCAGCGTCTTCGTCCTCTTGGGGCGCTCCTACAATGGCTAAAAGGCCGTTCATTGCTACTGCGTGGCCGAAGTGATCGTTCATATTTCTATTTGGCGCCACAATTTTATGAATTTCTGACCAATTATTGCTAGCATCTTGCTCAAAAATATAGGCAGCCCCTGCATTGTTAACCGTATTGGTTTCACTAGCATCTTCATCTTCGCTGGGTGCACCAATGATGGCAAAATCTCCTGATAGCGCTACACTAAAACCAAATTCATCACCTGAAGCAGCAGTAGAGGCCGTAAGTACTTGCTGTTCCGCCCATACATTACTTTCACTTCTTTGTAAAACATACACACGGCCATTGCCACTAGCAGGAGCACCTACTAGAATGACGTCATCGTTGATGGCTACTGTACTTCCAAATTGACTATTAGCAATAGGACTATCAGCGACAATTCGTTGCACTTCTGTCCAAGTACTACCATTTTTCTCAAAAATATAAATGGCGCCAGCGTCGCTCAATGTTGTACCATTATTTACATTGGTAAAAGGCGCACCTACCACGGCATAGTTACTACCAATCGCTACCGACTTACCAAATTCATCACCCGTATTGGTTTGTGTGGTAGTAAGTGGCTGGAGGGTAGGCCAAATATTACTATTCGCATCACTACCTCGTTCTGAGATGTAGGCAGCGCCCGTATTACTGGCAGCGCCCGGAGCTCCAATAATCATAGTACTACCATCTGTGTCTATATCAACACTAGTGCCTAGTAAACCATTAGCGGCTCTATTAGGAGCGCTTTTTTTACTAAGTTGTTGCCAAGTGAGGGTTTGCCCGTAGGTAAATGACGTTACAATAACGACTAAAAAAGATACAAAAAGTAGGAAAAAAAATTTCATAACTGTATATAGGTTTAAAATAAGTTTTGCCAAAAGTATTATTTTTTCACTAAATTAAAAAGGGTACTTTTAGTTTTTATGTGCTGATAGTGAATGTATTAACAGACAGTTCATTAATCAAAGTTGTTTCCTAGTTTTGTAAAATGATTCAATTTGATTTTCTTGATGGGCCTTCACCAAAGCAACTTTGGATAAAAATAAGAATCGATAAACAAAAATTAGTGTGAAAGTCGTTATACAAAGAGTTACGCAAGCCTCCGTCAAGGTAAATCAAGCGACAGTCGGTGAAATTGAAGCAGGGCTGTTAGTATTAGTAGGAATTACACACCTAGATGCTGTTGAAGATGTGGCTTGGTTGAGCAAAAAGATCGTCAATCTACGTATATTCAATGACGAAACAGGTAAAATGAATCGTTCTTTGTTGGAGATAGAAGGCAATATACTACTGGTTAGCCAGTTTACACTACAGGCGAGCACCAAAAAAGGAAATCGCCCTGCTTACATAGAAGCCGCCCCGCCGAAGGTTGCTATTCCACTGTATGAGCGATTGATAGAAGCGCTTGAAAACCAATTGGGTAGGCCTATAGCAACAGGTGCTTTTGGAGAAGACATGCAGGTAAGCTTATGTAATGACGGTCCTGTGACCATTGTGATTGATACAAAAAACAAGATATAGAAACGATTATTCTCAACTTCTACTAAAACGAATACATCTCAATGAAAAAGTTTTTCTTCTTACTTGTTATAAGCTACTTCCCTTATTTTTCTGTAGCACAATACAGACCTATTACTTCTTCTGAGATTTTATTGAAAATTAAGAAACTCAATGTATTAGGCAGTGTACTATACATTGCTGCACACCCCGACGATGAAAATACCCGCCTCATCGCCTACCTTTCTAAAGGGGAACTGGTACGCACGGGCTATCTTTCTCTTACCCGAGGTGATGGTGGGCAAAATCTCATCGGAACAGAGTTTGGAGAAGCTATTGGTATTTTAAGAACACAAGAGCTGCTAGAAGCAAGGAAACTAGACGGCGGAGAGCAGTTTTTTACTCGTGCAGTAGATTTTGGTTATTCCAAATCAGCCGACGAAACGCTAAAGTTATGGGATAGGAAAAAAATCTTGGCAGATGTGGTTTGGCATATTAGAAGGTTTCAGCCAGATGTTATTATTACACGCTTTCCTGCAGATAAAAGAGCAGGTCACGGGCATCATACGGCTTCCACTATTCTAGCCAATGAAGCTTTTGAATTAGCCAATGACCCTAAGGCTTTTCCAGAGCAACTCAATGAAGTAAACCTCTGGAAGCCTACCCGTATCTTTTGGAATACAGGTCGTTTTTGGGAGAAAGATTTAGACGCAAAGTTGGCTAAAAAAGACGGTTCTGCGATCGCCTTGGATGTTGGAAAGTACAATGCGTTATTAGGTAAGTCTTATAATGAAATTGCCTCTTTGGCCCGCTCTAAGCACAAGAGCCAAGGTTTTGGCGCGCGACTATGGCGTGGTGAGCAATTGGAGTACCTAGTACATACAGGAGGTAGTAAGGCGCAAGAAACCATATTTGAAGACATAGACCTTACTTGGAATCGGGTAAAAGGTGGAAAGTCTATTGGTGTACAAATAGAGGCCATTATTGCTGATTATGACATACAAAATCCTGAAAAGGCTATCCCAGCGCTGGTAAAACTTTACAAAGCTTTGGATCAGATAGAGGATACCTACTGGCGTACACAAAAGAAAAAAGAAGTACAAGAGGTAATATTAGATTGTGCAGGCTTGTATGTAGAAGCAGTTACAAGCGACTATACTGCACAGCCAGGCGCAAAAATAACGGTACAAACTACCTTGGTGAACCGCAGTGAAACAGCACTAACGCTCCAAAAAGTACGAGTTGGAGGAAAAGACTCTACTGTAAATCAGCCTTTAATGAAAAACCAATCCTTGTCTTTAAGTAATACACAACGCCTTATGGACAAGCAAATTTCACAAGCTTACTGGCTAGAAGGCTCCTACCAGTATTTATATGATATCAAAGATCGGCAACGAATGGCACAGCCAGAGAATCGACCCGCTCTATTGGTAGAGGTTACATTGGCTTTGAATGGACTTACCCTCACAGAGTCTATTCCTGTGCAATACAAATGGGTAGATCGCGTAGTAGGAGAACAATTTCGACCTTTTATTATTACACCTTCTGCTTCGCTTAAGCTGATGGACGAGGTATTAGTATTTCCCAGTAACACCCCCAAAAAGGTAAGCATATCCGTACAAGCCTTACAAGATAATTTTGAAGGAAACCTAAAACTTAATGCACCTAAAGGGTGGCAAATTACCCCTCAAGAAGTACGAGTAGCCATTCCTAATAAATACCAAGAGGTACAGTACAGTTTTACGGTTCATCCTCCTCAGACTTCTTCTGAGGGACAGCTATCTGCTATTTTACAAAAAGGAGAGAAAACCCTTTCTCAAAGCTTAGAGCTCATAGAGCATCCACACATTACCAAGCAAACCTTTTTGAGAGAGGCCAAAGCTAAAGTAGTGCGCTTTGACTTAAAACGAGGAATCAAGAAAGTAGCATACATTATGGGCGCTGGCGATAAAATCCCAGAGAGCTTACAGCAAGTAGGGTATGAAGTGACGCGCTTGGCTGCTGATAAGCTACTGACCACAAATCTCTCTCAGTATGAAGCCATCATGATAGGCATTAGAGCTTACAATACAGAAAAAGGGCTAATTAGTAGCAATCAAAAATTACTAGATTATGTACGAGCAGGAGGGACGCTTTTAGTACAATACAATACTAGTTTTGATATGCTGTTACAAGATATTGCGCCTTATCCTATTCAGTTTGGTCGAGGACGCGTAACAGAAGAAGATTCACCTGTAAAATTTGTAGATGCGAGCTTACCTGTTCTACAGACACCTAACCGTCTTTCTACGCAAGACTTTGAGGGTTGGGTACAAGAAAGAGGTTTGTACTTTGCCAAGCAATGGGACAGTAAGTTTAAGCCCGTCATCGCTTGGAATGATCAAGGGGAACAGCCTTTAGAAGGCGGCCTATTAGTAGCTCCTTATGGAAAAGGCTATTACATCTATACTGGTATCTCTTTTTTTAGGCAGCTACCAGCGGGTGTACCAGGCGCTTATCGTTTATTGGCCAATTTATTAGCCAAGTAAAAGCGGGCAATATTTTACTAAGATATACGGTACTTCTTTCTCAGAGCGATTTTTTTTGTTTCCCTATCGATAATCAAATCAGCAATGGCCATGGCATTTTGCTGGTGTAAAGCAGTTGTAAAGTGTTCTTCGTCTAGGTCAATACGATAAGCACCTTGGATCAGTTGTTCTACATTATCCAATAGAAGTTCTTCTATCACAACAATCATCTGTTCGCGAAAATCTTGTAAGGAAGTACCTGCTTCTAGGTGATCTAGTTGAAAGTCTTTTTGTACAAGTGTGACAAGCGTAGTTATATTTTCCATCTTTATAAAGTATTTAAGAGTATAATGAAAGCTAATAAAAAAAGAGCACTGTATTAGCAGTACTCTCTCTTAAATTCTAATTGCGATGCCTTATTCCTCAAGGGTTACCTTCTCAAATAAAGACTCAATGGCTGCTCTCTCTTTCACACCCTTCAGTTCAGACTCAAACTCGCTGGTATCTTGATAACGGATACTAACAGCGATGTCTAAACTCTTATTAAGCTTTTCTCTTGCTTCCTCTTCCGACATGGCTCCTTTCTTAATATCTTTCTTGTAGAATTTATTCAGTTTTTTCACTGAATTGTAAATAGCGGGTTTTTCTACGTAGGTTTTAGTACCAGGTGAGGTAACTGTTCCTTCTTGTTGCCAAGTATATTCAGTCTTTAAGATATACATTTTAAAACCAATATCGTTGCCCAGATAGTGTTCTTCTGCTAGATTCTTCTTATCGGCTTTATCCTCATAAATATAGGTCTTATCCTTGAAGAAGAAACCATCAGCCTTTTGTTGGGCAAATGCAGTAACTACCAAGGCCAATGAAAATAGCGTAGTGAATAATTTCTTTATCATATGACGTGAGCTTTAATGTTATTATAATATTACCTAAACTAAACCATTACAAAGATGGTAAAGTTCTTTTATAAATGCAAATATTCTTTTTCTAGGAATGGGATTTGAAGAATGAATAATCAAACTTCTACAGATCAAAAAACTTTATTCTTTATATGGTGTATAATACAAAACAATAGTAATGCCAAAACTGGAATAGTCATACCATATCCCTTATTTACACAAACATAATATTAGAAAATTGCAAAATAAAAGACCTGTTGTACTACAACAGGTCTTTGCTAAACAAGAAGGTATATTATCTTTTATTTAATAGGAAATGATGTTGATATCAATTCCGATGAAGTTTTTATAGTCTTCTGCTTCTTCCATAATGTCCTCATCGTCTTCAGGATGATACCAATTAATCTCTACTTCACCTCCTTTATCTTGGTATTCTTTTAGAAGCTTTACAATATCCAAAAAGCACTTAGAAGAGCTCGTATTGTAGTAAGTAAGGTTGAAGGTAAATTTGATAGGGTCTTTTACTTCTTCACAGTATTGATTGATCCAATTGAGGATAGGACGGTAAAAATCCCAAGTATCTTCCAAATAAGATTCACCTGTAATAGAGCATTCGCCCGTTTGTGCATTGAGTTTTACGTGAGGGGTAAAATAAGTACTTTTAACACCTTCTATTTCCAGATTTTCCATTGATTTTCAAGTTTTAAATTAAGTACAATTAAAGTACAATATGTTTCTATTGCTTTTGCTTTACTATGTTTACAGAGAGTGCAAAAAATGAAGTTTGATCATCTATATCTCTAAACTCCACAGAGATAGGTTGAGCAGAAGTAAGGGCTACTTGTATAAGACCGATGCCCGCGCCTTTACTATTTTCTGACTTATCGTTATCGTCTCTTGCTTCGAATTTAAGCTTTCTAAGGGCTGCCCTGTCTAGTGAATTGATCAATTCACAGCGATCCCACAAAACAGGCACCCATTTTTTATCTACAATATTTCCTGCAGTTAAAGTATAGTTGGTCTCATCTTGACTGAGAACGATAGAGCCAATACGGTATGCTTTATCACCAAACTGCGTTACTTCGCCGGAGTAAAAAAAGATATTCTGTGCCAATTCCATAAAGATAGAATAGACTTTTTTACCAGCTTTTGGGTCTTCGATCACCTTATTTTGTATATCCTTACTTATTTCGTGGATAATCACATCAGACATAGGACCTTTATAAGACACTATAATATCGTGATTATTAAGATTTAAATAATGGTGAAAGAAACTAAACTTCTTTGCCATAGTATTAATTTGTTAAATTACATTGCGGTGGCATATTAAAAATAAACCGTATGAGTTACAAGTACAATATTTATTTTTTATGTCAATGTAATAAATAGGTAAATTATCAAAAAGCAAGACTAGTTTTTATCCCCACCAAAGTAACGTTCTTCAATAATATCGGCCACCTCAGCTACTTCCCAAATAACAGCAGCTAGTTCATCAATAGAAGAGATATATTCAGCAATAGGGCTCGCTTGTATGATAACCGTTTCGCAGGGTGTGCCGTCTGAGAGTTGATCGTTTGTGATGGTTACCATCGAGTAATATCCATAACCCGCCTCTTTAAGTAGACTATAACTATCAGTCGTGTTTTTATCAAAGATACCACAACGGCTATTAAAATAGAAGCAATCTTTGCCTTTGGCTCTCCCTTTAATTACCCAGCCATAGACGTATTGGTAGCGATTAGTACCATCTGGTAACGTAAAAGGAATGTCTAAGGAGTAAACACCAGGAGAAAGCTCTTTAATTTGAGCATTAAATCGCTTGGCAACGTCTTGAATAGCTGTGTCAAAGTTTAGCATATAAATGATATTCTTTTGTATTCTTGAATTTGAGTAAATTAAATGGAAAAACAAAAAAAGGTTTTGAATTTTTAGCCTTTTTAGCTTACCACTTTGTAGGGGGCTTTACATTCCATAAATCTTTTGTACTTTTGTATTTACTTTGTGTAGAAACAGTTCCAAGTGGCTTTTTATGAAGGGAGAGAGGAAGAAGTAGATGATTGTAAATCACCTATATAAAAAGGTACAGGTACGTATCATAGATCATATGAAAATAGGAATTTTTTTTGGGGGAAAATCGCGAGAAAGAGAGATCTCTTTTGCGGGAGGACGCACCGTTTTCGATAACCTTGATAAGCAGCTCTTTGAGCCTGTTCCCATCTTTGTAGATAGTTTAGGGAATTTTATTCTACTAGAGTGGCAGTATCTTTATAAAGGAACCATCAGAGATTTTTATCCACCTCCCGCACAACTTCCTTCCTCTCACTTCCAAATTTATGTAGAGTCATTAGCCAACTTATCCAACGAAGAAATAGAGCCCCTCATAGCGCAAGTCGGTAAGCGTATCATACCAGCAGCGTTTAAATCGCTCTTCGACTTTGCCTTTTTGGCGCTTCACGGACCTTACGGTGAAGATGGTACCATACAAGGACTGCTAGCGTGGTATAATTTACCCTATTCTGGGTGCGGTTTACTCACTTCTGCCATTGGCATTAGCAAAACCAGCCAACAGGCACTATTAAAAGAACTGGGTTTTCAGCGTCCTACCTCGCAAGTGCTCTCTAAAGAAGAATGGGAAGCTACCCCCTATAAAGGTGATCTACTTGAAGGGCTTGTGGCAAAGATAGGACTGCCGATGGTTATTAAGGCACCCCATCAAGGCTCTTCCATTGGTATTTCTATACTCACCGAAAAAGACAATCATCGCTTTATAGCGCTCGTCAATAAAGCTTTTTTTACACAAGAAGTATCTAGTAAAACTTGGCAAAAGGCTACCGAAGCAGAGAAAGTACAACAGGTAACGCAACTCGTAGATTTACGCGAAGGCATAGGCTTACCACTGGTAGCTAAAACGGAGGAGATAGAAGAGACACTCTATCACCCTGAAGCCGTTTATACCTTTCTAGAAAAATACCTTGCTAGTAAACAAGGGCGAGTAACCTTAACGAGCCTACAAGGAGAAGAAGAGGTACTAATTGAGCGTTTCATTATAGGGAAGGAATTCTCTTGTATTGTCATTGAAGAAGAAACAGGTGTACCTTTGGCTCTACCACCAACAGAAATTGTGAAAGTAAAAGCCCTGTATGACTACAGAATGAAGTACCTACCTGGAATGAGCAGAAAAATAACGCCTATTGATTTACCTCCTACACAGATAGAAGCCATTCGCGAAGCCTGTAGCCGTTTGTTTAAAGCCATTCAAGGGGCTGTATATATGCGCATTGATGGGTTTGTTACACCCTATGGTGAAATTTTTCTCAATGATCCTAACACTACTTCTGGTATGTTGCCTTCTTCATTTTTCTTTCATCAGGCAGCGGAAATTGGTCTTAACCCCTCCCAGTTTCTTACGTATATTATCCGTTCTTCTCTAAAAGCCAGATTGTATGACGGAAAAAATACCTATCAACTACAGCAACAACTCAATCACTTAGATGCGGCCTTGGCAGCTAAGCAACAAGCCCAAACGCAGAAGATCAAGGTAGCCGTCATTATGGGTGGGTATTCTACAGAACGCCATATTTCTGTAGAGAGTGGGCGTAACATTTATGAGAAATTAGCTTCTTCCTCTAAATATACACCAATTCCTATTTTCTTAACAGGTAACGACGACCAACATACCTTACATGAGATCCCAATCAGCATGCTCTTAAAAGATAATGCAGATGATATCAAAGAAAAAATTGATTATTGGCAACAAGAAGAGGCAGCTACCCACGAGGTCTTACAACAGATTATCGAAGAGGCAGCTACCACTACAGATAAATATGTGACACAGGAAGTACTCTACCAACCTAGAGAGGTGAGTTATGAAGCACTGGCAGCACGTGTAGAGGTGGTATTTATCGCGCTACACGGACGACCTGGGGAGGATGGTGCTATACAACAAAAACTTGAGGAAGTAGGGCTTCCCTACAATGGGTCAGGCATCGTGAGTTCTCAAACTACTATTAATAAGTATAAGACCAATACCCTATTGCGAAACCATGGAATTGCCGTAGCCCAACATCTACTGATCCAAAAAGAGGCTTGGCAGGCCAATCGAGCAAATGTATTACAACAAATAAGAGAAGGGTTTCAGTATCCAGTTATTTGTAAGCCTGCTGATGATGGTTGTAGCTCTGCCGTCAAGAAAATAAGCGACGAGGCTACTCTAATGGCTTTCGCTGACTTGATTTTTAGAGACACAGCACCAATTTCTATCGCTGAACGCGATCTGCTACAATTAAAGAGTAACGAGGTATTTCCACAAAAAGACTACTTCTTGTTAGAAGATTTTATTGGTCGTGGGGAAGCCCAGCATTTCTTAGAAATTACGGGAGGGCTCTTAACACACACAGATACCTCTTCTGATATTTCACTTGAAGTCTTTGAACCTTCCGAGACGTTAGCTACAGGAGAAGTACTTTCCTTAGAAGAAAAATTTCTAGCTGGAGAGGGACAAAACATAACCCCAGCTCGTTTTGCCAAAGAC
The DNA here is from genome assembly GCA_937911505.1 of uncultured Cytophagales bacterium. Lineage (GTDB taxonomy): Bacteria > Bacteroidota > Bacteroidia > Cytophagales > Thermonemataceae > CALEMF01. The sequence goes on from CALEMF010000057.1 coordinate 42,185, forward strand.
CTGCTAGAAAACCAACGTATTGCCGCGCAAGTACGTCAAACCTTAGCACAAGTCGCTAAAATACTAAACATAGAAGGTTATGCACGTATTGATGCCTTTGTAAGAATATTTGAGACAGGAGAGGTTGAAACTATTATTATAGAAGTCAATTCCCTTCCTGGTATGACACCTGCTACCTGTATTTTCCATCAAGCAGCCCTCAATGGTTATACTCCTTATGATTTTATCGATGCAATTTTGAGCTACGCTTTGGTAAAACAGCCCCAAATACTTACTTAATTTTCAGATAAAAAGGTATTTAAATAAAAAACAAAATAAAGCGACTTTTTATTTCGAATATAGCACTTCATATGAGCTCTTTTCAGAGGCTTAGTGTGTATGAAGAAAATTAGCAAACAGAAAGCTAATATATTAGATATTTTAGAAAATCTTTGATTATTACTTGATTAGCTGCGCTAACCTTTTTCTTTATCTACTTAATAGAATATTTTATTGCTTATATGCTTTTTTTTGTTCATTTTACGGATGCAAAATGTTAATTATTTAATAATATAAAATGTTTAGTATAATGAAGAACTACTTCCAAGCAGGACGCTTGTTACTGCTGCTCCTATTGTTTATAGGGACAGTTGCACAAGCGCAAAACAAACCCATTAGTGGGACAGTGAAGGACGCGCAGGGAGATCCCGTACCGGGGGCTAATGTCTACCTAAAAGACAACCCTTCCGTAGGTACAGTAACCAATGCCAGTGGAAACTTTACCCTAGAAGCACCCAATGGTGCAGTAGTCATCGTCTCTGCCGTTGGTATGGACGAGCAAGAGTTCGTGGTAGGGGCACAATCTAATTACACGGTTGCCCTCACAGGAATTGAGCTAGAAACAGTGGTTGTGAACGCCCTCGGTTTCGAAACTGATAAAGATAAATCAGCAATTTCTTCCTCCACTGTAGATGGAGCAGCGACGGTGCAGTCGGGTGAGACTTCCGTACTAACTGGATTAGCTGGAAAAGCCTCTGGGGTTTTGATTCAGCGCTCAACGGGTGACCCAGGCGCAGGGGCTTACATCCAAATTCGTGGACAAAGTACCATTACGGGAAGTATACAGCCACTTATTGTCCTAGATGGTGTACCCATTTACAATTCTAATGTTGGTGCGAGTCTAGCTGATAATAACCAAGTAGACGGTGTTGCACAACAGTCCCGCCTCAATGACATTAACCCAGACGACATTGAGTCTATAGAGGTATTGAAAGGAGCTTCTGCAGCAGCACTTTGGGGTACACGTGCCGCCAATGGTGTGTTAGTAATTACTACCAAGCAAGGAAAAAGAAATGGAAAAATTAATGTTAATTTCCGTTCTACCTTTTCCATAGATGAAATCAACATAAAACCAAACCTACAAAGTACGTATGGACAGGGAGTTGGCGGAGAGTATGCATTTGGTGAAATAGGTAGCTGGGGAGATAGGATTGCCAGTCGTTCAGGTGAAGCAGATGTGTTTGATACAGACGGTGCTCGCTTTGTAAGTGATAATAGCGGTGAAACCTTCTACCCTATTACCACTAAGAACTCTCAAGAAACCTTCTTAGATGAGAACCTAGATGATATTTATCAGACAGGTTATTTTTGGGACAATTCCCTGAGTATTAGTGGTGGAAACGCAGATGGTACGTTTTTCTTAAGTTTATCCGATTTAGATCAGCAGGGTATCATCAGAAATAATTCTGACTACCGACGTACTACCTTACGTTTTAATAGCACTAAGCAGTTGAACGACGTCATCGGGTTTAAGACCTTTACTACCTATACTCGTACGACTTCCAACCGTATTCAACAAGGTTCTAATATATCAGGGCTTAACCTTGGACTATTTAGAACCCCACCCGATTTTAATAATGAAGATTATATAGGTACTTACTTTTCAGGGCCAAATGCCTTACCAGAGTTTGGTAGACATCGTTCTTATCGAAATCCTATAGGCGCAACTGAAACGCCTCGCTACAATAACCCGAACTTTGTAGTAAATGAAAACAGAAATACTACTACCGTAAATAGGGTAATTGCTACTGTAGAAGGAAATGCAAAACCTTTAGATTTCCTTGAATTTATTGTAAGAGCAGGGGTAGATTACTACGGAGACAGACGTCTGACATTCTTTCCGCAGTTTGATGCTTCAAATCTAGGAGGAAGTACACAAGAACAAAACCTTTCTGAGACACAGTTCAATCTCGATGTGATGACTCGATTAAATCATCAATTTAGCGAGAACTTTGCAGGAAGTATCTTGTTAGGTTTTAACTTCAATAACCGTCGTCTCGATAACCTATCCTTCACAATCCAAGACTTTATCATTCCTTCTGCACCAGATAACTCAGCCAATGCTACTGCTGAGAATGCAGATCCCTTTGATGAAGAATCTATTATTCGTACCAATGCCGGCTATACTAGTATTGACTTAGAGTTTTACAATCAATTATTTGTGAATTTAACCGGTCGTGCAGAGGCTGCCTCTACCTTTGGAAGCAATGCTAACAGCGTATTCTTCTATCCTGCGGCTAGTGTTGCTTGGCAATTTACACAATTAGATGCCTTACAAGATAATAGCATCTTGAGTTTCGGTAAACTAAGAGCAGGTTTTGGGATAGTAGGTATACAACCTGTACCTTATGCTACTAACACAGATTTTGTGAATGGAGCGTTTGCAGAATCTTGGGGACCAACATTAGACGCTGGTTTTTATGGAGGTTCTTTCATACAAGATAACATAGAAGGAAATGATGAGCTAAGACCTGAGCGTAAAACAGAAGTAGAAGGTGGTTTAGACCTTCGCTTTATAGATAATCGTTTACGTGTAAGTGGTACTTATTACTATAATCAGACCGTTGATGCACTCTTTAATGTAGCTACGGCCGCCTCTACAGGTTTTACCGCGAGGTATGATAACGCCGCTACGATAGAGAACAGAGGTGTAGAACTAGATCTGGCCTATGATGTCGTTCGTACGGATAATTTTACTTGGTCATTAGAAGGTAACTGGAACCGTAATAGAAATGAAGTGACTGATTTAGCAGGCGCTGAGTCTATCTTATTGAATGGTTTTACAGGCACCTCTTCTCGTGCAGTAGAAGGACAACCTCTTGGGGTGCTATGGGGAGGACTGTATGCAAGAGATGAAGCCGGTGAACTGATCTTAGATGCGAATGGCTTCCCAACACAAGCGTTAGAAGAAGGTGTATTAGGTGATCCTAATCCTGATTGGAGAGGTGCTATTGGTACTAGGTTTACTTATAAAGGATTCTCTCTCTATGCGTTGTTTGATCACATACAAGGAGGAGATGTATGGGCTGGTACAGAAGGGGCATTAAACTTCTTCGGTACTTGGGACTATACAGCAAACCAAAGTGAAGCACCGGTTAACTTAGTGAACGCAAGTGGTAATTTTATTCCTGCGAACACGCCCTTCCGCGGTAACATCGTTGACTTTGGTGGAGGTCCTGTAGCATTAGATGAAGCTTGGTATGCTGGTGGTGTAGGGGGTGGTTTTGGTTCTGTATCAGAGCCATTCATTTATGATGCTACTAACACACGCCTGAGAGAACTAACTTTGAGCTACCGATTAGTGAGTGAAGGCTTTACAAGAGTTACCAAACTCGCTTCGTTAGAACTTTCTGTTACGGGTAGAAATTTGGTTGTATGGGCGCCTAACGTAGAAGGGTTTGATCCAGATACTAACCTAACAGGTCCTTCCAATGGTCGTGGGTTACATTACTTCCAGAACCCTAACACACGTTCTTATTTATTTACTATTAGATTAACTTATTAAGATGAGACATATCAATAAAATACTTCAATATACACTGGCAGTAGGCTTTCTAAGTGTATTTTCCTGCCAGAGTTTAGTGGACGATCTGGATGAAGATCCTAATAATCCAGATAGCGCGCCTGCTGAGCTAACATTGGCAGGAGCGATGGTAGCGGATGCCCTCGTACACGAAGGAGAGCTGGCAAGATTAGCTGGCATGTGGTCTGGCTATTTTACCGGTTCAGACAGGCAATATATTGGCCTTTGGAGGTATAATTCTACTGCTACAGATTTTGACAGTCCTTGGGGAAACTTGTACTATGGTGTAGTACAACAAACAAGAATCATTCAAGAAGAGACACAAGAGACAAATAATCAAGTACTAAGAGGGATTTCTCAAGTAATTGAAGCCCACGCCGTCGGCACAGCTGCCTCTTTATGGGGGGATGTTCCGTACAGACAGGCTGCTAATAATGAAGAATTTCCTAATCCTGAGTACGATGACCAGTTACAGGTATTTGGCGATATGCAAGTACTACTAGATGAAGCCATTACAAACCTAGAGTCTGGTAACGGTACAGTTTCAGCTGACTCAGATATTTTCTTTGACGGTGATGATGGTAATGTTGTTCCTGCCACTTGGGTGAGAGTCGCTTACACACTAAAAGCGAGGTACTACTTACAAGTGGGAGATTATGCTGCAGCTTATATGGCTGCACAAAATGGTATCGATACAGCCGAGGGTTCTGTTATAATGCCTCACGGTGCCTCTTACTTAGGGAACATGAATGTATATTTTTCATTCTTAGTATTTGACCGTGCAGGCTATCTCACGGCAAACAATGCTTTCGGTCCTCAACTATTACTTGATAGACAAAATAGTAAAACGGATGAAAGTGCAAGATTTAGCTACCATTTTACAGGTTCAATTCCTGAAAGATATGACCTTAATACGGGAGCTGCCTATGCATCCGAGGCTTCTTTCCCTTTAATAACCTACGAAGAGAATCTACTTACCTTGGCGGAAGCAGGGGCACGTTCACAGAGCTTTGCTGTAGGATTAGGCCATCTGAATGAATTCAGGGCTTACATGGAAGCTGGAGGATATATTGGTGCTGAAGAAGATGACGTTACGATGGAAGAGTATCTTGAAGCAGATTTTCAGAGCGGAGGGCTGGAGAATGATGGTGATGTAACGCAAGATCAAGCGCTACTGAGAGAGATCTTAGAAGAACGTTATCTGACATTTATTGGTCGTTTAATGGGCTTCACAGATATGAGAAGAACGATGAATGAAACAGAAGTGAGGGTAAACGTACCCGCCAATGTTGGTTCTCAACTTCCTGAGCGTTTCATCTATCCACAGTCTGAGGTGAATGCCAATACGAGTACACCACCTCCTGTAGGTGTTTTTGAACCTACGGATGTGAATCAGTAAGCTACTCTTTCTTTTTTACATTTAAAAAGCAGCCCTACAAGGGCTGCTTTTGCATTTTAATACCCATGGAGTTGCAACCTATCCTATAGATTATGTAACTTTGTTCGTACTTTACATTTGTCGAATTATGCAATTTTTTATTCGTACTGACTCTCCTTGGCAGACGTTCATCCACGTAGGGATTGCTCTCTGTATTGTAGCGATACTCGTTATTAGTTTCTTTTTTATTTATTTACCTTGGAGCACCAACCACGGAGAAGTAGTAGCCGTACCCAATCTAGTGGGTGTAAGCCTTGAAGACCTAGAAGAGAAGTTGGACGCTAGAGGGCTAGAGCTAGTAGTAGAAGACTCCAGCTATTCAAAGTCATATCGGCCCTATACTGTACTAAGCCAGTATCCTGAACCAAACGAGAAAGTAAAAGTAGGTCGTAAAATCTACCTCACGGTAAGCCCTAAAGATCCCCCTATTGTGAAGATGCCTAATCTGACAGGCATTACCTACACCATGGCGATGATGCGACTCAGAAGCTACAATCTTGAGCTAGGTAACATTAAATTTAAGCCAGATATGGCACTAGACGTGGTGCTGAGCCAGGAGGTAAATGGGAAGACAATTCAAAGTGGGCAAGCCATTCGTATGGGAACACACGTAGACTTACTGGTAGGGAATGGTGTAGGCGACGAAGAGTTTGACGTACCTGACTTAGAAGGACTCACCTTAGAAGAAGCAGAAGATGTACTAAAAGGTTATGACCTAGACTTGGGTGTAGTAAACACTGATTATGAAAGCGAAGAACCCTTCGGAACGATCGTACGACAGAACCCTGCGGTTTATATAGAGCTGGACGACGACGAAGAATTTGATGAAGACGGACGGGTAGTAAAGAAGAAAAAGAAAGAAGATGATGACGATAAAAAGAAAAGTAATAGTAAGAAAAAGAAGAAAAAAAGACGAGATAAAAAGGCACCTAAAAATAAAATACGTGCAGGGGAGCTAATAGATGTATGGGTTTCAGGAAATGAAGAAGAGCTAGCAGTAGAGGAAGTCGTTGAGGAAACGGATACCGCTCCAAATGTTGATGATGAATGAAAATAAGGCTCCAAACAAACGCTTGGTGGCAAGTATTACTCCATGTGATTTTCATGGCGAGTATAGTGTTAGGAGGAATGGCTTTATTTTTCTTTGTATACCTACCTACAAAGACAAACCATGGTGAAAGCCTCACCGTTCCTGATCTAAAGGGAATGACACTCTCGGAGGCGCAAGCTTACCTTGAAGAACGCGGATTACAACTTATAGTAAAAGACTCTGTATTTAAACCCAATACCCCCGCACAAGTGGTTCTAGACCAGAACCCTCCTCCTTCAGTACAAGTAAAGGAGGAAAGAAAAATTTACTTGACAATTACCCCCCAAGAAGCCCCCACTATCCCGTTGCCACGCTTGGTGGGATTAGGATTTGAAACTGCGAAAAACAAGCTACAAAAAGAAGGCTTTCTGTTTGGTAATATCACTTACGAACCCCACTTAGAAGAAAACAATGTCCTTAAGGTTACGTATAATGGAGAAACACTTACACAAGGTACACTACTACCACAGGGAATCAGGTTGGACTTGGTCATTGGAGGGAGCATCGAAGAATCTTTTGATGTACCTAAACTGGTTGGACTCACACAAGAAGAGGCAGAGGCCGTTATTCACGCCTCTGAGTTGGAAGTAGGCGTAATAAAATATATATTTGATCAGGAAGAACCCCTAGGCACTGTCATAAGGCAATACCCTGTAGCACGCAAGGAAATTGTAGCGGGTAAATTACAAAATGCGCAGATCAAAGTAGGCGAACTCGTAGATCTTTGGGTAGTGGGTAATCCTGAAGCAGCACCTATCTTAGAAGAGGAGTTACCAAACGATACTTTACCCGATTAAATAATAATCTATCTAACCGCTATAATACTATAATATGAGGTACTGGATAAGCTTGATAGTACTACTACTCTCCGTCTCTGTTACAAAAGCACAGCTCGAAATTTACCCCATTAGTAGGTTTAAAGAGCCGTCTCCTACATCCACTTCTAAAAATTATAGAAGCGGCCCTCTGTCGTTGCCCTTTTTTGACGATTTTGCGAATGTTCAACAAGGAGCACCCAGTACAGATTTGTGGGAAAATGGGGGCGTATATGTAAATAATACCTTAGCCGATAATCCTCCTTCAGTGAATGTAGCTACTTTTGATGCATACGACGCACAAGGGAAAGCCTATGATTTGAGTTCTCCACAAGTCACAGGCTTTTCAGATACACTTACTTCGCATCCTATTGATTTAAGTGGGATTACGCCTGGCGCTGATGACGTATACCTAACCTTCTTCTGGCAATTACAGGGGCTAGGGGAACAGCCTGATCCAGAAGATTACCTAGCGTTGGAATTCAAAGATCCTGCAAGCGAAGAAGAAACTTGGACCGAAATATGGATAGAGCGTGGGGAGGCAGCAGCCACTGATTTTCAGCGCGCTAATATCCAAGTGGCAGAGGAATACTTCAACGCTGATTTCCAATTTCGTTTTGTGCGTTTTGGGCGTAATTCTGGCTTTTTTGATGTATTTCATATAGACTACGTATACCTAAATCAAGGAATCGAAAATATACCTCAAGATGTCTTCTTTCCAGATGTAGCGTATGTGCGTGCGCCCAGCTCTTTCTTAAGTAAATACACAGCTATGCCTATTAATCAGTATTTTTTAGAGCCGTCTACTTTCACTGCTCCCAACATCACTACCACGTTGAGAAACTTAAATAATAGCTCTAGAGTAATTGATAATCTCCGCTTTATCTTGCGTGATACCGTGAGCAATACTGAGTTAAGTAATATAGCGCCCACTCCTCCACCTGCTTCTACTTTCCCGTTGCTAGATGTAGGCGCTACCTTTGAGTTTACAGCGCCCACTGTGTCGCTTACCCCTCTTGCAGATTCCATGGTAATAGAAGCAAAATTCGATGTAGGCTTGGCAACCGAGGCGCAGCGCGATAACGATACCATTCGTAGTTATACAGTACTGAATGATTACTACGCTTACGACGACGGTACAGCAGAGTATGTAGCCGGTATAAGACAACGGTTTGGAAGAATCGCCGTGCAGTACGTCGTCAATCAGCCAGCAAGAATATCAGCCTTAGACATCTGCTTTGTACCTTTTGAAACAGATTTATCTAGCCAAACCTTTGTGCTGTCTGTATGGCGCCGGGTAGGTGGCCGCGAAGAAGAACCGCTTTTCCAAAGCTCTGTTCAAGTGAGATATCCATCCGAACCCAATGGCTTCGTCGAATTTCCTATTGAGGGTGATCTGCCTATTATAGTGACAGATACTTTCTACGTTGGGATTCAACAAACCACTGACGACTTACTGGCCATCGGCTTTGATCAAAATACTAATGCTCAGCCCTATACTTTTCAAAATACACAAGGAATATGGGAACAAGACGATCGTATCATAGGATCGCTTATGATTCGTCCCGTATTTGATGAATCAATCGTTAGTAGTATTGGAGATGATAGCTTTGAAGACAAAATAAATATTTATCCCAACCCTACCCAAGGTAAAGTCTACATCGAAACAACACAACGCCTCAGTATTCAGTTATATAACCTTCAAGGCTTGGCGCTCTCAGATTACTCTTGGGAAGCTTCAAGCAAATCGTTAGATATAAGTCGCTTACCAGCAGGGCTATACCTATTACATATCGAAAACCAGAAAGGGGAGCAGGCTGTCAAGAAAATTATAAAGCAGTAATAAGGAATACGTATGTCAAAAAAGATTATTTACGTGGACATGGACAATGTGCTCGCCGATTACACCACTCTCTTTAAGGAAAGACTACAACAACAACCTGAAATTGCTTACCCACAGAGCCAATATGGCTTCTTTAGTAGCTTACTTCCTATGAAGCATGCAATAGAGAGTGTTAATTTACTAGCAAAGCAAACCTTCTTTGATGTTTACATCCTTACGGCACCTTCTATTTACAATCCGCTTTCATACACAGAGAAGCGGGTGTGGACAGAAAAACAACTTGGCATGTCCTTTGTCCAAAAGTTGATCATTTGTCCTAATAAAGGACTCTGTAAGGGCGATTACTTAATAGATGATAACGCTATAGGAAGTGGACAAGACTACTTTGAGGGGCGTCTTATCCACTTTGGTAGTGAGGAGTTTACAGGTTGGCAGGCTGTGATACAATACTTTAGAACGCATTATACACTAGCAGAAAATTAATTACTGATCCCGCTTTTTTAACCAATCTACAATGGTAGGGCTCAATTCTTTTTGAGATCTACTGCCTACAAATACACCAATATGCCCTCCAGGAAACTCATAGGTTTGTACATCCTTTGAGCTCACGTGCTTTTCTAAGGGAATAGTACAAGCAGGGGGTACGATATGATCAGCCGCCGCGTAGATGTTGAGCAAGGGCATTGTAATATTTTTTAGAAGTACTGCTTCGCCATTTAGCTTAAAGTTTCCTTCCACTAATCTATTTTCTTGATAAAACTCTTTGATGAATTGTCTAAAGCATTCTCCTGCTTGATCAGGACTATCAGCTACCCATTTTTCCATACGTAAGAAGTTAAGCAACTTATTTTTGCTATCCATCATATCAGCCAAGTTGGTATACTTACGCATTTTTGCTAAGGGTTTTAGCATATCAAAACCAGCGTTAAGAAAGTCGCCAGAAATAATACCTCCGCTGTTATCTACTAGTGCATCTACGTCCATATCTCGCGCCCACCTAAACAGGAGTCCATCGTTGGGAGAGAAATCAATAGGTGCTACCATTGTAATGAGGTTCTTGATCTTCTCAGGATAAAGACTGGTGTAAATAACACTAAAAGTACCTCCTTGGCATACACCTAGTAGATTGATTTTATCTAGTTGATGAGCCTGACGTACATAATCGACACAGCTTCCCAAGTAGTGATTAATGTAATCATCCATAGACGTATAGCGATCAGCGCGTGTCACATACCCCCAATCAATCATATAAATCTCTAAACCTAGGTCGATGAACTTCCGAATCAAGCTACGATCAGGTTGTAAGTCCATCATATCTTGTCTATTGACAAGTGCGTAGGTAATGAGTAGCGGTGTACTGACGGTAGCGGGGCGCTCTCTTTTGTATTTATATAATACAATCTTTCCATCGCGCCATACTTCCTCTTTAGGAGAAGTAGCTACGTCAATTTCTTCGATTTCCGAAAGGGTTTGATACCCTTCCATTAGCTTCTCTGCCTTATCTATGTATTGCTCAGTGGCTTCTATATATTTTCCTCGCATATTTCAAAATTCTAAAAAATGAAAATTATACTTTCTTTTCAGCCGTTTTCGTTACCTTCTTTGTGCCACTCTTTGCCTTAGTCGTTTTGGTAGTAGCTTTCTTGGTAGTCGTAGCTTTTGTGGTTGTTTTGGATGTACTTGCTTTGGTAGCCGTCGCCTTTTGCTTATCAGGCGTACTGGCAGGTTTTTTTTGTGATTCTACTGAAGTGTTAGCGGTTTGCTTTTCTTCTTTTAACGTATGTAACTCTTTTTCTAACTGGCGTACTTTACCTCTTAGTTCGTGAATAATAGCGGCCATTTCATCTACCTCCGAGCGAGGTACCAAGGGCAAATGGGCAATCATTTCTTCCATCTGCTCGTCAAGTTTTTTCTTAATTAGTGAGCTTATCGTAAGCATTTTACCTTGCAATTGAGAAAAATGATCAGAGTGATAGAGTTGAATGAGATCCGCTTCTGTAATATCTAGCCATTTTTGGAAGAAATCGTCAAATAAGATTGGCTCTCCTTCTGCCTCAAATCGCTCAGCGAGTTGCTTCAATACTTTATGAGCCGCCTCGTGAGCGGTTTCCGCCACTAAATCTTTCAGTTGGTTTGATTGGGTATAGTAGTGTAAGTAATGCTCCTGTACGTCTAGCATCAAGTGTAGCATCTCCTTTTCTTTGCTTGGTGGTACAATCTTAAGGAAAGGCGCTAGCCCTTTTTGGAGTCTCTTGTATATTTCGTGTGTCGCATCACTGGTCCCTTGCCATCTTTCAGTAAGCGAATCAGGAATTAAGTGAGCAATTCGCTCAAAGCGTTCGTTAAGCTGTCCACTGCTGTCTTTTAGGGAGTTCAGGAGTGAAAGCGTAAAATCGTTCATTTGTTCAAAAAAACTATCTGACTGCCTGGGTGTAAGTCCCTCGAATAAGTTATTGAGAATCTCCCTGAAGGCATCTCCTTCCAAAAAGGTTTGATAAGAAAACGTCTTTTCAGGTGCTTGAAAATCTTGTAGAAAGGGTTGCCATAACGCCTGCATTTTCGCGTAGGTAGAAGAAGTTTTTAGTAGCTGTCCAAAAAGCTCCATAGGCGAATACGCTGAACTTTGAACTGAAGTACCAAAAGGCCTTCCTAATTGGCGCGTCCACTGCGTGTAGATTTGCTGCCAAGTATCTTGTAAGCGAGCAGTAGCGTCTAAACGGTTATAATTAGGCGACCACCCTTTGCTCATTTTATCCCAGTTATCTAGCCAGCTCTTACCAATAGTAGTTTGCATTTCAAGTATTTGGCTAAATAGATTATCAGGTTTTTCTGGTTCGGTAGGTTTTCCCATAAAAGTATTGATAAGTTTTTGTTGATTCTTCAACCAATCATCATATAAGCCTACTGTTTGATCAAAGTCACGCTTTTGTTGAATGGCTTCTTGGAATTTTTGGGATGCGTCTACCCAATTTTGAATCCAGTTATTCAGTAAATTGCTTGGTTGCTCCATAGCTTCGTGTTGTTTAAATGCCTATCTTAAAATTAGAGAATTAACTTGGTATTCCATAAACTTTCCAACGGAAATGTACGAAAGCACTTATCAAGAAGCAGAAAAAGGAAGCCGAGCGAGCGCACTTACTTCTTGAGAAGCGAAGTCTTCCGCAAGAAACTTATAGTGTGCTGCCATGGCAATCATCGCGGCATTATCCGTACAGTACTGAAAAGCTGGAATGTATACTTGCCACTGCTCTTTTTTAGCAAGCTCTGTCAACTGCGTACGCAAGCCACTGTTGGCAGCGACTCCACCCGCAATGGCCACCTCTTTAACCTGATAATGGAGGGCAGCTTTCTGGAATTTTTCTAATAGAATTTGTATGAGCGTCTGTTGCATACTTGCACAAAGATCGGCTAAGTTATGCTTAATGAAATCAGTATCTTTCTGTTTGTTTTTATTGATGAAGTTAAGAAAGGCTGTTTTAATACCACTAAATGAATAATCAAAACCGGGCATAGCTACTTTGGGAAAGGTATAGGCCTGAGGGTTTCCTGCTTTGGCGTAACGATCAATGAGTGGTCCGCCTGGGTATGACAACCCCAACATTTTAGCAGTTTTGTCAAAGGCTTCTCCTACAGCATCGTCCTGGGTTTGGCCAACAATCTCCATCTGCAAGTAGTCTTTTACTAAAATAATTTGTGTATGCCCGCCACTCACCGTGAGGCACAGAAAAGGAAAGGAGGGAAGTGGTGGTTCGATAAAATGAGCCAATACGTGTGCTTGCATATGGTTGACCTCAATAAGAGGCCGCTGGAGCGCCAAAGCCATCGACTTGGCAAAAGATACACCTACTAATAAAGCACCCAAAAGACCAGGACCACGGGTAAAAGCAATGGCATCCAGCGATTTTTTTGGTACATTTGCCTGTACAAGTGCTTGTTCTACAACAGGTACAATGTTTTGTTGATGCGCACGCGAGGCTAATTCAGGTACAACACCTCCATACAGACGATGTATGGTTTGGTTGGCTATTACATTGGACACAATTTTGCTATCTTGTATAATAGCTGCAGAGGTTTCGTCGCAAGACGACTCAATGGCTAAAATCGTAGGCATAAAGCAACCTTTAAGATAATTAAAATGTCTTAGTTGAAAGACTAAAACGTAAAGTTAAGAAATACTTTTGTTTGGAACAGAGAATTACGCATATAGCTGAAAGCGAGCCGACCCAACCAGAGCGTAAGGAAGAATTTAAGGCCCCCAAGAAGAAGAACCTCTTTCAGAAGTTCATAGGAGGTGTAGGTGCTTTACTCAAGTGGTCATTGGTCACCATTATTGCTGTATTCGTTTTTGTAGCAGTAGCAATGGCTATTCCAACAGTACAAACTTTCTTAGGGCATAAAGCTTCTGATTATCTTTCCTATTTGCTCGATTTTGACATCAATATCGAGAAGTTAGAGATCAATTTACTTAATAATGAGCTGGATTTAAAGGGTTTACACATTGTAGACCATAATGGAAAAACAATGGTATCGCTAGAATTACTAGCAGTACAAATGAATCCAATACAAGGGATTGGCCAGAAAGACATTGTTTTAGAGCAGCTTGATCTCAAGCAAGGAGAAATCAATTTGATTTATGATGAAAGCGGACAACTCAATATCAATGAGTTTATTGCACAAATTAATGCACTCACACGTCCCAAGAAACCACGCCCTAAAAAAGAAGCTTCTGCCTTTACTATTGAGAGGGGTTACTTAGAAGGAATACTTCTCACTTATCACGATCCACGTGTAGACTCGGTGGATCAAGGTTTTGATTATGGACATTTTCAACTCGAACGCCTCTCTGGCTTCATTAGTAACTTTAGTATAGCAGCAGGTGATATTCAGCTTCAAGCCAATTCACTAAAGGCCATCGACGAGCGATCAGGATTAAAGATTAAAGACCTCACGACTACTTTCCGTCTTAACGACACCTCTATGCAATTCAATGAATTGTATGCAGAAATTAACCGCTCTGTACTACGAGATAGCCTCGTCTTCAACTTCGACAGTATAAAGGCTATGAGCCAGTTTATACAGAGTGTGGATATACAAGCCAATATAAAAGAAAGCGCTATTCACACCAGAGATTTGGCCTTGTTTGCCCCTGCAGTAAGCCAGTATAGTGATATTTGGCAGTTAAGTGGTCGCTTTAGCGGGACTGTAGAAGACTTCTTCGTAGATAACTTAAAGCTAGGGCTTGGTGACAATACTTACTTAGAAGGATCGGTAGATGCAGAAGGGTTACCTGCTATTGAAGTGACGCTGGCCAGTATTCGATTGGATAAAGCACAGATAGACACCCGTGATCTTAAGCAGTATATTACCGATGAAGAAGCCTATCGCTACACAAGAAAATTTGGCTTGGTACAAGTGAGTGGTCGTTTTGATGGCTTTATAAGCGACTTCGTGGCAAATGGAAGCTTTGAGACCCAACTAGGACGTATCGACTCCGATATACATTTAATTACCAGCGATGCTATTCCTAGATACAAAGGAAGATTGGCTACCAATAATTTTCAATTAGGAGAACTGATAGATCAGCCTAAAGTAGTAGGCGCCCTCACTATGGAAGGTAACATAGAAGGAAAGGGTTTCAGTTTGGATCAACTAAGCGCTTATGTAGATGTACAAGTACCATCAGTTGAAATACTTGGCTATCGTTATACAAACATTAAAGCAGATGGTACTTTTGAGGAACGCTATTTTAATGGTCGTTTTGATATTAATGATCCTTCGGCGATTGTCAGTGTAGAGGGAGAAATAGACCTAAGAGAAACACTCAATAAAGAGGACTGGGTACGCTTAAATGTACAAGGGAACATAGAAAAACTTGCCTTAGAACAACTAGGTCTCATAGGCTTCCCGCTGCATCTCGCTACACGCCTCGATCTACAAACACAAGGAGCCAGTATAGAAACAGTAAAAGGAAGAGCAGCCATTCGAGATATGCAACTGGAATACAAGGAAGAAAGCTTGGTAATCGACTCGCTTTTCTACAATGCCAATAAAGCTGAGAGAGGGGAACGACAAATAGAACTCAAAACCGATCTAGCCACGCTGAAAGCATCTGGAAATTTTACTTTTGAGGAAATCAGTCGTCATTTCAATGAACTGGTAGAGGAATATTCCATTGGGTTGAAAAACGACGCAGAAGAGATAGAAAAATACTATAAAGCCAAAAAGAGAACAGAAGAAGACAAAGCATTTACCTTTAACTATGAAGCCCAACTTAAAAATGTAAATCCTCTGTTACATATCTTTGAGCCTACTGCCCATATAGCACCTAACACTGATATAAGGGGCTATTTTAATGGAGGAGAGACTACCAAGTTCTTATTCGAAACCAATCAACCCATCGATTCGCTCGTTTACAAAGACTATCATCTTTATAAAGTAAATATAGACTTAGAGAGTAGCAAGTCTACTTACGAGAATGATATCCTAGCACAGCTAGATATTAATTCCCAAGAGCAAGATTTTTCTTTTGTAGAAACAGAGAACTACATCTTAAATGCTACTTGGTACGATGGGAGTATCAGTTTCATTACTACTATTAAACAACAAGATACTACCAACAATGCACAACTAGAAGGCTATGTGATGTTTGAAGAAGATCGTACCCAGATTGAGTTTGGGCCTTCTTACATACAGATTGCCAATGCCAAATGGCAAGTAGCTCCCTACCGAACGATTACCCTCTATAATGATTCCGCTCGTACTATTGGGTTTGAGCAAATCGCCCTCTCTAACCAAGGGCAGCAAATTCTTATAGATGGTTATTTAGCTGATAGTACCGCTAAGCGTAACCTAGCGATTGACATAGAGGGATTTGAGATCAGCTTTTTTAATCAGTTTGTAGATAGAGAGCTAGACGGAACCCTCTTTGCACAGTTGACGCTCTCTGACATCTACCAACAAATAAAACTAGAAGGCTCCACTGATATAGAAGGGGTAGCCATAGATGGCTTCTTTTTGGGCCATGTAAGCGGTAAGTCGCTTTGGGATGCAGAGACAAATAGGATAAAGCTGGATTTCAATGTCTTTAGTCGTGTTGATTATATTTTGTTTGTGGAGGGAAGTTATGGACTTAAAGACCAAAGTCTTGACTTCTTGGTGGAGTTACGTAATACAGAGATGAGTATTATAGAGCCCTTTGCCAAGGAATACATTAGTGAGCTAGGTGGGCAAGTGTCTGGAAAGGTACTCATCAAAGGAAACACACAAGCGCCCAAGGTATCTGGGGTGTTAGATTTTAATCAAAGTCGCTTTAAAGTGAATTACTTAGGGACTAAGTTTACCTTTTCCGATAAGGTCTACATCTCTGAAGACGAAATTAAGATTAAACGACTACGATTACTAGATAGTAAAAATCACGTAGCCATTGTAAGGGGAAGTATCTATCATCAGTCTTTCAAGAACCTATACTTTAGGCTCTTTAGCGAGTTCGATAACTTTATTCTTATTGATACAGAAAGAGAAGACAATGACCTCTATTATGGTACGGCAGTAGTTACAGGAGAGGCCAGCATTATCGGCGACGCCGAAGATATTAAGATTAGTGGTAATATCAGCAATGAAAGAGGTACCAAAATTTTCATTCCTTTAGATGGTTACGAAACTACTACCCAGAAAAATTATATTGAGTTTGTTGATCTGCATGCCATTCGACAAGATACCGTAGCGCAGACGATACAGCAACTATCGCTAAAAGGAATTCGTATGGATTTGAACCTAGATATTGATGAAAACGCTTATTTTGAGATCATCTTCGATCAAAAAGCGGGCGATATTATCAGAGGAAGAGGAGAGGGGAAAATCCAAATGGCGATCGATACCAAAGGAGAGTTCTCTATGTATGGGGACTATTACATCAAGCAAGGCTCTTATAACTTCACTCTGATGAATCTTGTCAATAAGAAGTTTGAGATTAGAGATAACAGCCGTATTCTATTTGTAGGGGGACTTTTCGATGCCGAGCTACAAGTATTTGCCTCTTACGACCAGCCCACTTCGCTGGCGCCTCTTGTAGATCCAGCCTTGTTAGAAAGTGAGAGTGGTAATCCAGATTTTACACGAAGATACCCTGTAAGTGTACTCTTGGAGTTAAACGGCGCTCTACTCGCTCCTGATATAAAACTAAGCCTAGACTTTAAAGAAGCAGAAAGAACGATTCAAGATGCTAACTTGAGGATAGCGCTGATTAACTACCAAGCCACCTTGGCAAATAATGAGCAAGAACTCAATCGACAAGCCTTCAGCCTTATTCTACTGAAAGTCTTGTCTCCTCCCAACGCCTTAAGTGAGGTTAGTGCTGCCTCTTCTTCTGGAAGAAACTTGAGTGAGTTACTTTCCAACCAATTAAGTCATTGGATGTCGCAGGTAGATGAAAACCTACAGATTGATGTAGATTTATTAAATAGCGATGTCAACAACAACAATGCATACCAAGTGACGCTTACCTATACTTTCATGGAAGGTCGTTTACGTGTTACAAGAGATGGTTTAGTAGATACCCAAAATCAAAATACCGCTGCTAACATTGTGGGAGAGTGGACGGTAGAATACTTACTTACCAAAGATGGCCGCTATCGGCTCAAAATGTATAATCGTAACACCCCTGACATCAGTGCAGACAATATTAATGGTAATACTACCACTACGGCGGGTTTCAGTATTACACAAACGCAAAACTTCAATACCCTACGAGAGCTATTCGGTTTAAAACCGAAAGAGAAAAAAAATAAGAAGAAACGCAAGAAAGAGAAAACACCTGAAGAAGAGGAGGAGGAGATCATCGAAAAACTAGAAGAGAAGAAAAAACCAGTGATATAGGCTATTAAGAAGATTTCAAGGACGTTTTTCGAGAGTTAGGCACTACGTGTTTTTCTACAATACGCTCATTTTCAGTTTTTACTTCTACTGACTTTTTCCATTGCCATAATAGCTGCCTGTGTTGAGGAATCACTTCCTCAAAAGGAACGATACTATGAGGGTAATCCTTTCCTAAATGACAGTGATACATCTTTTGCTCCAAGTCGGTCATTTTCCAAGGGGTATGTACCAAAGGTGCAGGCAGATGTTGTAGGGTAGGGCACCACTGTTTGATGAAAAGTCCTTGTGGGTCTTGCTCCATCGACTGTTTTATAGGGTTATAGACACGAATAGTATTCACACCCGTAACACCCGCTTGCATTTGAAACTGTGCGTAATGAATACCTGGCTCAAAATCTAAAAATTGCTGAGCTAAATGATGTACGCCTACTCGCCAGTCAAGCAGTAGCGTATGGGTAAGAAATGAAACCAGCACTGCCCGCATTCTGAAGTTTAGATAGCCCGTCTGACGTACGCAACGCATACAAGCATCGATGAGAGGATAGCCCGTAGTACCTTGTTGCCAAGCTTGAAGGAGTACTTCACTTTGTTGATAGGGGAAAGTGAGGTAAGCCTTATTAAGCGGCTCAAACTCCATACGATACTCACTCTCAAATTTTTGTATAAAATGGCAATGCCAACGCAAGCGCTCTCGAAAGCTTTTTAACTGAAACTTGAAGTGTGGCTGAACAGTAGGATGGCGCGTAGCCTGGTACACTTGCCGTACACTCAAATTACCCCAAGCGAGGTAAGGTGAGAGGCGGCTACAACTCTTACGGCTCAGTAAAGGCTTAGAAATATGACGATGATAATGATAAATACGGTTCTTCAGAAAAGAGCGAAGATAGCGCCACGCCATTATTTCACCCCCTTTTTGAAAGTCTGTTGTCTCTTGCTTTATCTCTTCGGGTAGTTGTAACTGTTCCGCTAAAAAGAGATCAGAGGAAATTGAAGCTGGGCTGAGTGCTGCTAAATTGATCTGATCGATAGGTGCTTTTACCCATTCGTACCACTTTTTACGCCATTGCTTTCGATGCCGAAGCCCTCGAATGACACCGTTTTGCTGGTATTCTTGCCAGTGAATCCTTTGTTTCTTAAATAAAGAAGCTAGCCGCTGATCGCGTTGGTAAGTGAGCGCCAAGCCCGTTTCTTGATAACTCAAGACTTGCTCGATAGGATACCGATCCAAGAGTGTTTGAAATACATCTTCCGCTTCTGCATATAATACATAAAGTTGGTAGCCATACGCATCAAGTTGCACTTGCATAGCTTGTAAAGATTGATAAACAAAGCGCCAGTGGCGTGCATCGTAGGCAGGATGCTTATAAAGAGAGGGCTCCAAAATGTAGAGTAACAAAGTAGGCTTTTGCGAAGCGATGGCTACTTTTAGAGGTAGGTGGTCTTGTAAACGTAAATCTCTCTTAAACCAAACGATGTGCATGCTCATAAAACATACTGTAAGAGCGGTTGTTTTGCAAAAAGAAAAGGCTTGTATGAACGTACATACAAACCCTTCCTGTAGAGGTGTCTACTTTATAGAATACCTTCGTATTTCTTGAGAATAGCCGCGTATTTCTGTGCTTCTTTTGTTTGTTTTGCGTTTCTCAACCAAATCTCTATTTGGTTAAGAATGTAAAGATTTTGTGTAAGCTCTCTATTGTTAAAGTTTCGCTGACTGATATAGTAATCAATCATTTCTTCTGCACGTTTCCCTAATATCTCAGAAAGGCGGAGCGCTTGCTTCTCTTCACCCACTTCCAGCAACACAGGAATCATCTGGGTATTGTAAATGTCGAAAGGGATCGCCTCATCAGGAATTACCTTAAGAGAATGTAACACCACCTCTTTGGCCTTTTCTTTCTTTCCTTCAAAAAGTAACTGACGAGCGAGCGTGGCATAACTACTACGTGCATTATAAGTAAAACGCTGATAGTTTTCATCGTAGTAAATGTTCGGATCATCCAAATTGCGCCAGTACATATGCTTTTTAAAAGGCTTCCCATTGATTTGGACTGTTTTTTCTTTCATCATATTGTCATACATAATGTCTGTGTTGACAAAAATATCTACATTCCCCGATTGTGTGGGTTCTCCCAACCTAACTGGCATCAAGCGATAAGCCAAGCCCTCTTGCTGAAAGTAGCTTTGTAAGTTGAGGTAGTCGCTATTGCCCAAGGTAATAGAAAAGTAAACAGGCCGTTGCCAATTGTTCTGTGCAATAATGTCTAAGATAATGAGGTCATCTTTGAAAAGGTCATTGCGTTGAATATCCCAGACAAGTTCAGGGGCAATATAATCCT
>CALEMF010000058.1 GCA_937911505.1 uncultured Cytophagales bacterium
TACACAGTAGGAAGGTTATTGAGTCGTGTTTGATTGTACTTCAACTACCAACAAGCCGAAAGTACTTTTAATTTACAGTTTGAGGCATCCTTTGCAAGTGGAGAAGGAGGATTATTGCTGCTTACTTTCTTGGTAGGAACCATTGCTGCCCTACTACCTGCTTGGCAAGCAATGCGAATGGATGTTTCAGCCACCTTATCGAAAAACTAAATGCTATATGAATAAATCTCATAAAATATTATTAACAGTGGTTCTATGTATCTTTGCGTTCACACAGTGCAACACATATGAACCTTCAAAGACAAAGCAAGTAAAACACTATAAAGCATTGACTTCAGGAGAACAGAAAAGGGAAAATACAGTGGTAAGTAGTTCTGTTCAAAACAACCATTTTGTCGATAACTACTCGTATTGCTGGAGTAGCCAACCCGCAAATTGGATTGGCATCGAAGAAACTAAAAAGTTTCGCTCTCAACTAATTAACTACACCTCGACTGAAAATGAAGCTTCTTCACTAGAACCAGTTAAAGTAAACTGGAAGATACTGATGAATATTAAATACAAACTGAAGTACTCTCAGGAGCTAGACATGGAAGTATATTTTCCAATGTTTACGAAGGCTGTTGAGAAGTTGCACGGTAAAGAAATCATTATAGAGGGCTATGTGATTCCTTTTGACGAATCAGGAGAGCTGCTATCTTTATCTTACAACCCCTATGCAGCTTGCTTTTTCTGCGGTAAGGCAAGTCCCGCTTCCGTAATGAGTATGTATTTGAAAGATAAACGTAAGCGCTATAAAATGGATGCCTTTAAGAAGTTTAGAGGTACTTTATACCTTAATCATGACGATCCCAACGAGTTTTACTACATTCTTCGCAATGCCAGAGAGGAATAAATCAAATACAAATCATACATAGCCTACCACAAGCAATAGAATATGGTTCCAACTAATTATACACCTAGCCATGCTGCCATAGGTGTTCAGGAAAAAATATTGCAGCAAATCCATCTAAAAACTAAGAGTATTGCGGTCTACCAACGTGATATAAATCCTTTAAGACAAGCACTCACACAAGTAGCAGAACAATCGTTCGAATGCCGCGCGAGCGGGACAGTGGAAGAAATCACGGATTCTTTTAATACTTATTTTGCTGATAAGCTCCCTAACCAAGAGGCACTATCAGCAGATGTACTCAAACTTTTAGGGTTATTCAAGCAGATCACGCGTACCTCTTCTTTTCGAGTTTTATTGGCGACTATCCACACGAACATGTGCCGTAAGTTTCATACAGATATCAATGACTTAAGGCTGCTTTGTACTTACGTAGGGCCAGGCACGCTATGGTTACCACAAGAAGCTGTTGATCCGAAGGCTTCTCGAGCAGCCAGCAACCAAGAGATTGTTTTAGACGAAAGCTTGATTCAAAAGGTAAATACTGGTGATGTAGTGATCCTAAAAGGTGCGCTATATCCAGACGCCAACCCTATTTTACATCGTAGCCCAACTATTGAAGGAAAAGGCGAAAAACGGCTTTTACTGAGAATTGATACCAACGAATCATTTTGCCTGTAGCCCCAAAAGCTCTCCTCATAGAAAAGGATTTTCAGCGTTTATTGAGTAGGTTTATCACTCTCCCTAATTTTTACTATTTCCTAGTTGTAAGGTTTCTTGTAACCCCTTAACCAAGTTGCCAATATTAAAGCACTTTCTCTAAATACACGTTTACCTTCTCTTGAAATAGTTCGTCTATATATTTTTTTTGCAGAAAAAGTTGAAGCGTCGCCTCCAAGACGAATCTAACTTCCTATAATTTTTAACTTTACTTTTAAATTATAGAACAAACCTCTAAAGTTTTATTTATGCATAGAGAAGGAAAACAAACAATCACAGTAGGTTTAGCCCAAATTGCTCCTGTTTGGCTTAATAGACAAGCCACTACCGACAAAATTATTCAGTACATTGCAGCAGCAGGCGAGAAGGGTTGTAGTTTAGTAGTATTTGGAGAAGCCTTTTTACCGGGCTATCCTTTCTGGCTATCCTTTACTGGTGGTGCGCAGTTTGATGACTCCTTACAAAAGAAATGGCATGCCCACTACATGCAAGAGGCTGTACAAATTTCGCAAGGCGATCTGGCTGCCATCTGCCAAGCTTGCAAAGCCCACCACCTCGCAGCGATTGTTGGTTGCATAGAACTAGCCAAAGATAGAGGCAATCATAGTCTTTATTGCTCCCTAGTTTACATAGACGCCACTGGAAACATTGCATCTGTACACAGAAAGCTTGTACCTACCTATGAAGAGCGACTTAGTTGGTCGCCAGGCGATGGGCACGGCTTACGGGTACACCCCTTAGAAGCCTTTACCTTGGGGGCGCTTAACTGCTGGGAAAACTGGATGCCCCTACCAAGAGCAGCCTTGTATGCGCAGGGAGAGGACTTGCACGTGGCCATTTGGCCAGGTAATTTACCTAATACACAAGATATCACCCGCTTCATCGCTAGAGAGTCGCGCTCCTATGTAGTTTCAGTAAGTGGTTTATTAAGAAAGGAAGACATCACCGACTACATTCCCCATAGTGAGCATATTCTAGCAAAAAGTCCAGCTTTTCTGGGTAACGGAGGCTCTTGTGTGGCAGCACCCAACGGAGAGTGGGTATTGGCGCCTGTCATTGAAGAAGAGACGCTACTCACTGTAGCAATTGACCACGCCAAAGTGAGAGAAGAAAGACAGAACTTTGACGCTTCAGGTCATTATGCCAGACCCGACGTAACCCAACTGACCGTCAATAGACAACGTCAAAGTATTATTACGCTAGAAGATTAACCATTTTTTAAACTGACACCTGATGAGCGAAGCATTCCTACCCGTCATACACTACATAGAGCAATATATTCAATTGAGCGATGAAGAGAAGCACTATCTGATTTCACTCCTCAGAGTTACCAAAGTGAAAAAAAAGCAACTGATCGTACAGCCTGAGTTTGTTTGTAAATACAGGAGCTACGTAGTAAAAGGAGCTATGCGTGCTTACCTCTTAGACAAACGTGCCCAAGAACATACGATTGCCTTTGCTTTAGAGGACTGGTGGATCAGCGATTATAACAGCTATATTTTCCAACAACCTGCTTCTTTATTTGTAGAGGCGCTAGAGCCTACTACTCTAATCCAGATAGACTACAATGCGGAGCAGTTGCTAATGGAAACGCATCCTCGTTTCGAGCGTTTTTTTAGAATTATCACGCAACGTTCTTTTGCCTTTCTACAAAGGCGTATGATGTCTAATTTGAGCCTTACGGCTGAAGAGCGGTATGAAGAGTTTATTAAAAAATATCCTGCTATGCTGCAGCGTGTACCCCAATATGCAATTGCCTCTTATTTGGGTTTCAGTGCAGAGTTTTTGAGTAAAATTCGCAACCGAAGGATAAAAACTTGAACTAGTTCAAGAAGATTTCCTAATCTAGTTCATTTTTAAATCCTTGCCTCTAAGCGACCTTTGTTATATAAGTTAATCCAAACACATAAATTTTTTAATCATGGCAACCGCAGAAAAAAATGTATTTGAAGTTCCTTCTAAAGAGCAAGTTTCAGAAAACAACCAAGCTATTTTTGATAACCTAGAAAAAAACTTGGGCTTCGTACCTAACTTGTACGCTACTTTTGCACTAAACGATACCGCACTTGGTGATTACCTTGCTTTTCAGAATCGTAAGAGCAGCCTTACTGGCAAAGAAAGAGAGATCATCAACCTAGTAGTGAGTCAGGTAAACGAATGTCAGTATTGTTTGGCTGCACATACCGCTTTAGCAAAAAACTACAAATTTACTGATGAGCAAATTCTTGAAATCAGAAGAGCGCAAGTATCTTTTAACGAGAAATACAATACCTTAACTAAGTTTGTAAAAGAAACAACTGTCAATAGAGGACGTCCTTCTCAGAATGCTGTAGATCAACTTTTTGAAGCAGGCTACACACAAGCGCAGCTCATTGATATCATCATTGTAATTGGCGACAAGATTATCAGCAATTATATCCACAACATCACACAAATCCCTGTCGATTTTCCTGCTGCGCCCAAATTATAAGCCTTGTAAATTAACTGACAGGAATTACTTTCGAGTAGTTCCAGTTTATTTTTTACTATTAACTATTTTTAAACATGTAAAACTTCTATGACATCTTGGGACTTAAACAATAAAAACATCTTAGTTACTGGTGGTACAAAAGGTATTGGCAAAGCTACTGTAGTATCTTGCCTTTCTTTGGGAGCCAAAGTACTCTTTACTGCTCGTAACGAAGTCGAAGTAAACGCGCTAGAGCAAGAACTGAAAGCCACTTATACACACGTAAAGGGAATAGCTGCTGATGTAAGTGATCCAACAGATAGAGAAAAGATCAAACATTGGATTACTGATCAGTGGGAGGTGCTCCACGCATTGGTCAACAATGCGGGTATTAATATTCGGAAAGCAACCCTAGCTTATACAGAAGAAGAATACCAAAAAGTACTAGCCATTAACTTACTGGCTCCTTTTGAGCTTTCTACACTACTATACCCTTGCCTAGAAAAAGCCGAGCAAGCTTCTATTATCAATGTAGCCTCCGTAGCGGGTAGCTTAGACGTACGTACAGGTTCTCCTTATGGCATGTCAAAAGCAGGCTTAATACAACAATCGCGTAACTTGGCTGTAGAGTGGGCCAGCGCAGGGATTCGTGTCAATACCGTTTCACCTTGGTTTACTACTACCCCACTTACCCAAAATCTATTAGCCAATGATGAAAAGAAAAGTAACATCATTGCTAGAACCCCTTTACAAAGGGTCGCAGAAGCAGAAGAAGTCGCTGCCGTAATTACCTTTCTTGCGATGGATAAGGCTTCTTACGTAACGGGACAAAACTGGATTGTAGATGGTGGCCTGACCGCCAATGCACTATGAGATTTTCTCTCCTTTTTTACTGAACACTTCAAAGCACTTTTTCGTTATATATACTTACCTATAAGACCCGCTTAGCGGGTTTTGATATTCATTGGTATAATGGCTATCTTTGCAACTCAATTTCATAACCTCAAGTCTCATGATTGAAACAAACGAAAAACTTAAGTACAAAGTAAAAGATATTTCCCTAGCTGATTGGGGGAGAAAAGAGATTAAACTCGCAGAAGAAGAAATGCCCGGCTTGATGGCATTACGGGAGGAATTTGGTAATACAAAGCCTTTGAAAGGTGCACGTATTGCAGGTTGTTTACACATGACCATCCAAACGGCTGTGTTGATCGAAACTTTGATCGAGTTAGGGGCAGAAGTTACTTGGTCTTCTTGTAATATATTTTCTACGCAAGATCATGCAGCAGCAGCCATAGCAGCAGCAGGAATTCCTGTATTTGCTTGGAAAGGAATGACTGAAGAAGAGTTTGACTGGTGTATTGAACAAACTTTGTTTGCGTTTGAAGGTGACAAACCACTCAATATGATCTTAGACGATGGAGGAGACCTTACCAATATGGTATTAGACAGGTACCCTGATTTGGTAAAAGATATTAAAGGACTTTCTGAAGAAACTACCACTGGGGTACACCGCCTTTACGAGCGTGTAAAAAAAGGTACTTTGCCTATTCCTGCCATCAATGTAAACGATTCAGTAACGAAGTCTAAATTTGATAATAAGTATGGTTGCCGTGAATCTTTGGTAGATGCTATTCGTCGTGCTACAGACTTAATGTTAGCTGGAAAAGTAGCTGTAGTAGCGGGTTATGGAGACGTAGGGAAAGGTTCTGCCCAGTCGTTAAGTAGCCAAGGCGTGCGGGTGATTGTAACAGAGATTGACCCTATCTGTGCACTACAAGCGTGTATGGATGGCTACCAAGTATTGAAAATGGACAATGCCGTTCCTAAGGCAGATATTGTTGTAACCGCTACAGGTAATAAGGATATTGTGACAGGGAAGCATTTCCAAATGATGAAGCACAACGCAGTAGTGTGTAATATCGGACACTTCGACAACGAAATCGATATGGCTTGGTTGATTGACAACCACGGTGATTCGAAAGAGGTGATCAAGCCGCAAGTAGATAAATATACGGTAGGTGATAAAGATTTAATCGTACTAGCAGAAGGCCGCTTGGTAAATTTAGGTTGTGCAACTGGTCACCCTTCTTTTGTAATGTCTAATTCATTTACAAACCAGACACTCGCTCAAATTGAGTTGTGGAACAACTCAGAGAATTATAAAAATGAAGTGTACGTGCTTCCTAAGCACCTAGATGAAAAAGTAGCGAAGCTTCACCTCGCTAAACTAGGTGCTGAGCTAGAGGAGCTTTCTGGAGACCAAGCTGATTACATTGGCGTACAGAAAGAAGGCCCTTACAAACCAGAGCACTACCGCTATTAATATAATAGCCTTATATTTTTGAGATAAAA
>CALEMF010000059.1 GCA_937911505.1 uncultured Cytophagales bacterium
AGCGTTGATCAACTGCGGTACCACAAAAAGAGCGATACTTTGCTCATCTACTTTGAAAGAGTTAGCCACCAGCTTTAGCTTATACCCTTTTTCCTTTGCGAATTGAATATCTACCTCACTCAGTTGGGCAATACCAAAGTTAAATACTTCTTCAGGTTTTACTTGTATACCATAGGCATGTAAAGCTAAGATACAGAGCTTGTACTTTGGGTCAAAACCACCTACATCTAATGTTGGATCAGATTCTGCGAAGCCTAGCTCTTGTGCTTGTTTAAGCGCTTCTGGATAAGGCAACCCTTCTTGAATGACTTTGGTAAGAATATAATTGGAAGAACCATTGAAGATACCATCCACTGAAAACAGTAGTTCGTTGTCGTAATATTCTTCTAGCGTTCTTATAATAGGGATACTACCACAAGCCGACCCTTCATAAAGCAAAGTACTTCCATATTCTTTTTGCAAGGCTACCAATTCACTCAAATGCTCAGCTAACATTTTCTTATTGGCTGTTACCACATTTTTACCTTTTTTGAGCGCTGTGGCAACAATCTCAAATGCCTCATCAGCATTGTCAATCAATTCGACAATGATATCAATCTCTTCATCATTGAGTAGTTCTTGTGGGTCATAAGTAAAGTATTGCGCTGGCAACGAGCGTTCTTTATTGGCGTGTTTTACGCAAATTTTCACAATCTCAGCCTGAAAGTGTCCCATTTTGTTGAGAATATCGTAGAGGCCTTGCCCTACACATCCAAATCCAAAAAGCCCAATCTTCATATGTTTGTCCATAGCTTTGGTTGGTTCAAAGTTTTAAAAATCAAAATTTATTTATAATATCTCTTTATACAAGCAGTGCCTTTTCTTGTTGCCACTGTTGTACGATCACTTTAATTTTATCATTTTCTATGAGAAACCCGTCGTGTCCATAGAGAGAATCTATTTCTTCATAACAAGCTTCGGGAATAGATGTTGCTAAATACTGCTGCTCAGTGGTAGGAAAAAGTACATCAGAACTAATACCAATCACTAGTGTTTTTGCTTTTATTTGTTGTAGGGCTTGCTCAACACTTCCTCTTCCTCTACCCACTTGATGGGCATCCATCGCTTTACTGAGTGTCCAATAGCTAAAAGCATTAAAACGCTTCATTAGTTTTTCGCCTTGGTATTGTTGGTATGAAGAAGCTTTAAAAGCCACTTTTTCTTCTACAGAAGTCTCTTGCTGCGTTGCTTTATAAGTAGCATAATTTCTATAAGAGAGTAATGCAATGGCTCTTGCTACTCGTAACCCCTCTAAACCAGCCTTTGGTGTGTTTTGTGACCACGTCTGATCTGCCTGAATCGCCATCCGCTGTGTTTCGTTGAACGCAATACCCCAAGCAGAATGGTAAGCGTTGGTAGCTAACAATACGAGGCTCTCAAACACATCGGGTTGTAGAATCGCCCACTCCATCGCTTGTTGCCCACCCATGGAGCCTCCCATACAAAGGTGTATTCTCTTGATGCCCAGTGATGCTCTTAGTAAGTCTAATGCCTTCACCATATCCCTGATTGTAACCATAGGGAAATCATGATAGTAAGCCTCCTGTGTATGAGGACTAACCGATAGCGCATGGGTTGAACCATAACATGAACCTAGTACATTCGCACATACGATAAAATGCTGTGTTGGATCTAGTAAGTTATTTGCACCAAAAAGACCTGCCCACCAATCTGATACATCAGCATTGGCTGTCAAAGCGTGGCATACCCAAATCACATTATCTTTGGCTTCATTCAACTTACCAAACGTCTGGTAGGCCAATTGAAACTGAGGAAGCACGTCGCCGCTTTCTAATTTAAAAGGCTTATCGTGATAGTAAACGTCTGTATCTAGGTTCATGATCAATCAAAAATAGCTAATTAGACTAACGCAGGGCTTTGAATCACTTCAAAAGCTTGTGTAAAGTCTGCTTTAATATCATCAATATGCTCTATGCCAACTGAAACTCTCAACAAGGCAGGTTGTACCCCTGCTGAAGCTTGCTCTTCTTCTGTAAGCTGTTGGTGTGTAGTAGAAGCAGGATGAATAATCAAGGTTTTGGCGTCACCTACATTGGCCAAATGACTTACCAACTTCAGGCTGTTGACGAACTTCTCTGCTTGCTCCTTGCCGCCTTTTACATTGAAGGAAAGCACACCACCAAAACCGTGCTGTAGGTACTGCTTGGCCAAATCGTGATAAGGGCTGCTCTCTAAACCAGGGTAATTTACGCTTTCTACTTGGTCGTGGCTTTCTAGCCATTTCGCTAATGCTAAAGCATTATCTACGTGACGTTGTACACGCAACGATAGGGTCTCTAACCCCTGTAGCAGTAAAAAGGCATTGAAAGGGCTTTGAGAAGGGCCAAAATCACGTAAGCCTTCTACTCTTGCTCTGATAGCAAAAGCGACATTAGGCAATCCCAATGGATTTCCTTCTCCAAAGGTTTCCCAAAATTTGAGCCCATGGTAGCCCTCAGAAGGCTCTGTAAACTGTGGAAACTTACCATTACCCCAGTCAAAATTACCTGCGTCAACGATTACACCACCTATCGAGGTACCATGTCCACCTATCCATTTAGTAGCAGAAGCCGTTACAATGTTAGCCCCATAGTCAATAGGTCTACACAAATAGCCGGCTGCACCAAAGGTATTGTCTACCACCAAAGGAATGCCATGTTTTTTGGCCAAATCAGCGATGGCAGTAAAGTCAGGAATATTGAAGCCTGGATTACCAATGGTTTCTAGGTAAATAGCTTTTGTTTTATCGTCAATAAGCTTTTCGAAAGAAGCTACTTTATCGCCTTCAGCAAAACGCGCTTCTATACCCAAACGCTTAAAAGCCACTTTAAATTGGTTGTAAGTACCTCCATATAAGAAAGAAGTAGAAACAAGGTTGTCACCTGCTCCCATAATATTGCTTAGGGCAATGAACTGTGCTGACTGTCCTGAAGCGGTAGCTAGTGCTGCCACCCCACCCTCTAGTGCTGCAATGCGTTTTTCAAACACATCGTTGGTAGGGTTCATAATACGTGAATAGATGTTACCAAACTCTTTCAAAGCGAATAAGTTGGCACCATGTGCTGCATCTTTGAACAAATAGGAAGTTGTTTGATAAATAGGTACTGCTCTGGAATGAGTAGTCCCTTCTACTTCTTGTCCTGCGTGAAGTTGTAATGTTTCAAACTTAAAGTCTGCCATAGAATCTTGAATTTTTAGGATTGAGAATAAATGATATGTAATCTATTAAAAAGGTAGAGTATATAGATTGGATAGATATACTAACAGTCGACGAAAGAGATTGGTTTGTTGATATCTACCAAAAGATTAGCGACAACAACAACAACCTTTTACTACAACTGGGAGAAGCGTAGAAGGAAATGTATGTATTGAAAAAGATTTGAGTGCTTTCATCGCGTTTTATAGTTTATATATCCAGCTTGTCGTACTGGTCAGGAGTTAGCACCTTACTCTTTAGCAGGTTGCCAGAGGTTCTCAGAGCCTGTTCTCTTACCTCTTCTTTATAAACCAATCGATGAAGATTGATTGGCGTGTTGATACAAACATAAAACGAAAACCAAATACTTCAAAAGAATCAAAGATTTTTTTATATTTATATTTTAAGTATCTAAAACATATGGCTTTTGATTGAGTATGTGTAAACAATCTTTATATTTGTGATAATGCTTCGCGAAACTATCTGGTCAGCATTCTCAAAAACAATCAAAATCACTGTTTTTGGGTATTACATTTAACCAACACTCTATGGGGTCGGACGTCTTCAACATCCTATTCACTATTTTTCTTGTATTTCTTAATGGCTTTTTTGTAGCAGCGGAGTTCGCTATTGTTAAAGTACGCGCCTCTCAGGTAGAGACGAAGTCACTTACTGGAAGCAAAGTTGCCAAAAACGCACTCCGTGTAATTAATAATTTAGATGCCTACCTTTCCGCCACGCAGCTAGGTATCACATTGGCAAGTTTAGCATTGGGTTGGGTAGGAGAACCTTTTGTAGCAGAAATTGTACGTAAGGCGGTGGCAGCTATGGGTTTCCATCTTCCTGAAGCAACGATAGAAGGAATCGCCTTTGGGGTTGCATTTAGTTTTATTACAGTAATGCACATTGTTTTTGGTGAGCTAGCCCCTAAGTCTATTGCTATTCGCTACCCTGAAAAAACCACTATGGTACTCTCGGCACCACTCAGGGCTTTTTACCTTGTTTTTAAACCTTTTATTTGGGTATTAAATGGTTTTGCCAATTTTATCTTAAAGGTGATTGGTATTCCCCTCGTAAACGAGCAAGACACCCATACAGAGGAAGAGATACGCCTCTTACTGGAGGAAAGTAAGAAAAGTGGTAACATCAAGTCTACAGAACATGAGCTCTTAGAAAATGTCTTCAAATTTGATGATAGAACTGCCGAGCAAATCATGATTCCTCGTACGAAGATGATTACAGTAGAGATTAACACCTCAGTGGATGACGTAGTAAAAAGTATTTTAGATGAGGGATATTCCCGTATGCCCGTGTACAAAGATAGTGTAGATAATATTGTGGGTATTCTACACACTAAAGATGTACTGAAAGCTATTTTGAAAGATAAAGCGAATGCTAAGATAGAAAACCTAATGCGTGAGCCTTACTTTGTCTTAGAGAAAAAAGCTATAAGCCTTATTCTTAGAGAGCTACAAAGAGAGCACGCCCAAATGGCCATCGTGTTAGATGAGTTTGGAGGTACGTCAGGTATCTTGACGATGGAAGACATTGTAGAGGAACTAGTTGGTGATATACAAGATGAATACGACAATGAGGCCCCCATTGTAAGGCCCAAAAACGACTCAGAGTTTGTGGTAGATGCCCTTGCTAACATAGAAGAAGTAAATCGCCACCTTCCTACGCCACTTCCTATTGGAGAAAACTACGAGACTGTTTCTGGCTACCTCAACGAAATATTTGGACACATTCCTGAAGAACAAGAGAAAATCGAAAACGAAAGCTACCTCTTCACGATTTTAGAGAAATCTAACAATGCCGTACATACCGTACACATTAAATTTATAAAGTCTCCTAAAGAAGAAAAATCTTCTATACAGTATGAGTAAAGTATATTATACACTGCTTTGCTTCCTCTTTTTGGTAGCCTGTCAAGCAGACAAAACCACTTCTTCTAGTAATGATGACGTCTCGCAAAGTTTAAAAGAAGGTACTTGGCGCGTTGTACTCGATTCGGAAGGAGGTAAAGTTCCTTTCTTATTAACCATAGAAAAGCAACAAACACAGTTGATAGGTTATTTGAAAAATGCCGAAGAGAAGATCTTACTTGATACAATCATTACAAAAGGCGACTCTCTCACCATTCCATTACATATATTTGATGCCGCTTTGGTAGGCAAGATAGAAGGAGAAAAAATACAAGGCATCTTTCATAAATACTATGCACCCGAACAATCCCAAGATTTTATAGCTTACTATAACCAATCCTATCGCTTCGCTGAGACCTCTTCTGCAGATACGCTTGATGTAGCAGGGAAGTGGCAAGTCACTTTTACAGACCAAGAAGGAGAAAGCTACCCAGCTATTGGTATTTTTGAACAAGAGGCTAATCTGGTGACGGGTACCTTCCTTACTGAAACAGGTGACTATCGCTATCTAGAAGGAAATATAGTAGATAATCAACTATTGCTCTCTACTTTTGATGGGAATCACGCCTTTTTATTTAAAGCTACGATGAACGATCAAGGCGCACTGACGGGAGAGTTCTGGTCTGGAAAAGATTACCAAGAAACTTGGAAAGCTACTCGAAATGCTGCCGCTACTTTGAGCGATCCTTATCAGCTTACTTATTTAAAAGAAGGGTATGATCGGCTAGCCTTTCGCTTCCCTGACTTAGATAGTAATATGGTGTCCTTAGAGGATGCAAAATACCAAGATAAGGTAGTGATTGTACAGATTTTTGGCACTTGGTGTCCCAACTGTATGGACGAGACTGCTTTTTTAGCAGATTGGTATACAAGAAATAAAAACCAACCTGTTGAAATTATAGGACTTGCCTACGAGCGAAAGCCTGATTTTGCTTACGCTAAGAAAAGGGTTCAAAAGGTAATTGATCGTTTTGGGGTAGATTATACTTTCTTGATAGCGGGCATCAACGACAAAAAAGAAGCCGCTAAGACTCTCCCTATGCTCAACGAAATCATCTCATTTCCTACCACTATTTTTATTGATAAAAAAGGAAAAGTACGAGCAATACATACTGGTTTTACTGGGCCGGGTACTGGCACTTATTATACAGCGTGGCGTGAAGAGTTCAATGATTTGATGGGAAAGCTACTGAGTGAGTAAAAGCAACTACGCTTTGGGCTTTCTATTCACAGATTTCTCCCACCCATTTTTCCTCTATTTTTCCGTTGGCATTGTAATGAAGCACGGCACCTATAATACAACCGTTTTTTCCTCTTTCTTCTGTAATATATCTGTAGTCAAAGTCCATATTAATTGGCTCCCCCAATAGTGCTTTTACATAGGAAGTATCAACATCGGCAGGTAGAAGCGCCACTACTTTTTCTAGGTACTTTACCTCTTTTTCTTGCTTATATTTTTCAGCATTGTATTCGATCTCTGACTGAGCGGTAGCTTCTTTTTGGTGAATTAAAAGTATAAAAGCAACGATTAATATTGTTAAAAGATGGTGCATAAGACTTTGATTAAATGTTTGCTATTTAAATTTAAAATAAAATTATCGCATTTGGGTGAATTTTAAGAATTAAAAAATTGAGGCTATATTTCTATGGTAACATCATTTACCTCTGTTCAGAAAATAAAAACTATGAGTAACCCAACGAAAGATCCAGGTTTTGGACGACGATATTTCCGTAAAACACAACGTTTGATTACAGCTAGTAATTCATTTAATGTAAAGCGTGTAGGTAAACAGTTTAGTTTTAAAGACCTTTACGTATTACTTACCGAGATGAACTGGCTCCCCTTCATTTGCTGGATTACACTTTCCTACTTTTTAATTAATGCGCTTTTTGGTCTTACCTATTTACTATTAGGTGAAGGAGCCTTAAAGGGTATACAGGGAAACAATGAGATTGAAACCTACCTTAATGCCTTTTACTTTAGTGCACAAACGTTTACGACGGTAGGATATGGCTCTATGTCGCCTCAAAGCGATTTAGCCAATTTACTAGCTGCTACTCAGGCCTATATAGGTTTTGTGTGGTTTGCGCTTATTACAGGGCTAATTTACGGTAGGTTTGCGAGCCCTAAGCCAAAAATTCTTTTTAGCAAAAATGTACTGATAGCACCTTACAAAGAGATGCAAGCACTAGAGTTTAGGGTTGTAAACGAGCGTAGCAACGTAATGATTGAGATGGAAGTAGAAGTTATTCTCTCTTTCAATATGAAAACAGGCAATTTCTTTTCGCGCTCTTATTATCGTCTCAATTTAGAGATGGATCGTATCCTTTTCTTTCCTCTCCCTTGGACGATCGTTCATCCTATCGATGAACAAAGTCCTTTATACCATAAGACAGCTCAGCAGCTTACAGAACTAGAAACAGAAGTGCTGGTTCTACTTAAAGGTTACGATAAAAGCTATAGAGATGTAGTTCGTACAATCCATTCCTATCAAGCAAAAGAAATCATTTGGGATGCTCGCTTTGTACGAAATTTCTATCCACAAAAAAATGGAAAAATGATTGTAGACTTATCACAAATTAGTGAAATAGAGCACTTATAAAAAGACTTGTCGGGTTACCCAGCGCTCGGCATCGCGTAAGCTACCAAAAGTTTCAAAGATCACCTCTTTACCCGCTACGGACTCTCTCAATTTATTGGCGTAATGTTTCTTGAATACATCTTCATCTGGTAGTACAAAAGCAATCCGTTTAATGCCTAGGCGAAGGGCTTCAGGAATAAACACCTCTTCTGCCCATTTTCTATCTTCTGGAGAAACAAGCTTTGCTTCTGAAATATCAGGAATCCAATTCTCTATTTGGTAGGTTTCAATGGCTTCTAATCCTTTTTCTAGTACATGCTTGTACTCTTCGGTATTTTTAAAAGGCTTCCAATACAGAAAAGCCGTTTTTTTCTCTTCATTAATACTAATGGTGGCTAGTTTAGAATCTAAATGTACTTTCATACTATTTACTTTTTTAGGGCTGCTCGGTTAGGTAGTATAGCATATGCTTCTGGTTTGATACCATAAAATGCTATTCTTTCTTGTATAATTTTACCAAATTTGTCTCTAAATAGCTAACGGTGGTAGAAGTTTCAGTACCATCTACCAAGAAATTAAAGTATATGGCAAATTTAGTGGCGATTGTAGGCAGGCCCAACGTAGGAAAATCCACCTTGTTTAATCGGCTTATAGAAGCCCGAAAAGCAATTATGCACGATGAAAGCGGTGTAACCCGTGACAGACACTACGGACAAGGAGAGTGGCTTAAGTATGTTTTTACTGTGGTTGATACAGGTGGCTATGTAGTAGGCTCCGACGACGTCTTTGAAGGTGCTATCAGAAAACAAGTAGAGATTGCGATTCAGGAGTCAGATGTCATTCTTTTTATGGTGGATACGATGGTAGGTATCCATCCATTGGACAAGGATTTTGCAGATGTGCTGCGACAATACGATAAGCCTGTTATAGTAGTAGCTAATAAGGCCGAAACGCCAGAACGTGCGCAACAGGCTTTAGAGTTTTACGAATTGGGCTTTGAACATATACAGGAAATTTCTGCAGAAACGGGAAGTGGTACAGGGGACTTACTCGACCAAGTGGTTACTCACTTTCAAGTAGAAGAAGAGCAAGAAGCCGATACTACACCTCGTTTTGCGATTGTAGGTAGGCCCAACGTAGGAAAGTCTTCCTTTCTGAACGTCCTTACAGGTCAAGAAAGAAGCATTGTTACGGATGTAGCAGGCACTACTCGTGATGCTATTAATACACGCTACAAACTATACGGCAAAGACTTTATCCTCACCGATACGGCAGGTATTCGTAAGAAGGCCAAAGTAAAAGATAATATTGAGTTTTACTCTGTAATGCGTTCCTTGCGCGCGTTAGAAGGCTGTGATGTGTGTATATTAGTAGTAGACGCTACACAGGGGGTTGAGGCGCAAGATGTAAACTTGTTGCGTTTGGCTGATAAAGCAAAAAAGGGTATCGTAATTATGGTAAATAAGTGGGACCTCATTGAAAAAGATACACGTACCGCTAAGAAGTTTACAGAGGAAATTAATGAGAAAATCGCGCCTATGGACTACATTCCGATTATTTTCACCTCCGTGATCAATAAACAACGTGTATACAAGGTGTTAGAGCTAGCAAATGAGGTCTATGAAAACCGTAAACGTCGTATTTCTACCTCGCAACTTAATGACGTAATGCTCAAAGAGATTGAACGTTACCCCCCTCCTTCCATCAAAGGTAAATATATTCGTATCAAATATATAACGCAGCTTCCCACTAAAACCCCTGCTTTTGCTTTTTTTTGTAACTTACCTCAGTACATCAAACTTCCTTATCAGCGGTACTTAGAAAATAAGCTACGTACACACTTCGATTTTTCTGGTGTACCCATTCAAGTATTTTTCAGGAAAAAGTAATAGAGAAGCTTATACTTTCTTGCACAAATAGATGATTTCGTTGGCTGGCAGCGCATAGCGGGCTACCTTTTCTGGGGACATTTCCATTACAAACCTATCTTCTACCACCTCAAAGCCTGCTGCTCTCAATCGTTCTGGGTAGTCTCTTCCGTACATCCGTAAGTGGTCGTCCTGCCCAAAGGCTTTTTCACGCCCTTGAGGAGAGGTAATGCTGGCGTCTTCATACGTAGTTGCCAACGACTCGTTAATAGGCGATTGTATAATGGCCCATCCACCAAGAGATAGAACCCGGTAAATTTCTCGCATGGCTTGTAAGTCGTCTTCTACATGCTCCATTACGTGGTTGCAGAAAACTATATCGAAGCTATTGTCAGCAAAAGGCATAGCATGGATATCCATTTTTACTTTGGCTAGTGGCGACTCTAAGTCAGCAGTAGTGTAGGTAATGTTGGGAAGTGCTTCAAATTTCTTTATAAAACAGCTTTCAGGAGCTATATGTAGTAGTTTGTGAGGAGCCGTGAAGAAATCTGTTTTTTCTTTGAGGTAAAGCCACATAAGCCGATGCCGTTCTAAAGACTGCGAGCCAGGACAAAGGGCATTTTCTCTCGGGTTGATACGCCCATAGGGTAGAAACTTTCGATATGTTTTCTCACAAATAGGACATTCTACCTTATTGCCTCTGTAAAACAAATCCATCGATTTTAATACGATACCACTTACTCTTTGTAAGTACTTTCTGGGGATAGTACGTAATACCCAGCCAATCAAATACTTCATAAATATTACACAATAAAGCTACAGTTGAAGTCTTCGTAGAAATACGCGCCAACTAGTAAACAAAATTGCAAAAAAATTTACTATTCTCTCAATTTTACTTAATTTCAAAGTCCATTTTTTACCTATCTTTCTCCAGTTTTATGAAAGTAGCTACTTCACAACCTTTTGAAATTGTTTACTCACTCTTTCAACACGAATACTTGGGCTATTTGTTGGAGTCTTTTGTAATTCAGATGAATACAAAGGGACAATTAACACTACAATACCAGAATATTTCTTCCAAAAATGCCCAAGAGTTTTCTACAAAATTAGACGCCTTTGACTATACACTGGTGGAGTTAATGGACTCTATACAACCAGAGGTTATTATTAAAAAGTTTTATAATAAAAAAATTAGTTCTACCGACTTCTTTTTGAAGGTATACGACAAAGAAAAAGGGGACACTTTACTACAAGAAGCCATAGAGCGATATATTGAAGACAAGAAATCAAAAATTCTACACCTCATTAAGCAGCATGAAAAACGGCTTTTTGTGATGGGTACAGATGGGAACCCTACATGGAAGAAGGTGACGATTGATGAAGCGCCGGCCACTGTTTTGATTCACTTTAGAAGAAATGAAGAAAACACCCACTATTTCCCTACCATCAAGCATAAAGGGCAAAAAGTAGAATTTAAATACAAGGATGCCATCATCGTTTGTTATGAGCCTGCTTGGCTTTTACTAGAGGGACAACTTTACCACTTTGCCAAGAAGGTAGATGGTAACAAGTTGAAACCCTTCTTGCGAAAAAAGTTTATTGCCATTCCTAAAAATGTAGAAGAAACCTACTACAAAAAGTTTGTAGCCCCTCTTATTGCTTCTTTTGATGTATATGCCAAGGGCTTTGAAATCAAGTCTGCTCGTTTTTTAGGAGATGCCACCCTGCATTTTACTGAGATTTGCCGTAAAACATCTGCTACTAGTAATACCCTTTTTGAAGAAGCCTCAGAAGTAGCTACCCTAGAAGAAACAGAGGTTGATATTCTGTTTGAGCTATACTTTCAATACGACAAGTATCGCTTTAAGGCCAACGATCAAAAAGAAGCAAGTGTAAGCGTTGAAAAGCAGGGTGATAGCTATATTTTCCATCGTATTTCTAGAGAAGTAGAAAAAGAAAAAGCAATCCTAGCACTCTTAGAGGAGCGGCAGTTGTCTCTCAAGCATGCGAAAGCACTTCTTCCTAAAAAAGATGCCCTTACTTGGATTGAACAAAATATAGCCTGGCTGGCCGAGCATAACATCCATATTAAGCAAAATCGGGATGATACACGACGTTATTTTGTGGGTGTTCCAACTATTCAGGTAAGTATTAGGGAAAATAAAGATTGGTTTGATATCTATACTCATATACAATTTGGCGAATATGAGATTCCTTTCGTAGAGCTTAGAAAGTACATTCTGAACCAACAAACTGAATTTCAGCTTCCTAATGGAGAGATTGCCATTATTCCCTCCAACTGGTTGACGAACTATAGTGAACTCTTTCATTTTACACAGTTAGAAGAGGAAGGTTTACAGCTTCATAAGCAGCACATCTCTTTGGTACAAAACCTAGAGCAGGAGCATTTTGCAGAAGTAAACATCAGTAAGAAGCTAGCGAAGCTAAAAGACTTCACCAACCTAGAAGACTATCCTATGCCTCAGCAGTTTCAAGGTGCGCTACGCCCCTATCAAAAAGCGGGTTATAACTGGATGCGTTTTCTCAATGAATACCAACTTGGTGGATGCCTCGCTGACGATATGGGATTGGGTAAAACAATTCAAGCCCTGGCCCTATTACAATCGGAGAAAGAAAACGACCCACTGGCAGCCTCATTGATAGTGGTACCTACCTCTTTGGTATATAACTGGGAACTAGAAGCAAAGAAGTTCACGCCTAATCTACGCTTCTTTACCTACACGGGTACACACCGTACTAAGGATATTCATCAGTTTGCACATTGTGATGTAGTACTTACCACCTATGGTATTGTACGTATTGACATCGACTTGCTTGAAAATTATACTTTCAACTACATCATCCTTGACGAGTCACAAGCTATTAAAAATCCCTCCTCTAACATCGCAAGGGCAGTAAGGAGGTTACATTCCAACAGTAAACTCATTCTCACAGGTACACCATTAGAGAATACCACTTTAGATTTATGGTCGCAGATGAGTTTTATCAACCCTAATCTTTTGGGTTCTCAAAGTTTCTTTAAGAAAGAATATTTAAACCCTATAGAGAAAGAAGAAAATACAGATAAGCTTAAGCATTTGTATGCAGTCATCAAGCCCTTTATCTTACGTCGTAACAAGTCACAAGTAGCCAAAGAGCTTCCTCCTAAAATAGAAAACATTTACTATTGCGAGATGACTGATTTACAAAAGGAGTATTACGAGCAGGTCAAGTCAGAATATCGTAATCAAATACTAGAGCAAATTGAGCAGCAGGGAGTTGCTAAATCACAGTTTTTACTTCTACGAGGGCTTACGCAACTTAGGCAAATTGCTAACCATCCGTATCTAGTTGATACTACTTACGATGGACACTCTGGTAAGCTGGAAGAAATACTGGACAAGCTAGCCTTTCTAGTTCAGAAAGGGCATAAGGTTCTTATTTTTAGTCAATTTGTAAAACATTTATCACTATTAAGAGAATACTTGGACTATCAAGAACTTCCCTATGCTTACTTAGATGGCTCTACTAAGAATCGACAAGAGCAAGTAGATAAATTTCAACAAGAGTCACAGATACAAATCTTTCTTATCTCGCTAAAAGCAGGAGGTGTAGGGCTTAACCTCACCGCGGCTGAGTATGTATTTATACTAGACCCTTGGTGGAACCCTGCTATTGAGGCACAAGCAATAGATAGAGCGCATCGTATTGGGCAAAAACAGACTGTTATTACTTATAAGTTTATTGTAAAGGATTCTGTAGAAGAGAAAATTCTCGCCTTACAAGGAGCTAAACAACGCCTTGCGCAAGAACTCATCACAGCAGAAGAAGGATTTATGAAAAACCTTACCCAAGAAGATATTCTACTACTACTAAGTTAAGACAAACAGGTGGGTTTTCACCCATAGTTACAATTTTATGATTACTTTTAAGGTCTAATAACCATTTCATATATGTCAGGCTCACAAGATAAGGTACGTTTAGTTTATTTTTACTACACGCCTTTTATTTTCGATAGCTTTGCACGTTGGCTTGTACTAGGAATTTATCGTTTCAGAAGCCAAAACCTCCAAGAAATAGATTTCTGGATTTTCGTAGCTGAGCAGTTTCTTATCTCTGTCATTACTATTATTTTTGTACAGGTCCGTTTCAGACGCCTGAAACGAAAGTATGATTTTATAAAGAAGAAAGATTATGAAGAGAAAGTCTCTGTCTTTTCAGTCCTCTTTAGAATAGCCATTGTACTTTCTGTAGAATACATCATCTACAGTGTCATTAGTGAGCAGCAATTCTACCAAGATTTTATCTATTTACGCACAGGCGCTGACATTTTTGTACCACTTATGGTGTTTATAAGCTATAGTACCTTTGTGTACATCCTATCGCTCGATAGTATTAGAGTAGCTCCTGAAGATAAGAAGAAACGTTCTGAGCGTACCAGTATTTTCCCTGTAGGCACTTGGTTTCAGAAGACTTTTACAAGCGAACCCGAAAAGCCTGAGATTCTTGAAGAAGAGGAATTGGACGCCTCTGCCTTTTTGGATGAATATGATTTCCACATTGACCGGAACGATATACACATTGCTGAAATAGAAGGGCGACTCAAAAACGAGGCTACACGTGTAGACGCCTATATGCTAGAAAGCGTTATGTTTGGGGCACTCGCCTTTTCTGCTTTTATTTCGATTATTTCTTCCGAGCGTTTCAACTGGACGCTAACAGAGCGAGATGATCTACGTACTGAAACTAATATTGCTGCTGAAGAGGCAGATTTATATGTCTCTCCAGATAGTTTTAATTTGCTAGATTACTCTTTAAATATCGTCAACGATCCCCTTAGGGATAGTATAGTTGTTGCCACTAATCAAGCAACAACAGAAAATACAGGTGCAGCCTCGCCTCCCCTGAGAGAGTTGGAAGGGACAGAGATCAGTAATTTTTGGGATGATCTCATGAGCTTTTTGAACGACGTATTACTTTTTAAGTTCCCAGAGGCGAATGAAAAGTGGGACCGCTTGATCGATCCCGCTAATTTGATTATGGTGATTATGATCGAAACTCTTTTTTGTGCCATGTTCTTTCTCTCTGTAATTGCTTCTCGCTTGCGCTACACACGTATGACTGAAGAAATTGATAACCTAGTACGGTTATCGCGTGCCTTTAACGAAAAGGAAGAAGAGGTGTACAACCTTGTGCTGCAAGGGCTAGGTGACGAACGCGTAAAGCAAAACTTAGATAGACGCCTTAAAGTATTGGCGCTTAAAATTAGAAATAATATTACCCACGCCAGAGACCTTATTGCTAGAACACGCCCAATTCTCATCTATATGAGTTTTTTTAGAAATATGGGGGTGTTAGCTTTCATTCTGGTATTGATTTCTAGTAGCTTGTTCTTTTCCAAAACGTTGGCTAGTATATTCCTCCTCTTCACTATTATTGCCTATGCCTACGAAAACCTAGACAGTTGGGTAAGAATAAAGCGGAGAAGGATCAGTAACTAAAGCTCAGGACAATAATACGTTTAGGTATCAAGAAAGCCATAAAATAGGGGTAGCAGCTCTTTTTCTAAAGAAAGGTTAAACTTACTCAAAACAGCCTGCTCCCCTGTAGCGAAGGTAAGCGTAATCTCGTATAAGTTTTCTCGTTTTACTTCTAGGGTTACCTCTTCTCGCTCCTCACTCCTAGTTTCTTGTTGTATTATCTTTTCTCCCAACAATTCCTTGCTTGTGTAATCTTGCTGTTTACTTATCCATTGGTCATTCTCTAGCAGATTTTTCAAGAGGGTACTATGTTGCGCTAGCTCCCAATTGAAACGGTACCCTGCGCTTTTCTCATAGTATACCTTCCCCTTCTGCTCTTTTTTTAAGACGTTGTAGTACCCCAATGTACAGGTAGTTGCTTTCTTACCTAATAAGGCTCCAAAACGTTTTCTAATCGCTAAAGGGAGGCGCTTATCAACTGCTTCTACATAGCCTTCCACCTGTTTGTAAAAGTTGGTAATCTGTTGTGCTTCTTGGTAGGCAAGTAGATTCTTAGGAAATTGACGAACCTCTTCCACACCATCTGTACCTACAGTACCTTTGTAAATATGTACAGCTTTGCCTCGTAGAAGTATTTCAACAAACTGAGCGTTGCGCTCTAAATAGCTAGAGAAAGTATGTTGGGTATCTTTCCCAAAATAATAGGTATTGAAGCGCCCATTATTTTTACTGGCAAGCTGATCTGTGCGTGCAATGGTATTAACGTAGTTTGAAACATCCTTCTGCGTAGCCATAAAATTCCAGTTGCGCAGTAGATTCTTTACATCTAAGGTGGTTGTCTCGTCATTTTCTGCTAGAAGCTGATAAATAGCTTTCCGTACATCATCTATCGCAAGGGGTTTCATAGGCGTCTCTTGTTATCTTACTTCTATTAAATACTGTACTGTACATTGTGCTTGGTTGTATATAATGTACTCGTTGTTGATGAGGTCTGCTCCTCCTTGTGCATAAAGTGAGTCAAGGTCTGCCCCTTTCTTCTTGAGGTTTTCTTCTGTAAGCTGATAACACCAAGACTGATGCTTTTTAATATGAAACTGATTTCCTACGTGTACTTTATAGAGCGCTAAGTAGCCTTTGTCGGCTGTTCCTCGTGCCCAATAAGAACCTCTTAATGAAGTGTAGTTGAGAGATTTCTTAAACTAATCATCGAAATAGAGGCCATCCCCAAACATTTTTCCACTAATTACTGCGTTGGCAGGTCTTAGTACGAGTCCTGTTTCTAGAATAGAGAGCCAGTTTTCGTTACGGCTTCCGTGCCAGAAGAGCTCTTCTTTCTTATTGTCTTTTCCTTCTAGCCAATTATCGTAAGCCTTCTGAGATTTATGATTGATTACCTTAAATGCCTTATGGAAGCGCTTTGAATGCTCTTGCATCAAATCTTTAATCTGCTTAATAGTATCATTATCATTCACTTGCTCAACCTCTAGTCCCATTGTTTGTAGGATGTTCAGTTTCTCTTCTTTTTCTATCTTCTCTTTGCTTGCTGCTTTTTTCTTCTCATTAATATCTACCTGACCACGCATTACATCTAGTGTAGCTTGTTCTTCGGCTAGCTCTGTTTCTATGTATTTAATATCATCGTCGGTGGTTGCTTGCTTAATGAGATGATCATTTACATTCTTCATTTTACGAGGAATTACCTGATACAAATCCAGCAAGGTTTTATTGAATTCTTGTAGTTTCATTCCTTTTTTCACTTCTCCTACAAGCGCGTCTAGTAACCGTTGTGCTTCTTCTACCTGTTTTTTGGTTACTTGATCGGCAGATACAGTATAGTTTTTACTGATCGACTTTTTTGCATATTGCATCAAACTATTGATCAGGCTCTGCACAACGCTATCTTTGACATCTTCTAGTTCTATTTCCTCCTCGTCTTCTACAAATAAGTGGGTTTGATCCTTGTACCCTTTTCTTACTTTTTCATTATATTTTTTGTTCCACTCCCGCATATTGTAGGTTTGGGTAGTAGATCGTCCTCCAACACGCCCGTAGTTTACGGTAAACGTCCCATCTCCATTTTCTTTCATTTCATAAAACTTATTGTTGTTGTTGGAGGTAACCATAATCAACTTTACAGTCTTCAAGTTTTGTGTACTCATGCCCTTTCAAGTTTTTTGTTGTAGAATTATATTGATTGATGGATCAAATCACGCCAACCACTCCGTAAAGTAAATGATTAGCAAATTAATTTTATTCTTTTCAATATAAGCAATTAAATATGCTCTGCGCAAAGAACCTTCCGCTTCATTTTTTTATTAGCTTTACTAATATAAATCACACAAATAGATTACGTTATGCTAGGTGCTATCATTGGGGATATTGTAGGTTCGGTTTATGAGAAAAGTGGGAAAAAGGACGATAAATTTCCTTTCTTTAAGCCTTCCTGCCGTTTTACAGATGATACAGTAATGACCATTGCGGTAGCAGAAGCACTTATGTATCAAAAGCCTTTTGATAAAACCATTAAAGCCTATGGTTTACAATATCCTAATAGGGGTTATGGGGGTATGTTCTCCAAGTGGCTTCAATCTGACTCGCTAGCTCCTTATAACAGCTTTGGTAATGGAGCCGCGATGCGGGTAAGCCCTGTAGGCTTTGCTTACAAAGAGGAAGAACAAGTACTGGATGTTGCCCAGCAAACAGCCGAAGTTACTCATAATCATCCTGAGGGGAT
Source organism: uncultured Cytophagales bacterium (assembly GCA_937911505.1). Lineage (GTDB taxonomy): Bacteria > Bacteroidota > Bacteroidia > Cytophagales > Thermonemataceae > CALEMF01. The sequence goes on from CALEMF010000059.1 coordinate 17,825, forward strand.
TAAAGGGGCACAAGCAGTAGCGCTAGCTGTTTGGATGGCAAGAAATGGTAAGAGTAAAGAACAGATCAGGACAGCTATTCAAGAGAAGTTTGATTACGATTTGCAAAGGTGCATTAAGGATATTCGTATCGACTATGCGTTTGACGTTACCTGCCAAGGCTCTGTACCTGAATCTATCATTGCTTTTTTAGATGCCCATAACGTAGAGAGTGCTATTCGATTGGCTGTTTCGCTAGGGGGAGATGCCGATACAATGGCAGCGATTGCTGGCGCAATTGCACAGGCGTATTACAGGCGTATTCCCCATAGCATTGTAGAACAGGCAAAACGTTACTTACCACCTCCTTTCTGGGAGCTTACAGTGGCTTTCTCACAAAAATATAAAGCACACTTTTAGCTAAAAGTGTGCTTTCATCTATTCCATCAAATACAATTAATCTAGAAAGCGTACTCGTTTTTCTCAATCAAGAATTGGGCAATGCGTTGGCGTGCCTCCTTCTTATTGAAAGAATCTATTTTTGTGAAGCGTTTGATACCCATCAACATCGCGCGTAGTTCGTCGCCTTCTGCAAAAGATGCAATCGCGTCTCGGCCTGCTTTGTTGACCATATCAATGGCTTCGTGAAGATTTACTAAAGCGAGGTCCTTATACAGGGCAACTGCTTCTTCACCTTTTGTACTGGCCATTTTTTCTACACGCAACAAAGTTGATTCAGCTACATATACTTCCATCAACATGTCTGCTAAATTCATCAAGATTTCTTGCTCCTCTTGAATTTTCGTAGTGAACTTCTGTGCAGCAGCACCTGCTACCATTAGGATAGCTTTCTTTAGGTTTATAAGTACTTTTTTCTCTGCTGCAAATAAGCCTGTATCTGTAGAAGCACTCATATCAGGTACTGCCATTAGTTCTTTGGCTACTGCCATAGCGGGCTCCATTACATTGAGCTCTCCCTTCATAGCACGCTTTAGGATGGTTCCTACAGCTAACATTCTGTTGATCTCATTAGTACCTTCAAAAATACGGTTGATACGAGAGTCGCGGTAAGCTCTTTCTACAGGAGACTCTGCAGAGTAGCCCATTCCTCCGTATACTTGTACTGCTTCGTCTACTACGTAGTCTAAGGTCTCTGACCCATACACTTTCAAGATAGCGCACTCTATGGCAAATTGTTCGAAGGCTTTGAGCTTGGCTTCTGCCTCGTCAACATCATTGGCGATAAAGGCTTGTATCGCATCTTCAATATTTTGTCCTGCTCTGTAGTTGGCAGAGTCAGTAGCGAATAATCTTACTGCAGACTGTGCTAGCTTATGCTTGATAGCACCAAAGCTATTAATCGCTACGCCAAATTGCTTTCTTTCACTTGCATAGTTGATGGCGTGATTTAGCGCAGCTCTAGCACCTCCGTTTGCAGAAGCAGAGAGTTTGATACGACCAATGTTCAGGATATTTACTGCGATTTTGAAGCCATTCTGACGCTCAGAAAGCATATTCTCTACAGGTACTTTACAGTCGTTGAAGAATACCTGACGGGTGTCAGACCCTTTGATACCCATTTTCTTTTCGGGCTCATTCATAGTGATTCCACCAAAGTCTTTTTCTACGATAAAGGCCGTTAGGTTCTTATCGTCGTCTATTTTGGCAAATACAATGAAAATATCAGCAAAACCTCCATTGGTAATCCACATTTTTTGTCCATTCAAAATGTAGTATTTACCATCATCGCTTAATTTAGCTTTTGCTTTTCCAGAGTTTGCATCAGAACCAGCATCGGGCTCTGTAAGGCAATAAGCAGCCTTGTGCTCTCCAGTAGCTAATTTGGGTAAGTATTTTTGTTTTTGTGCTTCAGTGCCGTAATATTGGATAGGTAAGGTACCAATGCCAGTATGTGCAGAGAATGCTACTGCAAAAGAGTGCCCTCCGCCTAGGTAGTCGGCTGCGAGCATCGTAGAGTTAAAGTCCATACCAGAACCTCCATACTCGGTGGGAACACCAATTCCTAATAATCCTAACTCTCCTGCTTTGTCTAATAGAGACGCAATCAAGGTAGGCTCTTTGGCGTTGTCGATCTCGTCAAGATGTGGGTTCACCTCTTTTTCTATAAAATCTTTACAAGCTTGAGCAATCATCTTTTGCTCTTCTGTAAACTCCTCAGGAATAAAAATTTCTTGAGATTCAGTTTCTTTGATGAGAAATTCTCCTCCTTTTACTAATTCTTTTTTATCAGCTACGTCCATAGAATTTGTGATTTATTTGATGTTTAATGAATACGATGTTGTCTTGTGTTCAAATATACAAAAAATGTTCTGCATGCAGAATACTTTTGTAAGATTTTTAGTTCAATTAACACTTTTATAATATAGAACGCCTTGTAAAATCTGAAAGTTTTGTAGTTCAAAACACTTACAATCCTGATCACCTGACCTTTTACGAAGGAAGGAGTAACATACCTTGATAGTATTCATCTTGAGATCCTATTAGTCATGAAGAAATTTTCAACTATGTGCCAACTGCTTTTATTTTTTGTGAGTAATCCCTATATTTATGAGCTTTGAATTAACTAACTGCCTTACGAAATAATGGAAGGAATCGACTTTGTGATTAATGGTAAAGGAAAACCTATCGCCGTACAAATAGACTTACTTAAACATGCGGATATTTGGAATGAGTTTTACACAGAGTGGTTTCTTAATAAATGGTGGAAAAACCTCGATCGTTACTGGCGTGCGGTAATCCGAGATGCCTTACGCACTGACCAAAACCCTGATAAGGAAGAACTCAAGCAAATTTTAGATATTAACTTTCTTATTTGCAAGGAACCCAAACTGAGTATCCTAGAACCGCTTGAAGCTATGCCCAAGTTAGAGACACTTGTATTGGCAGATACAGCTATCAGTGATCTAGAAGAGATAGGCTATCTGAAATCTCTCTCACACCTTGATATTATCAACACCAAGGTGAGCAGTTTGGAGCCTATTAAAGAGATGAAAAGCCTTCACGAAATCTATTTTCAGAATACGAAGGTGACTTCTTTAGACCCTATTGCACAGCTTAATAATATTCATACGTTAGCTTTTGGAGAGACTTATATTCACGATTTATCTCCTCTAAAGAATTTGCGCCGCTTAGAGAAAATTTATTGTGCTGACTGTGAAATAGAGGATTTATCACCCATTACTAATCTTACACGTCTTCAGATTCTTAACCTTAAGGATACCAATATTAATGACCTACAGCCTATAAAGAAACTGAAAAATCTAGAGGAGCTTTATATACAAAATACGGCGGTCACCAATTTAGAACCTCTCAAGGGGATGCCTCATCTTCATAGCTTAGGCATTAGCAATACACTTATAGATAGTTTAGCTCCTTTAAAGAATATTCGCTCGCTGAAGAAGTTATACTGCGAAAACACACAGGTCTCTTACAGGGAGATGGAGGTTTTTAAAGCCGACAATCCACGTTGTAAAATTATAGAATTAGAGTTTTAGTTAGTTTGGGCTAGCGCGTACAGTACTGCCATACGGATAGCAACGCCATTTTCTACTTGATCGAGTATAATGGCCTGTTCAGCATCTGCCACGTCACTTGCCAGTTCAACACCTCTATTGATAGGGCCAGGATGCATAATTACGATTTCTTTCTCGAGCTTCTCTAATAGTTGCCTATTAACTCCAAAATAAAGGCTGTACTCTCTGATTAATCTGCTGCCGTTCTATTTGTATTCGTAGAATATTGGCTACATCACACCAAGCAAGTGCTTTCTCTACATCCAGCTCCACTTTTACATTCAATGTATTAATGTACTTAGGAAGTAAGGTAATCGGCCCACAAACCATTACCTCTGCCCCTAGTTTTTGTAGGCAAAATATATTTGAAAGCGCCACCCGTGAATGCAGAATATCACCAATAATAGCGACTTTTTTCCCTGCTACCTCTCCTAGCTTTTCTCTAATAGAAAAGGCATCTAGTAAAGCTTGTGTAGGATGCTCGTGCGTACCATCCCCTGCGTTGATGATATTAGCAGTAATATGCTTAGACAAAAAATGGGGGGTTCCTACACTTGCGTGCCGTATGACTACCATGTCTACTTTCATCGCAAGGATGTTATTCACCGTATCCAGTAAGGTCTCCCCTTTTTTTAGGGAACTACTACCACTCGAAAAGTTGACTACATCTGCGGAAAGTCTCTTCTCGGCCAGTTCAAACGATAAGCGCGTACGGGTAGAGTTTTCGAAGAAGATATTCGCAATGGTAGTGTCTCTCAAAGAAGGCACTTTTTTAATGGGCCTATTAATCACTTCTTTGAAATTATCGGCTGTTTCAAAAAGGGTCTGTATATCTTTTTCAGAGATATTTTTAATCCCTAGTAAATGACGAGTACTGAGCATAATATCGAGAATAATACCTGCAAATTTAAACAAGTATTTATCAACAAAAAAGACACCTCGTAAAAGGTGTCTTTTTCATATGTACAATAAATAATAGCTTACATGTTTTCAGCTTCTACTTCTGTCACAACCGGCACCATACGTTTAAGTAAGTTCTCTATGCCTGCTTTTAATGTAACTGTAGAAGAAGGGCAACCACTGCAAGACCCTTGTAGCAATACTTTCACCTTGCCTGTATCTTCATCAAACGAGTGAAAGCTTATGGCACCACCATCTGTCTCTACTGCAGGCCTGATGTACTCGTCAAGTATACCCTTTATCTGCTTTACAACTTCTGAGTCGGTTTCTACAATGACGTTGTGCTTCGATATATGTTCTTGGCTGAAAACAGGTTGATCTTCCTCCAAGTAGCCCTGTATAAAAAGCTTAATAGGGCGGGCCACCTCTTCCCATTCGACCGACTCTTGCTTCGTAACTGTGATAAAGTTGGCTGCTATGAAGACACGTGCTACCGTTTTAAAATTCTCAAACAGCGCTACTGCTAGCGGAGAAGCCTCTTTAGCTGCTTCTAATGTAGGATAGTCAAAACTAATTCCCTCAGGAGTCAGCATGTAATTGATTACAAACTTTAGTGAGTTAGGATTGGGATTGGCCTCTGTGTATACGTTTATATATTTTTTGGTTTTTTCCATGGGTATCGTCAATTATTTCGTATTTTGTAACATTAGATAATAATACTTTGTTCGCTATGTTTAATGTTTCAACTACATTATCAAAACATTTTGAAAAAAACAGCGTTCTACTAAAAATTTTACTTATTAAATTCCTTGATGATGGCAAAAGAAGTTCTTTATAATGATGATTACATTGAGCTTTCTTATGATACAGAAAGCGCTTACATTTTAAAGAATTGGAAAAAACCTGTCCCTAGTGATAAATTTCGTGAAATTATCATACAACTATTGATGACCATCATCAATACACGCATCAAATACCCTAATACTACTGTTACCCTATTAGTAGACGCTCGACGTTTGGGAACAGAAGCCTTTACAAAGGCAAATATTGATTGGCTTGATAGCGAAATACACCCTATGTATACTATGAACAAGATTCCTAAAAAAGCTTTTGTGATTAGTTCAGATGATATGAGTACCAACTTGTCTGTCGTGCAGTATGCAACGATAGCCAATAATGGGGATGGTCTTAAGATGAATGTTTTCTCCTCTATGGAAGAGGCTACTGACTGGCTTCTTACACCTGTAAGTTAAGTGAAAAACTCAACAATTTCATCGAGAAAAAGTGCTCACTGAACGAGGAAGAGCTCTTGTTAGCCGACTTAATTTGACATAAAATCTTTATATTACATAAATTTGGTTTATCGTATCCTACATTATCCTTGTATACAATGCTCGGCATACAAAACTATTAAAAGAGTATTACACAAGATGATGATTGTTTATTTTTTGTTCTTTGCTGATCTTATTATATAAATAAACTGACTTACAAATACTTAATATCTTGTCTCTACTAGACTTAGTAAGCGAAAATAACACACATTAAAATTAAAATCTACGACATCATGAATCCAAATAAGTTAAGACGCACTTACATTACAGCTTTATCTGTGATTGCCCTGCTCGTTATTTTGGCAGAGATAGCCGTCCAATATAATTTGAACAGCTCTATTAACAACACAGAAGTTGTTAAAGTAGCTGATAGGCAGCGTACCTTGAGTCAAAAACTTGCCAAATCTTCGCTCTCTATGTTTAATAGTAACACTTCCGAAGATTTTACCCATGAACAACTTGAACTCAGACTTGCACTCAAGCTATTTTCTGAAACACACGAAGCCTTACAAAATGGGAGTGATAGCTTAGGCATTGGTGATGTTACACTTTCTGATAAAAATAGCGCCTACTTTGCAGAAATAGCACCTTTTTATGCTGACATTGTAGAGGCTTCTAACAAGCTGCTAGTTTTCGAATACCTCAACGATGACTCCACACGTCGAGCGCAGCTATCACCTATAGTCAATACGATACAACGTAACGAAGATGATTTTCTTAGGTTGATGGACAGCATTATATTTCAATATGAGATAGAAGCTACTGATAACCTAAACGCTTTACGATTTTCGGCCTATGCGGCGGGTGTTTCCATTCTTATTGCGGTAATTATTCTAGCTTTCTTCTTTTTCCGTCCTGTTATAGCTCAGTTTGCTACTTCTGTAGCCGAAGCCAACGCAGCTAATGCTCGCTTGAAAGAGTCTGAAGAAGAAATTCGGAAAAGTATGGAGAAACAATTAGAGGTAAACGAAAACTTATTTCTACTCCAGAGAGAAATGGAAAAGAAGAATCAGCAACTTAAAGAATCGGAGTCGGAGCTGTTAAAAAGTGCTGAGAAACAATTAGAAATTAATGAGCAACTTTACATTTCAAAAAAGACAGTCGAAGAAAACTCCTTGAAAATGAAGGCAGCCTCTGAGTTAGCTAAGTTAGCCCCTTGGTCGCTTGAGCTCAACTTAGATGGTAGCGAAGCTATTTTACACTTCTCTCCTGAGTATTATCAAATTATCCTGAATACTACCTACCAAAAGCAAGGTTCTTATGATATGCCCTTTGAGACTTGGCTCGATCGCTACGTACATCCAGAAGATGCAGAGATGATTATGCAAGTATTGGGAGAAAGTCTACAAAAAACCACTTTTACAGCACAGCTTACCTTTAGAGTTATTCAAGAAGGGGGTAACATTATCTATAATAATGTGGCTGTCGATATGAAGCATTATCCAGAAGAAAACAAGGTGAAAGGACAGGGTGCTAGCCAAGATGTAACCCAAACCAAACTTGTAGAAGAAGCACTAAGAGAAAAGTCTGAGCAAATGAAAGAAGCACTAAGTGAACTTAGAATGCTTCAGAACCAAATTATTATGGCCAAGGACTTAGAAGAAATAGCAGGCCGTACTGCCTCTCCTGAGGTGCTCAATGGAACACTCCCTACCTTTGACATGCAATATGTTGAAGACTTAAAAGACAAAGGGTTACCGATTCCCAAAGACGAAGAAGAGCGCTTAAAGCGGCTCTACAGCTATGATATATTAGATACACTTCCTGAAAAGGAGTTCGATCAGATTACCAAGTTGGCTTCCTTTATTTGTGGTACTTCTATCTCCGTTATCAGCTTAGTAGATAAAAACCGTCAATGGTTTAAATCTGAAGTAGGGCTAGGCGCTAGCGAAACCTCTAGAGAAGTTTCTTTTTGTCAATATGCCATTATGGACGAACAAGTACTAGAAGTAAACAACACCCTAGAAGACGATAGATTTAAGAATAACCCTCTAGTGACAGGTGACCCCAACATCCGCTTTTACGCAGGTGCTCCATTACAAACAGAAGATGGGTACAACATTGGAACACTATGTGTGATCGACTCAGAGCCTAAGCAACTTACTGAAGAGCAAAGGCAAAACTTAACTTACCTTTCAGAAATGGTAATGGCCAGGCTAGAAGCACTTAGACAAAAAAAGCTGTTAATAGCAGTAAACAACCAAGTAGAAACCTCCTTTAATACATTAAAAACAACACAAGAAAAGCTTCAGGATGCTTTTAAACAAGCCAAAATGGCCTCCTGGAACTTTAACTTGAAAGAGCAAGTGTTTACCCTGAGCGATCAGTATTATACTTTATCAGGGACAAGCTACGAGGAGCAACAAACCTACTCAATACCTATTGATGTTTGGGAGGAGAAGTTTTTACATCCTGAGGATATTTCTCTACTAAGAAAAGTTTTAGAAGAAGTTATAAGTAAAGGAGAAGCATCCAAAAGAACTGTTCAATACCGTCTTATCGATCAGAAAACACAAGACATCATCACAGTAGAATCTACTGTAACGCCAGAAAAAGATACGGAAGATCGTGTAGTAAGTGTTAAAGGAACGATGCAAGATATTACAGAAAGAAAAAAGGCAGAACAGGAATTACAGAATCTATCACTTGTAGCCTCTAAGACGGACAACGCAGTAATTATTACTAATGCTGATGGCTTGGTAGAATGGGTGAACGATGCCTTCACTACTATCACCGAATACACTTCAGAGGAAGTAATCAATAAAAAGCCTGGGGACTTCTTACAAGGAAAAGATACTGACCCTGTAGCGGTAGAGAACATTCGTAAAGGCTTGGCCAGCAATAAAACCTTCGGTCAGGAAATTCTCAACTATACGAAATCAGGAAACCCTTATTGGCTATACCTAAGTATTACACCGATCTTTAACGAGAGTGGAGAATTGGAGCGCTACATCGCTATTGAAAGTGAAATTACAGAACGTAAAGAATCTGAGTTACAAAAGGAGCAAGCCTCGCTAAGAACTAAGCTCCACAACGATGTTATCAAGGAGCTTGCTGCACAAAACTTTACCGATATTGAAGACATCGAAGAGGCCTATAAGAGTGTTACAGAACAAGCCACAGTAGGACTAGATGTAGACCGAGGGAGTATATGGTTATATGGTGAAGATAATACCAGCATCATTTGTAAAGACCTATTTGAGTAGTCTGAAGATAAACACATCAAGGGAGCGGAGATGTCAAAAGATGACTTCCCTAAATATTTTTAGGC
>CALEMF010000060.1 GCA_937911505.1 uncultured Cytophagales bacterium
CAATAGCAACCATGCGCTAAGAAATTTAGATGCCTTTGAAAACCTTTCATCGATTGGTTGGGGGCTTTATATTCACAATCACGATGTGTTGGAGAGTATTCAAGGGCTAAGTGGTGTCTCTTCTATAGGGAGATTATTGTCAATTCAAAGAAATAAAACGTTGAAGACACTTGAAGGGCTCAATCAGGTTGCAACTTTGCCTCATTACCTCAGTATATGGGATAATACTGCGCTAGAAAACTTAGACGGCCTTAATGAGGTCAGTCAGGTAGGGACTTTGTACCTTGTGCACAATACATCTCTAACCCAAATAGCCTTACCTGCGCTCACTCGAATAGACTACGTATTGTTTATGTCTAACAATGACATTTTGGAAAATCTTGACGGTTTCAATAACCTAAGCTACGTAGGCGATGAAGTAGAAATTAGAGAAAATACCAGTTTGACCAATTTTTGTGGCCTCCAACAGCTTGTTCAGAATAACTTTAATGGCGAGTATAACGTTGTGGAGAATGGCTCGAATCCTAGCCAGTCAGATTTATCTACTGGGAACTGCGATTAGAATGGCTATTGGCTTAGAAAAATCAATGTACTTGCGTTTTTCTCTTGCGAACAGCTTTTTCATAGATAGCTTTGGAAAGGCTAAGCAAGCAATTTCAGCAATACTACTAAAAAGATTTTTTTGAGTAGTTGATTATGAGTCTTATCTCTTAAAATTTCTAAAAGTGCTGGCTTCCGCATTACGCCTGTGTAATGTGGAAGCCAGCGCTTTTACTCCTTTTATATTATTCTGTAGACGGATAGTAGATCACTTCGTAATCCCATATGACGTTTACACAGGCCATTAAAGCTGTTTTACCTCCCAGCAGTTTCGGTGAGCATACCTCGGTTGCTTCAAGTCGAGATATGCTTAACGTAGGGCATGTAGCCATACGGCACATTCGCTCTTGACAGAATGGCCTTTATTGAGTAGTTTCAGGAGTAAAGCTAAGTGGTTTATCACTAAGCACTTTGGTCGGGAGGTACGTCACAGCGCACCTGTCTTAACTTAGATGTCTAAACATTCATCACAAAAAACCATGAAGATTAAAAATTTACCTATCCTAATTATACTTTTAATTTCTCTCAATACATATGCCCAGATAACCAAGTCTCAACACCAAGAAATAGACAGTCTCTTTTTTGACTGGGCTCAGCCTCATCGTCCAGGAGGTGTCGTTGCCATTATGAAAGGTGAGAGTTTGGTTTTCTCTAAAGCATATGGTCTGGCAAGTTTAGAATACGAGGTACCAAACACCACAAAAATCATTTTTAATTTGGCATCCGTCTCTAAGCAATTTACAGCCATGGGAATCGTGGTACTTGAACAAGAGGGTAAACTCTCATTTGATGATGATATAAGAAAATACATCCCCGAACTACCAGATTTTGGGGAAACAATCACGATACGGCATATGCTACAGAATACAAGTGGCCTAAGAAGTTTTCATGCGTTGTTAGGGCTTGCCGGTTGGCGATCGGATGAACGTAGAGATAATAATGATCTCTATAGATTAATGTTAAAGCAGCGTGACCTCAATTTTAAACCTGGTGAAGAATATGCCTATAGTAACACAAACTATATGCTGATGGTAAATGTCATTGAAAAAGTCACAGGAAAAAAGTTTAGAGACTGGATGAAAAAAATAGTCTTCGAACCTTTGGGAATGACGAATACCTACGTTGAGGATGATTACCGAAGGGTAGTACCCAACAGGGCGACTTCTTATTACGCCTACGAAGGCGGCGTATTTAGAAGAGTACCAGAATATTGGGGATATTATGGGTCTGCCAATGTTCATTCTACCACTAAAGACCTACTAAAATGGCTTACCAACTTCTATAAACCTCAACTCGGATGGAATAATGCTTTCCAAACACTTTTAACCAGAGACACGCTAAATGATGGTAGAGAAAACAAGTATGCTTTTGGCGTTTTAGTAGAAGATATCAACGGCTTTACAAGAATAGCTCATGACGGTAGTACTGGAGGTTTTAAAACATTCATTGGCGTCTATCCTGAAGAGGAGCTGAGTATCGTAATTCTTGCCAATCACTCTTCAAGGCCTTGGGATACGGCTATAGAAATAGCAGACATTCTGTTGGAAAAAAGAAAATCAACGAACAAAATGATAGACCTATCTTCCATTGAAAAAGTTGAACTATCTAGTGAGAAGATGAAAAAGTTCGAAGGATCGTATTGGGACGATGTCAGTAATCGTATTCGCGTAATGTCCGTCGAGAATGATACTTTAAAAGAATTACAAAACGATGACCTGCATTTCTATCCTATTGACAGCAATAAATTTGTAATCCTTGAGGATACAGAAACCTCAACCTGCGAATTCATTATAGAAGTTGGCGGTACTAAAAAAATGATCAGAACTTATAATAATGGAAGAGTTATCATCTCTAAATCTTTTGATCCAAGCGCAACCGTAAAAGTAGATTTGTCAGCTTATGTAGGCACTTATTATAGTCCTGAATTGGAAACGATTTATTCAATTAGCTTAGAAGATAAACAACTTGTAGCACATCACGCACGACATGGGAAGCTAGAGATGCGTATGCCAAAAAAAGATATTTTGTTAACACAATGGCCGTTAAGAAAGGTTGAAATGTCAAGAAATAAAAATGGAATTGTTAATGGTTTTTTTGCCACCAATGGAAGAGTCAGGAATCTTTGGTTTGAAAAGCAATAGTAACTTTAAACTTAAGCTGGCCATGTACCTGTAAAGTAGACAAGTAGTAGTAAATGTGGGGTTCATGGCTTGTTTCAATTTCTGTGTAACCTGATAGTCAATTGTTTGAGAGTCGCTTACTTTGTAGATACTCGACAGATGGGTAGAAGGCATTTCAACCCCACGAGCCTTGAACCGAAATATGCTTAACATAGAGTAAGTGGCCGTACAGCCTACCACCCCTTGACGGGCAAGCTTTTATTGACTAGTTTTGAGGGCAAAGATAGGTTCCTTACCAATAACCACCTTGGTTGGAGAGTGTGCCATATGGCCTCTACTACCCCATTCGTTGCATATTCTGAATCTCAAAACAACCTTTATTTTTTGAGTAAACATCAATAAAAAATATTAAATGAAAGTAGCATTGATAACAGGTTCCGCTGGATTAATAGGAAGCGAATCTGTTGTATTTATGGCAGATAAATTCGATTTAATCGTTGGTATTGACAATGATATGCGCGCTTATTTTTTTGGAAACGATGCTTCTACAGAGTGGAATAAAAATCGATTAGTCCAAAAGTTTGATAACTACAAGCACTATAATACAGACATCAGGGAATACGATAAGCTTCAAGAAATATTTCAAACGTACAATGCTGACATTCAATTAATTGTCCATACTGCTGCTCAACCAAGTCACGATTGGGCTGCTCGTGATCCAATTATGGATTTCAGTGTCAATGCTAATGGAACACTTCATCTTTTAGAATTAACAAGAAAATTCTGTCCTGACGCTGTTTTTATATTTACTTCTACCAACAAAGTATATGGTGATACACCTAATAGACTTCCCTTAGTCGAACTAGAAAGTCGGTATGAAGTGGATTCAAATCACGTCTTCTATAAAGATGGCATCGATGAGAGCATGCGCCTTGATCAAACCACCCACTCCATCTTTGGAGCTTCTAAAGTAGCAGCAGATGTTCTCGTACAGGAGTACGGTAGGTATTTTAATATGAAGACTGGATCGTTTCGAGGTGGTTGTCTTACTGGCCCTAATCACTCTGGAGCACAACTCCACGGATTTCTCTCCTATTTGATGAAATGTGTACTTACTGGCAAGCACTACACAATCTTTGGCTATAAGGGCAAACAGGTAAGGGATAATATACACTCTTACGACTTAGTCAATATGTTTTATCATTTTTATAAAAACCCTCGTGTTGGAGAGGTCTACAATGTTGGAGGAAGTAGGCATTCGAATTGTTCGATGTTAGAAGCCATTCAAATGTGTGAGAAAGTAGCAGAAAAAAAACTAAGTTACTCATATGACGCTACCAATAGAGTTGGAGATCATATATGGTACATTAGCGATGTGAGTAAGTTTAAAAAGCATTATCCTGATTGGGAATATACATATAACCTAGAAGACCTGATTCTTAATATCTACTCAGGAATAAAATAGCTTGGAGATGAAGCCAAAAATCACTTTTATCACAAGACATTATGCTCCTAGTGCCAATATAAATGGAGAATCAGTACGAGACATGGTTAAATACCTCTCTGATAAATTTCAAATAGAGAGCAACGTCATTTGTATAAATAAAGTTGACGATCACGGAGGTGCCAATAGAGAACCCGTCGGAAAAGTGATACGTATTAAGCCCATTTATAGCGGTCAAAAAAAAATATTACGTTTTTTTGCCTTCTTATATGATGGTTTTGTTTTGACTAGAAAAGCTTTAAAATATAAAGACACTTTAATAGTTTGCACTACAAGTCCACCTATGTTGCCTTTCTGGGCATCCTTACTTTTTAATAAGCGTATTCAATGGGCATTATGGTCGTTCGATTTATTTCCCGAAGGATTTAACGCAACTAACTTCATAAGTGCTAAAAATCCCTTTTACAAATGGGTTGTTAAACAAACTTATAAAAACAACCCTACCTTTTTAATAGCTTTAGGCGTCCAACAAGCCAAATATTTAGAAGCACAGTATCAGCAAAAGATTTCTACTTTACTACTTCCTTGTGGTGTTCTCTTTTTTCAAAATAGATCTGATAAGATCCCTGATTGGTGGGAAAAAGATAAATTAACGTTGGGATATTGTGGTAATCTCAACGACGCTCATAATCCCGAGTTTTTAAAGGCTATCATTGATGCTATGGATCCTAACAAGCATCAGGTAGTCTTAGCACTCTACGGAAATAAAGCAGAAGAAGTCAACAGCTATGCTAAGGATAAACCTGGAGTAGTTTTAGTTAAAAGAGTGCCTAGAGAGCAACTACATTTCATTGATATTCATATCGTAACACTAAGAAAAGAATGGGTGCACATAGCTGTTCCATCAAAAGCAGTAAGCGCTATTTTTATGGGTGGAACCATTTTATTTTGTGGAGATAAATCCAGTGACAACTGGTATATGTTCAAAGAAGCAGGATGGTTTGTAGATGAAAATGAGCAGATGTATCAAAACGTAAAACAATTTTTTGCCAACTTAACATTAAATAGTGTACAGCAAAGAAAGGCTAAAACCGCTGAACTAGCCAAAAAACTTCAAAATTACGTATTAGATACTTATGAAGATATTGCCAAACGACTTCAATAAAGGTTTAACACAGGAAAAATATCCATAGTAACTGTAACTATGCGCCATTATGCCATTTATACAGTTCAGAAGAGTTACAATATACCTCACACAGCGTAAGCGATCCTGCAGCAGTTACCCCCTGGCGGGCAGGCTGTTACTAACCAACTCAAGTTGCTAGTAATAAAAAGGTGCTACCGAATCGAAAAGCGAGTATTTTT
>CALEMF010000061.1 GCA_937911505.1 uncultured Cytophagales bacterium
CCCTACTCACAGAACCCACTGTAATCATAGATAAGTTGCTCATAATAAAATTTTTACGGTTACATTAAATCTAACTATTTTTTTATAAAAAGCAAACGTCATACGACTTTGAAAAGTTATAAACAATCTTGTTTGAAAACAGCTTATGCATACAATATATGTTTACCTGCTATGCTAAAAATCGCTTGGTCTCCTATATATGCCCATCCTTTACCAGAAGGGCATCGTTTCCCTATGATGAAATACGAACTTTTGCCACAACAGTTGCTTTATGAGGGAACTGCCACTCAAGAAAACTTTTTTTCCCCTGAGCCCCTTACCGAAAAATACATCTTACGTGCTCACGAGGCGACCTACTGGGAGAAGCTAAAGCATCAAAATCTTTCCGCCAAAGAGATACGTAGAACAGGTTTTCCCCTCTCTGAACAACTCGTAGAGCGAGAAATTATTATCGCCCAAGGTACTATTCAATGTGCATTATTTGCACAGCAGTACGGTGTTAGCCTCAATGTCGCTGGAGGTACCCACCACGCTTTTACCGATCGCGGAGAAGGCTTCTGTTTGCTCAATGATATAGCCATTGCTGCCTATTACTTACTCGATCATCAACTAGCAGAACGCATACTGGTGGTAGACTTAGATGTACATCAAGGCAATGGCACTGCACAAATTTTTCGTCAAGAACCACGTGTTTTTACGTTTAGCATGCACGGCGCAAAGAACTATCCTATGTACAAAGAAACCTCCGACTTAGATGTAGGCTTAGAAGATCAAACGACCGATACTACTTACTTAGCCTTACTTCAACAACACTTACCTAAACTCATAAAAGCACAAAAACCTGATTTTATTTTTTACCTTTCGGGGGTAGATATTCTTGCCACAGACAAGCTAGGTCGCCTTGCTGTAAGCCAGCGCGGCTGTAAAGAACGAGACCAGTTTGTATTTGACCTTTGCAAGACACATCAAATCCCTGTAGCTGTTAGCCTGGGAGGTGGTTACTCCCCTCGGCTTTATGATATTGTAGAAGCCCACGCCAACACTTTTAGAGTTGCTCAGGAAATATTTTTTTAACAACTTTTTTTTACTAAGTTTGGCTTACGAGTGACCCAAAAAAGCCATTAAACGCATAAAATATTCAAACGCCCTATGAAAAAGATACTCGTTCCTACAGACTTTTCAACGTATGCCAACAGCGCTCTACACGTAGCCATTCAGCTTGCCCAACGTTTCGAGGCAACCCTCATTTTAATGCACAACATAGAGGCCGTATCAGGTGCGCTCATCGCCCCTTCTAGCCTCAGCATCGACAATACGATGCTAGACAGTGAGTTGATTCTTAACTTTACCGAAAACACCAAACGCAAACTTGCCGAACAGCTCAGTGAGCAAGACTTGTCAAACGTAGCAGTAGAATACGTGGTAGAAATCGGTAAGCTTTATCCCTCTATTTTAGAAGTGATTAAGGAAATGAACGTAGACTTAGTTGTTATGGGTACGAAAGGTGCTTCAGGTTTAGAGGAGTTCGTGATTGGTTCTAATACCGAAAAAGTAGTACGTAATGCCCCTTGTCCAGTACTTGCTGTGAAAAATAGGCCTACTGGTTGGCAAATGAAGGATATTGTTTTTGCCACTAACCTAGAAGAAGACCAGCTCTATGCTACTGCTAAATTGAAAGTGTTTCAGACTCTTTTTGAGGCACATCTCCATATTCTGCGTGTCAATACACCTTCCAGCTTTATCACTTCTAGAGAGGCGGAGGAAAAATTCACAGCCTTTGCCCATAAATACCAAATAGAAAATTATTCGACCCATCTCTACGCAGCACTTAATGAAGAAATAGGCATTATCGAGTTCGCTGCGCTCAAAAAGGCTGATATGATCGCCTTGGCCACCCACCAAAGAAAGGGGCTTTCTCATTTATTATTAGGTAGTATTGCAGAAGACGTCGTTAACCAAGCCCAACGCCCAGTACTAACCTTCAATAACAAGGCAAGCAAGTAGCGTTCATTTAAAAGTTACATTTTATATTGGAAATTTCATAGATTATCTTTATATTAAGAAATATCATAGCTGGTTGAAGGATTTTAAAGACTTGTAGCATTTTTTGCTACAGGTCTTTTTCCTTGCTATCTTCGTTGAAATACCAGCAAATAGCCTCTTATCATCATTATGCCAGAAGATTTCCCTACTTACCCTGCCGTAAAACTGACTGATCACACTACAATAAGCTTCAGAAGACTACAAGCGAGTGATACCTCTCTATTAGTAGATTTTTACGATCATCTCTCGGAAGAAACGCGCTTTCTTCGTTTTCAATTTCATACAGAAGGTATGTCGCGCGAGAAAATATTTGCGTATGCACAACAGCTTACTGATATCGATCCTGAAACAGCCCTAGCTATTGTAGCGGTCTATCAGGAAGCGCAACAAGAAACTTTTGTGGGTGTAATTCGTTATGCCAAAGAAAACGTACAAGACCGAACGGCTGAATTTGCCATTACTGTACGGGACGACTTCCAGCAAAAAAAGATAGGAACGCACCTGTTACACTTACTTATCGAAGAGGCAAAAAAACAAGAAGTAGATTTTCTTACGGGTATGATCCTGCCAAGCAATACAAGTGTAGTAAAACTGTTGAAGAAAGCAGGTGAAAAGGTAAGCTTCGCCAGTGAAGGCGTACAAACCCACGTACACATCGATGTTCGGTCAACCTGAACCATTAATCCTAATTTATGCATCAGTCTATTGAAAAATTGACACATCGCTTACAACAACCTTTGCCTGGGAAAGCTGCCCAAAAGAAAATGGCCGCTTCTTCTAGACAGTACGACTTCTCAAAATACCAACCTAACCGAAGAACGCGAGAAGGCGGTGTACTCCTTCTTCTTTACCCCCAACAAGAGGAATGGTACTTCCCCTTAATTGTTCGCCCTACTACAGAAAAAGGAGTACATAGTGGTCAGATTGCCTTTCCTGGCGGCAAGCGAGAACCCGTCGATGAGAGCATTGTTACTACTGCTTTGAGAGAAGGCTACGAAGAGGTGGGTATTGACCGTTCTTCTGTGCAAGTGTTGGGTCAATTAAGTCCCTTATTTGTTTTTGCTAGTAATTTCATGGTGTACCCTACGATTGCTTATACTCCTGAAAAGCCTGTGTTTACTATCAGCGACTTGGAAGTAGCTGAACTTTTAGAAGTACCCCTCAAGCAGATTGAAAGTCAGCTCACCCCTAAAGAAACACTTATTAAGACAAAGCAAGGGTTAGAAATTCAAGCGCCTTATTTTGATTTTGAAGGGAAGGCCATTTGGGGTGCCACAGCGATGATGCTCAATGAGTTTCTAACTGTTTGGCGAGAAGTGAAGAAAATTTAAACGATTTTCTTGACCCCGCTGTATTTTCTTAGTATGTTCCCTTATGAGCATTACTAATGAGGCTTACTTTAGCCCAAGCGACCTACCGCAGAAGAAAATCATAGAGTATTTGCAGCAAGCGCAACAGCAATTACGTATTTGTGTATTTACCATTAGCGACAATATGATTACGGAGGCCATTGTACGTTGCGCACGTAAGGGTATTCCCGTACAGATTGTCACCGACAATGATAAAACCTTTGACAAAGGATCTGACATTTGGGTACTCGCCAAAGAAGGTGGTATAGAGATCAAGGTAGATATGACAGACAACCACATGCACCACAAGTTTGCTTTGATTGATGACCTCTATCTCATTACGGGTAGCTACAACTGGACACGTTCGGCTGCCTATTACAACCACGAGAATATCTTCATGACCAATGACGCGCAGAGTATTCAATTATTTCAAAAAGAATTTGAGAAGCTCTGGGGAAACCTCACTGCCTATGAAGTATTTATGCAAAAGAAGCATTAAATGGAGTAGTATTCTCTTACTTCTTACCCTATCATTTACCAGTTGTTTACCCAAAGTACCTAAATATCCCTTTCAACCTGTAGAGGAAATTAATCAGGAAGCACAAGCTTTATCAGATTCCCTAGAGCAGTACATTCGCTTGTGGCACCAAGGAAAGGCACCTGCGCTATTACCCAAGCGACTACTACCCAAAGGATACGATACCAAGCGCTACCAACGCCTGCGCTTGGTAAAATATGAAGAGATTACTCCAGAACAAATCTGGGTAACAAGACCTGCGCACGAAATTAACTTTGACAGTCTTTACGGAAGTTTCCCCGACCCTCACTGTACTTATCTTGTATCACCTGTTCTATACGCCCCATTCGGTGCACAACTTATCATAGAAGGTGACTTTCCATACTGCCGCTTTTTCGACATACAAGTTTCTCCCTCTTTTTATGCCCACGAGTACCGCTACGACAAGTGGTCAGGAAAAGGAGAAGTCGCCCTGGTAGATGCTGACATTATCCCCAAAGAAGGGCACGAAAACCCCTTTCTACCCAATGGAAATCGAAAAGCCAAGAACAGAGCTTACCAAGTAGTTTATGAAATGGCATTAGGAAATCCCTCTACACTCAATTAACGCCATCGCCCTCCCTATAGAGTGAAAGGTAATTATCGCTTCGGTAGCGGTATTCAGGTGCAAGGTCCTTGGGGCTTAGATAAAAAAAGTGGACACGGAAGAGGTATCTGGGACTTTGGGGATGTTTGGATACGGTACTTCGGCATCGATCACGGAAAAGTACCCAGCGCAGGGGTACAATTGCCCGAAATGTACTTACAACTCAAAACGGGCGAGCGATTTTTTATCACAGCCGACTATGAAGGGCTCCTCAAAGAATCTGAAACAACTATGCCCAATAGAAGCATAGGTAATAACGATCCCGCTTCTTACAATAACCATGAAACGGGCTGGGACAAGCAATTTGGTATTTTTCTGCAAATTGCCACTGGTGGTGCACAGGCACTCTATAAAAATAAAGCTAAGGATAAAGCTTATATTCGTCAGCTAGACTTGGGTGTCAACGGTAGAGGTGAAAACCAGCCGATTCCTGCTTCCTATGAGCCACACGCTACGGGCTGTAACTACACGGACTATCTTACTACCGGTATGTCTATTAAAAAAGGAAAAGTATTTGTATTAACTGGTAAGCTTCCCACCTTTCCAGAAACACGTTCGGGTAGTGATACGTTTATGCCAGCAGAGTGCCGTTATTGGTCGATTACTACCTATGATGCAGCCTTTCCTTTCTCTAAAATAAGGGGTCTTGAAAATACTTCCGTTATGGATGATGAAATTGTGATTAATGAAAAGAGAGAATACATCATCGTCTATGCCCGTGCAGAAGATCGTCCTAAAAACGCAACCAAAGAAAATGGGGTTACTTGGGTCGATTGGGGAAAAACAGGAACACAAGCCATTACGCTACGTTGGATAACAGTAAGCCCTGAGTGGGCGATGCCTCTTGCTCCCAATGAAGAGAACCTCCCTTGGTCGAAGGCTACTTGGACAGGTACTAATTACGATAAAAAACTTATTGGTAGTAATCAAAAGGGATTTCTGCAGGACTATCATCCTATAAAACACTACCTAACCAAGGAAGAATTTGAGGCTTTAGGTGATGCACTAAGTATAGAAAACTTACCCGCTTGGACAGAGTAACAGAAGTCTTTTGTACAAACCTTTTCGTTCATTTTTAGGTTCAACCTGCAAAATCAACTGTTTTTTTACGTAGCTTTGTAAACTGGATACACAGTTGTATCGCAGAACGAAATTATCTTCTATGAAAAACATTCGTAATTTCTGTATTATCGCGCATATTGATCACGGTAAAAGTACACTGGCCGATCGTCTGCTAGAATTTACAGGTAGTGTCACCCAACGTGAAATGAAAGCCCAGCTCCTAGACGATATGGACTTGGAACGTGAGCGAGGTATTACCATCAAAAGTCATGCGATTCAAATGAGCTACTTGTACGAGGGAGAAACCTATACGCTCAACCTGATCGATACGCCTGGACACGTTGATTTTTCTTATGAAGTATCTCGTTCTATTGCTGCCTGCGAGGGCGCACTGCTGATTGTAGATGCCTCACAAGGTGTAGAAGCACAGACCATCTCCAACCTTTACCTAGCCATAGAGCACGACCTTACAATTATTCCTGTACTTAATAAAATTGATCTACCAGGCGCTAATCCTGAGCTGATTGCTGACCAAGTTATCGACCTCATCGGTTGTGATCCTGATGACATCATCTTAGCCAGTGCAAAAGAAGGGATTGGTATTGATCAGATTTTGGCGGCTATTGTACAACGTATTGCTGCCCCTACTGGGGATAAAGAAGCGCCGCTTCAAGCGCTTATCTTTGACTCTGAATTCAACCCATTTCGAGGTATTGAAGTAATCTTCCGCTGTATCAACGGTAGTATCAAAAAAGGGGATAAAGTAAAATTTATTGCTACAGGAAAAGAATACTACGCGGATGAAATTGGTGTACTCAAGCTGGAAAAAGAGCCTAGAGATATCATAGAGGCCGGGAATGTAGGGTACCTGATCTCAGGTATTAAGAATGCCAAAGAGGTAAAAGTAGGAGACACCATTACCAAAGCAGATAAATCAGGAGCAGCTATACAAGGCTTTGAGGACGTAAAACCGATGGTATTTGCAGGTATTTATCCTGTAGAAACCAGCGAGTTTGAGGACTTACGTGAAGCGATGGAAAAACTCCAGCTCAACGACGCCTCTTTGGTCTGGGAGCCTGAAACTTCTGCCGCACTGGGCTTTGGCTTTCGCTGTGGTTTTTTAGGAATGCTTCATATGGAGATTATTCAGGAGCGACTAGAGCGAGAATTTGACATGACCGTTATTACAACCGTTCCTTCGGTACAGTTCCTCGTTACTACCAATAAAGACGAGAAAGTCTGGATACAAGCGCCCTCAGAAATGCCTGAACCCAACCTAATTCAACAAATTGAAGAGCCTTTTGTAAAAGCACAAATCATTACCAAGTCTGACTACGTGGGAGCGGTAATGAAGCTCTGTATGGATAAAAGAGGGATTTTAACCAACCAAGTCTACCTTACTACCGATCGTGTAGAGATGATGTTCGACATCCCGCTTTCTGAAATCGTATTTGACTTCTTCGATAAGTTAAAGTCTATGTCACGCGGTTATGCCTCATTAGATTATGAGTTGATCGGCATGCGTGTCTCTACGATGGTAAAACTAGATATTATGCTGAATGGAGAGAAAGTAGATGCCCTTTCGGCGATTGTCCATCGCGATAAAGCCTATGAGTGGGGAAAACGACTTTGTGAGAAACTTCGTGAGCTACTACCACGCCAGCAATTCGAGATTGCCATTCAAGCCGCTATTGGGACGAAGGTAATCGCCAGAGAGACCGTGAAAGCACTTCGTAAAAATGTGATCGCGAAGTGTTACGGCGGAGACATTAGCCGTAAGCGTAAGCTTCTAGAAAAACAGAAAAAAGGTAAAAAGCGCATGCGACAAATTGGTACCGTAGAAGTACCGCAAGAGGCCTTTATGGCTGTGTTAAAGCTAGAGTAATTACTTGACAATCCACTCTACCGCGTCATCTAAGTTTTTAAAAACTTCTACTGGAAAAGAAGTCATCTTTTGTACAGTGCCTTGTAAATAATCACTTATAAACTTCTTGATCCCGATTTTGGCATCAGAAATACCTGCAATCTTGAAGTCTGGGTCTTTGACCTTGTTCTTCAATTCAGGTAGCCATTTTACCACTAGCCAAGCACGCCCTTCCATGCTCGCTCCTTTACTCTGCGTTTGGTCTAAGGCTACGCCTACTGCCTTTTTTTCTACGGTAAACTTTAGTAATGTTTTGAAGGAGTGCTTGTACTCCTCTGTACTCCAACGACCGATTACCTTGAGGTAAACCACACGCGTTTTGGGTAAAAAATAAATCTCTGCATACTCTTCTTGTAGTAATACTTCTGTTTCTATTTCCATGAGACAGCCCCTATTTTAGTTGTTTAATGTACCAATCTCAAACTTAACGTACAAGTTAAAGAATATTTATACAAAACGTGTATATTTTTAATTTAGCACTTACCTTTGAACTTTCTTACTTTAATACCTAAAAAAGTATCTTATGGCTACATTATTAGACGGTAGAAAGCTTTCAGCTACCATTCAAGAAGAACTGACAGAGGAGGTAAAAAAGTTGAAGGTAGCGAGCGGTAAAACACCTCACTTGGCTGCCATATTGGTAGGAAACGATGGTGCGAGCGAAACCTACGTAGCGAGTAAAGTGAAACGCTGTGAAGAAGTAGGCATTCAATCTACGCTGATTCGCCTTGAAGAAAATATTACCGAACAGACCCTGCTTTATAAAATTGAAGAGTTAAACGCCAACCCAGCCATTGACGGATTTATTGTGCAGTTGCCACTACCTACCCATATCTCTGAGCAACGGGTGATTGAGAAAATAGATTACCGAAAAGATGTAGATGGTTTTCATCCGATTAATATTGGACGAATGGCTAAAAACTTACCAGCCTATATTCCTGCTACCCCTTTTGGCATTTTACAGATGCTAGAACGTTACAAGATCCCTACCAGTGGTAAGCACTGCGTAGTCATTGGAAGAAGCAACATTGTGGGCTCTCCTATGAGCATCCTGATGGCACGCAATACCTCAGTGGGCAACTGTACTGTGACACTTTGCCACAGTCGTACCCAAAACCTATCTGATTACACAAAAAAGGCTGATATTATTATCATTGCCCTAGGGAAACCAGCATTTCTTACAGCGGATATGGTCAAAGAAGAGGCGGTGGTCATTGATGTAGGTATCACCCGTGTACCTGATAGCAGTAAAAAATCAGGCTATGCCCTTAAGGGAGATGTAAAATTTGAGGAAGTAGCAGAAAAAGCCAGTTACATTACGCCTGTACCAGGCGGTGTAGGGCTGATGACGGTAACTAGTTTGCTTTACAATACGTTATTAGCAGCAAAGAAAGAAATTTACAAGTAGTTTATGGAAGTGGTCACCCAGCAAGCGCTCCCGTTGATGGAGGCTTTTTATACCTTACAAGGCGAAGGCTATTACCAAGGCCAAGCGGCTTACTTTATTCGCTTAGGAGGCTGCGATGTAGGCTGCGTATGGTGTGATGTCAAAGATTCTTGGGATGCTACCCAACATCCTTTGACACCCATTGAAGCCATTGTCGATAAAGCCCTGCAACATCCAGCACGTCTAGTAGTAATCACTGGTGGAGAACCATTGATGTACGACCTTACCTCTCTTACCCAAGCCCTAAAAGAGGCAGGCTTTCAGATTAATGTTGAAACATCTGGCGCTTACCCACTCAGTGGACATTTGGACTGGATCTGTTTCTCTCCAAAGAAGTTTAAAGCACCATTAGAGGAGTTTTTTCAAGCCTCTCACGAACTGAAGGTAGTGATTTACCACACCTCTGATCTTGCTTGGGCTGCTTCACTCGCAGCAAAAATGCACGATGATTGCACGCTCTATTTACAACCAGAATGGAGCAAAGCCAACCAAATGCTTCCGTTGATTGTTGATTATGTAAAATTACATCCACGGTGGCGGGTTTCGCTCCAAACCCATAAATACATGGAGATTCCTTGATATTACTATGGGTTTCTACTAAATTAAAGTTTGGTCATCACGATTTTATCTGTATGTCTTTGAAAACTCTTCTTTTCGGGATAGGTCTTCTTTTGGTTAGCCAAGGAATATATGCCCAGAAGCAATACGCTACTAAAAACAAAAAAGCGATTAGTTATTATGAGAAAGCCTCTGCCTTCTTTAAGCAACGTAAGTTTGATGAAGGAATGGCTATGCTGCTGAAAGCGGTAGATAAAGCCCCAGAGTTTACGGAAGCTCACTATACCTTGGCTAGAAACTTCCAAATGTTTGGAAAGTATGAAGAAATGCTGAAGCATTACAGCGCGACTGTGGCACTGGCTCCTGATAATCGTAACTACATGGGTGCTTATTATACCCTTGCGGGGGAATCCCTCAAGCAAGGTGACTACAAAGCCGCTAAGACTTATGCCCAAAAATTCCTTACTTTTAATCCTACCCCTGCTGAATACGTGACCGAGACGAAACGGATTATTGAAAGCGCTGACTACGCCAAGATAGCCATGAAGACTCCACTAGATTTTAAAGCAGTTCCTATTGGCGATCAAGTCAACCGTCCTAACTATCTACAGTATTTTCCTGTCCTTACCGCAGACCAATCTTCCCTTATTTTCACCTCACTGCTCAATAAGCTCGATGGCGACGAGAACTTATTGATTAGCCGCAGACTGGAAGATGGTAGTTGGTCAGCACCAGAATCACTTTCTACACGCATTAATACTCCGAGTAATGAAGGCACTTGCAGCATTTCAGCCGATGGTAAAACACTGGTGTTTACTTCTTGCGCAGGAAGAGAAAACTTTGGGAGTTGCGATCTCTTTATTTCTAAAAAATACGGCGATGAGTGGACAGAGCCCATCAATATGGGTGGTAACATTAACACAGGTGCTTGGGAATCACAACCTGCCCTTTCCGCCGATGGTAAAACGCTCTATTTTATCTCAGACCGACGTAAGGGTTACGGTAAAGACATTTATGTAAGCTATTTAGACGACAACGACGAGTGGCAACCTGCGCTTAACTTGGGCGACAGTGTAAATACGAAAGGGGAAGAGCTCTCGCCGTTTATCCACGCCAACGGTAAAACGCTCTTCTTTAGTTCTAATGGCTATGTAGGGCTAGGCGGGCTAGACCTCTTTAAGACTTCTTACGAGGCTGGCAACTGGACTGAGCCTGTCAACCTAGGGTATCCCATTAACGACTACAATGACCAAGTATCGCTCTTTGTGACCATTGACGGTAAAAAAGCGTACTACGCAGACGAGAAAAAACAAGGCAGGCGGTATGTCAGTAGCCAATTGATGGCCTTTGATATGCCCTCAGAAGCAACTGTACAAGAAAAAAGTAATTATGTAAAGGGTACGGTGTATGATGCGGTTACGAAAAAACCAATTGCTGCACAAGTAGAACTATTTAACATTACAGACGATACGAGAACCTACACGGTCACCTCCGATAAGCTTAATGGTTCTTATCTGATTGTCCTTACAGAAGGAGCAGAATTCGCGCTAGAGGTGTCTAAGAAGCAGTATGCTTTTAAGAGTATAAATTTTAATAATAACGAGAAGAAGCTAGATAGCCTCCAACCCGTTGAAATTGATATTTTTCATGCACCGATCGCAAAAGGAACTAAAGTGACCCTCAACAATATCTTTTTTGATACAGGCAAATACGATATTAAAGAGAAATCGAAAACGGAACTTGAAAAATTCATCCAATTTATGGAAGATAATCCGCAAGTGAAGGGAGAAATCTCTGGCCATACGGACAATGTAGGGGATGCTGCTTCTAATGTCACCCTTTCGTTACAACGCGCTAAGGCCGTGTACAACTACCTTATTAAAAATGGCGTAGACGCCAACCGATTGCGTTATCAAGGCTACGGACAAACACAACCTACTGCTACGAACGATACACCTGAAGGCAGACAACTGAATAGACGTATTGAGTTTAAGGTATTGTAAGGACTGAGTTATACCTATCATCCTCTGCGTTTTATCTTATTTTTACAACTAGGTTGAAATAGGGAACACAGCTAATGCATATATTGGTATATTAAACATCATCTAAAAAAGGACTAATGAAAAAAACAATGCAAACGCTAGTATTGGCATCAGCTCTTGTAATGGGATGTCAAACTGAGAAAAATCTAAAGTATGAAGTAGCCGGCGAGCAAAGCAGGACTATCGAAAAAATGATAGCTGCCGTTAATGAAAAAGATGCAGAAAAATATGTGGCAGGTTTCGCAGATAACGTTCAAGTATTTGTTGAATCTGACCTGAAAGTTGACGGAAAAGAGAATCTGACTAAAAATAGAGCGAAGCACTTTGAAGCCCACCCGAATGTTCGCTCTGAAATACAGCATCTGGTAGAAATCGATAATAAAGTGATTATGCACGATAAAGTTTGGTTAGCTGAGTCTGATCAAGAGGGACAAAATATCGTAGAGATTTTCACTTTTGAGAACGGAAAAGTCGTTCGTGTGGACGTAATACAACCCAAAGATTTGTTCCAGCGTTGAAAATAAATAAAACTATTGACACAATAGACCTCTTCCCCTCTCTAAAAGATAGTGCATACTAATTTTTTACCTTACCTCCTCCACTTCAGAAGAGAGCATCAGTTTTAAATCAGAAGATAGACATTGGCCTGATACGAAACCAGATTTTGAAATCAATTCTTCCAGAAGAAAGAATAATTATAGACCATTTTCAACAAAAAAACTCAGGTTAGATAGGCTCAATATAAAAACGGTTATCAGCAATGTATACACCTTTGCACCATACACACCTAATACACCTCAACAATGTAGCACCGTAATTACGGCGGATTTGACTACGTCCGAATCTATTTGGAAATGCTAACGTCGCCATACTTGTGATCCTGACTCGTCAGTTGCGCCCACTTTCATTTTAAATACACAATTTACGCTCAATAATTACAATTTGCGCTTACTTTTCTCACGAAGCACCCATTTTCACGGAAAACAATCTCCTGAAAAAGGAACTATTGTTAGATATGCAGCCATTATCGATCAACTAAAATTACAAATGCCTATGGTTAATCCCATAGTACTAGTTTGTGACCAAAACAAAAATTACCAAAATAAAGAGTGGATCGTTTTACCCAAAAGCTACTTACCAAAGAATAATCACAGCTTAGACGAAATAGAAGCTTTATACAAACATTTGGTTTTTGCACTTAAGTATGAGGGAATCAACTTATTATTATTTAGTTGTCTTACCAAGTATTATTCAATGGAAGGATTCATAGATATCTTATTCATCATATTTTAGCCAAGAAGAAATTTTCTCAACAGGGCATTATATTTCCTATCTCTGCTTCCATATTAGATCATATTGACGACTACCAAAAAGTGCTGCAAACTTATTCACATCCATTGCTTGATTTCATTGAATGGGAAGAAACAAAAGATCATAATATAAATGTGCTTAATGACACTATTGACTTTTATAGATATTATGATTTAACTATACAAGCAGAGTTTTTATATGACTGTGTGTTTGATACGATAGCGCATATAATTCCTCGTGAATTATCATATTTAATAAAATATGATGAGTTTAAAAGAACTATTGACGATGAATTTGAAATGACAGATAGATTGGTTGCACTGCTAATAAAATTTTTGGATCAAAACGATGGAATCTTATCGAAAATAGCAAGAGAAGGAGAATTTTCGGTATTATCCGAAAAAGAAATTAAATCAATAGAAAAGTTGTACCAGAAACTGTTTAAATAAAACGCAGCACCGAAACGTAGTAAAACGCTTTTCAGTGAGTATAAGCGCATTGTATCAAGCCAAAATATACCTCATTTAGAGGTAAGTAGCCTACAGTATACTACCCCTTGAAGGGCAAAAATAGATTCCTAACAGATGACCATTCAAACTTTACCGTGGCCTTCATAGGCCTTATACATCATTAGCTAGTAAGTAATAGATGATTATTTCGTTAATTCTTCAATAAAACCTGCCACGTCTTTCTTAAATTTTTCCATTGAAGGCGGGTGGGTATACATCATATGTCCTGCCTCGTAGTACTCCATTAAAATATTTTTACGGAGGTCAGCAGGCAAGCCTAAATGGCTGATCGAATACTCTACCCCGTAGAAGACCGTGGCCAAGTCATAATACCCATTGAGGATCAACACTTTAAGATTAGGGTTCTGAATCATTGCTGTAGCCATATCTTGTGCCGTGCTTGTGGTGGCTTGGGTATAAAAAATCATATTGCCTGCGTGGCTCCAGTCCCACGAAAACTTCTCTCTTTGCGAAGTACTTGTAACGTAAGTAAGTTGCATAACTACTTTTAAGTCGTTGTACAGATAATGCTTAAAGGCGGTAATATACGGCGCAGAAATCGCCTTACTCTGCGGATCATAGTCGGCATTTTGATTCAACAAGTCTTGGCTAAGTCCTGTAAAACGTCCATCGAAGCGTCCTACAATTCTGTTTTCCTTTCGCATAAACTCTTGGAAAAACTCTCGTGCTTTTACTCGTAGATCTGCCCTTAGCCAGTACTCTTGGCTCAACCCAGACCGAGCCGCTAACTGACTGGCTATCTGGCTTTTCTCACTCTCCGTCAAACGGTCTCCTTTAAGCAAAGCAGGGGCGTATACCTCTTCGGTAAATGTTCTTACCTCTTTTAGAAAATCTTCTAAATTCGCAGGTTTATTGGCTACTTTATTATGGTACCAAGCGGTAGCAGCATACGTAGGAAAGTGCATCAGATAAGAGCGATCGTCACCAGGCGCAAAGAGTATGTAAGGCAAATCGAACACGGCTGACACCATAATCACGCCGTTGAGTGCAATCCCCTTGTCTTGTAAGTGTTTCATCAAGCCTGCGTTGCGGTAAGTACCGTAGCTTTCTCCTAATAAAAACTTAGGCGCATTCATACGGCCCTTGGCAATGAGAAACTGCTCTATAAACAACCCAATGCTTTCAATATCGCCATCTACACTCCAAAAATCCTTGAATTCTGCCTCACCAATAGGATGACTTAGCCCTACCCCTACTGGATCAATCATGACCAGATCGGCTACGTCCAGAATAGAGTATTCATTGTTCACGATCTCATAAGGAGCACCTTTGGTAAAGTCAGGGTCATTGATAACGACGCGCTTCGGCCCTAAAATGCCCATATGCAACCAAAAGGAAGCAGAGAGTGGCCCACCATTGTAGGCAAAAACGATGGGGCGCTTTCCAACGTCTTCTCCTTTTTTAGCATAATACGTATAGCCAAAAAGCGCAATTGGTTCATCTTTGATGTTGCGGAGTTGTAGTGTTCCTGCCTCTGTATCAAGCGTAATATTTTTACCCCCAATGGTAGCATTTTGAGTCGCTGTAAATACACGTGCTTCAGGAATTTCCTTTTTCTCTTCTTTTTTTTCAGTGGTTTGTGCCAGTACGTAATGGCTGAGTAACCCCATCACCACAAGGCTGTAGATAAATTTCATATAAGCGTAAATTTTTAGTAAAAGTAAGGTAATTAAATAAATATTTTGGGATACATCAACCGTAGGGCTGGAAATATTATTACTTTCCTTTTCATAGAGTAAGTATGAGGTAGCTCCATACATTAGTAAAGCCTACCGTGCAATAGTGATAAATCACTATTGCACACTGCACTATTTGTGATTACCTTAATCAAATAAATAGATAACTCGTAAAAATAGTCTTATTGTAGTCTAACCTCAAAAGCGAAAGAGCCCATCCCCTTTCTTAAATCACGCATCGAGCGATACTACGAGTACAAAAAACTCATTCATATAGGTAGTGATTACTTATGATGAAGTGAATTTTGTAAGGAAATATTACCTAACTGTAGCTTAAAGTTAACGAAATAACATAAACCTACATGAATCAAAATAATGAAAACAAGACCGAGCGTAAAGAGGAGCAACCTAACACCATCGATACGCTCACTAAAGAGCAAGCCACTGAATCTAATGCCATTGAGATTCCAAAAGTAGAACTCCCTAAAGGAGGTGGCGCACTAAAAGGCATCGACGAGAAATTTGAAGTCAATGCTGCGAATGGTACAGCCTCTTTTTCAATTCCCCTTCCCATCGCGCCCGGAAGGAACGGTTTTTCGCCTAGTCTAGCGCTCAGCTATAGTTCTGGCGGCGGTAACAGTGCTTTCGGACTGGGCTGGTCAGTGAGCTACCCTATGATACAGCGAAAAACGGATAAAAAACTACCAACTTATCAACAGGAAGACACCTTTATGTTCTCAGGAGCGGAAGACTTAGTGCCGCTTTTAGAAAGAGATGCAGGAGAGTGGAAGAAAAAATCAATTAATAATGAAAACTATACCATCCTACGCTACCGACCGAGAGTAGAGGGCGGATTCGCTAGAATAGAGCGGATTTTTAGGAAATCAGATAAGCAAACCTACTGGAAAGTAACCACCCGTGAAAACATTACTACTTTTTTTGGCCTCACCCCTGAATCTCGTATCGCTGATCCTCAAGACGACCAAAAGATATACACTTGGTTACCTGCGTTTAGCTACGACGACAAAGGCAACTGGATTAAATACGAGTACAAGGCTGAAAACCTAGAAAATGTAGCCAACGAACTTCACGAACGCAATCGATACAATGGAATTGCCTCTTTTACCAATCGTTACCTCAAGCGTGTCAAGTACGGCAATCGGGTAGCTTGGTACGCAGATGAGGAGCAACCTTACAATCCTACACTCCCTACAGATGACGCTGTTTACTTCTTTGAGCTAGTGATGGATTACGGCGAGCATCAAGACCCAGAAACGCCAGAAGAAATACCTACTTACAACGAAAAAAATCGCTGGTTGTCTCGCCCAGATGCCTTTTCCTCTTACCGAGCAGGCTTCGAAGTGCGTACTTACCGACGTTGCTACAATATTCTGATGTTTCATCACTTTGAAGAAGAAAGACAGTTTGTAGGAACAAGCGAGGAGGAAGACTTTGGAAAAGAATACCTTGTAAGCGCACTCGCCTTGAAGTACGCCCCCTCTTCTATCAACCAATCTGGGCAGACAGAAGTCTCTTATCTAGCTTCTGTTACCCAGGAAGGCTATATTCGTAAGGAAAATGACTATTTTGTCAAATCGCTTCCTCCCATGGAATTCGACTATCAGCCATTAGATTGGAACACCAAGGTGCGTGTAGTAGACCAAGAAAGTATCGCCAATGCCCCCGTTGGCTTAACCAACAACTACCAATGGGTAGATTTGTACGGAGAGGGAATCAACGGTATTTTAACCGAACAAGCAGAAGCCTGGTACTATAAATCGAACCTTGGCGACACCGACGAAGACCAACAGGTGAAGTTCACACCCGCCCAAAAGGTGATCAACAAGCCTTCCTTTATAGGCATAACGTCGGGTACGCTTTCTTTACAAGACTTAGAAGCCAATGGTGAGAAACAAGTAGTAGTCAATAGCCCTGGTGTGCAAGGCTATTTCACTTTAACCGAAGACAACACCTACCAAGCTTTTCAACCTTTTGAGACAGTCAGCAGTATAGATATCCAAGACCCACACGTTCGTTTGCTTGATCTTGATGGTGACGGACAGCCAGAAATCGTCCTGACCGAAGAAAATGTATTCACTTGGTACACCTCCAATGGTACTAAAGGGTATGAAGCAGCGAAGCAGAGTAGTAAGCCTTTTAACGAAGAGCAGGGCCCTGCCTTGGTGTTTGCCGATACCGACCAACAAGAGTCGATCTTCTTGGCCGATATGACCGGCGATGGTTTAACTGATATTGTACGTGTACGTAATGGCGAAATCTGCTACTGGGCGAATAAAGGCTACGGAAAGTTTAGTGCCAAAGTGAGTATGAACAATACGCCCCTTTTCGACCTACCTGACCAATTCAATCCTCGCTATCTACAACTAGTAGACGTAAGCGGTACAGGCGCTACCGATCTCATCTACTTAGGTAAAAATAAATTCAAGGCCTACATTAATCTATCGGGAAACGCTTGGAGTGAAGCACAAGAGATCGAACCTTTCTTTCCGATAGATGGGAACACAAAAATCTCTGTGGTAGACTTGTTAGGTACGGGGACTTCCTGTATCGTTTGGTCTTCTGACCTGCCCGCTGAAAGTCAGGCACCGATGCGCTACATTGACCTGATGGACAGCAAAAAACCGCACATCCTTACGAAATACGTGAATAATTTTGGGAAAGAAACCACCCTTACCTACAAGAGTTCTACTTACTATTACCTCAAAGATAAGCAAGCAGGAAAGCCTTGGGCAACCAAGTTACCTTTTCCAGTACAAGTAGTTGCCAAAACAGTTGTAGAAGATAAAATCACGGACGTCCGATTCTCCGCTGAATACGCCTATCACCACGGTTATTACGACCACGCTGAGCGTGAGTTTAGAGGCTTTGGGATGGTAGAACAAAAAGATACAGAGGAATACGAAAACTGGCAAAGCAACAATGCAGGGAATCGCTTAGAACGATCTTACGACCTTTACCAACCTTCTACCCTTACCAAAACTTGGTTTCATACCGGTGCTTTTATAGATAAAGAACGCTTGCTTAGCTATTTTGAAAAAGAGTATTGGTACCAAGCTTACCAAAAAGCTTTTCCTGACCCAACCATCTTGACGATTGAGCAAGCTTACCAACTGCCCGAAACACAAATAGTGACTAACCCAACCATCGCCAATAACTTCGATATCAATCAGCTATCCGCCGAGGAGTACCGAGAAGCCTTGAGAGCTTGCAAAGGCATGGTATTGCGTCAGGAGATTTTTGCTTTAGATGCTGAAAAACGCAGCCAAGAAGAACAGCAACAAAAAGGCTATGCAGACGATCCTGATTTTCTTGCCTTCAAAACTCAAGCGCAACAAACAGAGCTGAAGCCCTATACCGTCGCTACCCACAATTGTCACATTCAATTATTACAAGCGAGAGGCGACAACCCACACGCTTCCTTTATGGTTACCGAAAGTGAAGCCCTTACTCTCCACTACGAACGTGACGAAAGGGATCTACGGATTGCGCATTCGCTCAATACCCAAATAGATAAACTGGGCAATATATTAGCCTCTGCTGCGGTAGTGTATCCTCGTAAAAACACGGATGCACTCAACACTAGTATTAGTGAAGCACAAGCCTTGCTGTATCAACGAGGCGGTGAAAAGACCACTTACTTGCAGCATTTACAACAGTTGCAGCAAGCGCAAGCTAAAACGCATATCATATATACCCAAAATGAATTTACCAACGATGTACTTCAAGACAACAGTTATCGTTTGCGACTACCTACTGAAGTAAAAACCTTCGAGGTGACTGGTTTGGCACCTTCCGCTACTTTGTACCAACTGGAAGACTTTCAAGATGTGCTGGGTAACAATACTGAAGAAATTGCCTATACCGCTACACCCAACGAAACTGATGTACAACGGCGCCTCATCGAGCATGTTCGTACGCTTTATTACAACGAAGCATTAACCGATACGCTTCCACTCGGACAACTTCCTACCCACGGCATCTCTTATGAAAGCTATCAGTTGGCCTATACCTCCAACTTACTCAATGAACTTTTTACAGGAAAGATCGTCGATACTGATAACTTAATGAATAATGAGGGAAAGTTTGTCCAGAGCGAAGGTGACAATAACTGGTGGATTCGCTCAGGCTTACCTGAATTTGTTGATGCCACCAATGGAGAAGATATAACCACTGTTCGTGCCCGTTTTTTCTCTCCTATTCGTTACCGCTCTCCCTTTGATGCTGTCACTAGCGTAACCTACTACAAGGATTACTACTTACTGCTACAAGCTTCTGAAGATGCGCTTCAAAACCGTATGGAGGTAGAGCGCTTCAATTTCAGAGTACTCGCACCCACTCGGATGAAAGACCCTAACGATAATCTTGCTGAGGTTTTACTAGACGAACTAGGCTTGGTGAAAGCTACTGCTACGCTGGGGAAAGGTAATGAAGCCGATAACTTAGACGATTTAACAGAATACACGCCTCAAGCTGAGCGGGACACTATTGAAAACTATTTTACGCTGGCTGATTCCGACGACTTACAACTGGCAGCCAAGAATTTGCTCCAAAAGGCCAGTGCCCGTTTTGTCTACAACTTCCACCGTTACCAAACTTCTGTACAACTGCGAGCAGAACAACGCGCCAACAATCCTAACGTGACGTTATGTGAAGAGGTAAAATACCTCCCAACGGTAGTAGGCAGCATCACCAGAGAACAGCACGCCGTTGTGGAAGCAGACAGCGATGTACAACTAGGTTTTGAATATACCGACGGCATGAGTAATGTAGCCATGACAAAGGTACAAGCTGAACCCGGTGAGGCTTTACAACTTAACATTACGCCTAATTGTGATTACACGCTCGAAACCATTGATACAGGTTCTCAACTCCGCTGGATCGGCAATGGAAGAACGGTTCTTAACAACAAAGGGAATCCTGTCAAGCAGTATGAACCCTATTTTTCAGTAAATCCCTTCTACGAAGACAATAAAGAATTGGTAGAGCGAGGCGTAACCCCTATTCTCTACTACGATGCCCTCGGACGAGGTGTCCGTACAGAATTCCCTGACGGTACCTTTACCAAAGTGGTATTTGATAGCTGGCACCAAAAGTACTACGACCAAAACGATACTATACTGGATAGCAACTGGTACCAGAATCGCATCAATAATCTGATCGATGCCCAACTCTTGGCCGAGGGGAAAGACCCCAACAAAGAAAAGGCAGCCGCTGAAAAAGCGGCTTGGCATTACGATACGCCCAACATCCTCCATGTAGACTCCTTGGGTCGTCCAGTGTTGAGTGTGGCGTACAATCGCCGCTACGAAAGAGATAATATGGGTACGATTACGGGTAGCAGCGATGAGCTGTACAGCACGCAAATCCTGTTGGATATTGAAGGAAACACCCGTGCGGTAATCGATGCGCGAGGCAACACCGTCATGCAATACGCTTATAATTTACTGGGACATCGGGTCTATGAAAGCAGTATGGATGCGGGCGAAGAGTGGGTTTTGAATAACGTAGCAGGCAACCCGATTCGTAACTGGGACAGCAAAGAGCAGATTTTCTCTACCGTTTATGATCTTTTACAGCGCCCTGTAGAAATGCGTTTGCAAGCAACGGGGGCTACTACCACACAACTGATTGAAAAGGTAGCCTATGGGGAAAGCCAACCCAACGCCAAGGCGAATAACTTACGAGGGCAAGTTTACCAACAATACGATGCCAGCGGACGTACTACCCACGAAGCGTTCGACTTTAAGGGCAATCTACTCACTGTAAAACGACAGTTAGCCGCCGCTTATCAGGCAGCAGTGATTGATTGGACGGATGGCTCCCCGACGAACCGCTTAGAAAGTGAGGTGTTTACCCAAGATACCGAATACGAGGCGCTCAATCGAAAGCAGCGTCTTTTCAACTGGTACACCAGTGCGCAACGGGTAACGGTTTATCTTCCCACCTACAATGCCAGAGGCGTATTGGTCTCCGAAGAACACCTCACTGATGCCGATAAAGCAAATATGGAAAGTACCGGGCGTCGCATTACGGCGGTGAATAACATTACCTACAACGAAAAGGGACAACGTATGCGCATGCGTTATGGCAACGGCACCAATACCTATTATCATTACGATACAGAAACTTTCCGTTTGATTCAGCTCAAAACCACACTGAGTGGAGTAAATGGTACACTTCCCTCCATGCCCTCCAATCTGAGCGATCCAAATGTATTACAAAATCTTTACTATACTTACGACGCAGTGGGCAACATCTCCGAGATAGAAGACGATGCCTTTGAACCCGTGTTTTTCCGTAACCAGCAAGTAGCACCGAAAAGTGGCTACATCTACGATGCTCTCTACCGATTGGTGGAAGCGACTGGACGGGAGAATAAAAACTTTAATAATGCCCCCCAAGCCAATGCGCCAAATACCGAAAGTGTAAATTTCCCTGTAACCAGTACAGAAGCGACCGATAAAACCCTGCGCAACTACACCCAGCGCTACCAGTACGATGCGGTAGGGAATATTTTACAAATGCGGCACCTTGCCCAAGGCAATGCCTGGACGAGGCATTACCAATATGCTACGGATAGTAATCGCCTACTCGCCACTGAAGTAGGTAGTACCCTCACCTACGATATATACACCAATACGTCCACTTTAGCAATAAAGTACCGTTACGATGTACACGGCAATCTGCTCAACTACAACGAGGTGGCTTCGGAATTTCGCCCAAGTTGGGATTACCGAGACTGCGTACAGCAGATTGATTTAGGCGGTGGTGGCACGGCTTACTACCAATATGATAGCGGAAGAGAGCGCAGCCGCAAGCGCATTGAAAGAAACGGCCTCACCGAAGAGCGCCTCTACCTAGGAGGAATGGAGTTGTACCGTCGCTATAGCACAGGCAATACACTGGTAGAAGAGATAGAGACCCACCACTTACTAGTAGATGACCAGCGCATCTTGCTGGTAGAAAATGTACGCCAAACCAATAATAATAACCTGACCACGGGCATACTCGATCGCTATCAGTACAACAATCATTTAGGTTCGGTAGGGCTAGAGGTAGATGGGAATGGGGATATTATTAGTTATGAGGAGTATCATCCCTACGGTACGGTGTCTTACCAAGCGGTTAACGCCACCCTCAAAGCCACCGCCAAACGCTACCGCTACACGGGGATGGAACGAGACGAAGAAAGCGGACTCAGCTATCACTCGGCACGGTACTACCTACCTTGGTTAGGCAGGTGGTTGAGTGCGGATCCGATTGGGATTGGGGATGGGGTGAATGTGTATCGTTATGCTGGGAATAATCCTGTAATGCAGAATGATTCAAATGGTGCACAAAGCCAAATTTTCAATCAGGGATTGAGTCGACAAGAAAAGTTTGAGCTCTCAAAACAGTTGAGAGCAGATTATGAAGCAAAGTATGGCAGACAACCATTTGTATTATCTTATATAGATTCAGATAAAGAGATTGATGCATTAAATGAGGCTCATAGAGAAATGGAGGATGAATTCGCCTCCAGACCTGGAGTTAGTAACCCAGAACCTCCAGCGACAGTTGATCCAAGACAAAGAATGTATGCTGTAGCTGCTTCTGATCCGATTGCAGCGGTTTGGGTAGGCGTAAGTGAAGCCGCAGAGAGTGTCACTGAAATTTTTGGATATGTACTTGACCCAGATCAAGTTGCTACGACTGCTTCGGTAATTAGTCTAGCGGCTAGTCTAGCGGCTACACTTGCAGGTGGAGCGAAAGGAAGGAAACCAAAGACTCCGAGAAGTAGTAAGCCAACATCTGCTCAAAATGCTGCATCAACATCTAGAAAGCCAAAAGCACCAACTTCGAAGCCTAATGCCGTAGATGCCGCAAGTAATTTACCATCATCGAACGTAATACCTATACACGAAATTATTCCTATTGATAAAATAGGCACTAAAAAAGGGTATGCTATTGCCCCAAAAGAAGGAAATTACAGAGGTGTAACGAAAAAAATGAGAAAAGAAGCGCAGAGAGTAGGAGAAAAATATAGTGGTCCTGGAAATTATGATGTAGGCCATAGAGCTGATCTTTCTGGAACCCCTCCAGGTGAACGAGTTCGATTAAAATCTCAAGAAAGGGGGGCAAATAGAGGAGAAGGTAAAGCTATTGCAAAGGCTAATGAGGCAAGAAGAAAAAAAGGTTTATACGTTAGACCGAAAAAACCGAAGAAATAGAATACCTTCTGCTCAGTCGCAATTGCATTACGAATACTCAGCTCACTCACAATTGCATGGCGACTGCCTCTTCAAAAGCATTTTTAATGCGAAATAAATGAAGTAAAAAATCAAAACACAGACAAAAACATAAATCACAGTAACATAAACCTACACTCATGATCAAAAAACTAATCGGAAATACACTTGTATTAGAGCAACGCAACGAGTTAGTTGCGCGCCTCCATCGTATCCTTGAAGTACTTGAGTACGAAGTAGCTGTAGAAGACCCGCAGCTTTTTACCGAAGTCACCCAAGAGGCGGTCAGCGTCTTCCAAGAAGAAAACAGTCTCGAACCCTCTGGCATCGTAACGGGCGAAACCGCCGAACTACTCGAAACCCTTTATCTTGAAAGTGGCTTTGGAGAGCCGCATCAAATCGTAGGCACCCTCACCGATGAAAGCACAGGAGCACCCGTTGAAAAGCTACTGGTGCAAGTCTGGGACAGTGACGAAGGCGGGCAAGATGATCTGCTGGGCGAAGTACTTACCAACGCCGAAGGAGGCTTCCTCTTAGAATTTGATGAAATGACCTACGGCGACAAAGGAGATGAAGAAATGCCCCTCCCCGATCTCTATTTTCAAATCTTTGACGGTAGAACACTCATCCTTGACACCAAAGACGACCTACAAAACAACCTTCCCAAAGGGCAACACGAATTCAACTTCTCTGTCAACCTAAAAAACATGCGTGAATGGCGTATTGTAGGAAGAATCACTGGAGAAGCCAATGAACCTATAGCAGGTTTGAAAGTAGAACTTTGGGACAACGATCAATTTAAAGAGAATCCTTTGGCTACGGGCAACACCAATGCCAACGGTGAAGTAGACATCACTTTTGATCATACCGTCTTTCCAGAGGATGCCCTCGACTACCAACCCGATCTTTACTTCAATATCCTCCAGAACGATAACCTCATCAAAAGTACCCAAACCACCCCATTACGCAAGCTGAATCCAGGGACGCATACACTCAACCTAAGTGTAGCCATCAATGATGATGCAGACGATGAAGCGACCAACCAAGTCAAGGGCTATGTGTTTGACAACAGGCGGGTAGGCATTGGACAACTACGTGTGGTGGCGCTAGACAAAAATTTACGAAGTGAAGTAGTACTCGGCGAAACCACCACCGACGCAAAAGGCTACTATACCATTACCTATACCACAGCAGACAACTTGGTAGGCAAAGACCGTCCCGATATTCAGATCAACGTCTTCAATCAGGACGAAAAACTTATCTACGCATCTCCTATTCGTTACGATGCCTCCTCAGAGGAGAGGATCGATATGTTGGTGCCCACCGACGAGATAAAGGAGGAGAATGAATACCAACAACTGACCACCCGCATTCAAGCGGTAGCAGGCGATATAGCCCTAAAAGATTTGAAAGAAGATGACGAAAACCAAGACATCACCTACCTCGCTAACAAAACAGGTATTGATGCCCGCTTGGTAGCCATGACCGCCCTCGCCAATCAATATAGTAACAAAACGGGTGTCCCTTCCCCTTTCTACTATGCGATGTT
The DNA here is from genome assembly GCA_937911505.1 of uncultured Cytophagales bacterium. GTDB lineage: Bacteria > Bacteroidota > Bacteroidia > Cytophagales > Thermonemataceae > CALEMF01. The sequence continues at coordinate 24,904 of CALEMF010000061.1, forward strand.
TCGAGCTGGTTTACCTACGGATGAAAAAGGCATTAACGAGCTCGATAACGACACCGTCGCCAACGTATGGAACAAGGCCACCGAGCAAAATATCATTGATCCTACCCTGAAAGACAGCATTGAAGATAACGTAGCACGCTACGAAGAAAAAAGTACCGACTTCCTGCTTCAAGAAGCGCCTGCTACGGGTGTTTCTACGCTGAGTAGCATGCTGGATCTTTCGCTAGAAAACGACGAGCAGAAACGTACCTTTGTGAATACTTACCTAGCTGCCAAAGGTGATACCGAGCAGCTTTGGGAAAAAACCACCGAACAACTAGGCGAGGCCACCACCCAACGACTCCGCCTAGACGGTAAATTGGGGTTACTTACTATCAACAATGCCTCCTTGATCCAACAATTGGAAGTCCAAGAGGATCCCGTAGAGCTCATACCGAGAGGGCTATACCAAGCCGATGCTTGGGAAGACCTCCTCAATGAAGGGATAGAAATACCCAGCGACTTTCCAGGGGCAGAGGCGACTGAACAACGGGAGAATTATAAAAGATACATGGCAAGTCAGTTGAAGATAAGTTATCCGACGGCCGTCTTGGCTGATCAGGTGAGTAGAGAAGAATTTAAGCTTGGTAATGGGGATGTTGCACAACAAGTTACAAGCTTCTTGAACGAACAGCAAGCCACCTTTGACATTAGCACCACCCCCGTGGAGAAATACCTAAAAGACAATGATTTACAAGTGGAAGAGGCGGTAAAGGGAGAATTGAAAGCCCTCCAACGCACTTACCAAATCACCCCTTCTGATGACGCCATGAAAGTCCTCCTCGATGAAGGACTCAATTCTGCACAAAGTGTGGTACAACTAGGAGAACAAGGCTTTATGGATCGTTTTACTGAAAAATTGGGCGAACAAGAAGCCAAAATGGTTTTCGCCAAATCGCACCAAATCCATAGTACCGTGGTCAATGTGGCTGTGGGCTACCTTACCTACTTTAGGAATCCCCAGTTGTATGTACTTCATTCGGAGCAAGATTCACCAATGGAAACATTCAGCACAACACAGTCGCAACTTTCTGACGTAATCGCTTATCCTACACTAGAAGAACTCTTCGGAGAAATGGATTTTTGTGAATGTAACCATTGCCGCTCTGTGTTGAGTCCCGCCGCTTACCTAGTAGACTTACTCAAGTTCATCGACCTAACGCCGCTAAGCTCAGATGCCGCCGCAGGCAAGGAAAATCCACTAGAAGTTTTACTAGATCGTCGCCCGGATATTCAGCATATCCAACTCACCTGTGCCAATACCAATACCGTATTGCCTTACATTGACTTAGTGAATGAAATACTAGAACACTTTGTAGTACACGCCAACAGTGAGAACATTAATATCGAAGACGAAGACTTCAGTCCACTAGAAGGTTTTGAGGGCTATAACTTGGATGATAATATTACTACTGAAGAACTGCTGGCCAATCCGCAGTTTGTAAAAGAGGAAGCCTATAACGTTTTGAAACAACAAGTATATCCACTTAGCTTGCCTTTCAACCAACCCTTAGTAGCTTCTAGACACTTATGGGAACACCTAGAAACACCGCTTTACCAAGCGATGACTACATTGCGGGTGAATGATGACCCTGGCACTTGGCAAGAAATTCATCAGGAATTCTTGCATCTCTCTAAAGAAGCCTTTGCGATCCTGACTACCAACCCCAACGAATTGGCTGAATACTACGGAGAGGCAGCAGGTACCGATTTGGATGCTACTTTAAAAGCCAATACGACCTACGCCAGAGACCTTACCCGTAAGTTAGACATTACTTACAAGGAACTAACTGCCCTCGTTAAGACCCAATTTATGAATCCTACAAGCAGGTTGATTCCCAAGCTTGAGAATATTTTCGTTAGTATTACCAATATCGTGGCCTTTATTAATGGAGACCTCGACGAGACACAATTTGATGCGCTACTTCCTGATGACTTCGATGAAAGTTCCTACGACGGAGACCTTAAAAACTGGCTACAAGACTATGAAGACGAGATTGTAAGTCTTATCCTATTGGTAGATCCTACCAGTAAACCGGATGACTGCTCCTTTGTACCCCTTGAGCTTCGTTATGCTGATAATGCAGCTATTACCGAGGTGGATTATTTCAAATTGTTACGCTTTATTAGATTATGGCATACGCTAGGTTGGAGCATCGAGCAAACCGATAAAGCAATCGCTGCCCTCTGGCCAGATTTTGCGTCGGTAAGGACAATGGCGCAATTAAATCAGGGTTTTGAGCAATTATTGACCCGCTTGGCGCACCTGAAAAAAGTAATGGAACTGCTTTCCCTCAAACCTAAACGTGATCTGCTGCAAGCCTTGGCACTCTTTGCCGAGATAGACACCTTCGGACAGCATTCCTTGTACCGACAACTCTTCCTGAATACAAGTATCACTCAGCTAGACGATGTTTTCCAACCTAATGCGTTGGAAGAATTCCTTTTGGACGATAACACCAAGGTTTGGAATCATAAAGAGGCAGTCGCTGCCGCTTTCAATCTTCCGCTTAATGACTTGAGGCAACTGCTGGAAAGTATGGTACAAAAAGAAGCGAGTTTCAATACGATTGAAGACGTACCGCTGAACTTAGTTCAGTTATCAATGCTTCATCGCCACGCTTACCTCAGCCGCTCGCTAAAGATGAGCGTAGAAGAGCTATTGATTTTGATAGACTTCTCTCAGATCAATCCATTCGATACGCTCCAGGAAGTACAACCCAGCATCATCCAGTTCATCGAACTAGCGCAAGCACTCAAAGCGGCTAAAATCAATATCCCTGATCTTACGTATTACCTACGCCACCAAGATTTATCAGGGAATGCCTCTCCTACAAAAGAAGAAGTATTAGCGCTGACCAAGCAATTAAAAGATGAACTACAACGCATAGAAATTGAAAATGCCGCCATTAGTGATCCAACTGGCGAGGTAGCCCAAACCAAAATGGCACTGCTCTACGAACAAGAAGTAGTAGACCAGTTTTTTAGTTTGGTGAACAACACGGTCATCAACGTAACCACCTACGATCATCACCAGAATAGCTTGGAAGCTGATTTTGCTACTACTAATACTAGACTTAGCTACAACGACTTCCGTAAGCAACTTTCCTTTCAGGGAATTATGACATTAGCTGAAAGAGACGCGCTCACTACCGCCGCCGACGTAATCCCCACCGACGATAACTACCGTGCTAATTTCACTACTGCGCTGCAAGTACTTTTCGATCAAGGGCAAGTCCTTGTACAAACGTTCTTCGCTAACTACCCCGAGCTGCAAACGCCTTACGAGGATTACCTCACCCAAAAAGATTTTGATCTTTTGATACAGGCGATGTTAGCAACCTTCAAAGCAACCCAGAAAAAACTGGCTATCCAACAATTATTGGTAAGTACCTTGGGGGTTGAACTTGATTTGATCACCACCTTGCTCGATCAGCCTGCAGTATTGCACGCACTTCAGGATGATAAACAAAGTGCCCTCGCCGATTTCCTAAATTTGGAAACCAATGGTGTTAGTGCTACCTACGTATTGCAGGACAACACCACCGAAGAAGCAACGCTTACCTCAGTGAATACCAACTTAGAGGGGCAGGCTCTTCCTGATACCCAACCGCTACAGCAAGTCACTAATCGCTTTTATGTAGCAACCAGCGAGCCCGATTTTTATAAATTTAGACTTAACACGGATGCAGGGGCTACCGTGACGTTCTCTCTCAATGGTCAATTGGTAGCGGGGAGTATCAACAATAATGGGCTTTGGGAAAATACAGAGGCCATCGAGCTAGAAGCCAATCGCTACCACGCCATAGCAGTTCAATTAGAAAACGTAACTGACAGAGCCGTTTTACGATGGGCGAAGGAGAATGGGAGTGGTGGGTATCGCCTACTCCCTACGACGCAGGTTTACCCTGAGCAAGCGGTACGTTATTTCAGGCGCAATTACCTACGGCTGCTCAAAGCGGTGGCACTCGCAGAACTGCTGGAAATGCAAGCCGAAGAGATCGCCTTCTTTGGAGAGAAATACCAAGTGAATAGCAAAGGTTTTCTCAATGCGATTCCCATTGCCTTCGATCAAAACGCTGCTACTACACACCAAGCATTGTTGCAAATTGTAACCGAGCTATTACAGTACACTACCTTAAAGGAGCAATTAACAGTAGAGCCATCTGATTTTTTAATGGTACTCGCCGATCCATCCGTCAACTATGAAGATAGCGCGGGCAATGCGCTAAGTCTACTGTTGAAGATAACAGACTACGAGGAAGAGAACCTAGCCTTTCTATTGAGCCGATTTTCGCTTACCCAAGCGCAGCTTACAGAAATTCCTAATTTTTATAGGCTCTGGCAAGCGTATGAGCTAGTAGTACAAACAGGCATTAGTGCAGAAACACTCTCAACCGCGGCTTCTAATGACCCTACACTTGCTACCGTTACTAACTTAGAGCAAGCGATACGCATTAAATACGATACTTCTGCTTGGTACCAAGTGATTCAGCCGATCAACGATGCGCTGAGAAACCAACAGCGAGATGCGCTAGTCGCCTACGTACTACGACTGATGCAGCGAAATGATAAAACCAAGACCGTCGATACGGCCGATAAGCTCTTTGAGTACTTCTTGATTGATGTACAAATGGACGCTTGTATGAAAACCTCACGCATCAAGCAAGCGATTTCTACCGTGCAACTTTTTATCAGCCGCTGCCTCATCAATTTAGAACCTCGGGCGAGTGTGACCGCTATCAATGCGAAGCAATGGGAATGGATGAAGCGTTACCGAGTCTGGGAAGCCAACCGAAAGGTATTCCTCTATCCCGAAAACTGGCTAGAACCTGAGCTACGGGATAACAAGTCGCCCTTCTTTAAGGATTTAGAGAGTGAGCTACTCGAGTCCGACATCACCGAAGAAGCTGCGCACGTAGCGCTGTTGCATTACTTGGAAAAACTAGACGAAGTAGCCAAGCTAGAAATCTGCGGCATGTACCTCGACGAGAAGAAAATACTCGAAGACGGTGCTTATTACGACAAAGACGATGTACTACACGTGATCGGTCGTACGCCAGGAATGAACCGTAAATATTACTACCGCCGCTACGAGGGCTACTGGACGCCTTGGGAGAAGATAGATTTGGATATAGAAGACAACCCTGTTCTACCCGTGGTTTGGAAAGGGCGTTTGTTCTTGTTCTGGCTAAACATCATCCAAAAAGGACCCGAAAATAAGGAAAGTACTATCTCCAAGGGTAATGTTAATGATGATCGATTGATTAATGCCAAATTAAGTAAGACGCCTTCCACTAAAATTACGATAGAAGCCAACCTCTCTTGGAGTGAATACTATAACGGTAAATGGCAGCCTAGAAGAACATCTGACTTTAATAAACCTTCAATATTAGGAAAATACCTAGAATTTAAACGAGAAGATATCAAGATAGGTACAAGCATAGGTAGCTCAGATCAGCTTTTTGTAAACTTACTTCTGGGGCCTAGTGCTGAACAAACATTATTCATACTTTACAATAAATATACTGCAATACGACCTTCTGTGTTAGTGTCAAGAATTATTCCGATACAAAAAAGTAGAAAGGTTGAAGTTGAATTAGACGCTTTGGCCGTTACTTACACAGAGCCAAATGCTACAGTCAGGATCGATCAGCCAAAAGAAACTATTACTGAGCAAAAAGTATTAGAAAACGCCATTGGAGCCAACGTTATTGTAAGCAGACATCCAGTAAAAGGTGTGTTTATAGCACCTTTCTTCTTTCAAGATGGGCAGTACGTGTTCTTTGTAGTGCCTGAGGTAGGTACTGTACCTTTTTCTAAGTATGATGACCTTCTAGCAATTGACACCCTAAACAATAACGCAACAGACTTTAAAGTCAATTTAAATGAATCTAGGGTTCAACTATTAACGAATGAAGAGGTGATCGCTGTTGATCCCACCGTTGGTATCCCACTTTTGGTAGATCCCGCAGAGCTTACTATCGTACCAAGCGAGCTAGCCATTCAGTTTGACAAAACCAGTCTAAACACTAGTATACTTAGTACTAATACGATAAAATTTGGTGAAGCCACCATCGCTGCCACAGGCAGTATCAAAGCAATTACTAAAAGATAGATAACATTAAAAATAAGCATAGTCATGTCTACACAACAATCATATACGCGAAGTTTTCATAATGATTATATAATGGCAGACGCTAGGATTTCCTCCTTTTACGAGAAAAAAATGGCAGTCACCTATAACTTCTCCAATCACTTTCACCCTTACGTGGGCTTCTTATTGGAAAAGTTAAGTAAAGAATCATTGGAGGGATTGCTCGCAAACACTACCCAAGAAGTAAGGGAAAAAAGAGCAACCTTTTTTGATAATATCTATCAACCCCATAACGATAGTAAGGATGAAACGATCACCGTAAACGTTGAAGACAAGCAAATAGACGTCAGCGAAGCGGGGGCCTATTCGGTTTACAACTGGGAGTTATTCTTTCACGTGCCCTTCTCTATTGCGGTACATCTGAGTAAAAACCAGCGTTTTGCCGAGGCGCAAAAGTGGTTTCATTACGTCTTTGATCCCACTTCTAACGAGAAAATTACCAGTGCCTCTCCCCAAGCGTTACAGGATAACCCTCACCTCAAATTCTGGAAATTCAAAGCCTTTAGAGAGAAATCATCGGTAGACTTGATTGATGATGTACTGAAAGCACTGAGTAAAGATGACGACGAAGCACTTAAAGAAAGTGTAGAAAAAAGCATAGAAGGCTGGCGAGAAAAGCCCTTTCAGCCGCACGTAATTGCCCGTACCCGCTTTGGCGCATATCAGTTTAGCGTGGTAATGAAGTACTGCGACAACCTAATTGCTTGGGGCGATAGCCTCTTCCGCCAAGATACTATAGAGATGATCAATGAAGCAACCCAACTCTATGTACTAGCCGCAAATATCTTGGGCGAAAAGCCCCAAGAAATTCCTCGAAGAGGCACCACTCGCCCGCAAACCTTTGCTACTTTACGCAATAAATTAGATGCTTTTAGCAATGCAATGGTAGAATTAGAAGGGCAATTTCCCTTTAATCTCAGCTTACCCAAAACAGAAAAGATCGATACAGATGGTTCTGGGACGCTCTTCAATACGATGCCATCCCTTTATTTCTGTATTCCTGAAAATACGAAACTACTTTCCTACTGGGATACGGTAGCCGATCGTTTGTTTAAGATTCGTAACTGTATGAACATCGAAGGAATTGTACGACAATTACCGCTCTTCCAACCACCGATTGATCCAGGGATGTTAGTCAAAGCGGCAGCAGCCGGGATAGATATTAGTAGTTTAGTGAGTGGTTTAAATCAACCCCTCTCTCCGATTCGCTCTACGTTGCTACTACAAAAAGCCTTGGAGATTTGTGGTGAGGTGCGCTCGCTGGGGAATAACTTACTCTCCGCCTTAGAAAAGAAAGACGGGGAAGCCCTTTCGCTGCTTAGGCAACAACAAGAAATCAAAATGATGGAACTCAACGCCGAAACCCGCTTTTTGCAGTGGAAAGAGGCGGAAAGTAGTACCGATGCCTTGTTGAAATCGCGCGAGACGGCTTACCAACGCTACCAGCATTATCAACTACTGCTAGGTAAATCTGCGGAAGAATATGCGGATTTGGCTACGCTAGAGGTAGAAAGAAAAGCCTTGATGGAAGGCAGTACCGCTGAAGAAAGAACCGCCAGTTTTGATGGGATGTACCAGGAACTTATTACAAAGTATGCCAGCGACATTGAACTGGAAGCATACCCTGCTAAGGAGCATAAGGATGGTGGAAAGCTACATTTGAATAAGAATGAGGATAAAGAGTTGAATGATAAGTTGCCCGAAGCAAAAAACTATCAGAATACTGCACAAGTTACTGACCTCATCACCTCCGCTTTATTCTATATACCTACATTTACGGCTAATTTCTCTTTTTGGGGAATTGGAGGGAAAATTCAAATTGGAGGAGAACACTTTGGGAATGCTGGGAATGCAACCTCAAGTGGTTTTAAAATAGCCTCAGAAAATGCCTCCCACAAAGCAAATACCGCCTCCAGAACCTCCTCCTACGAGCGTCGCGCAGAAGATTGGACGCTGCAAAGCAACTTGGCCGCCAAAGAACTGGTGCAAATTGGTAAACAAATCATTTCTTCGCTTATCCGTGAGCAAATCACCAAGAAGGAATACGAGAACCAACTACAGCAACTCACCCACGCGCAAGAGATTGATACGTTCTTAAAGGATAAATTTACCAACGAAGAATTGTACAAATGGATGCACGGAGAGTTATCAAAAGTATATTACGATTGCTACAAGTTTGCTTTTGATATTGCCAAGAAAGCAGAAACCACGATGAAATGGGAGCTGATGCGCCCCGAAGTAGACGAGCGCAGCTTTATTAAGTTCAACTACTGGGATGCGGGTAGAAAAGGCTTACTCTCGGGTGAAAGTCTCTACCTGGACTTAAAGCGCATGGAAATGGCCTACCACGACTACAACAAGCGAGAGTACGAACTCACCAAGCACGTTTCCTTACGTCAACTCAATCCGTATGCACTGCTACAGCTCAAAGCCACAGGAAAGTGTAACGTAGAAATTCCCGAATGGCTCTTCGACCTCGACTGTCCTGGACACTTTATGCGTCGTATCAAATCAGTGGCGTTGTCTATCCCGGCGGTGGCAGGCCCTTACACCAGTATCAACTGCACGCTATCGCTGCAAAAAAGTACGATTAGGAAATCTGCCTTATTGAGCGACGACGAATATGCTCGCCAAGAAGAAGAAAATCGTTTTATCGACTACTTTGGAACAATCCAATCGATTGTTACGAGCAACGCCCAAAACGATAGCGGTCTCTTTGAGGTCAACATGCAAGACCAACGCTTCCTCCCTTTTGAAAATGCAGGGGTGATCAGTACTTGGCAGTTGGAACTCCCCTCTGACCTCCGTCAATTTGATTATAATACGATTACGGATGTGATTCTCCACATTCGGTACACGGCGCGCCAAGGGGGTGGCTTGCTAGGGGGTAATACCACCCAGTATATCAGAGAGGAACTCATCCCTGATGCCAACAAAGCAGGTTTGGCACGACTTTTTAGTTTGAAACACGATTTTCCTAGCGAGTGGCACCGATTTACTACCAGCGAAGAAGAGAGTAACTTTAAAGCCACACTCTCTAGAGATCATTTTCCTTATCTCGCCCAAGTGGGTGATATTTTACTGAGTGGAAGCGGAGACGAACCGATTCCCTTCGAGCTGTGGATTTTTGAGGATAATCAGTTAAAACCGTTACCCCTTACCAAGGGCGATATCACTGAGGCAGAAACCATAGGAGAAAGTGACAGTCAGATAGCCCACACATTTCCGGACTTAAATGAAGAAAGCCGTACCGGACAAATTGAGATTGTAAGGGAATTACTACAAGACCATAATGAGGTATTTCTAATCGTGAATTATAAAATAGAGGTAGATTAGAAAGGTGGAAACCTAGTCTGAAAAGACCATATAAACAGCCCGTAACATCAAAAAGCCTAGCTTTTAGCTGGGCTTTAAAGGCATAAAATATCTTGACCTTGTAATGCTGCGAGCATTCTCATTTTTTTGCGTATAGATTTAGCAATTTAGTCGCCTTGCCAACTTGCTTATCAATGTCTTTGATTTTACTTATTGTATGAATTACGTGCCTTTTTTTTCCCATCGAGAGTTGTTCAAATACGGCTTTTAACACTTCATCTTGTGCTAGTAAAATGGTAAGTACCTGTGGCATTTCTACTCCCAATGGATTGGGATCTTCCTTCAAATGAAAGGTTATGGTATCTCCAAGTCCTTTTCCAATTTGTTTCAAGCGTTGCTTACCTAAAATAATGAAGAAGTTTCCATCACCCAGATGGTTCAAACCACATCGAAAAGTAAGGCTATTTTCTAGTGTACATAGGAATCGTGTAAGTCGTTTCTTTTCAAACTGGTTTACCACCTGTGCATCGAGCGTTATGTAAAAGTAAGCGCCTCTGTTTTTATCTAGCTGTGCAATCGGCTGTGTATCTTCAAAGTATTTCACGAGGCTTCTGCGTATTGTTTGAGCCCTGCAAGGTCTTTTAAATGCATTTTATGAACCCAATCAATAACGCCACCGAAATAGGCAATTAAAAAGAAAGGTTTCTTGAGTTTTTCATCAAACCACAAACTTACTTCTGTTTTGGTATCAGGTAGTTCTTTTAATATAAAGTCTACCCTGACGTCCTCTTCGAAGGGCGCTACAAAACTTTTTAAATAAAAGCTTACTTTTTCATTCTCTACCAATGCGGTCACCTCTTGAAAGCCGAACTTCTTTCCTTTCTGATTCGTGTAAACGGTTTGTGCACCTACCTGGCCGTCTGTATTTTTTACAAGACAAAGTGAATTGGTTTCAGTCGGCCAAGCGCTCCATTTCATCAATTGCTTCTGGTACCGAATGGCATCATACACTTTCGTAATAGGTGCCTTTATAATAATCGTCTCTATGTACTGGACTTTCTTGGGTAATTGCCAGATTAAAAGTAACAGTGCGATTAGTACTCCTAAAATAATGCATAAAGTAATTTGTAACATACGATCTAAAAGTTTTACTTGAGAATGTTACAAAGCTAGGTGTTTTTCAAGCCGTTTTTTTTGCCTTATATCAAAAAATCACTTCTTAGTGGCTCTAATCCTACTCAGTGTACTTTGGGTTACACCAATAAAAGTTGAAATATACTTTAAAGGGTACTTTAAAATCCAGTTTTTCTCTTTCATTACCCTATTGTACCTTTCTGCAGCTTCTTCGCTTTGAAAAGACATCACATTTTTACTCAAATTAATGAAAGCCATTTCGACAGTCTTCCTCAGTAAGGTATTGTAGGTATTTGATTTTTCAGCAAGTCGGTCGCTCTCTGCTTTATTAATGACGTAAACAATGGAGTTCTCGAGTGCTTGGATGTTTATGTTGCTTTTTGAAGCATCTAAGTAGCTCTCTAGATTTGTAAATACCTCTCCTGGTGTACCTATCCAAACGGTGTAATCAAGCTCATCTTTTGTAAAAAACAACCGAATAGCGCCTTCCTCTACAAAATAGTATTGTGTACAAATACGCCCTTCCTTTAACAGGTAGGCTCCTTTCTCTACTGTCGATTTTTTTAACGAATCGAAGATTACTTGAACTTCTTCTGGACTTCCCTGAGATAAGGATTTTATAGACGCTAAAATAACTGCCATTCGATACTTTTCGATTCGTGAGTATCTAAAATAAGTAATTTTAGTGAAAAGCACAGCTATAAACTGAGCTTCAGGTCATATCCTGTCTTTATTGCTTTACAATATTTGCCTCGAACTACTTCGCTTTTATCCATTTAATCTCAGTGAATCAATACAGGCTGGAAATATCCATCACCAGTCAGTGTATGTTATTTTAGATTTTCTGTATTTATCAAAAACAGAGAAAATTATTGGATTGTATTAAATTAATCTAGATATTTATAATTAGTCTAAATAAAAATAAAAACATAGGTTAGTTCATTATTTTGATGGCTGGTTAAGGTACCATTACAGAGCGAATCTGATAATAAAAACGTTGAAATACTTCAAGCGCTTTAATTTTACAAACTACTGATAGACAGATTATTCTTGGCAACCAGTTAATCAATTTAATAAGCGGGCATATGTTGATCGTACCAAACAATTAAACATATTTTTTTACTATGACTTATGCTTACTTCCGACAAGGTAATATCCTTGCCATCATTTTATCATTCTTTACCCTAAGCGCTCTTGCCCAAACGGGTGATATCATCGGTACAATTACCGACGCAGAAGGGCTTCCTTTACCAGGTGCAAGTGTTCGTGTGAGTCGCACTACACTTGGCGTAGCCACCGATCAGAAAGGGAGCTTTAGCCTCAATAGAGTCCCTGTAGGATCGCAAACCATCCTGATTACACTCATTGGCTACCAAAGTACCGAGCGTAAAGTTACCGTAACTGCCAACGAAGAGGTTCGCCTTGATGTATTGCTCGCAGAAGACATCCTCCAATTGAGTAGTGTTGCGATCACCGCTACGCGCCGTGAAGAAGACTTATCGAAGACACCACGCGCGCTCAAGGTAGTCTCTGGTGAAACAGTTGATTTTTACACAAATCAGACTGCTGACCTCTCGGCAACTCTTGGTAAGTTCATTCCTAACTTCACCTCGCCCTCCATTGGTAACGACGTATTTGTAGCCACCTTACGCGGTCGTGCACCACTCTACCTTCTTGATGGAGTCCCCCTTCAAAGTAATGAAGGTCTTCGTGGCGCTGTACTAGGCAATATCGACCCATCAATGATTGAGCGTGTAGAGGTACTCTACGGAGCCTCTACCGTCTACGGAGGGGGCGCTCCCGGCGGTATTATCCAGTTTTTTACTAAAAACGCTGGTGAAAAACCCATTAACGTAGATGTCCAGTTATTTTCGAGGAGCTACTTGGTAGATGATGTATTTCTTGACAACGAAGCTGTAGATTTCCGAACTGCTGTAACTGTTTCAGGTACAAAAGGCCGGTTCCGCTATTTAGCCAATGGAGTATTTGAGACAACCAACGGTCAATTTCGACCAGATGGTCAGCGTATTGCGCCTAACGGTACTTCTGCTTACGACGATTTTTCCATATTTGCGAAAGCTGGCTATGACTTTACTCCTACTCAATCCATTGATCTTTCCTTTACCCGCTCGTACCGAGAACCCAACGATCTCTTTTTTGAACCTACGCTATTAGAGGTAGATGTATTCGCCGATCCAGAAGGAGCAGCAGCCGTAGGTCAGCGCGTTGAAACAGCTTTTAGCTACGATGAGCCCGTTAGCCAAGAGTATATCGCTGCCAACATACAGTATGAGAATACGAAGGTTTTGGGGGGTGTTTTCCGATTACAAGGGTATTATTTTGACCTCAACTTTCAGCAAGAAGGATCAGATATACGCCCCAACCTAACGAGAAACGGAGGAACATTCCCTGATTCTTGGCCAGGCTTATGGCAAACAAGTACAGCCGCTACGCAATGGGGTGCACGTACGGAATATGTCCGTTCCTTCAGTGAGCGTTTCCTAATGACCCTTGGGGGCGGCGTGCTCTGGGCGGAAGACGCCACCCCAGTCACCCTGTCTAACGCAGCCCCTTTCGATAATGAAAATCGCTTTGATGGGGCAGCAGGCGCTCAGGACCAAGGAGCCCCCACCGAGCTCTTCAATGGTGGTATATTTCTCCAAGCTGACTTCGATGTAACTGAGGCGCTTCGTCTGTCAGGCGGGGCACGTTTCGATGTTATTTCATTTGATGTACTTCCCTTTATCCCAACATTTACACGGGTAGCGCCAGGACAACAAAGGCTTGGTGGCTCAGGTATAAACTCTGGTCTCTCTCTCAACATCGGTGCTGCCTACGAGGTAGTAGAAAATACAACCCTCTTTGCCAATTTCTCACAGGGCTTTTCTATTCCAAGCTTAGCGTTTCTGGTCGTTAATGTAGCACCCAATGTTGAGATTGAAGGCGATGAGATTGTGTCTCCTCAAATTGTCAATAACTTTGATTTAGGTGTACGTGGCCAAATTGGGAATAACTTTGCTTACGGATTCACTGGATTTTACGCTTTCTCTGAAGATGGTTCACAGATTCGCTTTGATCCAGCAACTGGCTCTGGTGAGCGAGTACAAGCCCCACAAAGAAACTATGGGTTTGAGGCTTCTTTAGAGGCTGCACCCGCCAAGGGTTTTCGCATTGGGACTACCTTATCTTTAACAGAAACTGATGTAGACCCGCAGGATGATGGTACTTTCCAACCAGCTTCCAGCGTCGAGACGATTCCACTTACAACCTCCATACGGATTTCATACGCGCCTCCTTCCTTGAAAGGGCTTTCGTTCAGTACTGAATTATTTACCGTGGGGAACCGTGACCGTGCCTTTAATTTTCTCGTTGATTCTGATGACAATGGGGAAATTGATCTTGACACCGATGGTAATCCAGTTCGCGCTGATGGTTATCGACTTCGTGGGTTCTCGACCGTCGATATTGGGGCTAGCTATAGGTTTCCAGAACGCTGGTTGGGTGACGTTGGCGGAAGCCTATCATTTCAAGTACTTAACTTACTGAATGAAACCTACATACCGCCCATTTCACAGCGCCAATTTGGAGATGTTTTTGCCATCCGTCGGCTCAATGGTTTTGGAAGAAACCTAACCGTTACGCTCAAATTTGATCTTTAGTATCTTATTTGTAATAGCTACAAACTCCTTAAGCACTCCTTGATTCAGGGGGTGCTTACAGGGTGTTCCAGCTAAAACATCTTTATTATTTCACAATCTTCACTTCATATGGTTGTTTACTGGTTAACTTCAACAAATACATACCAATTCGAAGTGATTGTAAGGAAAAATATACTTCTGAAGATGATGCGCCTACTTGCCTCTCTTCTTTACAATTATACTATACAGTTTTTAGAAAACACGCTACATATCATCGCCACCGCCATTACGTTCTCCTTCCCCACGTCGTCGGTCAGGTCTTCGTTGTTGTTTACCAAATTGATAGTTGAAACCAATAGAGAGCGAGCGGGTATTCCCACGGTAAAGAAACTCGTTGAAGAGCGTAGGCGTACGACGGATACTACCAAAGCGCATCGTTTGCGCAATATCTCTCACGTTGAGTATAATGCGACCTTTTCGTTTCATCACAGATTTACTAATTCCCAGACTATTCATAAAGAAATCGAGACGCTCTCCCTGTGCGTTGATCATCGGTGCACGGTAGTAGAGCATCATTTGGATACGGAAGCTTCTGGGTAGATTTATATTAGCCATAAAACGTGTATTCCAACTGTAACTGTCGTTGGTAGTCAATTCATCCGAGTTACTACCATCTATCACTAGTCTGAAGTAAGAAACGTTGGCGTTCATGTTGAGCCATTTCCCTACGCTGTAAGAACCAATCAGCTCAACACCATAGTTTTCTGCGGTGCTTACATTGGTAGGTCTGTAAATGGTGGTATCACCACTTACCTGTGAGACGATGCGTTGAATGACCCCTGTAGTACGCTTGTAAAAGGCAGAGCTTGTTAACGAAGCGTTGTTCCAGTCTTTGATAAATCCAAGTTCATAGGAGTCAGTGTACTCTGGTTGTAAAAGAGGATCGCCTCCTCTCAACACAAGTGGGTTAGAGAATGTAGGGAACGGATTCAAATCCCAGAAGCTAGGTCGGTTGATACGCCGACTGTAAGAGGCCTGCACCTTTTGGTCTTTAGGCAAGCTGTAGGTCAAGACACCACTAGGAAAAAAGTTGACGTAGTCGAAGTTAAAGGTCTCGTTGGTAGTAATAAGGCTAGAGGTCGTATTGGTAGTCTCAAAGCGTAAACCTGCCTCAAATTCTAAACGATTGAGTTTACCACCTGTCAAGAGATAGCCTGCATGTACTGCTTCATCATAATCGAAACGGTTGGTAAATCCTACTTGATTTTCCCATTGGTTAGTAGCTTGATCAAATTCTTCTAATTGAAAATCCGTATCAATATTCCGAACAATCGTTTTCCAGCCTGTCTCTATTCTTAATTGCTCACTAATAGGGTGTGTATAATCTGCCTGTAGAATGAGCATTGCCGTGTTTTCATCGTTTGTAGAGCGTTGTAGTTGCTCAGCAAGCGGTACCAATGTACCATCTGCCATAAAGGTATTCTGGATAAAATCTTCTTCCTCATAGTCTCGCGCAAAAGCATAAGAGCCAAAGAGATTAAGTTCTTGGTTCGGCTTATTGAACTTAATATCATAAGCAAGCGAATAGGTCTGGTTACGGTCGTCTTCATCCTCCCAAGCATTTCTTATATCGAAATCTAGGAGATTTCTGTTTATGTCGAAGTTTTCATTCAACTGTTCCTCACTTCTTTCTCCAATATCATATCCCAATACACCCTCTAGTGTAAGGGTTTGTTTATCGTTGATATTGTAGGCTATTCCAAAGTTACTACTTAGGGCAATATTTCTACGGGAATTGTCATTTTCTTGGTCGATGAAAGGAGTAGCATCACTTAAGAAGTTCTGGCGATTGATGGTAATCTCCCCTTCTCTAGCACGTTGATTAGCATTAAGCCCTCCATAAAAATTCCAGCTTCCCTTTCGCCAGTTCAGTTCTAAGTTGCTATTGTAGCGATCGTTAATACCAATGTTTATCCCGGCACTTCCGTTTAATCCATCTTCTTGTTTTTCTTTGAGAATAATATTGATAATACCTGCTCCACCGTCAGGATCATACTTCGCAGAAGGGTTGGTAAGGACTTCTATCCTTTCGATGGCACTGGCAGGAATTCTATCAAGAATGGCTTGTCTACCCAAGCCAGTGAGTCCAGACTGTTTTCCGTTGATAAGTACCGTTACATTACTACTTCCACGTAGACTCAGGGTACCGTTCTCATCTACTTGTACCGAAGGGATATTCTGTAGTACATCACTGGCATTACCACCTGCAGTCATAATATCTTGACTTACATCGTAGGTACGGCTCCCAAGGCCACTTTGTGCCACATCAGGTGCCTCTACAATCTCTACCTCACTAAGTTGCTGGTTTGTCCCTTTGAGCCGAATAGCCCCCAAGCGTGCCAAGGGCCGTGTTTGTGTAATGGCAATATTATCTATTTGCTGATCTTCATAGCCAATAAACTGAATCTTTACGGAGTAGTTACCCTCCTCTATCTCATCAAAAGAAAAGTTTCCGTTCTCATCAGAGGTCGCTCCTTTCAAGGGTGTTGTCGAGCCAGTTTCAAATAATCCAATAGTAGCAAAAGCTACGGGTTGATTGCTTTGAGGATCAACTATAGTACCTGTAATACCACGTTCTGCTGTCTGTGCCCAAGCAATTTTTTTGCAAAATAATAGGGTGATTAATATAAAAAAACAAAGTACTCTTACTCGCATGGTAGGGAATGTTTCTGTTGCTAGCCTTACTTCTTAGCCGTAATTAGTTTAATGTATCTCACTAACAAATACATAACCTTAACGACCTACTTACGAGCATTGTTGTAATTTGAATTAATAAATATCTGGGTTGTAAAATTTAAAGTTGGTCATTTCCTTAAAAATAAAACAGGGCTTTTTATATAATTATTTTGCTTTTGTGTGAAACAAAACTATATTTACTACGTACAGGGTATAAATCTTACACATTTCTTACGTGAAAAATTATTATCGTATTCTAGAAATTTCTCACAGCGCTTGCTCAAGTACTATCAAGCAAGCCTATCGGAAATTAGCTAAACAGTGGCATCCAGACCTTCACGAGAATTCCGAAACCGCACATCATTGGTTTAAAGAAATTACCGAGGCTTACGAGATACTCTCCAATGGGAATAAGAAAGTAGCCTACGATTTTAAATTGAGAAAAGCCATCGTTACCAAGCGGGTAGTTACTATACACAAGCCCATCGTTAAAACTGCTAAAAAGGAGCAAAACAGCTTGGAGGATTACCAACAACGTATTGAGCAACTGATGCAACAGCATCAAAAATTACTGCACAAGAATAAGAAAATGGCTGAGTATTATAGAAATAAAGAACAAAAGGCAAAGACCTTCTACGATACTTTTAGAGAAAACCGTGAACAGGCCTACCAAGCAATGAAGAACAACCTCCATCAAGTAAAAAAGAAAAAGATTTTATAAAATATAAGCGACTTACCTGAATAGATAAGCCGCTTTTTTCTCCTTTAAGGAGCCTACACTTTCATTTATTTACAAAATACGTGGCTTTGTACCTGTCGTCTCTTCTTCAGCTTTCAACAAAACCAAAGTGATCACAAAGTCGAAAAATTGACTTACGCCTTTTAGCGCTTGTGCCATATGGTATACATCTACTTCTACACGCATCTCGTTTCCTTGTGATTGATCTGCATAAGCAGTAGTCACAGCCACAATATCCATGGTATGGAATTCTTCAATAATCTGTTCGATTTTTTGAAGGTCATCTGAATCAAGGTCGAGTTGTGCCGCTTCGATGAGCACCGCACAATCTTTCCATAACAAATTGAGACGATGATGGCCTGGAAATTCGTCTCCTTTCCAAGTCAACTAGTTGAGCCTACGGATCGATTCTTTTAACTTCCATTCTAAGTACTGACGGTACAGATGTACAATAGACTGTACCAGACTTTGGTTGTGCATAGGATTCTTCATATACAACTTTACCAGACGGTCTGCACCTACTTTATAGTCGTCAGCAAACAAGTCGAACTGATCGAGCCGAGGAGTCACTGTTGTAGCAGGCGCAATATTTTCTATTTTAAAAAGGAAATCGTATTGATGACTAAATCTTAACGTTTTCATACTTATCCTCCTTTTTTTTAACTTCATCTCTCCTGCTCACACCAGCAGACAGCATTTAATTATTTTACTGAGGGTGAATTATGAGACAATTATTTGGGCAGTAACTTAATCGACAAGTTTTTAATCTGCCTGTCAGGTTTTCAGTACTCATATATATTTTTATAGTTTCCTATTATTCTCTATAAAATATTATACCAGAGTAACACAAATGAGTAAATTAACCTATTTTTGAGCGCTTTTCAGGCGCTCATCAATAAGGATTCCAAACTACTTTTTACTCGTTTTCACCTTTATGACGACGTAAAAGGCTTTTTTTTCTTTGAAGTCTTTGTACAAGCAACTTGAAAACTTTTTAGCTATCTTGTAAGTCGCTTACTGATGAAAACATCAAAACGGTGGGCAGTTGGCGCTAGGCGGGAGGTAAGTGAAGTACATCATACCCCGCCCAAGGACTGTTTTCCGCTACGTATACTTCTAAGAAACAGCCTTTCTCATTCTCCCAGCCTATCTGCTGACGAATAAGAAGACACCAAATCTTTGAAGCGTCTATCTGCTTGAACGAACGATATGGGTATAATGACCACATAATGCAATTGATTGATTTGAAAAACTTTCTCGCAAGACTCTATCATGTTCTGGTAAAGCCTTAAAAATATTTCGCTAGTGAATCAATTATAATTCCAAAAAGCCCATTTAGTGTTTTTTTCTAATTTTTTATTTCAATAATACCACAACAATCTTTCTCCTCTCTATGAAAGTATAATAAACGAAGCGTATAGAACGTTCTCTCTCTAAAGCTTTTACAGCATACAAAATATAGGGAGGATAATTTTTGTTTCTTATCAGTACAGGAAAAAGATGGGAATTAATACTCAACGAAAGATGGCAGATTCTCAAAGACAAAACGCAGTATCAATTACAGCAAGTGCCTTAGTAAAAGTAGTGGCTTATGTGTAAAAAAAGGTGAAGGGTTAATCAATAATCCTTCACCTTTCTTGTGAGTATATCTGATAAGAAAATCGTTAGCTGTACGCCCTACTATACCTCGCTAAAAAGTATTGGAAAACACCATAAGCAACCAGTCCGAGTGCCATCGCACCCATTAGCACATTACCGAGTGTCATACTTGAGAGAAAACCAAATACTGCTTCCATCCCCCCTACATTATTCGGATCATTTTCGCTTGCTGCCTTAAAGACAAACCAACCCAAAATACCAAAAGCTACTCCTCTAGCCATGTACCCTACTAATCCCGATTTCTCTAGTACTTCTTTCTCCTCTTTACCACCTTGGTGTTGAACACTCTCCAAGAATTTTTTACTAGCGCCCTTGTAAAATTGATACACCGCTACACCAAATAAAATAATGGCAATAACAAATAGTACGAATTGTCCGTAATCTTTATCTAGAATGGTAGCCGCTGCTTGTTGTTTCGTACTACCACCCTGTTGCTTTTCACCAATGGCGGTTAGAAAAGTAGAAACGCTCAGCGTGGCATATAAAATACCACTTACCAAGTAACCTATTCTTTTAGCGTAGCCTTTCTCATCACTTCCCTTATTCTTAGGGTCGAGGCAAGCTGCATAAACACGCCATACAGCGTATCCGAGTAAGCCAATAGCTAAGATAATGAGAAGAATATTGCCAAAAGTTTG
Source organism: uncultured Cytophagales bacterium (assembly GCA_937911505.1). Lineage (GTDB taxonomy): Bacteria > Bacteroidota > Bacteroidia > Cytophagales > Thermonemataceae > CALEMF01. The sequence continues at coordinate 44,959 of CALEMF010000061.1, forward strand.
CTGTTGCAAGAAGGAAACCACGCCATTTTTACCTGCAATTTTACCGCCTACATTAATAGCGGCCATAAAGGTGAGTATGCCCAGTAGCGCATAAACGGCTCCTTTTGTGATAAGGCCCGCTTTTCTTATCTTTTCTATTTTTGCACTTTTCATATTGTATATGGTTTGTTTTGTTGTTTGAATATTTTCATTAGTGAAAGTCAATATTTGATCCAGCAAGGCTTTTGGGGGGGCTAGCGACGTGTAGAGGATGATTCTGAGGAAAGCTCGCCTCATCGCCATTAAGTAGCTGTTGCTTCTGACCCACAGATTGAGGTAAGGAAAGGACACTCCTCCTGTTTTCTTATTGTGTAATAGATACTTGCTTGAGCAGCTTATTTATCTTATCTTTCTTTATGGAGCAACTCAAGACCGCTGTTCAGCAGATGATTACGATTACCGAGGATGAGATGACACATTTTCTAAAAAGTTGTTTTCAAAAAACTTTTCAGCGAAAAGAGATTCTTAGCTATCCTAATATAATTCCTAACGAGATCTTCTTCATCGAATCAGGCATTATTAGAGTAATGTTGCAAGATAGAGAAGGGAAAGAGCATACCCTACACTTTGCCTTGGAGCAACAGTTTGTGGCAGACTACGCTCATTTTATGAACAAAACACCCTCTGTTTACGCTTTACAAGCGCTTGAACCTACTAGCGTAGTTGTTTTATCGAGAACTACTATAGAATGGGGCTACCAACATTTACAAGAAGGCGACAAACTGGGCCGATTGATTGCGGAATCTTATTTTATCTATCACGATCATCGTATTCAGGATATGTACGTTAGAACACCAAAGGAAAGATACGATGCGATTACCCAAGTGTTTCCAGCTATTCACGCCAGAGTACCGCAGCATATGATTGCTTCTTACCTGGGCATTACCTCTGTTCATTTAAGTAGATTGAAAAAGCAAGCCATCAAAGTGTAAACAAATGTTATCGTTTTTGAGATAAGCAGCCCCTAACTTTGCCTTCATAATCCTTTGACTTAAAGCAATAACTGATGGCAAAGAATCCTTTTTTTTACCTACTATTATGTGGTTTGCTTACGGGGTGTTATTCCCTTAAAAAATCTATCAAAGAAAGTAAACCTTATTCTTCACAAATCAACTGGGCAGAAGGCTACACACCCGCCGACGCGCAATTCTTTATCCATAATGCCATTGAGATAGAAGCCTCTCCGCAAACTGTATGGGATATTCTAATACAAGCCGAAGATTGGCCTAATTGGTACGAGGGGATGTCTGGCGTAAAAGTACCCGCCGCTAGTGACGGTATTTTATTTGACAGCGCCGCCGTACAATTCCGCACGATGGGACTCGATTTTGACGCTACAATCGTTGAGTTTGAACCGCCTACTCGTCTAGGTTGGCTCTCTGTTCAAAAGCGAATCAGTGGCTACCATGCCTGGCTCATTATCCCTACCGAAAAGGGATGTAAAGTAATCACAGACGAATCGCAAAAGGGATCGCTCACTTTTTTACAAAAAGTTTTCGTCCCTAATAAACTAAAAAAACTACACGACATTTGGCTCGCTGAACTTAAGAAGAAAGCAGAGCAGCCATCCTCGGGAACATTTTAACGCATTGAGAATATGAAACTTTCACAGAAAGAAAAAGACAGACTTAAGAAAAAGTACGGCGAATGGGCGCTTGTCACGGGTGCTTCGTCAGGCATTGGTAAAGAGCTCGCCTACCGTGTTGCAGAGGCAGGTCTTCACTTGATTATTACTGGCCGGCATGAAGACAAGCTCACAGCCATCCGCCAAGAGATACAAAGCCTTTATGGTGTAAATGTAGAAATGGTTGTAGCTGACTAAGCCGACCAAGGGATTGAGCAAGTATGGCAAGCAGCACAGCAAAAACCCATAGGTTTATTGATTGCCTCGGCGGGCTTTGGTACTTCTGGCGCTTTTTTAAATACTTCTATTCACGCTGAGGTCAATATGTTGCAAGTAAACTGCCTCGCCTTGTTACAGCTTACCCATCACTTTGCCCAGAAGTTTGCAGCACAAAAGAAAGGAGGGATTATTTTAATGAGTTCTATCGTTTCCTTTCAAGGTGTACCCTTTGCTGCCAACTATGCTGCGAGCAAAGCCTACGTGCAGACCCTCGCCGAAGCGCTCTACCACGAGCTAAAGCCCTACAATGTGGATGTACTTTCTGCGGCCCCTGGTCCAGTACAAACAGGTTTTAGTGAAAGAGCCAATATGGTGATGGACAATACGCTGACGCCCGATCAAATTGGGGTTCCTATTCTTAAAGCATTGGGTAGGAAAGCAACTGTCTTGCCTGGATTCCTCAGTAAATTGTTGGTATACTCGCTGGGAACTGTACCACGTTGGGGAAAAATCCGCATTATGAAAGGTGTAATGGGTGGTATGACGAAGCATCAACGGGCTTAGAGTTTTTGGTAGTTTTAGAGAAATCAGCTTGTATATTTTGAAATCTTTCTATAGCTTCTTCGTCTAACGATAAAGAAACCTATGAAAAAGTTGTCTTCTTATTTACCAACCAAAACACCACATAGTACTTTCGAGCGTTTTCTTACTCAAAAGGCGACTAGGTTGTACAGTTTTTTGGTAAAGGTATGGTGTCTGTTACTTTGCCTGCTTCTCGTAGCGCAGACAAGCTGGGGGAATATGGCTTCTCCTATTTGGGAAGGTACCTCATCAGCTAGTGCTTTTTCAAGTAAAGACATTGATATTCTGAAAGAGTATATTCATATAAAGATTGCACCCGATTTCAAAACCGCTCAGTATGAGGTTATTTATACCATCCGCACGGATCGTTCTGGTCAGCAAATTCCGCTACTTTTTTTAGCCCAAGACTATTTGGGTGAATTTTCAGTAACCCTTAATGGTCAGTCTATAAAGCTTCAACCGATTCCTGAAACATCCTCTACCAATCGTGCTCCTTTCTCTTCTTTTGCTGATACCTTTGAGGAAAGTACCACAGAAGGACAACCCTCTACAATTTCTATTTACTGGGAAGAAAACGTGGGAAACGTTTACAATTTAAGTGACTTAAAATACTTTGAGGTAGACCTTGCCAAGGGAACGCATACTATTCGAGTAACCTACACGGCTAACGCTTGGGTCGAACTCACTGATTGGGTAAAAGAGTACAGTTTTCGCTATTCGCTCACCCCTGCACAATATTGGAACTCCTTTGGTCAGTTAGATGTCAAAGTGACCCAACAAGGAGTGCCGCAACTTCTTACCTCCAATCTCCCTAAACCAGCAGAAGGCAACATAGGGAAAAGTAGTACTTGGACCTTTCGTCAACTTCCTGCAGCATTTCTACAATTCTCGTATCAACCTGAAATCTCTCCAGTGGCTACGGCACTCATTCAAATACACCCTACAGGGATCGCCCTAAGTTTAGGTACCATACTCATACTGCTACATATTTGGTGGATCACCCATTACAGAAAAGCTTTTCCAAGTAAGAGGTTTTCTGTGGCCGTTATGGCAGGCAGTTTATTGATACCACCGCTTATTTTTGCAGGTTACGTTTATAGTTTTCCGCTCATCGATAGCTTTATTGGGCCAGAGGCAAGTAACTACCACGGCTATATGATCTTGACATTTGCCTTGCTGCCATTCCTGTTACCTCTCTATTTTATAGCTGCTTGGTTCTTTGACAGACATATTAAGCAGCGCCTCAGGAATATCTGAAATAATAGGCATTCCTAAAAAATTATCCTATTGTTTGAAGTAAGCACTAAGTTATCGTCCCTGTGCATCAACGTATTTTATGATATACACGCTTATCTCGTAGAAACGTGCTGTTAAATCCTACTTTTGTATTCGACTTCGCGCTGCTCGCTACCTACTTTTGTACCATAGTTTTATTAAAGAATAAATATAAATGCGAAAAACCATATTTATCACTGGTACGAGTAGTGGGATTGGAAAAGCCACAGCTCACTATTTTTTGAGTAAAGGGTGGCAAGTGGCTGCTACGATGCGTAAGCCAGAAAAAGTGACTGATCTACCCGAAAGTAATGTCTTGAAAAAATATCAGTTGGATGTTCAAAATGAAGAGGAGATTCAACAAGCCATTGCCGCTGCTATAGAAGATTTTGGTAAAATTGACGTTGTCTTGAATAATGCTGGCTATGGTGTGTTAGGCCCGATGGAATATGCTACCTCCGCACAGTACGATCAGCAGTTTGATGTGAATGTAAAAGGGGTTTTTAACGTCACTAAACATCTGCTACCGCATTTTAGAAAAAATAAAAGAGGGCGAATTCTCAACGTTTCTTCTATGGGTGGACGAACTACTTTTCCTTTCTTCTCTCTTTACTGCGCCACTAAGTTTGCCGTAGAAGGGCTCAGCGAATCTCTTAATTACGAGCTCAACGAACACGGAATTGATGTGAAACTCATTGAGCCTGGTGGTGTTCAAACGGACTTTACTGGGCGTTCTATGGTGTGGCTAGAAGGTGACATTCAAGATTATGAAGCTAGTATACAAAAAATAAAACATGCGATGGAGAATGCCACTACAAGAGAAATTCCTAGCACACCAGAAGCAGTAGCAAAGGTGATTTATGAAGCGGCTACTACCTCTTCTTCCAAAATGAGATTCGTGGTAGGTAGAGACGCTAAAACGATGCTAGCAATGCGTAAACTCCTTGGTGTAAAGCGCACTATGAAAATAGTGAGAGGATTTTATAAAATGTAAAAAAGTTACTTTATTCTGCAATTTTGTATCAGGTTGCCACCGTTATTTGTTCGAAATTTGGGCTATTGTTTCCTGGATAAGATTGCTTAGTACGATGCGCAAAGTCGAAGTGTATGTGATAAGGAAGTGTGGAAGAGGCCTGCTTGCGTTTGCTAAGCTTCCACAACTAAACTATTTCCCTAACTTTACTTGCGATTATGAAAACTTTTAATCATTGATAACTCTCTTAAAGTAGAAGAAGCCTATGCCTCCACATTTCAAAAGTCTCTACGCGCTTCACAAGGCTTGCCACCTACCGGCACCTGCGCACCCACAGCTCAGTTTATTTGCTTTTGATAAACCTACTACTGCCTTTTCGGAGTACCTCGAATCGTTTTCAGGTGACTTTTATATGATTGCCATGAAAAAGATCAAATATGGTGTGATGCTCTACGGTAGAACCTCCTATGATCACCAAGAGGGTACAATGTCGTTTATGAAACCGGGTCAATTAATCACCCTTCAAAACATTGAATTTGAAGAGAATGGTTTTGTCATCGCTTTCCATAAAGACTTTATCAACGGCTACGCACTTTTTGCAGATATTCGTCAATATGGCTTTTTTGATTATGAAGTAAACGAGGCGCTTCATCTTTCCAGCAAGGAAAGGGAAATTATGTGGGAGCTATACCGAAAAGTAGATTTAGAATACCAAAACAACCAAGATAAATTTAGTAAGTCAATCATCTTAAGCCATATAGATGCCATCTTAAAATATGCTAACCGCTACTACAACCGTCAGTTCTTGGATCGTGCTACCAGTACAAGTAGTTTGCTTTCTCGTTTTAATAAATTGCTGATTGATTGGTTAGCCTCCGCAGATCAGCAGGTATTGCCGACTGTACAAGCCCTCGCTGATAAAATGAACCTTTCGCAGCGTTACTTAAGTGATTTACTAAAGCACGAAACAGGAAAGACTGCCATAGAGCATATCCATATTGCCCTCATAGATGAAGCTAAAAACCGGCTTTTGGGTACGGAAGAAAGCATCGCAGAAACCGCCTATTACTTAGGCTTTGAGCATCCCACGTATTTCTCAAGGTTGTTCAAGAAAAAAATGGGTATTAGCCCGAAGGCTTACCGAAAGAAATTTCAACCCTGACCTAACTGATAGTACTCCATTATAAAGCCCTCTTCAAAAGAAGAAGGCTTTAAATGGGTACGTATGAATATTATTGATCAGCGCTTAATCGTCTGTCGCTCTTTCTATCATAAACTGCAAGTGGGTACGATGTGCTTTAGTAGCGATGTCCCCTCCCTGGTTAGCCTTCATCATTTTTTCGATTTGCATCAACTGATAAAAGGCCATCGCCTGAACGTTATCGGTGTGCATAGCTTTCTTTTCAAGTCCTGCCATTTTAACTAATTCTTTTACATATTCCTTCTGGAGGTTTTGGCGAAAACCATTCACATTGCCCGCTAAGTCAGTCTTAAAGATACCATTGGTAAGATCGGTCATCATCTCTCCTAGTTTGTACTGATTACCGTACACCTCGCTGTCTAGTATCCGCTTAGTCGTATTAGGATGCAGGAGATGGCTCAAAATATCGCTTTGCATGCGCAACACACGGTCATGAATCTTAGGGTCTTCTGGAGAGGTAAAGAAGTTGTACCCTCTGCGCTGCATTTGCAAATGACGGTACAAGGCGGAAGGGGCTTTGAAAGCGTTAGGGCTGAAAATATATTGATTCAGTGCCTTCATAGCTCTTTTTTGGTCTTGGTAGCTTACAGGGGTAAAAGGAACTTTAGCATCTTTTTGCCCCACAAAAGCCCGCTCTACATATACGCCCCCAATAAAGCGAGAAATACCTCTGGCAGCCTGTTGCTGCGTACCTGTCAAAATAAAGTATTGGTTGCGTAGCTCGTGGAAAGACTGATCCGAATTTTTTGCCAGATATTTATCTTTCAATTTGGCCACTAAGCCGTCAATCATTTTGATGCGATTTACACCATAAGTAATCATGTCGCTAGACATATCATTGATCATCACCCGTGGATCAATCGCTTTTCCGGGCGAACGCATATCGTCCGCATCATTTCCAAAAGTAAGCTCAGGCTCCATAGAGCGCGCCAACACTTTTTGAAGACGTGCCTCTTCCATTGCTTTATCATCTACCGTTCCGTAGGCAAACTCAATGGCCCATTGGTCGTAAGGGCCAGGCTTACGGGTAAAGAAGTCTGTTTGCTCGGCTTTGTTAAGGGCTATGTTAGGCATGGGGTAGTCCATTACGGATCCTACTAAGCCCATTTCTTTCACTCTTTCTTTATCGTTCAGTTGGCTGGGGGTATGCAATTGACTGGCTTTCATGTTATGGTTGAGTCCGAGTGTGTGCCCCATCTCGTGCAGCACCAAGTAGTAAAGCGCATCTTCAATGTACTTTTTCACTTCAATGTCAGTCGCATCCAGAAGGTTCAGGGTAGTGGTACCAAACATATTGGCCATTTGGAGGTGGTGTCCTAGAGAACAATGCTGGTGTGATAAATGATCTTCTACCAACAACTTCTCTTCTTCTGTCCACTCGTCTAAGCCTAAAGCCGCTACCTCAAACACTTGCTCTTGGCGCAAGCGATTGGTGACGAACACCATCTCTAACATAATATCAGCCCCTAAGATTTGACCAGTGCGTGGATTAACAAAACTAGGGCCGTAGCCACCAAAAGGAGGTTGCGGTGAGGAGGTCCAGCGAAGTACGTTGTAGCGAATGTCGTCTGCTTCCCAGTCAGCATCGTCAGGCTGCACTTTGATCTGAACGGCATTCTTAAAGCCAGCTTTTTCAAAAGCTTCGTTCCATGCTAATCCCGCCTTCATGATCGTTTCTCTAAATTCTTCAGGAGTTGTATTTTCTATCCAAAAAACAATGGGTTCTTCTGGCTCTGAAAGAGCAGCGCTTGGGTCTTTCTTCTTCAAGTGCCATTTATGTACCAAGTCTTTATAATTGGTAGCACTCGTAGAGGTCATGTCACTTACTTGTGTAATGAAGTAGCCTACGCGGGGATCGTCGATGGTAGCCACAAATTCATTTTGAGGCATCTCGATAAGGGTATGTTGGAAATGTACGGTGATGTAGCGTGGATCAGTAACGGCAGCAGAGGTTTTTCCTCTTGGGTTAGGATTGTCAAACGTATACGCTACCGTAATGGCTGTATTTTCAGGATAGTTCTTGAGCGCTGTATAGCGCGTTTTTTCTTTGCTCAACTTTCCTAGCTTAAATCCTTTGTAAGTAGGCGGATAATTAGGCTTGATAGGATTAAAGATTTCCGCCAAAAAGAGCTTATCTGCCTTGATGAGCATTTGGTCATTTTCTTCTGCTTCTATCTTTTCTACTACAAGCATAGCAGGGCTGATATTGGCTTCTGCCGCTCTACTCACAGCATTATCGGGATCAAAATAAAAACTTGTATTTTGAACCACGAAGGATAGTTTATCAAAATTTTTCTGTATGGTAAATACCTCGTTTCCTTGAAAGCCTCCTCTAAAGTGTCCTGCTTCCAGTACACCGTCCACAGTATGACTAAAATAGATGTATTCTTTCTCGAGTTGGTCTTTTTTCACGAGCATATATACTTCGCCCGTTTTTTTGTTTTGATACAGATTGAATAGCCCTTCGTACTTTTCACATTTATCTGTGATGCTCGCAATGGATTTCTTTTTGGGGGCGTCTTTTTTCTCTGTGGTCGCTTCTTTTTCTTTTTTCTTCTTCTGTGCAGCAGCACTCATAGGCCACAATAAAACTGCTGATAGCAGCAATAACAGGAGTTTTTTATAAAGCATATTTCTAAAATTTAAGTAGTTATGATGTAAAGCTCAGGTATATATTATAAAGCCTGTATAATATAACGGTTTATATGATAATAATATTATGTTAATATAGTACTAATGGTGTGTTTAAAGACTAAAAGCTACTTTGTTACTTAGCGCTAAACTATAGATAGAAAAGTTTTGATAAGACATTTGTTCATTTTTTAGCTACGTTGCGCTCCTTTCTTAGTCGACTGCACCGAGCTTGAAGGTGGAGCTAGCTTCGCTGAACGCCAATTCCTCCAAGTTCTTGATGAACCAGCGAAACGAAACGACCGCGCAACTAGGTGTAGCCAACTGAGCTTACGAGCTCAGTATAGCTGAATCAATATAATCTTCATCTAGATTTTCAGACTACTTGCTTAAAAGCTACCCAAAACTCCTATTTTAACACCCTCGTATATTTTCTAAAACAAGTCTAGCTGCGATTTTTCTTCCTGAGGGGTGCTATCAATAAAGTTGATCTCTTTGATACCTTCTTGTGGAATTTTATGCCCCAGCGCTTTCCAACCTTTTATTTCAGCCAGTACATCAAGGTCATAAGTGAACGTGGCCAGTTCTTTCTGCCCTTTCTTCTTGTACTTGACCTCGATCTGCGGTTGTGCCTTTATGGTGGCTCCTAGTAGTTTTGTTCCCTTGGTTTCCGGAATAAACACAAAAGGTTTATCGAGGGTGGTTGTCTCTATGATAAATCGCTTTACAAAGTGTTGTTTATGCTCTCCGCTCCAGTAAACTGCGGTAATTACTTGTTCGGGATCGTACTTTTCAATACTCAGTACATTTCTTTCGTCGTAGCGTTGGGCTAAGTCAAACTTTCTTAGTTCGTAGCTTCCATCTTTATAGAGCGCTAGCAGTTGATCTGTACCCTCCAGTTTACCAATAAGTTCTCCTCGCTTGTCTGCATTCAGTGTGCCGTTGAGTGGGTCATAGTAGACTTTTAAGCTACCAAGCGTAGAAATACCTTCTTGGGTTTTTACGATTTTTTTTACTGGATATTTGGTAAGAATATTCCCTATGCTTCCTCGTCCTTTAATGTCTAAATCAGCAAAGTCGTAGTCAAATACTTTATTTCTAGCCCGTGCGTTGGCGTTCAAAGTAACGGTTACTACCTCGGCTTCTCCATTAGGATTGGCAGAGAAATACAATACTTTAGACTTGGGTTCTTTTTTAGTAAGAATGTACTCCTTGTCACGGGTGACACCACCTACCTGAAAGCGTTTTACGTAGGTTTTTCCACCCAAACCATCTCTATATACCATGTTGTAAGTCAACCGCTTATCGTTCTTATCGAAAACCTCTACGTGAAGAATATTTTTACCTACAAATGTCTTAGCATCTATCTTTGTCACGATCAGCTTGCCATCTTCTCGAATCACAACAATGTCGTCAATGTCAGAACATTCACATACAAACTCGTCCTTTTTCAGGCTTGTACCGATAAAGCCATCTGCTTTATTTACGTAAAGCTTGGTATTATTGGCTACTACCTTCGTGGCTTGGATCGTCCCGAAAGTAGCGATTTGGGTGCGTCTTTCTCGCCCTTTGCCATATTTTTTGAGGAGGTTCTTGAAGTAATTGATGGCATAGCGGGTCAGATTGGCAAGGTTGTCTTCGGTAGTAGCGAGTTGTGTTTCGTACTTCTTCATCAGCTCATCTGCCTTAAAGGTATCGTACTTCGAGATACGCTTAATCCTGATTTCCGTTAGCTTGATGATGTCCTCTTCTGTGATTTCTCTGTAAAAGTCTTTTTTATAGGGCGTTAGGCCTTTATCAATCATTTGGATGACTTCCTCCCACGTTTCGGCCTCCTCAATGTCACGGTATACTCTATTTTCGATGAAAATTTTCTCTAAAGAAGCAGTAAGAATTTGCTCTTGCAGCTTCTGCTTGAGCAATATAAGCTCAATCTCGAGTAGGTCTTTTGTACGATTTGTAGAAACCTTCAAAAGTTCGTTTACATCGAAAAACTTGGGCTTGTTGTCAATGACTACACACGCATTGGGTGAAATAGAGACTTCACAATCCGTAAAAGCATAAAGCGCATCCATCGTTACTTCTGGAGAGACATTGTTGGGAAGCGTCACGAGGATTTCAACCGCTTGCGCGGTGTTATCTACTACATTTTTCACTTTAATTTTACCCTGATCGGCGGCCTTTAGAATCGACTCTATTAAAGAGGTGGTAGTAGTAGAAAAGGGTATTTCCCTGATCGCCAACGTTTTGCTATCCACTTTTTCCATCTTGGCGCGTACCCTTACCTTCCCTCCTTTTTGCCCACCGTTGTAGTTGGTAGCGTCCATCATACCTCCTGTAGGAAAATCTGGTACAATGTCGATGTTTTTATTTCTCAAAATGTCGATAGAAGCTTCTATCAATTCACAGAAATTATGGGGCAATACTTTTGTGGACAAGCCGACCGCAATTCCTTCTACCCCTTGCGCTAGTAGCAAAGGAAACTTGACGGGTAAATTAATCGGCTCTTTTTTTCTACCATCGTAAGAAAGTTGCCATTCGGTGGTCTCAGGATTAAAGATGACCTCCGAAGCAAAAGGCGTTAAGCGTGCCTCTATGTAACGAGAAGCCGCCGCACTATCGCCCGTACGAATATCTCCCCAGTTTCCTTGCGGATCAATGAGTAGGTCTTTCTGCCCAATGTTTACAATGGCATCTGAAATAGACGCATCTCCGTGCGGATGGTACTGCATCGCCTGCCCAATGATGTTAGCCACCTTGTTGTAGCGTCCATCGTCCATTTGGTACATGGCGTGTAAGATACGGCGTTGTACAGGTTTAAGACCATCCTCCAGTGCAGGAATGGCTCTTTCTAGTATTACATAAGACGCATAATCCAGAAACCAATTCTCAAACATACCCGTCACCGGAATGGCATCTTTATGTGCTTTTGTCATAATGATTGAAGTTCTCTTTGGTACAAATCTAGGATATTTCTCCTAAACTACGCAAGTAAAAGCATTAGTCCGTAAAAAATGGGGGAAGAAGAGGTTGGTTAGTAGATAGTAATAAGTATTTAGTAGTGAGTAAGTGATAAAGAGGGATTGAAGGGCGTATTATCTTTCCTTCACTCATTTGCTTAATCAGTCATTAAAAAAGTGTCTTTTTTCTCAGGACTTTCGTCTTCTCTCCTACCTGTACTGCTTTAGTACACTTCTCGCCAGCGCAGACTTATGCACTTCATCGGCGCCATCGTAAATGCGGGCGCCTCGCTCATGTCGGTACCAAAAAGAAAGAATCGTATCGTCGGTGATGCCCAAGGCACCGTGGACTTGTATGGCACGATCGAGGGTTTTCATGAGAATGTCAGAGACGAAGAACTTGATGCTCGAAATGGCGTCTTTAGCTGCTCTGGCGCCGTAGAGGTCGATTTGCCTAGCGGTGTCTAGTACCATCAAGCGAGCAGCATTGATGTTAGCACGTGCCTCAGCGATCCAGTGTTGAATTACCTGCTTATCGGCTAGGGAGGTTTCAGGAGAGAGTTCTCTACTTACTGCCCGCTGACACATCATCGCAAAGGCACGCTCACAAATGCCGATCCAACGCATACAATGATGGATTCTTCCTGGCCCAAGGCGTTGTTGCGCCAAGGCAAAGCCCTGCCCTTCTTCACCAATGAGATAGCTTTGGGGTACTTGGCAGTTTTCGTATTTAATCTCTGCGTGACTCATGTAGCCTTCCCCTTCTTCGCCCATAATGGGGATGTTGCGTACCAATACAAAACCTGCAGTATCAGTAGGCACGATAATCATACTGGCTCGTTGGTGCTTTGGGGCTTCTGGATGGGTAATGGCCATCACGATGGAAAAGGTAGCGCCATCTGCTGCCGTAGTAAACCATTTATGTCCGTTGATTATGTAGTGTTCTCCTTTTTTTTCAGCCTTCGTAGCCATATGTACAGGGTTGGAACCTGCAAACTGTGGCTCTGTCATCGCAAAGCAGCTTCTTATCTTACCTTCTAAAAGGGGTTGAAGAAATTGTTCTTTTTGTACTTCTGTACCTGCATGGGCAAGTAATTCCATATTACCGATGTCAGGCGCTTGACAATTAAACACGTAATGACCAAGCGGAGATTGCCCTAAAAGTTCACTTAACTGCCCAAATTCTACCAAGCTCAACCCTAGCCCTCCTTGCTTCTCGGAGAGATGTAGCCCCCACAAGCCTTTTTCTTTGGCTTTTTCACGAAGTGCCTCACATTTTTGTGCTACTTGATTGAAAGGTTGGCTCAAAAAGTCTTTTTCAAGAGGTGCAATCTCCTCCCAGAAAAATGCCTCTAGTTGAGGGAGTAAAGTTTCTAAGCGGTCGGTTTTAAAAAGGTCAGTCATGAGCGATGCTCGTTTAGTCGGTCTATTACTTTGTATTAAATCAAAAATCCGCCATCGGCATTATAAACGCTACCTGTACAATAGGCGGAAGCATCAGAAGCAAGAAAAAGGGAGAGACCAGCGATGTCTTCAGGGACACCAATACGGTTGATGGGTAGTTGTTGTAGTAACTGCTGGGTAAGCTTTTCATTTCTCCACAACGCTTCACTAAATTTAGTTTTGATAAGCCCTGGACAAATCACGTTGACACGAATGCCTCTTTGCCCCCACTCCTTGGCCAAGACTTTCGTAAGCGAAATAAGTGCTGCTTTACTCACACTGTAAATACCCAGCATAGGCTCTGGACTTACCCCGCCTATACTACTCATGTTAATAATACTCCCGCCTCCATTTTTTTCCATGATGGGTAGTGCCTGCTTCGCCAACGTAAAGGGAGCTTTCACGTTTACAGCCATAATTTTGTCAAAAGCTCTTTCGTCTGTTTCCTCTACAGGGCCAAATACAGGATTAGTAGCAGCATTGTTAACTAAAATATCTAGTTTACCATATTGCGCTATCGTCTGATCAAATACGTGTTGTAAATCTTCTTCACTTCCTATCTGTCCAGCGACTCCAATCGCTTCTCCTCCCGCCTCATTGATGGCCTGCGCGACTGCGTCTACCGCTTCTTGTTTTCTACTGTTGACAACTACTTTTGCGCCCTGATGGGCATAGAGGTGGGCAATGGCTTCTCCAATTCCCTTACTGGCTCCAGTGATAAGGGCTACTTTTCCTTTCAAACTAAATAGCGTAGACATGTGATGTAAAAATTGATGGTAAGAAAGTATTTATGCCTCGAAGATAAGATTGTTTTCTGGAAAATGTACTATTAAATCTTGGATATCGACAGGTGCTTGTACAATTTGTAAGGACGCTAAGGTAGAAACTACGTTTTCTAGCATGCTGATGGATAGCTGATTGTCTGTTGCCCAGACGGTTTGCTGTAACCAAGGATTAACTTCTTCAATGTCGAGCTTATAGCGCTCTGCTATACGATGACTGATGGAAGGTTGTTGTTGGAAGTTCTGGCAGAAATGATTAATCAAAGTGGCTATTTGCTGAATAGTAGCGGGGTATTGCTCCCAAACTTCGGTACGCACCACCAGTAAGAAGCAAGGCCACGGGGTGATGCATTCACCAATAAGGCGTAATTCGCCGTTGGCGACGTAGGGTTGGGTGGTTACTTTCTCCCACAGAAAAACATCTGCTTCTCCTGCGGCTAGTCCTTCGCGCATTTGCTGCAAATCTTTTAAGGGTACAAAAGTGAGTTGCTCAGGTGGCCAACCTTGTTGTAGTGCGTGTACGTAGGCCATTAGGTGAGAACCAGACCCAAAGCGACTTATGGCATAGCGGCTATGTGATATTTGCGAAAGCTGCTGAATACTGCTTGTGTGGTGTGCGTAAATACCCCAGGTAAGCGGAGATTTAACATATACTTTTAGAATCTTGGCAGCATTACCGCGAATAATATCTGCTACGATTCCCTCTGTCAATACGACAGCAAGGTCTATTTCTTGTGCACGAAGTGCCTTTGTCATCGCGCCTGTTCCGCCGGGGAAGTCTTGCCAAGTAAGGGCAATCTCTTGTGAAGCGAAGAGCCCTTGCTCTATGGCCAAACGCCAAGGGAGATTGAAGTGCTCTGGTACGCCCCCTATTTTTAAGCTAACTGCTTTCACGAGTTCATACGTTTTAGTTCATCCAATTTGTAAATATTCCTTGATAAAAGTAAAGGAGAATTTAAGTTACGGATTTGTTAAGAAAAGTAAAACTACTACCAAAATGAATTTAGTTAAAAAATAAACGAGAGAGCCAAAGCCCTCTCGTTTCACACACCTGTTTAGTAAGTAGTTTTGTAAAAGTAGACAGTAAAAAAGTGTTGTCTTGTTTATGCGTGCAATATACGCGCAATTACAAGGATTTCAATTAGCTTCATAATATGTTTGTGTTACGAAACTATAAAGGAATATAAATCTCTCTTTTGTCAAATCAACAAAAGATAGCCCTAAAATTACTTACAAATACTCATTACCTAGTTAAGCGAAATAGCAGGTACCTGTACGGGTTGTAGATGAATCATCAACGGAATGATTTCATACTTAATCCAATCAATCAAAGGGAAGGTATGTAGGATTCTCACTACTTCGTCCTCAGATTCAGCCGCAATGGTTGTCCAAAGTTTGGTTCGATCTAAGGAAAGTGCATATCCTTTTACGATGTTGTCAGACATAAGTTTGTCAATGTGTACTCTTTGATCGGGTATCAACTCTGCTAGATCTTCGTGGTAATAAGTAGGAAGGCTGATATTGACCATAAAATTAGCCATAGTTTAAAAAATAATTGATCTTTCCCCTAAGTTAGGGTTATTTTCTGTAAAATCCTACTTTCGTTTTTCCTCTTATGTAGGAGCTGATAGACAGCCACTTATCCGTTTTACAGTCATCAATTATTTAATTTTATTAGTTAATTTTTGTATTATTATTACCTCATCAATTTTTACTTTGTATGGTTGCTCGTCGTTCTACTTTGGCAGATCAATGGAATAAGGTAAGATACACCCTATATATGCCAATTTATGATATTATTGAGCGTATTTTTAGTTCTTACCGGGCACGCTCTATCGCTGCTTTACAACTCAAACCTCACGAGCGAGTGCTCATTGTAGGAGCAGGCACAGGGCTAGACTTACCCCACTTATCTACTGAGCAAGCGGCCATAGCGGCCATCGACCTTACTCCAGCGATGGTAAATAAGCTTAAGAGGAAAGCAAAAAAGCTCAACTTGGCAGTTGAAGCACAGGTAATGAACGCCCAGCAACTTGATTTTAAAGATGAAAGTTTTGATGCTGTCATTCTCCATTTGATTGTGGCAGTAGTCCCTGATCCTGTACAATGCCTGCAAGAGGTAGCCAGGGTACTAAAGCCAGAAGGTAGATTTACGATGATGGATAAATTCATTACTGCTGGGCAAAAGCCTTCTTTATATAGGCGGTCGCTCAATCTCGTAACCCGTGTACTTTTTACTGATATTAACCGTGATGTTGATATATTGCTTGCACAAGTTCCGCTGGAGAAACAAGTAGATGAACCGCTGTTTTCTATTTTTAGGTTGGTGCAAGGCATAAGGCCTTAAGTATATAAGCGCCTATGCTACCTGCGAAGTGTAATGCCTCTTTTACTGGTTAATCCAAGCTTTACGTAGTTTTACTTGTTCAGGGCTAGCTCCTTCGTTTACTTTAAGGGCGTGTTTAGCGATTTTCTCAAAGAAACCAATTTGTCCGTTGAGGGTCACTTCTTTATCCTCTCTACGTACGGTTACTGTGAAGTCATCACCTGCTTCCGCTCCTTGTAAAAACTCTCCAAGTACATTGTTGATGGTAGTAAGGGTGAGGTCTTTGCCATTGTAGGTTAAAATAACATCTCCTTGTTGAAAACCCATGGCTTTCCCCACATCTCTAAGCCCTGCTGCATTGGCAATATACAACCGACCCTCCTCCTGTTGTATTCCTACACTACGCTGCGTAATCCCAAAATCTACCTCTTTACTAACGCCTTCTAGCTCGTAGGTAATACCAACCCAATCAAGGTATTCTTTATAAGGAAGTGGTTCATTTCCTTCTACATATTTACTGAAAAAGGCACGAATCTCTGGGTAAGTCATGGCTGTAATTTCATCGAAGAGGGCATCGTCTTTAAATGAGCGGTCTTTGCCATATTTCTCTGCTAGATCACGCATCATTTCCTGTACGCCGTATTTACCTTCTGAGAGCTTGCGCAATTGAATATCCAACAGCATATTGAGCAACGCGCCTTTGGCGTATACATCTCCATAATATTCTTCGTATTTATCTAGGCAGCCTTTGCTCATTTCTGTAAAGGAAACGGGGGTTCCAATACGATCTGCTGTACGCATCTTGGTAGTTACGTCGTTCAAAAAGGCTTCTGTATCATACAGCCCGTGCTTTACTTGTACGTGTTGTGCAGCATACTCTGTACCTCCTTCGTACAACCAAAGGTGTTTCGACATTTGCGGATTGATAAAATCATAATTTCCAATTTGTTCTGAATGGATGTTGAGCGGAGTAACAATATGAAAAAATTCGTGAGCCGCTACATCTCTGATGGTTTGTGTAAGAGCTTGCGCTTTATTTTCTATTAAAAAGAATAAGGTGGAATAAGAATGCTCTAACGCCCCAAAAGAACCTGATTTGCCAACGCCTTCATTCAAATAAATGAGAAAAGTGTATTTATCGACTGGTAACGTACCGCCTAAATACGCTTTTTGTGCTAAAAGAAGCTCTTTTACATTGCTCATTACCTCCTGAGCAGTAAGCATTTTGTTGGGAGAATACACAGCTACCATCACCTCTGCACCTCCTACTGCTAAGCTGGTAGTATCTGGCTCACAATACATAATAGGCATATCTGCCAGATTGAAGTAGTTGTCAATCCGGTAGGTATCGGTATTTTGTGCTGTTTTGATACGTTCTAAAGAGGTAGCACCATAAAAGTTTGCAGGGCGTTTAATTTGTACCTCAAAAGGCACTTCTTTTTCGCCTTTCAAATAGCCGAAAAAGCCGTAAGTATTGATGGTGAAGTTTTTCCCTTCTTCGATGTTGGTACCTCCTGGTTCAAACACAATGTTAGCTTTATCTGTATCGAAGGTATCTTCCACCCAGTAGGTGATTTTGTGTAACTGCTTGGGTGACTCAATTTGCCAGCGGTTTTCATCGAGTCGTTTTACAGAAAGCTCCTTTCCTTTTGCATCGTAGGCTTTGAAGTCGCTAATAAAGCGACCAAAATCATAAATGGCGTAAGTACCAGGTACGATTTTAGGCATCTGAAATTCAGCTTCTGTACGCTTTGCATTGGGTACGAGTAAAGTGACTTGTACCTTGTCGTCTTTGACAGCGGTAAGGTCGAGGCTGTATTGATAATATTTAGCTGATTTCTGTGCTGATAGCGACAAGCTCAACAACAAACTTCCAACAATAAATAGGATAACTCTCATGAATTTTACTTTCTTTTAAAGAATTGATGGGTCTGATCGGTTATAATAGCGACGTAGACAGAACGTAAAAGTACTATTTATATTTTATATTTGTAGTGTAATCCATTCAAATACGCTATTTCTTCTATCATTTATGACGCAAAGAGAGCTTTTCTTACGGTATGTTGCCCAAACTAGCCCTTCTCCCTTACTCCTCGAAATTGAACGAGCCGAAGGCATTTATATGTACGATCGGCAAGGAAAAGCCTACATAGACCTTATTTCAGGGATAGGGGTAAGCAATATTGGGCATCGCCATCCACGTGTACTTGCGGCTGTTCAGCAGCAGCTTGATCGTTATTTGCATCTAATGGTGTATGGTGAATACGTCCAAAGTCCGCAGAATTTACTGGCTCAAAAGCTCACGGAGGTGCTTCCTACACCGCTTGATAATGTGTATTTTGTAAATTCGGGTTCTGAAGCGATTGAAGGGGCGCTTAAACTGGCTAAACGACATACAAAAAGAACAGAAATACTGGCTTGCTATAAAGCATATCACGGCTCCTCTCACGGTGCTTTATCATTGGGAAGCGAAGAGGTTTTTAAGCGTCCTTTTCGACCACTGTTACCTGATATTTGCCACATTCATTACGGTAGCTACCGTGACCTCAGTAAAATCACATCCAATACTGCGGCTGTAGTGGTAGAGACTATACAAGGAGAAGCGGGTGTACAGGTTGCTTGTACCAATTATTTCAAGCAACTACGCGCGCGCTGCGACGAAACAGGTACACTACTTATTTTAGATGAAATTCAGGCAGGCTTTGGTAGAACAGGTAAGTTGTGGGCTTTTGAACATTTTGACATTATCCCTGACATACTGGTGCTTGCCAAAGGTATGGGCGGTGGCATGCCGATTGGGGCTTTTGTAAGTTCTTCGGCCATTATGCGTGGTTTAATGGAAGATCCTATCTTAGGGCATATTACTACTTTTGGAGGGCATCCCGTAAGTTGTGCGGCAGCCTTGGCTACGCTGGAAGTGCTTTTAGAAGCAGACTTGATAGAAAAAGTAGCGGTAAAAGCACAACTGTTCAAAAAATTACTACACCATCCTAAAATATTGGGAATCAGAAACAAAGGATTAATAATGGCGGTTGCTTTCGATAACTTTACTACACTGAAGCCTATCATTGATCGGGCCATTGCAGCGGGAGTGGTCACGGACTGGTTTCTATTCTGTGACAATGCTATGCGTATTGCTCCACCACTTACGATTACGGAAGAGGAAATTGAAAAGGCTTGTGAGATTATTCTGAAGTCTATATAAGGTACAAAAGTGCTTTTAGCTTGTTGTTTTCTTTTACAGAAAAAAAAGGTTCTATCTCATTATCCTAAGTAAAAGAGTGGGAGAATTACCCCAAAAATAAAACCTAACGCCTACTCAAGTGTTTGAAGTAATGAAGTTTTTTACCTTTTTCTATGTTAGCTACGCTGAGCTACACTTCGTTTCGGTTCTTAAAAAATGACAAAAATGCAAACAACACTCAAATTAGCGGCTGTTTACAATATTTTATGGGGCGCTTGGGTAGTACTTTTCCCCGAACACTTTTTCCAATTAGTAGGTATGGATATCCCAACGCAGATTATGATTTGGCAAGGCATGGGTATGGTGATTGGTGTCTATGGCTTAGGCTATTGGTGGGCTTCTTATAACCCTTTGAAACACTGGCCTATTGTAGCAGTAGGTTTTTTGGGGAAAATTTTCGGTCCCGTTGGGTTTGTTTTTAACTATCTACAAGGACTTGTCCCTTTTGAGTTTTTTTACACGCTCATTACTAATGATTTCATTTGGTGGATCCCGTTTTTCCTCATCCTGAAAAAAGTACACACCGAATACAATTGGAAACTTACTTAAAATGATACTTGCGCTTGTTCGTTTACTATTCGATGCAGGGCTTTTCGTACTCATTTGGATGGTACAGCTAGTTGTTTACCCAAGTTTTCAGTATTACACTAAAGAAAACTTACTGATCTGGCATCAGAAATATACAGGACAGATTACTTTTATTGTGATGCCTTTGATGTTAGGGGAACTGATTATCGCAACGCTACAAGTCTTTTACACACCTTCTTACTACTCGATTAGTACCTTACTAATGATTGGTATTATTTGGGCCAATACCTTTTTTCAGGCGATTCCCTTGCACAAAAAAATTGATCAGCAGCCTGAGGCGCAACTTTCAGTAAAAAAGCTTATCCGTCTTAATTGGCTGAGAACTTTCCTCTGGTCTCTTATTTTCTTGATGAGTGGCATTGATTACTTAAGTCAGTTGTAGCTTTTTGGAGTATTGCCAGAGGAATATTATACAGCCTCTAAATTATTTATACAAAAAAGGAGCACTTTAATAAGTGCTCCTTGAATCGTAAGTACAGTCAGTTATATTGTTTTTTCGTCAGATTAGCGATTAATGATCAATTTCTTCTGCAAGCTTAGCCCATCCTCTCCTTGCAAAGAAATAATGTATAAGCCATTATCAAGAGCTTTTGTATCAACATAAGCTTCTTCGTTACTTTGTAAGGTATTCTCATAAACCAAGGCACCACTTATATTTACGATACGTAAGGTAACGGCTCCTGTTTGTTCGGTAAGTCTTACTTTGGTAAAGTGTACAGCAGGATTCGGAAATACTTCTAGCCTTGCTTCGCTAGCTACTTGTTGTATTCTACTTGCGGATACGTTGAGGGTATAGTCTTCCACCTCTCCGAATGAAAACGTTTCACAAGCCGTAGGGTTACCATTGTACTTCATAGATACACGCATACGAGTAGCTCCTTCTAAAGCAGCCGTAGGAACTGAGAAAGAACCACTTATTATGCTACTATTGGTACTAGCACGGCTGTACACTTCTTCCCCAGCATCGGTAAAGTCTCCATCTTGATTCCAATCTACCCAGACCGTATAGCCTTCGCTATATACTGTGCCCGACCAAGCGGGCGTAATGGTAATGGTATAATTACTTCCTCTTGAAACGGTGGTAGCACTGCTTGTGAAATCTCCATACCCGCCATTCGCTCCTGAGTTATTATCAATGCTTCCTATTTGTACGCGTTGTATCCACTCATCTCTTACGCTATTACCCTTTGAGTCACAGTACGTAGGTGTGGGAGTAGGCGTAGGCGTGTTTGCTCCCTCAAGAATATTAACGGTGTAATCTTCCACTTCACCATATTCAAACGTTTCGCAGGCGGTGGGTTCCCCATTATATTTCATTGTAATACGCATACGGGTGGTTCCTGTTTCAGCAGCCGTTGCTACTGTAAAAGTACCTGTAACCGTTGTACTACTAAGACTTCCTGCATCGTATACAAGTTCGCCTGCATCCTCAAAGTCACCATCTTTGTTGTAGTCGATCCATATTTTCCAGTATTCATTGTATGATTGGTCTCTGAAACCTGGTGTAAGGCTTACAGTTGTAGAAGCTCCTTTCCTTAGTTCAACTTCAGTGGCAGTTAAGTCAGCATACCTTCGTTTCCTCCTGTCGTATTACTAAAATCGCCTACACTTACTGTTTCGATCCATTCATAAGAAGCATTGTTTCCTTGAGAGGCACAATAATTGGGACCAGGCTGAGGATCAGGGTCAGGATCAGGATCGCTTCCACCGCCTTCAGCAAAACCTTCGCGACCGCCTCCGGCTTCAAAAGTGGCCCTCATTCTTACTTTCTGCCCTTCAGAAAACATAAACATACAGGCATCATCTACGTAGTCCATGTAATTCATAAACATATCAGAAGTATTTCCACAGGTAGCGTTTGGGAAAGAAGGACAACCGCCATTAGAAGTTTGCTGCGTGGGTGTATCGGCCACGAAATCGTTTCCACAATTAGCATCTCCCCAAATATGGCGTAAATTCAGCCAGTGTCCTACTTCGTGGGTGGTAGTACGACCCTTATCAAAAGGGGCTGAAAGATAAAAGCCTGTCCCTTTGTCTGAACTACCAAAAAATTGGGGAGACATCACCACTCCATCTGTGGCCAGAGAGCCTCCTGGAAACTGTGCGTAGCCTAAGATACCTCCTCCTATGTTACAAACCCACATATTCAAATACCTTGACGCATCCCAAGGATCTACGCCGCCTTGTGAGGAACGCTTCATAGCATCACTCGTACCCCAAGAAGATCGGCTAGAACCTTTACGGGTAATGCCATTAGTAGGATTACCATCAGGATCAACGGTAGCCATTACAAACTCAATCTCTATATCGGCTGCTAACGGCGCAAAAAAATCAGGCACACCGCTTACATCTGCATTTAGCTTTCTAAAGTCCTCGTTCAGCACATCGATTTGTGATTGTATTTGCGCATCGCTAATGTTTTCTTGTGGATTACTGGTATTATACAGTATGTGTACCACCACAGGAATCGTAATAACACCTGCAACCCTTGTATTACTACCTTGGCGCATTTGATTGGTAGTATGGTGGGTATGCTGCTCAATGGCTTGCATACGTTGCTGTAGGGTGGGATCTTGTTGTTGCTGCATGGCAAGATGTTCCATGGTAGCACAAACACGCTGTGCAAAGGTGGTAGTAGTGAAAGTACATACCACGAATAGAAATGTAAATAATTTCCTCATGAGAAAAAATGATTAGGTTGAATGTATTAATTTTTAAGCGGTGCAATCTTATGTAATATTTTTCGTTTTATCAAACAGATAGTAATTTTTTTCTTGATTAATTATTAAAGCAAAATTTACAGTATAATAATATTAAAATAGCCAAATAATATTCTTAATCGACTAAATATTGCTCCTAAGCCTTTCAGGAGCAACAAATCAAGTAATGCGGGGTAGATGTCAGATAGAATATTCCTTAACATTAGGTATTATAATTTCGATTGGTAATCTTATTTTAGGCCGTAGTCATACTGTAAGTTTTATACCATTTTTCTTCTAAATAGTCTCTTTTGGCTTAGTTTCTTATCGCTACAGCACTAAATTTGTATTACTTTTGTACTATAGATTATTCATTCAACCCTACACAGCTATGAAGCAAATCAGCTTAGTTATTTTTTTGTGGATGTTGAGCATTCCCTTACAAGCCCAAAAGCAAGAGGAGCGCTCCTTTTCTAATTTTACAGTTGTAGACATCCGTGGTGACTTCGAAATTATTTTTGAGAAAGGAGATAAAAACCAGATCAAGCTTACGTCTACCAATATCCCGCTCGACCAAGTGAGTACCAGCCAGAAGGGCGCTACCCTCAAGATTAAGCGGAAGCTTTCTCTGGGAGAAGCTTTTGAAGATTCAGGAGTGAAGCTACACATTATTCACAACAATGAGTTGGCCAATCTTGTCATTGATGGATCATCTGAGGTGATTGTCAAAGATACGATCAATGTCAACGAAGCCTACCTTGAAATGAGCGGCTCAGGAAGTTTTCGCGCTACCATACAAAGTAAACGCCTCAAGCTAGATAGTTCTGGTGGTACTGAATGGAAACTTTCTGGTGAAGTAAGTACCTTGATGATTAAGGCCACGGGATCGAGTAACGTCGATGCACTGGCACTTAGTAGTGATGTGGCAGAGGTGAATGCTATCGGCTCAGCAGATATTAAGGTAAAGGTAAATGAAGACCTCAATGCCAAAATAACTGGCTTAGGAAATATTTACTATACTGGAGAACCGAGTAGTGTTCGATCTAAGGTGACAGGAACAGGTAAGGTAAAAAAGTACAAAGGAGACGAATAAGTCTCTATTCAGTTACTAGTGAGCGCTTATTATTGATAGTATAAGCGTTCGCTTTCTTCTTTATTTATGAGCAGTTTATTGATTAATGACCTCTTTAAAAACCTCTAGCAAGGGTTTATTGGGAGTCTGCTGTTCGTTTTTATACTTAAAGAAATCTACGAACAAGGTTTCTATATCTTTGGTTAAATCTATTTTTCTCCAAGCGTTTTGTGTAGGCAGTACGCCCTCTTTAAAAGACGGAACCAGCGAAACAATTCCCTTGTGTGCTTTATAAAGGCGTTTACGATCTTTGGCGCTTAGGTACGTATCTGAGACCATCGTAAGCTCTACCCAAGTATCGGGGTGTGCCTCTAGCCAAGCGATGGCCTTCTCTACCTCCTCAAAGGTAACTCGCTGCAATGACTTTCCACTCTTCAATGGGAGACGTTTACAAGTCACAGGTTGTTGGGGAGTGGCTTCTATCAATAACACGTACTTTTGTTGGTTAGCCTCAGCAAAACTATACGCTAAAGGGCTACTACTGTAAGCGATCGGGCAAGGGCTTTGATCAACAAAAAAATGACGATGTAGATGTCCTAGTGCTACATAATGTAACTGCGCGGGAACCATCTCTGAGAACAAAGCCTGCGAGCCACCTACGTAAAGAATAGACTTTTCTTCTTCTAAGTCCTCTTCGAGGGTTTCGCCTTTTTTCAGCATGAATAGGTGCGCCATAAGCATATTTACCCCTGCTCCATCGCAATATTGATCGGCCAGCCGCTGCCAGTGACTTTGTAAAACCTCTTTGAGCGGTGCTTCTTTATTGGTTACTTCTAGGTAAGTTTTAAGGCGTTGTTCGTTTGCATAAGGTGTTACGATCAAACGTAGTGGCGCGTCGCTATTGGGTAAAGTTAGTTCCACAAAGCCTTTGTCTGTACGCCTTACAGCCAGCCCGTTTTCTAGCGAGAAGGGTTGTACTTGTGTATACGGGTAGCCGAATAAAATAATCCCACACTCTCGCGCCAAGACTTCTGGCGCTTGAATTCTATCGGGAGAATCGTGATTACCAGCGATGGCTACTACTGCACAAGCGCCCTCTCTACTCAAGGCTTTCAAGGTTTTAAAAAGTAAGGCAGTCGCTTCTATAGAAGGATTGAAGGTATCAAAGATATCACCAGCAATGAGTACGGCATCTACTTCTTCAGCAGCGGCAATAGCGGTTATCTCTTCAAGTACCTTTTGCTGCTCTGCCAGTCGCGCCTGCTTACCCAGGTGCTTACCTAAATGCCAGTCAGCCGTGTGTAAAATCTTCATTTTTTTCTGCACTTATAATTTTTTAATTACTTTAGATTCGCGTCTTGAAATCTTTTCCCAAATAGCAATGAGCCCTTCTAATAGCCTTCTGAACAAGTTAAAATACAAGGTTAAGTAGAGTAGCCCTGACATTACCCATAGTGCGATTATATTGAAGTATAGCGTGTCAACAGGTGTACCTAATACCCATTTACGAGGAGCAAAAAAATGGGTTCTCCAGCTAAAAAATCCTTCTTCATGTTCTTCGTGGAATACAGGATATATTTTTCTTATTAATTGGTGTTGGTACTCAATCACACGCTTGGCTTGATCTGTATTTTGTACCAAGTCAGCTAATCGGAGGTTATAAAACTGCCTTTTACGTGCTAAGAAATTAGCTTTCTCCTCAGCGGTACGGGTCATTTGTACCATCAAAGCATCTTTTTGTGCAGCAGTTGTATTATACTGCTTTACATACTGTTTTTTACAGGTCTCTAGGTATTGCTTTGCTTTCACGTAGTGATCATAGTTAAAAGCATTTACTGTAAATACGTTAGGCGATACTGAGAGTACAACTTCTTTGGTTGAAGAAGAAGCTAATGTATGTTGAAATTCGTATCTCAAGAGTGCTAAATCATCCTTTACTTGCGCTTGTAACGCTGGATTTTTCAGGTTCGTGAAGCAAAATGTTAATTTAGTCAGTAAAGTAGGTAGGTAGTAATCTTTCAGGTAGCTTGCTTGTGCCATCTCTTTATCGTAAGGATAAAATACTGCTTCGAAAGGATTGTCTTTAAATTGACTTACGGCCAAGGCTTCAAAAGCCCAGCGCGAAGCCATAGTCTCGGCAACTACAGGTACTTTCTCTTGGGAGGATAAGTGCGGGTTAATTTCGTCGAACGCTACTACTACCCCTCCCAAAACAAGCTGTGGAATAAGTAACAAAGGGATGAGAATATAAATAGTCACCACCGAATTGAAGGTAGCCGAAATATTAAGGCCTAATAGGTTGGCAAAACAAGCACAAGAAAAAAGCACGCCCCAGTAGCGAGGCGTCATTTGCTCTATACCCAGCATCCAGTTACCTAAAAAAACAAAGCAGAAGGTTTGCACAGCAGAAAAAGCGAATAGAATCGTTACTTTTGCTAAGAGATAGCTATTTCTGCTAAGGTGCAAAAAGGCTTCTCTTTTGAGCATCTTGGCATCTCTGATAATCTCTTCTGCACTGACGGTCAACCCGATAAAAAGCGCTACAATTATGCTCATAAAGATATAAGCGGTGAGGTTCATATTCTGTGAAAAATCATATCCTACTTCACCCAACGTCTCGTCGATGTGGTAAAAGCGTACGATGTAGGCTAGGATCAAGGCTAGCAGAGGTGCTTCGAGCAAATTGATTACTAAATATTGGGTATTGCTTAGCTTGGCTAGTAGATCTCTTGTAAGGTAAATATACCATTGCTGTAAGCGAGAAGGTACGTTAAGGCTTTTAGTGGGCTGTGCCTCGTTGGCTACTACGGTGGGGAGTTCTAGGCGCGCTTTGTAGTAGGTATACCACTGCTTAGGCGATACTTTTCGTTTGTTGGTGAAGCGACCATATTCATTGACCACCTTGGCCTCGACAATACTAAAAATTTGCTCTGGGTTCACATTGCCACACTCTACACAGGCCCCTTCTTCTTTATCGACCATATTAGCGATGGTTTTAAAATAAATCAGCCCTTCGATAGGATTGCCATAGTAGATAGGATATCCCCCAATATCAAGAATAAGCAGCCGATCAAACATTTTGAAGATATCTGAAGAAGGTTGGTGAATCACCACGAAAATGAGCTTCCCTTTTAAGGAGAGTTCTTTTAGAAGATCCATGATATTTTCAGAGTCTTGTGAGGAAAGCCCTGAGGTAGGCTCATCTACAAATAGGACAGCAGGCTCTCTAAGTAGCTCTAAACCGATATTGAGGCGTTTTCGCTGCCCACCGGAGATGGTTTTTTGTAGCGGGCTGCCTACTCTTAAATGCTTGATTTCAAAAAGACCCAAGCTGTTGAGCATATTGCTTACGAGCTCGTCTAGTTGCTGATCGGTATAGTCGCTGCAGCAAAGCTTTGCTGCATAGTAAAGGTTCTGGTATACGGTTAGTTCGTCTACTAATAGATCATCCTGAGGTACATAGCCAATGATTCCCCTCAACTGTGCCTCCTCTTGGTGTACATCCAGCCCGTTTATTTTTACACTTCCACTGTAGGGTTTTAGGTTACCATTGAGCACGTTGAGCAAGGTAGACTTACCAGAACCACTGGCTCCCATCAACCCAATAAGCCGCCCTGATTCTTCGGCTATATTGATGTGTCGTAAACCATACTGACCACTTGAGAATTTATAGTCTATCTGATGGGCTTCAAAAGTAATTTGAGGACCTTGGCGTTCATTCAAAAATAGCCCTACTACATCACTGTAGTATACTGGCCGCATTTTATCAGCACGAATACTACTTCCTGCCGAAAAAACGTGCGTCTGTTGGTCTCTCATTGGTAGGCCGTTAAGATACACGTTGCTTTTACCTGCCTCGTATTTGAGGATGTACATCTCTAAGCTAGGAATACGTAATATACCCACACGGCTGCTGGTATCCATATGCTCGCGCTGGATGTGCTGAATAGAAGAGAGTTGGGTATATTCTCGATCATCGCAGTGGTCAATAATCACCAATGGTAGCAGTTGCAAAGAGCGTAGGTCGTCGGTGATGATAAACTGTTGAATGGCTTGGTACTCTTCTTCATCAAAATTAAAAGCCCTCGACACGGTATCTAATAGTTCTGCCTCTGCTTTCGACATTTTCCCATCTGAAACAGTCAACTCAATCAGGTTGGTAATCACTACTACTTTTTGCTGTTGGGTAAGCTCTTGATTGATCTGTTTGAAAATCTTAAAAGCTTGTATGGTGTCTACCTGTGCCGCAAAATCATCAAAAGTATGCATGTAATGCGGTACTAGCTCGTCGTTGATTTGCTCAGTTAAAAACTTTCGAATTACTTTTTTTTCGTATTCATTTACACCATCCAGATTGGCAGATATAGCGAGTAACTGGATGATCGCTTCTAGTACTTTTTCGCTCATAGAGGTAAGGTAAGAATGGCTAACTGCGTTTTAATGAAGGAATTTACGATATTTTTCCCAGCCCTAAAAAAGAAAGCTACCCTAAAGAGTAGCTTTGTGTCATATTTTACGAAAGTCTATGTGTGTCCTATCCCACGATGGTCTTTCTCACTTCTTCTACTTTATCGAATAATGCTGCTAAATCCGTTTCTGTTACCATCAAATCGCCTTGATTTTCAGCGATTTTCTCCTCTAAGTTGAGCTGTTCGTAAATCGTCTCCATTTCTTTGAGGCCTGTTAGTACCGCCTCTGCTTTTTCATCTCTTTGTATGGCTTCCAGTGAGTTGATGACATCCCGTAAAGTAGTCTTTTGCCGAATAATAATATCAATCAGCTTCAAAACAGTGGCATTTTTTACATCTTCTGGGATTTCCGCGGGGTATTTTCTAATGGAGCCAGCAGAGATATACATCCCTTCTACAAAAGTACCTGCTAAGATAAGGGCTGCTGCAGGCGCACGTTGGTTATCTCTTAAGTAGAGGTCTACGTTTTGTAAGGCCTTGTCTACAATACTAACCAAGGTATCTTTCTGGTCTAGGTTTTCTTGAAATTCAGCAACTAACTGATCATCAAAGGTGGCAGTAATGCCTAACTTATCAGTAAGCAGGCGGCTTGCCTGAATGTAGTCGATGGCTTGCTGTGTCTTATCGTGAATAACCACGTAGCCTAAGTCTGTAGCGTATATCCCTAAGTTAAGTGCTGCTTCTGTATTATTGGTGATATACCCCTCTGCTTTCTGTAGATCATTTACCAAAGAAGCTTCAAACTCAGCCCCAGAGGCTTGTAATAGAGCGGGTATTTCTGAGGGAGGTGGAATTTGCTTAATAGCGGCTGCCACATTTTCTTTGGCTACTTGTGCCGCGCTATCGCTAATGGCTGTCGTTTCATCCGTTTCTTCGGAGGTGCTTTTGTCACCGCATCCTACTAATCCAAAGACAAAGAACCAAAGCGAGCCGATATAAAACCAGGTTGTAAAGAGTTTCATAAATGACTATGTATTTTATGTGTTTAAAATTTGACGGTATGATTGTAATAACTTGCTGAACAAACATACTAATTTTTCCTTTCCTTGCCAATGAACTCGTCTTGACTTTCTCTATTTCCCACAAAATCAGTGGAGGTTCAATAAAAAAGCAAGTACCTAGGGCACTTGCTTACTAAATCTTTCTAGTATTTGCTTGTTAGCTCTTTGATTTAGACTTTGATTTGGCCTTAGACTTCGTAGAGCGGGTACGCTTCTTGGGCTTCTCTTCCTCTACTACCACTACTTCTTCTACATCTGCTAAAATACGACCGCAATGCTCGCACACGATGATTTTCTTACGCTCTTTGATGTCTACTTGGCGCTGAGGCGGAACGATGTTGAAGCAGCCGCCGCAAGCATCGCGCTTCACGATGACAACGGCTAAACCATTAGAAGAATTTTTTCTGATTTTTTCATAAGAAGTGAACAGGCGATCTTCTATATTTTTGCTTTGCTTTTCGCGTTCTTTGAGCAACTTATCTTCCTCGTCGTTGCTTTCCGACATAATTTGGTCTAGCTCCGCTTGCTTGCCTGCCAAATCTTTTCTTCGGTCTTCCAGAATCTCTTTTACCTCTTCAATATCCTGCTTTTTGTGCTCTATACGTTCTTTGTACTCTTTGATCCGTTTGTCACAAAGGATAATTTCCAGTTCCTCAGATTCTATTTCTTTTGAGAGGGCGTCGTACTCTCGGTTATTTTTCACGTTCATCTGCTGCTCTTTATACTTCTGAATCAGCTTCTCTGATTCTTTTTTCGCATTCTTAGCGTCAGATATTTCTCGCTCTAGTTCTTTTATGGTTTCTTCAAACTTCTCTATTCTGGTTTCGTATCCAGCAATTTCATCTTCTAAATCTTGTACCTCATCGGGTAAGTCTCCGCGTACTTTCTTTATCTCATCAATGGTAGAATCTATATGTTGTAATTTGAGTAGGGCTTCTAACTTCTGTGCTACTGTTTTTTCCATTACATTAGGTAATTAACGGGATTGGTATTGATATTTGATAAACGAATTGCAATATTAGTAAATTTTTGAGACAAAATACTAGCAATTAGGTCTTTTGTAAACACTTCACTCTCATAATGACCAATATCAGCCAAGATAATTTTATCTTGTGCCTCAAAAAAATCGTGGTATTTCACATCAGCCGTAATGTAAACATCGGCTTGCTGTTGTATGGCTTTTGGTAATAAAAAGAAACCAGCCCCGCCACAAAGGGCTACTTTCTGTACCGTAGGTTTTACAAGGGCGGTATGCCGAATACAAGGAAGTTCCATGCGGTCTTTAAGGTAGACTAAAAAATCGTTGGCATCCATGGCTTGTGCCAATGTACCTATTACACCACTTCCTACTTGTTGGTAGGTATTTTCGAGCCGATGTAGATAGTAAGCTACTTCGTCATAGGGATGTGCTTCATGTAAAGCCTGCATCACCTTTCCTTCTAGTCTGGCAGGAAAGATCACCTCTACCCTTTCTTCTTTGGTTTCAGTGAGTTGCCCTTTTTCACCTACCTGAGGTTCAGCCGCTTCGTTGGGCAGAAAAGTACCCGTACCAGTAAGTCGGAAACTACAATTTGCATAATTACCAATGTGCCCAGCACCTGCAGCATAGAGCGCTTCAAGTACAGCCGCAGTATCGGCTGGCTGGCAAAAGGTAGTAAGCTTCATGAGGAGGTGCTTCTTGGGGGCAAGTATTTTAATATTTTTGAGTGAGAGACGGTCCGCAATATGATGACTCACTCCATATATTACATTGTCGAGATTGGTATGCGTTGCGTAGATTGCTACTTGGTTTTGAATAGCTTTGATGACCGTTCTTTCAACATAGTGGCTCCCTGTAAATCGCTTGAGCCCTTTAAAGACGATAGGGTGATGGGCGATAATAAGATTGCACTGCCGTGCGATCGCCTCTTCTACGACTGCTTCTGTACAATCTAGCGTAATCAAGGCCCCTGTAAGGGTGGTATCTGCTTGGCCAACTAGGAGCCCCGCATTGTCGTAGCTTTCTTGGTAGGCAGAAGGCGCAAAAGTTTCTAAAAATTGGATTATTTGGTTAATTTTTATTGGCATGTCTTTTATTTTTTAGCGAATAATGCTTACATTCAACAACCTTAATAAGGTTAGGTACGCGCATATTAAATTCATAAATAAGCGTTCATGTGTAAGATTTGGTTGTATTTATTTATACTTTAATTAGCTACAATCTGCTATATTTGTGAGCATTCTTAAAAAATCCTATTAATGGAAAAGATGATCATTAAATCTACAGAACAAACCCCAGAAGTAATTTTAGATCCTAAAGCCGGGAAAATTGATCTTTCAGGTGTATCTATTCCTGAGGATTCTCACCTATTTTTCTCGCCTATCCTAAAATGGTTAGAGCACTATACAGAAAGCCCAAGTACCATGACTACGGCCTCCTTTAATATTATGTATTGCAACACGAGCTCTTCTATGTATATCTCTGAAATGCTACGTAAACTTCGTAAAATTAATAAAGACGGCGGAAATGTCAATGTGAAATGGTACTATGAAGACGAAGATGATGACATGCGTTTACTAGGTGAAGACTTTAAGCGTATCAGCCAACTTAGTTTTGCCATTATTTCTGTTCCACAAGTGGAGTAATGCTTAACAGATTTTCCATATTCCAGACTTTTTCAACTATTCTTTATTCAAAATGAATAACCGCCTGTGGTAGCTGTGCCCGTATCATCTCTTTTTGTTCAAGCGTAAAGCGATTATTGACCAAGTATAACTCTCTCAACTCTTTTAATTGACTTATTTTACGGGGCATTTGGCTTAGGTAATTGCTCTGTAGATCAATCCGTTGAATTTGCGTAAGCTGTGTAATGGCTTGATTGCATCGTTTCATCTCATTTTCGCTGGCATTGAGCTCTTTTAGCTGGGTAAGGAGTTGTAGTTCGTCGGGAAACTCCTGAATTTTACAAGTATTCACAGATAAGCGTAGAAGTGACTTATTATTTTGCAATCGTTGAAACACCTTGGCCCAGTTAAGCTGTGGGTTGTTACTTAAGTCTAAGTCGTTTAGCCCGTGTAAATGATTGATACTCACCGGTAGGTGACGTAACTGATTATCAGAGATATAGAGTACTCTCAAATAGCCTAAGCCTCCTAACTGATGGGGCAGCTCGATCAGCGCGTTTTGCTGCAGGTAAAGTTCTTCAAGATTCTGCAACAAGTTAATCGTGAGCGGAATATTTTCGAGACGATTGTCTGAAAAATTCAGCACTTTTAAACCATCAATCGAAGCAAGCTTTTTACATACACGATCGAAGTGTAGCTTAGGGTTTGCATTCAGGTAAATCTCTCGAAGCTGCACTAAATCGCCTATTTGGCAAGGTAGGCTGTCTAAGTCATTCTGGTTAAGATTTAGTACTTGTAGCTCCTCCAGTGCGGTAATTTGTGGAGGAAGGGAACGCAAGCGATTATGGAAGAAGTCGAGTACCTGCAAGCTATCTACTTCCAGCAAACTTACTGGAAAGAAATAGAATTGATTATCTTGTAAATAAAGCTCCTTTAGGTGTTTGAGCTGCTTTATTTCTTTGGGAATGTCGGAGAGGTTGTTCCAGTAGAGGTCGAGTACCTCAAGAGATTCTAAAAGCTGTATGGCTGGAGGCAAGGAATCAAAATCATTTCCTCCTAGGTAAAGTTTTTTTAGTTGTGGCAACTTCCCTAGTTTCTGAAAGGTGTCTTCTAGATGTAAATAGCGGTTCTCACTTAAGTTAATCTCCTGTAAATCAGTCAATTCAGCAATATCGTCAGGCAAGTAGGTAATCTGATTACCATATAAATCCAATCGTTGTAAATTCTTAAAAGAAGTGATCTCTGATGGAATTTCTGTAAGTTGTTGCTCGCTCAGATCCAATGCTTGTACTTGTTGTGGTGCTGCGAGGGCTTGCTCCATATTACTGAATACTTGTTGGCCTTGTGCTGAGCTCGTCAGTATCTGATAGGCCCAAAGTGGATGTGCCAACCCAATCAGTACAAGAAAAGAGAGATAAATACCTTTCATATCATTAAAGTGATCAATATAATAATACAGTTGACGATTCCCTACACTTCCCCACGCCATTTAGCGTAATTTTATACCTCCATTATCCATAAAAAAATTGTAGATTCAAACTTCCATGAATCTAAGACGTTTTATTGAAAATATGGAAGTATCCCTTAAAGACCTTAAACCTGCCCTCCAAGAAACCTGGCAAAATCATTTTGTAGCAAGGGTTACACAGCCCTTGTATCAGCAACATCAATTCACGCAAAAGCTAAGCGAAAGTATTAGCGAATACCTACAAAAATCAACCCAAGGTAATAACCAATTGGAGGATGTCGAAAATATTTTACATTACAAAGACCAAGTCGCTTCTTCTTTACATACGCTATACAATAGCCTAGGGTTGCAAACCCCTGATTTTGATCATACTTTTGCCATTTATATACAAAAAACACAGGAAGTATACAGCCAGCTTCCTAAGGTAATAGTAGCCACACAGTTGGCAGAGCGCTTTCGTATTCTGAAAAAAGACGGTTGGGGAAGTCGCTTCGTGAAGTTATTTAAGATTCCTGCCTATTACATCTCAAAGGGCTTGTTTCGACTCAAACACTTATTTAGCAAACATCCTCCTCAATACCCTTTTTGGCGTCATCGCATTCCTATCAGGCGTATGATTCGTTACTACTTTTTTGATGAGTTGGCTAAAAAGACTTCTCAATACACAGAGCGTGCCCACGAAAAAGTTTATGCTACCACTGAGCAGCTTCATCAATTGGCGAAAGTAGTTGATTTCTGTCTCCATAAGCAGTGTTTCCAAGAGTGGGACGAGCAAGTCGACTGGGAAGCTTACTTGCAGGAGTTTGAAGCGGTAGCGAACAGCTTACAGACCCTTATCGACTTTCTCGAAAGAGAAATGCAGCAAGCTTTTCAACAGGTTTTTGATACTTTTAGTGAGGCGGTAGAAAAAGTAGATACCCTGGAGCTACAAAGAGGATACTTTACCCCTACAAGCCTTACTTTTAAGCGACAAAAAACCAACGAGCTCTACACAGAAATCAACCGAGGTTGGTACAACAGACTTTTTGTTCTCTTTGAAGATTGGCGCTTCGATCACGAGTTGTTTACCTTTCGCTATCGGGTGGCGCAAATTCGTATCAATACTACCACGCTTTTTGAAGAAAAAATCACACAAAAGATTCTCCCTTTGATCGGCGAACTATGTGCTTTCCTATCCGCACATCAACAGCGCCTTAAGCGTTACACGCCCAAAGATGCTGATTACCTAGATAATCTTACCACAGAAAAAAAACGGATTAAAGAAGAGTTTAACGAACACATTATAGAAGAAATCCGGACGCACATTCATCAACAGCAGCTTCCAACACTCGTTGACCAAGTTGAAACAAAATTCAAAACCTTACTGGGTAAACTCACTGAACGGAAAACTTTAGTGGAGCACGGTGACT
Source organism: uncultured Cytophagales bacterium (assembly GCA_937911505.1). GTDB lineage: Bacteria > Bacteroidota > Bacteroidia > Cytophagales > Thermonemataceae > CALEMF01. Next base: position 79,568 of record CALEMF010000061.1, read on the forward strand.
ACGACCAAGCCCTTACTAAAGAGGATGTGATAAGTATTATCCCTCATGAGCTCGTAGCATTTGAGCTCTTACCGCATTTTCTTCAAGCCAATGAAGCCATGAAAGAAGAGGTAGGTAGGAAGCTATTAAAGACCGACCAGACTTTGGTAGATGTATCTCAAATTGCCTATTTCAACATTGACTCTATTATCGAAATTGCACAAAATGACCTTGAACAGGCTACCGAACTCAAGGAGATTATCCAGAAAGGTATTGAAAGAGATGTACATAAAATCAACGAGTTAAGAGACCAGTTACAAGAAACCGTACCGCTCTTTACCGAAAAGCTCCAAACTTCTGTCAGAACTTTTAGCCAAGGGATTATTGCACTTACTGAACATATAGAAGTCTTAGAGGTACGTAAGCGTATCCAGCAAATGAAGGCGCGAGAGGCTTCTCAACGTTTCCAAAATAAAATAGGTAATTTCTTTATCTACTTTATTCCTAATGCCGCCAAAACACTCATAAGTATTTTTCAGCAATTTCAGGCGGGCTACCAGCAGCTTCGAGAACGCTATGGCCCTATGGACGTGACACCCCCACAAGATAAGTACAAGACGGTAGAGTTAGTTACCCAAACCCAAGCAGCGCTTGATAAACTGCCCTATGTATACCAGCGTCTATTTAGAATTAATACTTTAGAGACCAAAGCTCTTTTTAAAGGAAGAGAAAAAGAGATCAGTCAACTGAGCAAGGCGTATGAGTACTGGTTGAACGGGCGCTTTGCCCCTACCATTTTATTTGCCGAGAAAGGGAGTGGTCTTACAAGCCTTATTAATTTTTTCATTCAACGCGTAAAGCCTCAGTATCGGCTTATTCGAATGGATGAGGTACCCAAAATACAGCATCCACAAGATTTTATCAATTTCTTTGTACAACACCTTCCTACGAAAGCCTCTATCGAAACCTTCGACGATTTGATTCAATATTTTGTCAAGCTTCCGCGTAAACACATTGTGATCTTAGAAAACCTAGAAAACTTTTATTTACGCAGCATCGATGGCTTCAACTGTATGAAAATGTACGTAGAGCTACTCGCTAAAACGAATAAGAATGTATTTTGGATAACGACTTGCTCTACTTACGCTTGGGATTACCTCAATAAAAGCCACCACTTTGCCAATTATTTTGGTTACTTAATTCCATTACGCAAGCTCAACCATACAGAACTCGAGGAGATTATCTTGTACAGGCACGAAATGAGCGGTTTTGATGTTCGCTTTGAGCTTTCGGAAAAGGACTTAGAAAACAAGAAATTTAAAAAGATGTCTGGAGAGGAAAAGCAGGCGTCACTAAAGAAAGTTTATTTTAAACAGTTGGGTAAATTTGTGGAGGGTAATATAAGTCTTGCTTTTTCTTTTTGGTTACGCTCTACCAAAAAAGTAGTGAACAATACCATCAGCGTATCTTTTTTAGCAGATACTTACCTATCGCTGCCTAAGCAAATCAGTAACGAGAAAATTTTTGCGCTCCATATGCTGCTATTACACGATGGTCTGTCGGAAGAGCATATGGCACAGGTAAGTAGGAAAGATGTAGCTGAAAGCCGTCTACTACTTATGCTACTAGTAGAGGAAGGGCTTGTATTATTATCAGAAGGTATTTATACCATTAACCCTTTGTTTTACAGACAGGTAGTTCACTTACTTACTGAGAAAAATATCATACATTAGTACATAAGAGTTCTTTCAAATCCATATGTTAAAAACTTTTTCTGAGATGAGACCGCTTTTAATACTCATATTGTTGCTTACCGGCATAGGCCAAGGGTGGGCGCAAGAGATAACCGCCGATTCTACCACCGTTCCTTTAGTAGTAGACTCCCTAGTGGCAGATACGCCTACCATTGTACCTACAGAGCAAGAACAGGTAAAGCAACTGGAAGAGCGCCTTACCCAACAACAATCGCAACAAGATACTATCACCAACCAATTGATGAGTACCCAAAAGACGCTCTCACAAAAGCAACAGCAAATTGATAGTCTTGAGCAAGTAGCTAAGACCCGTATGAGTGTGTTGCAGGAGCAAATCACACGGTTAGATACACTTTTTCGTACTCAGGAGGAAGTGCCCACTACAGAAGAAATCAGTACCTATCTTTCAGGGAATCGGGTACTCTTAGCGCTCTTTCTTATTGCAGTCGCCTATGTTTTAACGCGCTTGGTACGTACGGTTTTTAGCATATTGGCGCAACGGAAACCACAGAATCGTACGCTTTACAAAAACTTGATTCCCATCACCAAAACAAGTATTTGGTTACTCACAAGCTCTATTCTTATTGCAGGAATTTTTCATTTGCCCCTCGAAGCGATTCTTATTCTACTGGCAATTATAGGTATTATTGTCATTTTCAGCGCACAAGATACCTTTAGAAACTTATTTGGCGGCATCCAAATATTGATTGATACGCCATTTCAACTCGGTGATAGTATTCAGATAAGTGAGCACTACGGTAAAGTAGTGAAGATAGGCTTACTTTCTACACGGCTTGTCACTAGCAGTGATACCCATATCAATATTCCTAACAGGATGATCATCACACATTTGCTTACCAACACCAACATGGGTACTACTCATCGACAAATGGCCGCTGAAATCTACCTATCGCCTTCTACCAATATTCATCGTGTAAAACAAATTGCCTTGGAAGCCGCTCAAACCTCCCAGTACGTCTACATCAACAAGCCCATTACGATTTGGCTTTCCAATGAGCTGAAAAAAGATACACCCTACTTGAAGCTTACCATCAAAGCTTACGTACTAGACATTGCTTATGAATTTGACTTCAAAAGTGATGTAACGGAGGTAGTTTTAACTGAGATTTACAGGCAAAAGGTGGTTTGAGTGGAGAGCGGAAACAGGACGTTAGACACAAGAAGAAAGATATAAGAAGACAGTACATTAGGGATACAATGAGATAAAAGATTTAAAAATGAACGATGTCACAAACGAATGTTAGAAGAAGCCTATTTTTCATCTATTCACGTATTCGCTTAATTACTCCTTCACACATTATCTTTTTCTCCCTGTCTTGCGTCTTGTTTCTTACGCCTAAAAAGGAGCATTCTCTTCCAAATCGTCGTTTTTATTATTTTTATTGAGTTTACTTTCTATGGTGATTGTGTTCACGTTATCACCACTGAATTCACTAGGAATCTGCGTAGTAGGGAAACTTGAAGGTTCTGCTACACTTTCGACTCCTCCGAAGTTGTAAGCATCGTTGAGGTTTACGAATTTTGTGTATTTCCCTAAGAACCGTAAGGTTACGTTATCCAATGAGCCATTTCTGTGCTTCGCGATAATAATCTCCCCTAGCCCAGTTGTGGCATTGCCCATTTCGTCTTGGGTAATCCCATAGTACTCAGGACGATACAAGAAACAAACCATGTCAGCATCTTGCTCAATAGAGCCAGACTCCCTAAGGTCAGAGAGTTGTGGTTTCTTATCTCCTCCCCTTGTTTCTACAGCACGACTCAACTGAGACAAAGCGATTACGCATATCTCCAGCTCTTTCGCAATTCCTTTGAGTGATCGAGAAATATAAGCAATCTCTTGCTCCCGATTTCCCTTACCGATATCACCTGCCGTCATTAGTTGCAGGTAATCGACAATGAGTAATTGAATGTCGTGTTGGGCTTTCAAGCGTCTTGCTTTTGCTCTAAGTTCTAATACAGAGAGTGCAGGCGTATCATCGATAAAGATAGGTGCTTGTGCCAAAGGGGTAATCTTGGTGTGCAATTGTTGCCACTCATAATCTAGCAACGTCCCTTTTTTAATCTTCTCACTTTCCAGTTCTGCCTCAGCAGAAATCAAACGATTGACCAACTGCACAGAGGACATCTCCAAAGAAAAAATCGCCACAGGTACTTCAAACTCTACTGCTGCGTTGCGTGCTACCGTCACCACGAAAGCGGTTTTACCCATCGCTGGACGCGCTGCTAAAATAATCAGGTCTGACTTTTGCCATCCAGACGTTACCCGATCTAGGTCTGTAAAACCAGAAGGAATACCCGTAAGCCCATCTTCTTTGTTTTTCTTTTGTTCTAGCTCGCTGATCGCCTGATGCATGATATCGCGCATGCTTACTACATTTTTACGAATATTACCCGCCGCAATTTCGAAAAGCGCTTGCTCCATTTCATCCAATAGTTGAAATACATCGGTGGTATCTTCAAAAGCAGCGGTAGACATCTTATCTGCTACACTAATCAAATCGCGCTTCATGGCATACTGCACAAGCAGGTGGGCATGGTACTCAATATTCGCAGCAGAATTCACCTTAGAGGTAAGCTCTGCAATAATATAAGCGCCTCCTACAAACTCCAGCTTACCCATGCTTTGCAGCTTTTGCTTTACAGTAAGGATATCAATCCCTTCTGCATTTTTGAAAAGCTCCGTAATAGCTTTATAAATCTCCTGATGAGCGGGCCGATAGAAAGACTCAGGACGTAGCACATCTACTACATCCGTGATGGCATCTTTCTCTAACATGAGCGCTCCTAGTACTGCCTCTTCAAGCTCTATGGCTTGTGGTAACATTTTGTTAATAGCACCTGAGGTGGGTTTGTTGAGCTTACTGTTCAGCTTTTTTGTTCGATTTGTATTATTATCATCAAATGCCATTTCCATTAAGACAAAGTTAAAAAAACGTACACAATCTATAGCTTTTTTTCCAAAATTATTATCAAATTTGTCCCCTAGCTATTTTGTGCTAAATTTGGAATTTATTACTTAACTTTGGTGAGTACAAAGAAAAAATAAGACTGCTATTGTTAAATTAGCTTTATCTTTACTTTACGAAAATACGATCTATTAGTTGTGCTTGTGTCGTAAAAAAGTCGCTGTACTTTGTATTGGTGCGTTCAGTTGAAAGCAGCACAAATATTTTATTTTGAAAGATAACAATGACAAACAAAATTCAACGCATTCACTTTATAGCAATTGGCGGAAGTGCTATGCATAACTTAGCCATTGCATTACATCAAAAGGGCGCTAAAGTAAGTGGCTCTGATGATGATTTTTTTGATCCCTCCTTGAGTCGCCTCAAAGCGCATGGGCTACTCCCTGAAGCCAAAGGGTGGTTTCCAGAAAAAATTACCCGAGACTTAGATGCTATCATTGTGGGAATGCACGCCCGTAAGGATAATCCAGAGGTCATCAAGGCAAGAGAACTAGAAATTCCGCTCTACTCTTTTCCTGAATATATGTATATGGCCTCCCAAGATAAACACCGTATTGTCATTGCAGGAAGCCACGGAAAGACAACCATCACCGCGATGGTGATGCACGTTTTAAAGCACCTTGGGCGTGATTTCGATTATATTGTAGGCGCCTCTATAGAGGGTTTTGACGTAATGGTAAAACTGACGGAAGAAGCTCCTATTCTTATTGCTGAAGGAGATGAATACCCTGCTTCGCCATTAGCACCAAAACCTAAGTTCCTTTACTACAAGCCTCATATTGCTTTAATAAGTGGTATTGCTTGGGATCACGTCAATGTGTATGCTTCAGAAAATGACTATGTACGCCAGTTTGATAAGCTCGTCGATGCCTTACCGAAAGGGGGTGCACTGATCTACAACGATGAAGACCCTATTGTTACGATAGTTTGTGGGAAAGAACGCCCAGATGTCACTCGCTATTCTTACAAAGCGCACCCTTACAAGGTAATAGAGGGGAAAACCTCACTTACTACTAAAGAACAAGCGTACCCTGTAGCGATATTTGGAGAGCATAACATGAAAAATATCAACGGAGCTAGAATGATCTGCCATCGCTTGGGCATTACTGATGAGGACTTTTACGCAGCTATTCAGCACTTTAAAGGCGCTGCCAACCGACTGGAGTTGGTAGCAGAGAACGAGCATACCGTAGTGTACAAGGATTTTGCTCATGCGCCTTCTAAGTTAAAGGCTACCTCTAAGGCTATGAAAAAGCAGTATCCTGACCGCGACTTAGTGGCTTGTATAGAGCTTCATACTTTTAGTAGCCTCAATAAAGACTTTATTGAACAATACAAGGGTACCTTCTCAGCAGCCGATCTCCCTATTGTATATTTCAATCCAAAGACGGTTGCACATAAACGATTATCTTCTTTGAGTGAACAAGACATCAAAACAGCCTTTAATCAACCTAATTTAGTGGTTTTTGATGATACCGAGCAACTTTCTTCTTTCTTATTAAAGCAACACTGGGAAAAGAAAAATTTATTGATGATGAGCGCAGGTAGCTTTAACAACCTTGACTTAGAACAACTGGCGCAGCAGGTAGTCAATCATCACGAATAAATTAAAAGATAAAATCCTACAATACTGCTTTTATACAATATTGTAGGATGAATGCTAGCACAAATAATTCTAGCGTGCTGTCCAGCCGCCATCGACAGGAATAGATACGCCTGTAATCATCTTCGCCTCGTCTGATGCCAAGAAAACAGCCAAGGCGCCCAATTCGTGTACTTGTGCAAAGTCTTTGATCGCATGTTTATAAAGCATCACTTTCTCTACTACTTCGTCTCTTTCCATATTGTGTGCCTTCATTTGGTCTTCAATCTGGTTCTGTACAAGCGGGGTCATTACATAGCCGGGGCAAATAGCATTACATGTAATGCCATGAGGCGCTCCTTCAAGTGCTAAAGTCTTCGTAAGGCCCGTCACGCCGTGCTTAGAAGAAACGTAAGCTGATTTGAACTCAGAAGCCCTTAGTGCGTGAGCAGAAGTGAGGTTGATGATACGTCCGAAACCACGCGATTTCATTCCCTTCCACACTGCTTTACTTGTATGAAAAGCAGCCGTTAGATTAATTGCAATAATCGCGTCCCACTTTTCTTCTGGAAACTCATCAATGGGAGATACGTGCTGAATACCCGCATTATTGACCAGTACATCTACTTGGCCAAAATCTTTTTCTGCCCAAGCACACATCTCTCTGATTTCCTCAGGTTTCATCATGTTGGCTGGAGAAAACAAGGTTTTTACTTCATAGCGTTCTGCTGTTTTTTTTGCTACTTCTTCTGCTGCATTTTTTTCCTTTTCGTCTCTTGCCAATCCGTTGAACATAATATTATACCCTGCTCCTGCTAAGGATTCTGCCATACCCAAACCAATACCGCTGGTACTTCCTGTAATGATTGCCGCTTTCGCCATAGTTTTAGTAAATCTTAGAAGTTTAAAAAAATTGAAAGATGGCTAATAATACAAATTTATCTCCTCTTGCCAAAGCGTAAAGCGCGCTGTTTGGAGAGAAAAATTGATCGCTTTTTTCTGTGTCTTAACGTTAATAGATGATTTTTTTACTTTTTCGTGAAAATTATTTTGAATCACAACAGGAATTCCAGATATTTAGTACTATACTTAATTTATAGACTATATATACTTTACCTTCATAAATCCTTTTCAACCATGAAAAGCTTCAGAACTGAGCTGGAAAATCCACTTGTAGAACGAGATATCTTAGAACTAGAGAAAAAAATTCGTCTTTTTCGAGAGGGAAAAGTAGACGAAGAAAAATTTAGAAGTCTGCGTTTAGCCAGAGGCGTATACGGTCAGCGCCAAACAGGTGTACAGATGATCCGAATTAAGATTCCCTTTGGTAAAATCTCTACCCAACAGCTTTTACGCATCGCCGACATCTGCGACGAGTATTCTAACGGCAACTTACACCTCACTACCCGACAAGACATTCAAATTCATTATGTCAGTTTAGACGATGCACCTGCCCTCTGGGCGAAGTTGGAGCAAGACGATATTACACTTCGTGAGGCCTGTGGCAATACAGTACGTAACGTAACGGCTGCCCCCATCGCAGGCATTGATCCGCTAGAACCCTTCGATGTATCCCCCTATGCTCAGGCTGTTTTTGAGTACTTTTTGAGAAAACCTTTCTGCCAAGAAATGGGCAGAAAAGTGAAAATTGCTTTCTCTTCCAACGATACCGACAATGCCTATACCTTTATGCACGACATTGGGTTGATTCCTAAACTACAGGAAGAAAATGGCCACATGATAAGAGGTTTTAAAGTGATGATTGGTGGAGGGCTTGGCGCTCAACCTATCTTGGCTAAGGTAGCCCACGAATTTCTGCCCACTGAGCAGCTTATCCCCTTCATAGAAGGTGTATTAAGAGTGTTTGATCGCCACGGTGAACGTAATAAACGTCATAAGGCACGCCTCAAATACTTGGTAGAAAAACTTGGCTTGGCTACTTTCCTCACCTTAGTAGAAGAGGAGCAAAAGGCTGTTTTACACGATACTTACCCTATTGTTACCCAAGAAGCAACCTTGGCGCCCCTCTCCCCTGCCATTCAGGTAACAGACGAGACCACTACCTCAGCCGCCACACCTGCTTATCTTCGTTGGAAAGCCACTAATACTTTTGCTCAAAAGCAGGCAGGATATTGTGGGGTTTTTATCAAGATACAGTTGGGAAATTTCTCTACCGATACAGCCAGAGCATTGGTCGAGGTAATTCGACAATATGCGGCCGATGATTTCCGTATTACGATTAACCAAGGACTACTGCTACGTTTTGTGCAACCTCAGCACCTTCCTGCCCTTTATGAAGCATTAAAGACGCTTGGTTTGGCCGCTGCTGGCTTCGATTCTGTGGCAGATATTACCGCTTGCCCAGGCACTGATACCTGTAACTTGGCCATCTCTAACAGCACCAAAGTTTCTCAGGCACTTGAACAAGTGATTTACGAGGAGTACAGTGATTTTCTCGCCAATAAAGACATCAAAATTAAAATTAGTGGCTGTATGAATGCCTGTGGACAGCACAGCCTAGCGCCGATTGGTTTTCACGGAAGTTCTTTTAAGGTAGCTGGCGTAGTAGTACCTGCTTTACAAGTGCTGCTCGGTGGAAGTACACTCGGTAATGGAGAAGGACGTATGGCCGAGCGAGTTATCAAAATCGCTAGTAAGCGGGCACCTGATGCGCTCAGAACGCTCCTCGATGATTATAAGAAAAATGCCGAAAATGAGCTGTTTCATCAGTATTATGTACGCCAAGGAAAGAAATACTTTTATCAGCTCCTAAAACCACAAGCGGATCAATCATCGCTCACTGCACAAGAGTACCTCGACTGGGGACAAGATGAAAAGTTTGAAACAGCGATTGGTGTTGGAGAATGCGCTGGGGTAGTCATTGACCTAGTAGCTACGTTGTTGCTAGAAGCCAGAGAGAAGCTAGACTGGGCGATAGAAACTTACGCCAACCACGCTTACGGAGATAGTCTTTACCATGCCTACGCGGCTTTTATCAGTGGTGCTAAAGCGCTGCTGATCGACGAGGGCATTCACTGTAATACCCATCACGGGATCCTCAAGGATTTAGACGAACACTTCGTAAGCACAGGTAAGTTTTCGTTTGAAAATTCTTTCCGAGAAGCCGTGCTTCGTCTCAAAAAGCAAGCGCCTTCTGCTCAGTTTGCAGAGACTTATCTTGGGGAAGCCAAGCAGTTTCTAGATCGTATTCAAGTTTATTATCAAAAAACACCTAGCGCATGAATATTGAACCCAAGCTTACCTTAGTAGGCGCTGGCCCTGGTGATGCAGACCTTATTACCTTGAAAGGCATTCACGCGTTAGCAGAAGCCGACGTGGTCTTATACGATGCATTGGTCGACATATCGCTTTTGAACTATGCGCCTAGCGATGCACCAAAGGTATATGTAGGAAAAAGAAAAGGTCAGCATAGCTTTCAGCAAGCAGCCATTAATGATCTTATTGTACAATACGCGCAAGAGTTGGGTCACGTGGTACGTCTAAAGGGAGGCGATCCTTTTGTACTGGGGCGAGGCTACGAAGAAATACAACATGCACAGCAATTTGGTATTCCTACGGCGGTCGTGCCGGGTGTTTCTAGTAGTACAGGCGTGCCGAGTGCCCTGGGTTTTCCACTTACTCATCGGGGTGTAAGTCGTGGCTTCTGGGTATTGACGGCTACCGCTTCTTCTGGGAAGTTACTCGAAGACATACAGTTGGCGGCTCAAACGGATACCACTCTGGTAATTCTTATGGGACTGCATAAGCTAAAAGATATTGTGGCCATCTATACTCAGCTCAACAAGCTAGATACGCCTATTGCTATTCTACAAGAAGGTACGCTACCCACGCAGCAGGTGGTAGTTGGCAGCATGCTAGATATAGAAGCTTTAGCCGCATCGGCGCAAGTACAAGCGCCCGCCATTTTGCTTGTGGGTGAGGTGGTGAAGCTCTCCACCAATTATGCTCAATTATCTGCTTACTTAACATTGAAGTAATGTCTACTGTAGCTACTCCTCCCAAAGAAGGCAATCGCCTTTTTCCTGTATTCTTTAAGCTAGAACAATTGCGACTACTGATTGTAGGTGGCGGTAATATTGGCTTAGAGAAGCTGGAAGCAGTCTTGAAAAACAGTCCACAAACCGCTATTACTTTGGTAGCGCGAGAAATCAGTCCACACATCCGCGCCATCGCCGAGAAGACACCCACGCTACATTTGCTAGAAAAGAGCTATGAAACAGCAGACTTAGCCGCTGCTGATCTGGTTATTTTAGCGACCAATGACAACACCCTTAATGCACAGATACGACAAGAAGCACACGCACAACGCCTTTTGATCAATGTAGCCGATAAGCCAGCGCTGTGTGATTTTTACTTAGGTGCAGTCGTGCAAAAAGGGCATCTTAAAATTGCTATCTCTACCAACGGTAAGTCGCCTACCATTGCTAAACGGGTGAAAGAGACCTTTAATGAAGTTTTTCCTGCGCAAATAGACGATACGCTTACTTACTTACAAGCGATTCGGAACCGTATAAAGGGAGATTTTACAGATAAGGTCAATCAGTTGAACGCCATTACAGAGGTATTGGTAGAAGCGCCTGTGGCTACTCGAAAACGAAGGAAATGGCAGAAAATTATAGGTTATATATTGATCGTATTGGTAAGTATGGGCGTAGGCCACCTTTTGTTTTCGTGGTGGGGCCTGTGAGAGGGATTGAAGGAGAACCTGAATGGGTTAAACAGAATGCTAATTTTACGCTTTTTTGAAGCCTGACAGGTTAGTTCTAATGCTATGCTACTTAAGATGGATCATAGCTCCTATAATAGTGAGAACAGCTTGGGCGCAATAATTCTCAAAGTTATTTATATAAGGTCTCATCGAAATGAGGCGTTAAAATCTGCTTTTTACGTATGGTAAGTGAAACTATCTACATAATTGTCTCATAAAGCCTGCGTAATAGCCAACTTATGGCACCCGTATTTCCTGTTTTAGTGTGTTATTTTGTATTGAGGCTGCCAACCCTTTTTCACAGGATCAGTCCACATGTAGGCGTGCTTCTGGTATTGCTTCTGTAAACTATAGATGATGTCTTCCCAGATGACCACCTTCTCATTACCCCGCTGGGCAACCTTAATGGCACAATCACGCAGGATGTTGATCAGAATACCGCCTGTCACCCGATCATAATGCTTGGCTAAAAACGACAGGTCTACCACCTCATCCAAGGTGAAGGTATTCTTGAAGGCTTGTTCCCACAGCCTCAAGCGTTGTGCTTCGTTGGGTTTGGGAAACTCTACTATGTTCTGAAAGCGACGCTTAAAGGCATCATCAATGGAAGTAGGTTTGTTGGTGGCCAGAATCACTACCCCATTATAATCTTCTATGCGTTGTAGCAAATAGGTAATGGTTTGGTTGGCATATTGATCGGAGGCATCTTTCACTGCGCCCCGCTTGGCAAAAAGAGACTCAGCCTCATCGAAGAAAAGAATCCAGTTTTTGTTTTCAGCCACTTTGAAGAGATTCTCTAGGTTTTTTTCGGTTTCGCCAATGTATTTAGAAACCACCGCTGACATATCGGTTCTGTAGACGGGCAGTCCTGTGGATTTACCAAGCAGTGTAGTGGTAAGGGTTTTACCTGTCCCTGAGGGGCCGTAGAAGATGGCTTTGTATCCTTTTTTGAGTTGCTTGCCAAGTTGCCATTCTTCCATAATGGTGCTTTGATGGAGTATCCAGTATTCGATTTCTTTAATTTGTGCCAATACTTTTTCGGAGAGTACCAAATTGTCCCATTCCAAGCCGGTAGTGATTTGCTGGGCAGGAAAGCTGGTACTATGCTGAGGCTGGTAGGCTTTCCCATTGCTGAGTAGCTGTAGGTATTCTGGCGTGAGCATCAATGGGCTGTCACTGGCTACCTCCTGTGAAGGATACGCCAAAATGCCACGTTTGTAAAAAAGATGTTGCGGCTCCAAAAGATAGTTAAGTCTTAAACGTTGGGCTACATCGGTACCTGCCAAAATATAAAGTGCGGTTTGGTAGGTAGGGGTAAACTTACCCTCTTGTTTTGAGCGTATACCACCAAAGGAAGAGATAGCGAGATTCATGACGCTTTCAACCAGTGGGAAAATACCTACTATGTGCGGAGCAAGGTGTGTACTCAATGCTAAGTTTAATAGAACCTTTTCTTCGCTACTCAGTGTTTCGGTAATTGTCAAGTAAGGGTTGGTGGTAATCTCCTTTAGCTCATCGCTTTTTGACTCAAAACGCTTTAAAAGCGCTTCGAGGTTTTGATCTGTTCTGAGATGTGGAAATGATGTAAAAATACGCGCTTGAATACGATCATACAAGTGCCCTAATGCTTCTTGTAGGGTATGTCCTTGGCCGTAAGACAGGTCTTTTTTCATAGGTAGTAGTGCATATAATATTTAGGCGTAACATATAGGTTATCTCGCATGGATAATGCTGGCAACGTTCATTAGGTAATTAGATAATTTATAAAAGGAGCCTTTTCAAGCCCCCCTATTACTTTTTTTCTTTCTTCTTTGGTTTATCAATTTCTAGCTTAAATCCTTTGATAAAGATATCTTTTGCCTTTACATCTACCTTGCCCGACTTCCTAAGACTTTCTTTCCTTACCTCTAGTAATTTTACGCCCATAGAGCGCGTATGGAGCTTCGCATCGCCCGCCGCAAAAGATAACTCTTTACTGAAACCATCGAAATGGGTGTCACGAATAGTAAGGCGTGGGTTGAGCTGCACTTCTTCTACATACTTGGACTTCCTCATCTCCTCTTGGAAACGCTTCCACTCTGACCCTTTTTGATTAAAGGTTTCTAATTGGAAAAGCCTTTCAGGATTTTCTCGGTTTCTTCTGCTTTCAAAGAGAATTCTGTCTAGCGTATTGGCCTCTCTACCAGGTACTTTTTTACGTACCTTTTCTCGATCAAACTTGAGAGAAATGGTAGAAGAAAGAGAAAACTCTCCGTTGGTAAGGTCGCTCTGGGTAAAAGGCGTGAGAAGACCTCTGCTTGTGTAGCCCATATTGGCTGATTGCGCTTTGGCTTTGATAACTAGCTCAGGATCGGCGGCAGCCAGTAGCTCCTCTACTATTTCAGGGATGAGCTGGTCTGGGTCTGCATTCGGATCTTCTTCTCCTTCGCTAAAGATGGCATCCTTGATAGATTTTTTGATATCGTCTTCCCACCAGTCAAAAGGTGTATGAATCACTTTGTCAAGCAATCGCTGTACAAACTCAGGCGCAGCATTTTGTACCAAGTCTTGCAACAAGAAAGCAAACAGCGGGAGGCTCACACTGTTTTGACTTACAAAACTCTTTCCGTACATTTCTTCGAGTACCTCGTGAATAACCGTTCCTCCAGAGCTGATCAGTTCATCGCTAAGGCTTTCAAGCGCCTTCTCACCTAGTTTTTCTTTCCAGTCGTCAAGAGGAGAAAGCGCCGCCAAGACCTCTATAAGCACACCAGAGAAGTCGCGAAGGAATTTCTCCAGGTTAATATAGGTGGCTTTGGTAAAGGTAAGGTCTCTTTCTTCAACGTTCAAAAAGATGCTTCTTTGAAATAGTTTTACTGATACATTACTCCCTCCAAACATATTGAGGAATTGGTAAGAAGCAATAGTTTCTTCGATCTCTTCCTCTCTCTCTTTTTGTTTCTTCAAATACGCTTTCAAAATATCTCGCCAGTAAGAGTCAATAGTCATCTCCTCTTCGGCAGTATTGTCTGTAGTAGTGGGAGCAGCCTCTGTAGTCGTTTTCTCCTTATCTGTGGAGGTACCACCGCTAAAAGTACTTAGGAAATTGCTAAGGTCACTTACTTGTAGGCTCGCTTCTTCAATTTGAATTTCCATATCATTGGCAGAAGACAGCGTGGTTTTTTGAGGTGTATCTTTGTACACCAAGTCACCTTCTAGCTGCCCACTGAGTATCAGGTGATTGAGTACAACAGTACCTGACATTACTTGATCGCCCTGTGAAACGATCCGTTGGTAGTGACCTCTCACCACAATGGCACCTAATTCAGGATCAGAAAGGATCGCTTCCATCTCTTCGCCCTTGGTTTTAAAAACAAGTTTACCTGACTTTAGTATGGGGGCGTTAGCGGCCTTATGGTAAGGCTCTAAATAAATGTGATCTGTTGCCTTCTCACCTTCCTTAGGCGTTTCTATAAGGGCACCCTCAGGGTCGTAGTATTTACCGGCTGGTTTGGTAAGCAAGCCCAGCTCGATCCCCTCTAGGGTAGTGTGGGTATCGCCATCGAAAGTTTTCACAAACTTAAGCCCTGCTATATCTAGGTAAGGATTGAGCTTGACGGTATCGTTTAAATTGACCCGTAGTTCTTCTAAAGAAAGCTTGCCAGTATTTAGGGTTATAATCAGAAGATTACTATCAGAGAAGTACAAGCCACTCAGTTACACATCGCTGATCGAGGCTTCCTTATCGTGCGGTAAGGTGACCTGTATTGCTCCATATTTCACCTCAAGGTTACTGGCAGCAATTTTGTCAAAGTGTAGATTCACCAAGTTGTACCCAATGACTTTTCTCTCTCCTTCCTTACCTGTTTCTTTGTACAGAAGTTTGAGCGTAGCCTTAGGTCGAATGAGTTGTATCGGCTTCCCACTTCCTTTCTTAGTAGCGTGACGGGTAATGTAGTGGTCGTCATCCTGCTTGTAGTGTAGTTCGTTTAGGCTAATGGCCTCGCCCAGATCGAGGGTGAGCAACCCTTCTTTTGGTTTGTATACAAATCCTAAATGGTCAGCAGAAAGACTTGCCTCAATCGGATCCTTGCGGGCTGTATTTTTTGAGAGCGCCGAGAAGGTAGTATTAGTAAGTTTGCTTTCTATAATGGGGTTATCGGAATCTTTTTCTTGGTAGTACTTGCCAGTAGCCGTAGTAGTAAGCGCTAGCGAGGTTTCTTCAGTACCTTTTTTTGTTGCTGTACGCTTGCTTACTTGCCCGTCTAGTGCGGCCCCAAATTCAAGAATCTCGTACTTGGTATCATCCTTTTCGTCATCGTAACGCTCTAAATAAAAAGAGGTTGCCTCGAAGTGGTCTAGGTTGAGCAAGCTTTTGATAACAATACTGCTTAGGTCGAAATGCTCGGCAGAGACTTTCCCTTGCTTGAATTGCTCAAAAATACTTTTTGATACTGGATCACCGTTTACGTCTCGCTCGGTAGAGAGATCGAGCACCATATTTTCGGCGAGCAGGGCTTTCAGCACTACATTTTTGAGGGGAATTTCTGTACCGTTGTAAACGATTTTTCCAGTAGAGGCATCATTAAACTGGAAGTCGTTGACAAAAAACCGCTTCAGAAAGTCAACCTTGATGATCTCTTTTTCTAAATTAAGCGATAAGGTAAGGTCTTTGAGGTCGATTTGGTTGGCTACACACTGGTAGTCGCTTTTAATTTCTAACCCTTCACTTAATATGTGTAACTGGTCAAGTTTGAGCGTGTTGATGCCCAATCCTGCTAGCTCAATTACTTGATCGCTTCCCTTCATGCTATACTTAATACCTTCTAGGTAGTCTACTTGCGCTTTCCCTGTAACATCTTGTTGTCCACCTTCTTTATCTTTGCCGTAGTACTCGAAGCGTAAGTTAGCTTTATCGGGCGTAAGCTGTTGCTGGAAAAGCTTTCCAATTTCGAGCCCAACGTTCATTTGATCTCCTTTCATCTCAAAATCCAGCTTAAAGCTATTGATTTGCATGGGCTGCGTAATCCTCATCATCGGGTAGAAGCCTCCGTTGTCGGGGCGAGGCATTTGTAGTAGGAAGCTATCAAATTTAGCAGTATCAGCGGTAAGATTAGTAATCTTGAGGCGGTTGAACATGCTCTTTTCCTCTTTTGTGTTATCGCTCCCTGTGGCTTGTGGCTCAAAATCAGCGAAGTCTACTTCTACACCTAGTTGTAGCTTTTCAAAAACAACCCCTTCAGCTTCGGTAAGTAGCGTATCTTTGAGGGTACCTCCCTCCACCTCTTCTTTACTGGCGTACACGAGGCGATCGGCGGATAGGTACGGTACGGTAATGTTGGGTACGTCAAGGTACAAGCCGCTGATAGCATTGCCCGAGAGGCGATCGTTGGTAAGCAGTAAACCTTCTGGAAAGTGCAGGTCGTCGAGTCCTTGGGGATTTTCGAGGGAGAGCCCTGCCGATAAAAAGCCATCGAGCAACATACTACTGGCCATTTCAGTGAGGAGTGCGGCATCAGCCAGTTCTATGCTACCTGTATCGAGGGAGAGATTGGTAATCTTTCGTGTGCCCTCTACTTCTTGAATATTGTCTTGGGCTTCGCGTACTTTCTTAGTATGCTCAGCAATGTCGGCATGGTTATCTCTCTTATCACGCACTTTACCCAGTTCTTTTAGCTCCTTAGCGAGTGCAAGGCGTTCTTTCTGGGCTACCGCTGCCTTATCTACCTTTAGCTTGAGGGTAAGCGCCTCTTGGGTACGCGCTGGCGCTTCTTTTTTCCCTTTTTCTTCTTCTTTCTTTTTCTCTTTTTCTTCTTCCACTACCTTTTTTGGCTTTTGCTTTTTGAGGGCGATCTTCCCGATATGCCCCAGCGAAGTACCAAAGAAGTTTTCTACGAGTAGGTTGCCTACATTCAGCTCTAAATCTAATTCCTGTAGCGGCTCATTGGCAAAGGCAGTGTTGAATTCTTCTACTACCTTTTGGAATTCCTCTTGCTTTTCTTTTTCGTAGGTGAAGCGTGCCATCAACATAAAGAGGGCGTTCATCACTACTGGGTAGAGATTCATTAGGAGGGGCATCATCCGATCCATCCCAAACTTTGCCAGCCCTCTCAGTTCTTTTACCGTGCCTAGGTTTTGTTTGGTATGGAGCTTTACATCTTGTAAGCGCAGCCTGCCAATGGCATAGGTTTCGTCCCACATTTTGATGTGCATGTTGGTAAACTCTAGCTCCTCAAAGAGCATCCACATATCGCCCTTGATGTATTTACCCTCTCGCTTGGCTTGGCGGTAGGCCTTGCCACGCTCTAGGGCATCCCACTTGAGTTGTACAAAGCCGTGCTTCAAGTGACCTTGATCGCTGCGAAAGGCGAGGCTGTCCATAAAGAAGTTCATGCCTTGGATAGGAAGTACGGCCATTTGTATGGCTAGCTCATTTTTGTCTTCTCCTGCTGGCGTACCTCTTTTGGCTTTTTTAAAATCGCTGTAGAGGGTCACATCCCCTGAGGTGAGTGGTTTTATCTTTTTGCTTTTACCGTTTTTCTCTTTGAGTAGGTTCGTATCTATCTCACTGTTCTCCTCTACGTTTTTTTGGTACCAAGCTTGGTAAGCATCATTATCGGTAAGGGGGCTGTCTTCGTAGTCGATGTCGAAGCCATAAAAAGAATCGTCACTTCCGAATTTATACTGTGCTTTGGCGGTGCTGATACGTTGCGTATTGCCTTTTCTTCTTATTAAGTCGCCTATGACACCCAGTATTTTCACCCTGCCATCAGGCTTTTGGCTTTCGGGAGCAGCGTCTTGCTGCAAGTAGTAGTCTACCACCGTTTGGTGTTCGGGGTGCATTTTTACCTGCATTTGATCAAAGAGCTTAGGGATAAAGGCTTTGTAGCCACTGCCCACTAGTATACCCATCAACAGATGGATGGTACCTAGTTGCGCTTGTGGATCTTCGGTGTTTCGGTTGGCGTTCAGTACATCAGCGAGCAATTGGAGCGTATTATAAGCCTCCTTGTCTCTTCTGAGCTTTCGGAGATCGGTAGCCTTGGCGGTATAGTAGATAGAGTCTGGCTCGTAGTCGAAATTGTAGCCAAAGACTTCTGCACCAATCAGATCGTCGAGTATGCGTTGCTTAAAAGCGGGTGGAAGGCTTTCATCTTCCTTTACCATCGTGCGTACTTCCATTTCTATGCC